>JANKMT010000001.1:1196655-2152501 GCA_024650005.1 Candidatus Bathyarchaeota archaeon | reverse complement strand
ACTTCAGCAACAGGTTCAACAGAAGCCTCAACAGACGCTTCAACAGGCAGCTCAGCAGTTTCAACTGGAGCTTCATATTCAACAGATGTTTCAGGAACTGCTTCTTCAACTACAGCTTCAGGAACTTCAACAGAAGGAGCAACAGCTTCCTCTTCAAAAGTTTCCTCAACCAGAACTTCAGGAGCTTCAGCTTCAACTTCAGGAGCCTCAACTGGCAAATCCATCACTTCTTCAACAGGAGCTTCTACAGGAACTTCAACTGGAACTTCAGCAACAGGTTCAACAGAAGCCTCAACAGACGCTTCAACAGGCAGCTCAGTTGGAATTTCAACTGGTACTTCAAAGGTTTCTTCTTCGTCTGGAAGATCAACAGAAGGAGCAAAAATATCATCAATCAGAGTTTCTTCAGGGGTTTCAACTATTGCATCCATTGGAGTTTCAAAAGCGTCTGCGACTGGTGTTTCAATTGGACTTTGAATTTCTTCGATTGGAGCAGTAACTGGAACTTCAAAGGGTGAAACTGGTTCAGATGTAAAAGCTGCAACTGGAGCTTCAAGGGAAGGAGTAAATGTTTCTTCAACTGGAGTTTCAGGAGCCTCTACAGGGGCTTCAACATCGGGTGCCTCATCAACCGGTTCAACTGGTGCTTCAATTGGAGCCATAACAGAAACTTCTGGAACAGTAACAGGCATCTCGATTGGTTCTTCTACCACTGGAGTGCCTAATTGAACTGGTTCAACCGTTTCTGGTTCAACTGAAATGGATGGTGCTTCTTCTTCAGGGATAATCGTGTTTACTGCTTCTTTGAGGAAAACCAACTGTTTTTTCAAGGAGTAAAGTCCGTTTGAAAAAGCAATAATTTCGTTAGCGTGTACTTCATCGTCGATTTCTCCAGCGGCGTATTGAATTTCAGAGTTTGCAAGAAATATTTCCAATGTGCCAATTTGGTTTTCTAGTTCTTCAACTTTTGAAGATAAATTGTCGGCAAGAAGTTTTTGTCGCATCTCAATATCGGAGATGATGGTTGACAGTTCATTTTCAAGGGAATCGTACGTAGAAACCGAAATTTTGCCTGAATTGTAAAGAGCATCAAGGGCTTGCTTCTTTTTCTTAGCTAATTCCAAATCCGTGCTTATTTTCTCGAAAGAGTACTTCCATGAGATCAAATTCTAACACCCAGTCGAAAGCTACTATAAAAGACCGAAATAACTGTTGTTAACATGCAGATATATCGGTAACTGTCAAAATAGCCTTCTTTTTGTCAAATAACCTCAAGTGCCTTTTAAACAAGCATAGATACCATCACATGTACAACATTAATCATTAACACGCTTAACTAAATTTGAGACAGACTTTCTTAGCCATTTTTGCAATAAAATAGAAAAAATTAGCAGAAAAAATTAATGAAAAAATAAAAAATTAAGAAAAAATCTAAACAAGAAAATGAGCCGCAAATACAAAACGGCAACCGTCATTCATGGCAAATTCACCAAATTAGTCAGTTCAAAAACAGTTTACGGGCTTCGTTTCATACCAAAAAGATAGAAATTGGCCATTCAAACGAATTTTCAACAGCTTAAAACCAAACTAAGGAATTACGCCGGTTATCTTTGCAAGTTTCTCTGCGGAATCGTAATCTAATTCTTTCGCATCCAAAATAGTGTAGCGTTCTGGACGAATGCTACAAGATTGTACCAAAGCTTTAACAATAGAATCTGGTTTTACACCAAGCCCTTCAGCAGTGGTTGGGCAACCTGTCTTTTGGAGGGTGCCTTTAATGCCCTTCCAGTCGATGTCATAAAGATAAGCCATCATTATCGCGCCAACTCCACATTGTTGACCATGTAACCCCCCGTTAGCTTCAACCACATCCAGAGAGTGACTAAACAAGTGTTCAGAACCACTACATGGTTTGCTGCTTCCAGCAATGCTCATGGCAACTCCACAGCTAATCAGGGCTTCCAAAACAAGTCTAAGACCTTCTTCTGAGCCCGGTTTGATTAAATCCGCATTTTTTGTAACTAGACGTGCACTCATTAACGCCAAACTTGCTGCATACTCGCCATAATATTCGTTTTTTACTTTGTAAGCTAATTCCCAGTCTCGAACAGAAGTGAACTTGGATACAAGGTCTCCACATCCACTGGCAGTAAAGCGGTAATCTGAACGAATAATTACGTCAGTGTCAGCAACTATCGCCATAGGAGACTGTGCCATCACAGAATACGGTTTATCTAAACCTTTCACAGCAGCAACAGGGCTTGAAATACCATCATGTGAAGCATTTGTTGGCACACTTATGAACGGAAGCTCTTGACGAGTAGAACTTAGTTTTGCCACATCGATCTTTGTTCCGCCACCAACACCAAGAACAATTTCAGGTTTAATTTCTTTAATGCGTTCTTCAACAGAATTAACTTCTTGCAATGTTGAAGAGTTCACGACAATTAAATCAACATCCATTCCTTTGTCACTAAGCAAATCAATGACTTTACGCCCTGCAACATTTTGAGTGTCTGGACCTGTGACTACAAGAGCCGATTCACTAAAGCCTAGTTTCTGGCAAATCTCGCTTAGTAAAAGCAAAGTTTCGTTTCCAACAACAACTTCACGAGGAAGTTGCATTCGATGTAACTGCATTGTCAACGTAACCACGGTATGATAAAAGGCTACATATTAAGTTTCAGGGATTCAACAAAAAAAGACCGGTCAATTAAAGATTGGGTTTCGAAATGTTTTTAAATACGCCAAAGGAGTATATACACCTCTGACTTCTCCCGAGTCATTTTATCAAAATAAAAAACATATTTTCGGGGGCACTAAAATGCAAGAAAACATTGAAAAATTAGCATTAAAAGGAACAACAACGGTCGGCGTAGTTTGCACCGACGGCGTAATTCTATCATCAGACACTCGAGTAACCATGGGATATTTTGTAGCCCACAAACAAGGTAAAAAAATCTACCAAATCGATGACCATATTGGAATGACTATATCTGGCGGAGTTGCAGATGCACAATACGTAGTTGAAGTGCTCAAAGTAAACGCCAAACTATACAAACTCAACAATAGCAGACCAATGCCAATAAAATCAGCAGCTCGCTTAGTTTCAAATGTCCTGTTCTCTGCACGAGGAGGTCTAATGGCACAAATTCTAGTCGGAGGATATGATAATACAGGACCCCACGTTTTCTCGTTAGATCCTCTTGGCAGCCTCTTAGAAGAGAAATGTGTTGCCACTGGATCAGGTTCTCCCATTGCATATGGAGTTCTAGAAGATAAATTCAAAGAAGGACTACCAATTACGGAAGTATTACCAGTAGTTGTCCGTGCTGTTGATTCAGCCATGAAAAGAGACATAGCAAGTGGAAACAACTACGACATAGCCGTTATAACAAAAGATGGATACCGCTCACTCAGCAATGAGGAAAAAAAGGCGATTTTAGAAGGCTCCTAAGGAGCGTAAAAACAGTTTGACATCAAACGGAAAAGACCAAGTCGATATAAGTCAGCACATTTTGGAAAAAATACCTCCAGAAGCTGAAGTAACACGCATCGAGTATGAAGGACCTGCTCTGGCGGTTTACACCAAAAAACCTGAAGTTTTAGTTGAACAAAGTTTTGTTATTGCAGAAATTGTCAAGCTGATCCGAAAAAGAATTGTTGTCCGTTCTGATCCATCGATCCGAGCGAAAGAACGAGACACAGAACGTCTGATAAAAGAGATTGTTTCTGAAGAAGCTGAAATTACTAACATAAATTTTGATCCAAGCCTTGGAGAGGTAATCATAGAGGCTAAAAAGCCTGGAGTAGTTATTGGAAAAAATGGGACTGTTCTTCAGGACATTATTAAACAGACTCGCTGGAGACCTCGAATTTTACGAAGTCCACCTATACCATCAAAGATTATTGCTCACATGAGACACTTTTTGTACTCAGAAAGTAAAGAAAGAGAACGTATTCTAAGATCAATCGGTGAACGAATTTTTAGACCATCACTGCACGATGTCGGAGACGTTCGACTTACTGCACTTGGAGGCTTCCGACAAGTAGGAAGATCAGCCATTCTTGTTCAAACAAGAGAAAGCAGTGTTTTGCTGGATTGTGGAATCAACCCAGGAGCTACAGATCCGACAGTAGCATTTCCAAGATTAGACACTCCACAGTTTGATTTAGACGATCTAGATGCTGTAGTAATCAGTCATGCTCACTTAGACCACTGTGGGTTTTTACCATTTTTGTTCAAATACGGATATGATGGTCCAGTATACTGTTCTGCCCCTACGTCTAGTCTTATGACTTTGCTGCAACTTGACTATCTCGATGTTGCAAATAAACAAGGGGTAATGCCACCTTACGGGCAAAAAGATGTCCGAGACACTGTTATGCATACCATTCCATTAAGGTATGGCTCTGTAACTGATATCGCCCCAGACATGCGTTTAACTTTGCATAATTCTGGACACATTCTGGGTTCATCGTTGGTTCATCTTCACATAGGAGAGGGACTGCACAATCTGGTATACACGGGAGACTACAAGTTTGGTAAGTCCATGTTACTTGAACCTGCAGTTGCAATGTTCCCACGAGTAGAGACAATAATCACAGAAAGCACATACGGTGCTCCAGAAGACATTATGCCTACAAGAGCAGAGTCCGAAGAAAGAATTACCTCAATAATTAACCAGACCCTAGATAGGCAAGGAAAAGTTTTGATTCCTGTTCCCGCCGTTGGAAGAGCCCAAGAAATCATGTTAATCATAGACGATTATATGCGACGAGGAATATTGAAAGAAGCCCCTGTATTTGTAGAGGGAATGATTTCAGAAGCAACAGCAATACACACTGCATATCCAGAATATCTCGCCAAAAACGTTAGAAATAGTATTTTGTATGAAGGAATTAACCCATTCCAGTCAGACTATTTCACAATTGTTGAACACCCCAGCGCAAGAGAAGAAATTGTAGACGGAGAACAATGTATAATTTTAGCTACATCAGGCATGCTTGAAGGTGGACCAGTAATCGATTACTTTAAACGGTTAGCCGGTGACAAACGAAACACCATAATTTTTGTCAGTTACCAAATTGACGGAACCATGGGATCAAGACTCCAAAAAGGTATGACAGAAGCTCCAATAATCAACAGCAACGGCAAAATGGAAGTAACGAACGTTGAAATGCAAGTTGAATCCGTAAGAGGATTTTCTGGTCACTCAGACCGAAGACAACTTATGAATTACCTTCATCGGATGAAACCAAAACCTGAAAGAATAATCGTGCTTCACGGTGAAAAATCTAAAAGTTTGAGTATGGCACATTTGTTCAACCGCAAATACAACATAGAGGCTTTGGTTCCAGAAGTTTTGGAAACAATTAAGCTGCGGTAGGCGCTTTTTCAGAGACAACAGTCTCTGGGCGCCATATTCTTACTTCTTTTGGAACAATAACAACCCGTTCTTCCCCAAGGCTGGCAATGTCACCTTCAATGGATTTGATAAAAACAGAAAGCTCATTTACTGCAACTTTTACGTCGTCAATGCTTTTTCTTGCTAGAGGCGTGATTTTTAAAATTATGATGTTTCCCATTTTGAGTTCATGTTTGATAACTTCCACATCGGAGAGGTCTCGCAGGGGCATTGCTTTAAGGTAAGATTTTTTTTGATTTTTACCAATCTCTCGTTCTGTTGTGGACAAACGACGTCACTCCAGTTATTTAGTTATAGTAGTTTCATTTTAAACATTTCCGCTTCACGCAGGGTATAATCTTCAAAAATCCATGGTTCTAATTAACATTCTATGATTCTTAGAAAGCAGATATGATGATTAAACCCATTTTTGGAAAAAATCAAGAAAAAACGTGGTTTCAGGAACCTTTCAAACCGTTCCATAATTTGTCTCCGACATAGTGAAGAGTTTTAATAGTTTTACCCCGATCGATCTTTTTCATTTCTTCAGAGCTAAAGAGGGCTAAACCAACTGCCAAGGGTTTCCTGTGGCGTTCATCAACGACTAAAACAAGACCGTTTTCATTGAATTCACCGTGGATTTCTTGAATACCAGGAGCCATTACATCTGCTCCTTTACAAACATAAGGAACAGCCCCCATATCTACGACTACTTTTGGAAATAATGAAAAAATTTCATCAAAAAACAGAGTGAAAAAAAGTATATTATCTGATTTTGCTAACAGGGGTTTCCCGTTAAAAAGAAACAGTGTGGAAGCTTCAATTTGACATGATTCAATATGAATTTTGTTTTCAAAAAACTGATTAATACTAATCCCAATTTTTTCAGAAAATTCTTGAGTAATTTTTTTTGCATCTTTTGATCTCATAGCACAGCGATGAAATTTCTTTTGCACATAACTCACCAATTGTAATAAATTATCATACAAACAGGAGCATAACTCTTGTGTCCTTAGTTTTTGTCGTTAAGACTACAAGTTTAAAAACTCAACAATTCAAAAAGGTTTTCAATCTTTGCTTTTTGTTGACAGACAAACATTACAACTTTTTGGAGTGTTAGTTATTTCTTTGTGCCAATCATTTACCAAGTCTTCTGACCGTAGTGCTTCACATAATTTGCAAAAATGTAACATCGCATCAATCGGAGAAATTTTATCTTCTGCTATTCCTTGGGCAATTTCGTCGACTATCATTTGAACATTTGGTGAGTCTTCAAGTTGTTTTACCAGCTTTTTTCCTCGTTTTGAGTACAGATAGTTACTCACAGAAGCTTGGGTTGTTCCAAGTTTTTTTGCTGCATTCACCTGAGAAAACTTGAAGTCTTCTATCAGGCGCCTAGCTACGAGTGAACGAAAAGCAGGTAAAACCGAACGCACAACAACTTCACAAGGGGGTCGCAATTGAATTCACAAATCTATAACGGTGTTATTACATATAAAGGAACCGTGAAAACATCAAATTACAGTACGCCCTCGGAAACGCTGTTGAAACGGTTGAACACGGGTTTTTGAAGTTGAATAATATTGGTTTTGGCGCAAACCTAATGCAACATCAATGAATTCTGGCAAAATTTTGAATTTAAAATCAGTAGTTGGTGCTCCCTTATTTATTCCGGTGCATTCAGGGTCCACATACACATAGAGGTTACGTCCACGATACAAAAACAATGCTTCACCTGCCTGACCAAACTTCGGTTCATCAAAAACTTTGAAAGGCCAAATCTTGCAAGCAAGGGGTTTTGCGTGTTGTAACCCACAAGAAGGAGTGTTTTTGAACTGATTAAGAAAACAACACGTACCGTTGCTCCTTTTTCCCAAAAGTAACTTACTTGGAGTAGGTATTGTTGTCCCTGCACCGTAGTGTTTTACAATAGAAATCCATTCGTTAAAATTTAGAACAACATGATAATCTTTACAGCACATGCCACACCCGACACAGCTCCAAGACTTTACAGTTCGCCAAGTTACAGGATTCATTTTCCGAAAATACACACTCATTGATTGAATAACTGGGCAAATAATCAATAAACCCTGAATTTAAACATCTTCTTTTGTAACCCAGCCAAAAAATACCCAAACAAATTGAAAAGTTACACATGATAAACATAAAGAGTGTGTGAAGGATAACCAAGCTTAGGGTTTTCACAGAAATTTTCAATTTTTTTGGGTTTCCAGCCTAGAATCTCATAGTCGTGAGAAACTATCCGTGTTCCAGATTTGAGTTCTTGTTCTAGTTTTGGCTTGAGCCTTTCGTTGGCACTAGTTGTCAGATACAAGAAAACAACATCAGCATCAGACAAATCAACATCAAAGATGTCACTTTGAACGATTTTGGTTTTACCATCCAAACCAAGCTCATGAATGCTCATTAAGGCTTTTTTTGCTAAATCATCCCGCAATTCGATTCCAACTGAACTTGCACCGAAGTCTTTGGCAGCCATTATTACTGCACGACCATCTCCAGAACCTAGATCATATAAAACTTCGCCAGATTTTAGTTCAGATAAAAATAACATTTGACGCACTACTGCAGCAGGCGAGGCAACAAAAGGTGCAAGAAACAAGATTTACCCTCTCGATTCTGGTTATAAATAAGCAGTTACTTTTATTGTTTTCGTGATCTACAGTTAAAGGATAAATCACGTTACAAAATGCAACTACCGACTAAATTAAATTGTAGAATTGAATAATTTGTTGTTCAAGGAGTTCACTTGTTGCTAAGAAATGCAAGTGAAGGATACAAAATCGTTTTCGAGGCAAAAAAGTTGATCAAAAAATGTAAAGAAGAATACAATTATGACATAGCAACAAGTAGAAAAGACCAAAGAAACGGAAAAACAACAGTTGGATCCGCACCAATTAGGTTCATTTACAAGCATTTACGCCCAACAAGTAAAAGTCAGTAAAAAAGCATAAATGAAACATAGCAACTGTTTCAGATTTAAAAAATTTTTATGTAACAAGTTATCACGTTCATCAGGAGTAAAGATGAAAGACAAATCTTTTATTCAACATGCACAGAAAAAGTATGTGTTATTTAATGGAGGAATTGATGAATGCCTAAATGTAAAAATTGTGGAGCTGAAGTCGCATCTCCTCGGAAAACATGGAAGATGGCTGGTCGCCCAGACAATGAAGGAAAAAAAACTGAACTAACTATCGGACTTTTCGACTGTACTAAATGCGGGAAATCCTTCAGGTTTGTCTTAAACAAACAAAAAATCTGATAAGGAATCTCGCCAAAGCCGAGACAACAATTAGCGCGCAACATATCAGTAAATTAAGGTTGAAAAAAGGGAAAAATGGCTAACCCGGTAGTCCATATTATCCTCTTTTTTTGTTGTTTTATGCGTTATCTTTTTATGGTCTGCCACAAAGAGAAAGTTAAAAAATTCTGAATTTGCTGGAGCCAAAACGCACAATGCAGTTACCGGAGATATTGAAACGCGATTACGTGCAAACGATCCTAATGATAGGGATTGTTATAGGTGCAGTCTTAATTTTCTGGTTTGGAATTGGTTTTGCCTTCAAAACGGATCATCCAATTTTGGCTGTTGCTTCAGGAAGCATGGAACCAGTATTGTACAAAGGCGACCTAATACTAATTGAGGGAATAGAAGATATTTCAGAAATTCAAGTTGGTACAAAAGATTCTGAAACCCCTGGAGACATAATCGTTTTTGATGAACCAGGCAGTTCAACCGAGTTAATTATTCACAGGGCAGTAACTAAGATAGACAACGGGGATGGAACATATAGTTTCAAAACGTGGGGAGATAATAACTCATTTCAAGATTGGTGGGAAGTTGACGAAAGCGCAATTGTTGGTAGATACATAGGATTCAAGATTCCGTGGGTTGGGGAGTTTGTTCTTTTTATTCAACCTTTTGAGGTAAAATTGGCATTTTTTGTGTTGTTAGCTGGAATTTTGTTGCTTGTTGAGTTGGGACCAACAATTAAGAGGAAAATTACCAGTCAAGAAGACTCTCAAGAAAGCCTTTATAAATAACTGGAACAACTTCTTGATGTTTTATAAGGGAGGGAAAAAAGGTACCCGAAGTTATTGCATCGATTACAATAGAGAATGTTGTTGCATCTGCATCATTGAATCAGAAGCTTGACTTGAACGCAATAGTAAAAGGGTACCCCGGAGTCGAGTACCGACCAGAACAATTTCCTGGACTGGTTTTTCGATTAAAAAGACCAAAAACTGCAACTTTAATTTTTAATTCTGGAAAAATGGTCTGCACTGGCGCAAAATCAGAAAAAGAATCCAGACGAGCAGTCCTGAAAGTCGTAAGGGAACTAAAGAAAAGCGGCATAATCATTGTTGGAAAACCCGAATTAAACATACAAAACATTGTAGCCTCAGGAAACTTGGCAGGATTAATAGACCTTGAACGCTCTGCATACACTCTGGGCAGAACAATGTATGAACCCGAACAGTTCCCAGGACTAATCTACAGAATGGATGACCCCAAAGTCGTAATTCTTCTTTTCGCAAGCGGAAAACTTGTATGCACAGGAGCCAAAAAAGAAGAAAACGTATACGAAGCAGTAACTAAACTTCACGAAAACCTGGAACTTGAAGACCTAATCTACTACGAATAATTTGTTTTGAAACCGAAGTTTATTCACTAAACTTAGGGAACCTTACTTTCCCAACATATTTTAGAATCCAGTTAACTAGGCGATCGTAAGTTTCTACACCTAATTTTGTAAGAAAGACTTCACCATCCGAGTCAACTTCAACAAATCCTTTATTTGTCATCCATTTCAGATATTTCACAAACCGGTCATATGATAAACCAGTATGTGTAGCAAGAGTGGTTCTGTTTAGTTTTTTTTGTTCTTTCAGAACCTTGATTATTCTAGCTAACACGTAAAGGTCAGGCTTCGAAATCGGCTTCCCTGAATTCACTTTCAAACCACCGAAGCTCCCACAGAAGCCAATCGAGTCTACCCATCTGTTCATAACGGGTACGAAGGTCGTTTTTGTTCATTATTAAAACAACAACTAAGGAAAAAATCATTAGGAGATTGTAGTCAAGGCTTAAATGGAGAGCAGATTCAACAAACCCATTAAATATGAACATAGAGAAAACTACTACCCCCCAAAAAGCCACCGTTTTAGCAACGCCATATAGAAAGAATCCAAGCTTTGCGTATCGTATGTCACTAAAGGTCTTAGTCCACTCAATATTTTGTAATAGTTTTAGTGCTCCAGGCGCCCCTTCGTTCAGCGTATTTCTCCAATAACCACCTTTAATTGATTTCATTTTTCGATTAACCCAAAGGGTTGCAATAATGATTCCAGCAGGAAATATGAAAATAGTCAAAGTGGAGGCAATTACATTAAGTACCTCAACGCTACCGACAAAAACTGAAAACAAGTGCACGAAAGAATTAATAGATAAAGCGATAATAATTGCCCCCATAAGTATCAAGACAAAATCTGCAATTGATGAAACAATTGTACGATATTTTTTTATTTGATCCAATGCAATCATGAATTCGGTCATTTTAGAAGAAAGGTTTGGCTCCATTATATTGCCCACCCGTGTCCGTTGATGTGTATGTTTGCTTCTCCTTGGATTTTAAACCAGTAAATATCGACATAGTCAGAATACCTTGTTAATTTGTCATCGGTCAACCATAAAAGGAAGTCACTAGGAAGTGAAATTACATCAATATCAATTGGACTTTTGTGAGAAAGCCTCAAAGTTAAATAACCATCTGAATTGTCAGACAGGCCTAACATGGTTCCAGTTGAATAACTGCCAAACAAATCACCGCTTCGAGGAAGAAATACGTCCAGGGTGTAATCATCATTTATTTCTATTTGAGTGCCGTTTGGAAAAATTAAAAACACAGAAGGTTCAGCAAGTCCGTGTTTGAGAGAAATATGGATTGTAGTTCGCAAGGTAGCATAATTAAGTTTGGAGATAATAACAGCCGATGTGTCAGAAACGTATGAGTGTTCTGAAACGGAATGAAATGAAGAAATGAAAGCCACTTGAGCAACTATTATTACAGTAAGAGTAAATATTATCCAGATTTTTTTCATATGAAATAATATTAGGATTGAAAATATAAGAGAAACTCATCGAGAATGAGTCGTGTTGAATATAAAAAAGTTCAACGGTTTTGTTTTTCTTTGATCTGTTTTGAAACTGTTTTCAGTTGTTCTTCAGTTATTGCATCTCTTTTGTACATTTCTTGAGCAAGTTCATAAGTGGTTAACATATAATGGAGTTTAATTTCTACATCCGCAAGATTCTGAGTTCCATTTTCTTCACGATTTAATAAGACTACAGCGTCAGTAACTATGCCACCTTCTGCTCTAACTGAGTCTGCAGCATTTATTATTGATCCTCCTTTAGTTATGAGATCGTCAATTAGTAACACACGGTCTCCAGGGGATAGAATTCCTTCAACTCTTCGTCCTCTTCCGTGTTTACGTTCTGCCGTGCGAACATACACAAACGGTTTTTTGAGACTGTATGCAGCCATTGCACCAAATGATATCCCGGCAGTGGGTATTCCGGCTATTCGGTCAAAGTTGTCTGTTCCAACTTCAGTTTTTATTAGTTCAACATACAAGTCACATATGTGTTTAAAGGCTTCAGGAAAACTTGGAACAATTCGTAAATCTAGGTAATATGAACTGATTTCTCCACTGGTCAGAGTGAAAACCCCAAATTTTAATGCACCAACTTTGGTCAATATTTTTCCCAATTCGGTTTTCATTTGTTGTTTTTCCAAGGTTCCTCATCCTCTATTGAATTTATGTGCAGACAGTTTTAAAGACGTATCGTCGTTTAGCCGTTACTTTTAAATGAAGCACAAAGAAAACCTTCTAATTAGTCAGAAGTGTCTTTTATGGTTGATGCGTGGATTCCTTACGGGAAAACTGAAGTTTGTGCAAGAATACCCACACGTAACTTTTTGGGAGATATTGAACCCAAACAGAAAAAAGGGGTAGAAGATCCGAGAGGAGAAATTGAAAGAGCCTTAAATGAGCCTATAGGAACCAAAAAGCTAAGTGAAATTGCGAAATCTGGAGACAAAGTTGCCATAGTTGTTAATGATGCTACACGAGCAACTCCAAGTCATTTGATGGTTGTTCCGTTACTTGATGAACTGAACAAAGCAGGAGTGAACGATTCTGACGTTACAATTATTTTTGGATGTGGAATACATCGTCCAGTAACTCCTAAAGAGCAAGAAAAACTCATAGGAAAAGAAGCTTTAGAAAGAGTGAAAATATTCAACCATGATTCCAAGGCTGAAGACCAAGTTTTTGTAGGAGAAACATCCCATGAAACTAAAGTCAATATAAACAAAGTTTTTGCCGAAGCAGATGTCAAAATTTTGACAGGTGAAATAAACTTGCATTATTACGCTGGATATGGCGGAGGAAGAAAAGGAGTTCTTCCTGCGGTTTCAAGCGCTGAAACTATTCAACAAAACCATTCATTACTGGTAAGCGCTAAAGCCACAACCGGCGTTTTAGAGGGCAACCCCGTTCACGAAGACATGTTAGAAGCAGCCAGACTGGCAAAGGTTGATTTCATTCTTAATGTTGTAACCAACAGCAAAAACGAGTTGGTTCAAGCCTTTGCCGGAGATGTAGAGCAAGCTTTTCTTGAAGGCACAAAACTTGTTGACGAAATGTATAAAGTTCCTATTGAGCAACGGGCAAACATTGTTGTTGTAAGTGCAGGCGGGCACCCTCATGATATTAACCTGTATCAAGCAACTAAAGCATTACAAAACGCGTTAGATGCCGTGAAAAGAAGAGGAATAATAATTTTGGTTGCTGAATGCCCAGAAGGTCATGGTAACGAAGCTTTTGCCGAGTGGATGGAAAAATATACGGATATAAAACGGTTAGAACGAGAAATAAAAAAGAATTTTGTTCTAGGTGGTCACAAAGCATATTTCATTAACAAGGCTCTTCAAAAAGTCACAATTATTCTGGTTTCCGTTATGCCTGATTGTTATGCAATTAACACCTTCAAGATGCGAACGTCAAGTGCAATGAACGATGCCATGCGAGATGCCTTTGAGATTGCAGGTAAAAACGCCAAAGTTTACGTTATGCCCCATGGAAGAGAGACAGTAGCTGAATATCAATCGACAGACGAAAACGAAGATTAATAATTGTTACAAGTTTTTGAATTTTTCAGTTATTTTTGCGATTTCTTCAAACTTGGTTAGAACATTAGTGACGTTTTCACCCATGCGGTAGGTGTCTTTATCAAGTCTTCCTTTTGGATTTAGTTCAGATAGAACATTACGCTGGTCAAAGTTGGGATTGTCATGGGCATAAGGCCATAATCTGAAGGAGCCTCCAGTGATTTCGTCTATTAAGTATACTTGTCCGCCAATTATGCCGTACTCTAGTTTCATGTCAATTAATTGAATGTTAAATCGTGCAAAAGCTTTTTCGAGATGAACAAAAATTTCGGCATTCATTTGGCGCATAACAGCAAAATCCGTTCCGCCTTCTTTTGCTGTGATAATGTAATCAATGTATTTGTCATCAAGCATAGGGTCGTGCAAGGGATCATCTTTGTAATGGAACTGGGTAATTACAGGATCAAACCGTGTTCCTTCAACCATTTTGCCCCATTTTAGAATTGAACCTGCAGCAACTCTTCGGCTGACTACTTCTAGGTTAATTTTTCGGTCCAGCTTCTTAACCAGTGAAACTTTTTCTTCGGGGCTAGAAATGTAATGAGTTTGAACACCTTTTCGGTTTAACAACTCAAAGATGTCCTTGTTTGTTTTCCAGTCCACCAAAGCTTTGCCTTGAATTATGTCATGTTTTACTCCATCTCCGGCGGTGATGTCGTCTTTGAAAACCATGTACGCAGTTTTGGGGTCATTGGGGTTTTCGTAGACTATCTTGGTTTTGCCTTCTACAATTTTTTTCAGGGAACTAAAATCAACAGTCATACAAGTTTCACTCAAGTTCCAAATATATGAAACAAGATTATTTTAAGGTGTCTAAACAGCTCTTTAGCCCTAAAGGGATTCTAGTGTTCCATTTTTTGTGTGTTATTATCATTTCAAATTTGAACACTAGTTCTTATCATGCAAGTTAGGGATGAAGAAACGTTCAAAAAGGCTAAAGGCATTTGTCGGGATGTGAATAAAAAAATTTCAACACAAAAATCATTCTTTGTTTAATTAGTCAACACTTACCTTCATTAACGTGTAAATCTTATAAATAATACGGTATTTATTGTATATTTATCCAAAAGATGAAACAGGATGCGGAAATCGTGCCCAACCCCACAGTGGCTGGGCTAGAAAAAGAGATAGTGGACCTGAAAATACGCGTCAACAACCTAGAGAAAAAGATGGCTACATTATCAGCGCCAAAATCCAAGCCCAGAGGTCAAAGATTCATATAAGTGAAAGCACGAAATATTCCACCACCCCCCATTTTTGTTGGTGTAAACTATGATCAATAGCCAAGAATAATCTAACACCCAATACAAACAAAATCGTATCTATTAAAATCCGAAAGGAATTTAATGTAGATGAAAAACAGGAAAGTTAACATGACGAATCAAACGGTCCTCGGAAAATTCTCAGGCACAGACAGCGTGTGCAAAACATGCAAACACTTAGAGAAAATAGACGGGCAATTCTTTTGCAATTTTCTAGGCGCATTCCTTGCAGAACAAACCCTTTACATTCCATGCGATATGAAAGAAAAAATTCAAACAAAATAAAAAAATGGGTTTTCTTTTTCTTCGCCAAATAGACAAGACCCCTCGCCACAATTATTAATGCAACAATCCACTAGAATTGCCCCAAAAAAACGATACTAAAAGCGCCATTGATGATTTCTTGCTAGGTCATCAAGCTTTTTGTTAGTTACTGTGATTTTTCCTCGTGATTTTAAGAGTGAAAGTTTTGTGATACAGAATCTCAAATACCCAAACAAAAACAAATTGCATGAAAACAAAAGAACGAATAAGGTCATAAAATGTGGTTTTTGACAGATTTAGATAGGTTTAAGAATTGTGAATAACGCATATTTTAGTATAATGAGGTTTTGACCATGGAATTAAAAGGTAGTGAAACTGAGAAAAATCTCCTAAAATCTTTTGCTGGTGAATCACAAGCCAGAACCCGATACACGTTTTTTGCGAGTGTAGCAAAGAAAGAAGGTTACGAACAAATTTCAGAAATATTTACTGAAACCGCAGGGAATGAGAAAGAACACGCTGAACTGTTTTTCAAATATCTCAAAGGTGGAGACGTTGAAATCACTGCAGCATACCCCGCAGGGGTTATTAGTACAACAGCATCCAACCTGAAAGCCGCCGCAGAAGGAGAAAAAATGGAATGGGGAACATTATATCCTGATTTTGCAGCAGTAGCAGAAAAAGAAGGTTTTATGGACATTGCAAATACTTTTCAGATGGTAGCAAAAGTAGAAGCTAAACATGAACTGCGATACAGAAAACTGTTAGCCAATATTGAACAAGGTACAGTCTTCAAAAAAGACAAAGTCATCAAATGGAAATGCCGAAACTGTGGCCACGTGCATGAGGGCATTGAAGCTCCAGAAAAATGTCCCGTGTGTGACCATGCAAGAGCTTACTTTGAAGTTTGGTGTGAAAACTACTAACTGGTTATAGCACAAAAAAAGGAGGTGTAAAGTTGACAGAAGAAGGACAAGTATACCTTTGTGAAATTTGTGGAAACAAAGTAAAAATTCTAGATGCTGGTGCTGGAACCCTAGTTTGTTGCGGAGAAAACATGACTCTTGTCGAGTAAACTTGTGAAACTAAAAAATCCAGCCTTTTTCTTTTTTTCTTTTATTATAAAAACGATGAGACAAGTCTTACTTGTCTTTTGGTTTTGAACCGATTTCTACACACAAGATGTTACATTGGTAGCGTTTGTCACCAATTTGCATTTTTCCTTGTGCATGGTATCCGCGGCTCCCAGTTTTAAAATCTTTTTTGTTCAAAATGAAATCTTGCTTTATTCCATTTAGTTGTATTGACACTAAATTCGTTTCACTCATTATAACGTTCACCAGTATATTGGTAAGACTCAGCATTTCTCCCTTTTCAGAGTTACTCTTTCAAAAAATACAAATCAAAGGTACAAATAACAATAATTGCAAACAACTGCCTTAATCCAATTCAATTTTGTAATTGGGTTTATTATTCTTGTTAATTTTCGGGACATAAATCACAAATTGTACGCCTTCACCAAATTTTCCAAGCTCGTTTACTGTCCAACCGTAAACTTCACAAATTTTTCGTATTAGGTAAAGTCCGTAGCCACTGCCTTTCCCGTAACCTTCTTTGAAAGAAATTTCTTTTTCAGTTTCAGGTATTCCGATTCCGTTATCTTCATAAATTAGGCTTATGTGGTCCACTTCTTCCTTGTAGTAAACTTTGATTTCACTTACTTTTTCGCCATGTTTCAAAGAGTCGTCAATAAAATTGTAGAAAATTTGCCTTAACAAAGAGTCAGCCATTACAGAGAATCCGGAACAGCCATTAACAAATTTGATTCCATCTATGCATGAAAATAGGGAAACTGCTTCATCAACACTTTTTTTGACATCAATATACGATAACTCTTCAACACCCAACTGCTCATAAGTTTGGGCAAAGGAAAAAATTCGGATCACTTGCTCAACTGCTGAATCTATAGAATTAAAATATTTAGAAATATCTTTGTTATGAGCAAATTGTTGCCTTGCAAGATAAATATTGTTTGAAATAACTGACAACTTGTTTCGAACATCATGCCGAGTTAACTTGCCAACAACCCTCAACTTTTCATTAATTACCAAAAGTTCCTTCATAATTCTGTCCATTGAGTCTTCTGCTTTCTTGCGTTCAGTAATATCACGGGCAATAACATACAAAAACTGCTTTCCATCAAACTCAACCAACTGGAACATATTTATTATATCTCTGATGTCACCGTTTTTTGCACGATATTTAGTTTCAAACTCATCTATTCCAGTATCCTGGATTTGCATTATTCGAGCATTTATCGCGTCTGTTGTTTCCAAAAGTTCAAAATCAGCAATACACAATTTTTTAAACTCTTCTCGCGAATAACCCAATTGCTTATGAGCGACATCATTGAATTCAACTAAACAACCATTTAAATCAGCTATAGAAATACCTACAGGAGCTTTATCAAAAAGAAAACGATACATTTTTTCTGCCTCACGGAGCCTGTTTTCCATCTTTTTGCGGTCATCTATGTTGATAGAAAGTTCAGAAACCGCAATTATATTGCCTTCGTCGTCTCTAATTGGATTAGCTGTAAGTTCGATGCAACAACGTTGTCCGTTAGGAGCAGGGACAGATTGTTCACACACTACATGGGTTTTTCCGGTTTCAAAAATTTCTTTAACGCCACAGTTTGGACAAATATTACCAAGGTCATTGTATACAGAGTGACACGTTTTGCCGATTACATCACCACATAAGTCAGTGAGAAACTTGTTTGCCCACAAGATTTTATAATCTTTTGAGATAACGCTAAGTCCAACATTAAGGGTGCCAGTGACCGTTTCAAATTTTTCTTGCTCTTGACGTAACGCGTCTTCTGCTTTTTTGCGTTCTGTCACATCTCGCAGGGTACCTTGGATAGCCACAATATTGCCTTTGGAATCACGCAGTAATTTAGGCTTAAATTCGCCCCAACCAGTAGAACCATCTTTACGCATGTATTCGTAACGTCGAAATTTAGGTTCAAAATCAAGATTTTTTGCGGATAAAGCAAGGTCAGCTTGGATTTCAACAAGTCCACGCTCATAAGATTCAGGAGTCATCAAACCTTTTGGTCCAAGATTTATGATTTCATCAGGAGTATACCCAGATAAAGTTTCGACAGAAGGACTGACATATTTGATACTCAGATCTAAGTTTTGAATGAATATTACATCAGTAATATTTTCAGTCAGTAACCGATACTGTTCCTTACTTTCTTTAAGCTTTTCTTCAGTTTCTTTACGTTCAGTTACATCCCGTAAAACGCCTTGCACTCCAATAGGGTGACCTTTGGAATCCAACAATATTTTCGTTCGCAGTTCACCCCAAAATGTTGTGCCATCTTTTCGTATGTACTCATATTGCCTAAGGGGAATTTCAGAATCTGGTTTTTCAGCAACTAAAGAAAGGGCCTCTTTGAAATCAACTATTCCGCGTTCAAAAGATTCTGGAACCATAAAATCTGCTGGTTTTAGATCATAGACTTCTTCAGGGGAATAACCAGATAAAGTTTTGATTGAGGGACTCACATACGTGACATCTAGATTCATATCCTGAATGTAGATTACATCAGTAATGTTTTCTGTCAACAACCGATATGTTTTCTCGTTTTCTTGCAGTTTCTCATAAGCAGCCTTGCGCTCTAAATAATTTCCAATAAGTTCTAAAAATATCTGAATAAGGGCAATATCATCAGGACCCCAAAATTCAGTATTGTGTACATTATTTAAGCCTATGAAACCCCCTAACTCACCCGACAAAAAAAGAGGCAACACCAAAATTGATCTGATGCTTTTGTTGTCCAAAAATTCTTTTATTTCATTTAACTCCAAAGGCAACAGTGAAACATCAGACAGTTGAATTGTTTTTCCATCACGAAGTTGGTCTAAACCCCAAGAAATTTGTTCAATTGCAAGTTTCTCAAGGTTTTCAAGTTGAGGAGCAGCAGAGTCTGAGCACCATTCAAAGATGTTTTTAATAACTGTTTGATTATCACTCAATAAAAATAGCCAAACACGGCTTGCCCCACTTGTTCGCCCAATATCTTCCAGAGATTTATTAATTGCGTTATCAAAATCGGGGGGATTCACAAACCTTGAAGATATTCGTGATATAACTGACTCAAATTCTAGCTTGTATGTTAACCTTTTTTCTGCTTTTCTTTTATTTACAGCTTGAAGAATATAATGGGAAAGTTGAGAAAAAACAGTTTTTGGGTGCCCCAGTTTGTTAAGGTAATAATCAGCACCAATATTGAGGGCTTTAATTGCTACTTCTTCACGACCTTTTCCAGTGAACAATATAAACGGAATTTCATCACCAGTTTCCCTTAGCTCTTTTAAAAAAGTTAAACCATCTTTTTCAGGCATCTGATAATCAGAAACTATAACATCAAAAGTTTGTTCACTTAATTTTTTAATGGCTTCCCTTACGGTAGAAACAGTTTCGACACGAAAGCAACTTTGTAATTCCAAAATTTGTTTGGCAGAAGATAAAAGATCTGAATCATCATCCACGTGCAACACTTTGATGGCTGGTGTTCCCACAGAATTGGATAAAGTTGTTGCACTATTATCAGTACTTGACCCCCATTTTGTCAGGTTTCCCACCCCACCTTAGCCACAGACTCAAGTTTTTGTGCAGTTGAGCTAAAAGTGTTATGTAGACAGAATTCAAATTAGTAAAGCAGTTAATTTAAATTCTAAAAAATTTTTGGCAAAAAAGAAGATATCAAATCCGATTTAGTTTTGAAAATATGTCTCAAAAAAGAGAAAGGAATAGAGCTGCATTTTAAACATTAATTTATTGTCGGGTTCATCGTGGTGGAACGTACCATGAATCTGGGCTTTGATATTTGACCACAGGAGTGTTATCTTTGAAATCGAGTTGTTTGTCACATAGATTTACTAACGAGAGCAAAATCTGTTTGTGCAGATCTTCATCTTTAACTATCAAACTAAAAATACTCAAATCAGGTTCATTCTTGTCGGGGTCTTCATCTTCAGTAAATTGAGCAGTGTCCACGTGAAAGGCTTTGGCGTACTCATCGTACAATAAAGTTTCAAAACCCGCTAAAGTATCAATTACTGAAAGCAATTCTTCCCGACTAAGTTTTTTTCTACGTGAAATATCTGCTGAAAGAGTACTAATCAAGTCAATATTGTACCTGATGGTTTCGTTGCAATCATTTTCTTTTAGTTTTGAACCCCCTGCTTCTTCAAGGATTCTAACCAAAACAGTAGAATGTTTTAGGCTGTCACTGGCAATGTAAGTAAACAATGTCTTGGCAGCTAAATCTTCAACTTTTAAGGACAAGTTAGTATACAGTTCGTATAATTCACGCTCCATCAGACCTAAAGAAACCATTTGTCTTTCAACAAAAGTAATTCCAATCATGAAAACAACCTCTATGTTTGTGGAAACTTCACCTAGTGATAACCGTATTAGTTTACACCAAATCATGTATTAAATATTACGATTTATTAGTATATTTATTGTTCAACCAGACAAAAACAGCCAGCAACAATCACCTGAAGGAAAAAACGACACAGGAAAAACGGAACAAACATCACTTTTCCGTAAATAATCAATTAAGCGGAAATTATTACTTCATCATCTACCAAGGTTTTCGCTTTAACAATCCAAGTAACGAGTTTTGATACAGGAAGACCAGTTTCTTTAGAAAGATCAGAAGCCGAACATTTCGCCAAATCAGAAATAGTATAGACCCCAGCCTCCACCAAATCTTGGGCTCGACTTGAACCAATTCCTTTTATCTTCATTAAATCAGAAACAATTTCTAGGTTTTGACCAATATCATCAAGAATTTCTTCTGCATCCGAAACTTTGGCAGGTGCTTCAGCAGGCAATTCAAGAGAAGCTTCTGTATTTTCATCAACAGATTCCTCTGCTGGAACCTCGACAGGCCCTACCAGGGATTTTTCAAATTCCTGGACAACTGATTGGTCGAGTTCAAACTTGTTGTTTTCTGCCGATTCACTTTGAGGTTCTGCAGGGGCTTCCCCACAGGGGTTTTCAGCGTAACGAAGCACAAGTTTTCGAGTTACAATTAAACGCTCCCATTGTTTTTGGGCAACATTATAACAAAAATAGTGCTCGTTATGTTTTGCTAAGCATCGATAATAGAGGAAGTTATCTTTGTCTTCGACCAGGGACATTTTACTTGCACATTTTTTTTCTGCACAAGGTAGCGTTTCTGCAACCATAATTTATCCCGTTTATTAATATACAATATATTGTTTAAAAGTGTTATTGGTCTAAAATCCACAACGGAAACAAATACAACCATAAAACATGAATTTTATCGACCCCCAACTAAAAGCATATCAATAAACTGGAGAAAAAATATGCAATCATGAAGAAGCTAGACATTCGACAACTTTTGGACATAAGAAGCATTCTTCAGGCATCGGATTTCCTTTAGGCATTTTGGATAAATAACCAAAAGAATGAGGGCATTTGAATTGTTTTTTGTCGTTATTATCCGAGTTGCCCGGTGATTGTTTTGATATTGCTTCTTTGACTTTTTCCAGCAATTCATCTAATGGAACATCAGCGGACATATTTTACTACCGATTATTGTGAAAGCTTGACTGAATATTTAACGCCTATGAACGCCTAATACGCATTTCAAGTAACCAAAAAATTGGCAATTAACAGTTTTGAAATTCAAATACAAAAATTTTTGACATTAAATCATAAAATTTTTAGTTTTAAAAGGTGAATGTGACTTATACATTTTGTCAGGAATCTGGCTTGTATTATGAAATTAGGTATTAGCTGCATTTTTTGGAAAAAAGGTTACAACAAAAATAGCAAATGAAACTGAAACTAAAAATTGCCAGAACCAACCAAGGAAACTAAAAAGTCTAGTTTTTCTTGGAAATCACAAGGAATGGAAAGAGTTTCCGCAGTGAAAAAAGCTTGATAAAATTTACAGTAGAACATGCCCTCAGATTCAATGAAGTGTTTGCAACTGGTGCATACAGTTTCTGTTTTAGCAAGCTTTTCTAGCATTACCTGTTGAGTCATAGTTTGACGTGAATCCTTTATAGTTAATACAGTTATGAAGTTTGGCTTCATGTTGAAGTATAGGACAAAGGACCAAATCCAATCATGAAAATTCCAATCAGAAAACAATAAACCGCAACCGACAACAAACTCCACAACCGAGAGTTTCAATAGCTACCAGTTGATTTTCATGCTCAAAAATATAAGTTAAAATATTTTCAAGCAGTTAATTAAGATATGAAAACAGGAGTTTTCGCCAGCTTTTTTCTTCTGGTTATGGTTTTAGTTATTCCATTGGTTCAGGGTTCTGAAGAAATTGACGCTTCAACTGTTGTCACCGAAGTATTAGGAGATGACAGCTTTGAAACTGAGACAGAAGGCACGATAAAGTTGGCGGACATAGACCCCACTTGTGCAGATATTGACAATTCAACGGGTTACATATCAGCTAAGAGTGTTTTAGCTTCTCTTGTTGAAGGAAAAACAGTTTACCTTGACATAGACAACTTGTACGGAACAGACTACACGGGAACCGGAAACAGAACTGTTGCTGTTGTATATGTTGATTTAAATTCAACCCATTACCTTAACGTTAATTACCTGTTGCTTGAACACAAACTGTTAGCAATAAATAACCAAGAAAATGATTTTAATCCAGATACCTGGACTAGTTTGGTAAAAAAACAAGATATCCCCGAATTTCCAGCAGGAATTTTAATCACAGTTTTCACAATAGTTCTAATAACAGCAACAACAGTTTTGAAAAAAATGAATAAAAACGGTTTGTAAGTCCATCTGTGTTTTTTAGGGCATAATTAAAAATTATAAGGATAAAACAAATGATGTGATGAACAAAAATGTTCATTAAATCTTTTGACTAGGTGGTTTTATTTTTTTGTAAAGCGCCCTTTTCAACAAACATTGCAAAACCAACTACGAAAGCCAAAATGCCTCCGATTATCAAAAGTAATGGAAATACAATGTAAACAATTTCGATTGGAAGCAACACGTAATGAAGAAACAGCCCCCATGCACCAAACATCGTCCCGATTGTTCCAAAGAACAACAGAGGTCTAACGTCAAACATTAGCCTCACAATTACGTTGAAGATTCTAAAGCCATCTTTTAGTGGACTGAGTTTTGTTTCTCCGACCCGTGGCCTGTAACTTATTGGAAGCTCAAGCATTCTAGAGTTAACCGAACGTGCCTTTGCCAACATTTCCAAAGCAAAGGGCATACCCACAGCCATCAAATTAACTTCATCTAGCAACTCTGCTTTGAAAGCCCTCATTCCACTTTGTGTGTCACTGATTCCAATACCCAAAGACATGTTGGCAAGGGTTGAAATTGCCTTGTTGCCAATTTGGTTAACAGCAGGCATTGCACCCTCTTGCATTCCTGCAAATCTGTTGCCTATTACTAGCTCAGCGTCACCGTCCATGATAGGACGAACTAGTTTAGGTATGTCTTTAGGGTCATAAGTCAGGTCAGCATCAAGCATTACAAGAATTTCAGAGTTAAGTTTGTTTTTGGCATAAAGAAAACCAGTTTTTAAAGCGTCTCCATAACCTTTCCCGGGCTGGTAAAGGACTATAGCACCATGTTTTTTTGCGATCTTATCTGTACCATCAGTAGAATGACCGTCAACAACAACCAAGTCAAAGTCGTAATCTGTCATGACATTTTTTACTTCATCGAGTATTTTTCCAACTGCTTCACATTCATTCAATGCAGGAAACACGATGGCAATCTTTGCAACAGATTTTAGTGTGATATTTTTGTCCTCCATGAAATAACGAACCAGATAATCGTAATTCATCCTCTATACGTTTACTCATAATATAAAACCGTTACAGTTGAAAAACGCAAAATTAGATTAAAAATAGAAAAATCGATAACACGTGAACCGGAAAAACGGGAACTAAACCTCATTAGTTCATTCATCTCTGTTTCTTTGTTTAATGGAGAACTAAATTGAATTTTAAAACTTAATTATATTTTTGTCAAATTTTCTTGAGTAAGACCTTTTTTGGGTTGGAAAATTTTTGTCAAATATTTTTGAGAAAAACGTTTTTTATTTTAAAAAACTTTCAATGGGCAATATTAGAT
Organism: Candidatus Bathyarchaeota archaeon; assembly: GCA_024650005.1. Classification (GTDB taxonomy): domain Archaea; phylum Thermoproteota; class Bathyarchaeia; order Bathyarchaeales; family Bathyarchaeaceae; genus Bathyarchaeum; species Bathyarchaeum tardum. Next base: position 2,128,120 of record JANKMT010000001.1, on the reverse strand, counting down.
CAGAAACAAAAAAGGAAAAAAATAAAGAAATGGGGCTGAAAGGGTTCAAGTACAAAATGAAAATTACCCGTGATAGTAGCATGGTTTTTTCATTTTTTCATTCCTTCAATTTAATTGTACTTAAACCTCAGCAAACCCGTTTCTTCAATCCATACTACTTTATGCATTCAACAATAAAAACATCAACCTATTACTGAGGTTGTTAATTGATTAAAAAACATAAAGGAGCCATAATTGGTTTCATCACATTACTGCTGATTGCCTCAGGGACAGTCGCAACAATTTTATTTATTGATTCAGGAAAAGATAAAACAGAAAACGGTAAACTGTATTCGTTTCCGTTTTCAGTAGGAAACGAAACTTACACCGTAAATGTGCTAAGTAATTATTCTTCGTCCCCTGAAGTCAGTTATTTGAAAGAGGAAAAAATTGTTTCTTTTGCGTTCATAGGTGAACCAGAAAATTCCTTTTGTAACATAACAGTTCCAACGGGTTTAATCGGGGGAGAAATTTCTGTAATTGACAAGTATTACAAAATGAGCGATGAACACTACATTCAATCATATAATGGAAGCCATAATTCGATATATTTTACCTTTGACCACATCGCTTACGTTAAACATTTTGAAATAAGGGGAACCCAAGGGGCACCAACAGATTCGGGCTGATTTTTCGGTAACGTCAGTAACCCTTGAATACCGTTTCTGAGAATGAAAATAGTTATGACAGAATACTCGTTGCATGCTGACATCAAGGGCTGGTATTCCAAAGCAAAGCACCCAGTTGAGGTTAAGGTTGATGAGTTTATTGTTGATGTAATAAATGAGGATGGTTTGCTGATTGAAATACAAACAAGAAACCTTTCAGCAATCAAAAAGAAATTAAGAAAGCTCCTCAAAGGCAATAAAGTAAGACTTGTTTATCCCATTGCCAAGATTAAATGGATTGTTTACGTGTCAGACGCTGGAGAGATTGTTAAAAAAAGAAAATCACCAAAAAAAGGAAAAATTACTGACCTTTTTGGTGAAATGGTTCATTTACCTAGTTTGATTAATAATGAAAATTTTTCTATTGAAGTTTTATTCATCGAAGAAAAGGAACTACGATGCAACGACGGAAAAGGAAGCTGGCGACGAAAAGGAATAAGCGTCAAAGACAGAAAGCTTATAAAAATTTTTGGCAGCGTTATTTTTGAGAAAAAAACAGATTTTCTTAAAGTTTTACCCGACAATATGGATAATCCATTTACGAATAAAATTTTGGCAAAGAAAATGGGGATTCCTATTAGGTTAGCTCAAAAAATTACGTATTGTCTAAGAAAAATGAATGCAGTAACTGTTGTGGATAAGAAAAGAAGAGAATTGGTATTCGAAATTGTCAAAGAAAACTGAAAAGGAAAGATAAGCCAAAATTTAAAACTTTGAAGCCAACATAAAATAGTGGGGATAGGATAAACGTCAACTGAATCAATTCTGGAAGCTGAAGTAGAGCAAATCAGAAAACATTTTTTGAAGTATACACGGCAAGCGTTTCAGATTCTTCCAAAAATTAATGAACCATACATTCTTGATGTTGGCTGCGGTTCAGGGATTCCAACAATTGAGTTAGCTAAACTAAGTAAGGGAACAATAGTCAGCGTTGACACAGACCATAAAGAGCTGGAAAAGCTAGACAAAAAAATCCTAGAAGAAGGACTTTCGAACCGTGTTTCTACCCAAAATTGTTCGATACTGGATGTTGATTTTCCAGATGAAACCTTTGACATAATCTGGGCTGAAGGCTCGTTACATATAGTTGGTTTCGAGAAAAGCCTCAATCAGTTAAGACATTTACTACGAAAAGGAGGTTTCATAGTCGCTCATGATGGAATAAATCACGTATCAAGTGCTCTTATCAGCACATCAGATTTGGGCTATAGCCTGATTGATCATTTTATTTTACCTGATGACGAGTGGAAGATAAATTATTTTGAACCTTTGGAACGGCTAATAAAAAAGTGGAAGAAAAACCCAGAAAACAGTGAAATCGTTAAAACATACCAAAACCAAGTCAACATGTTTAGAAAAAAACCAGAGGAAAATATTTCAGGATTTTATATTTTCCAAAAAAACAACTGCTAAGCAGGGGCATAGAAACATCTTTTGGGGGAAATTACTTCACCTTGAGTTTTCAGGCTTTTTATGATTTTGGAAACTTCTTTGCTGTCTAATCCAGTCATTTTTGCTAAATCTCCAGGTCGGACAGGTTTTCCTGCTTTTTTCATGGTTTCCAGTACCATTTTTTCGTTGTCGTCCATCTATTTAACCTCAAAAAATTGTAGATCTCTGCAAAATTTATAGTTATTGAAGCTAGAATTGGGCGTTTCATTTTTTGAATTTCTCGTTTCACAATGTCCCTTATATCAAATCTTGATATATATCATAAACTGGAAATGTTGAGGGAAAATCAAAATGAAAAAAATAGCAACTAGCGCAATATTGGTTTTGATTGTAGCCAGCATGATTATCGGAATAGTAGCAGCAGAAAATAGTGTTGCACCACCCGAGGGAGCAGGCGATGGAATTCCAGACGGTAACCAGTTTATTCAACCAGATACCCCTGGAAAGGGTCCAGCACCCAATTGCGGTGATGGAATTTCAGACGGCAGCGGGTTTTGAGTAACAAAATAAAAAAAATCAAACCTCTAATTTTTTTATTTTTAAACTTTAACAAAACAACAAATTATGTTAAGAGCAGAAAAAAGTATGCGTTTAATGAGATTATAAACAGAAAAAGTGCGATAATATTCAATGAACAAAACTGGCTAACGTTTTTGTTCTTGAAGGTTGCAAGAAATCCAAGAACTGTTGTTGTTAAGGGTACCAAAGAAAGAAAAAAGATGACTTTCAAGTTAATAACATTGGTAAAAAGTTGTTCCATGAGAACAAAAAAGGTTAATGTTACAAGGGAAGTGATTGCTGTAAGCACATAGAAACTGTTTTTTGGACCTATTCGAACTGCAAATGTAGTTTTTTGACCTTTTTGGTCGTTTTTTATGTCCGGGATTTCAAGATTAAGACTAAGAAAGAAACCATACATCATAAACGGGATTGAAAGAAAAACAAAAAGCAAATCAAGTTGACCTTTCACGGACAGGTAACCGATACTGGGGATTATGAATCCCGTAGCCAAGGCAATAGCTAGTTCTCCTAGACTTTTTGCACTTAATCGCATTGGAGGAGCTGAGTATGCCCATCCCAAGAGATTTGCTAAAAATGTAATGATGAACAATTCTGTGGGGGCTCCAAAAAAGAGAACCATTATCCCAGCCAAAACATTTGACAACATCAGCAGGATCAATGAGATTTTCTTTGCCAATGGAGAAAGGTTTGGATGGTTTACCAAGATTTTTTTGTTCGAAAACAGTTTTTGGTTTTTCTGATGCCGGTCCAATTCAACATCGAAATAGTCATTGCTAAAATGAGTGGACAAATCGCCTAAGAAAACCACACTGTAACCCAAGGCAAGGTGTAAAAGATTTACGATTCCGCCAGTTAAAATTGCCAGTAAGGCTCCAAGGGAAAAGGCTAAAACTCCACCCGCCACGATGTGAACACGAATTACGCGTAAGACTATCAGGGAATTCATGAAGTTCTCTCTTTGTTTATTGATGGAATAGCTTATTAAAAGATATAATGAATTACATAATGAAATTTGAGGAATGTGAATGAAAGCACAACTCAAATCGTACTTTGATCTGACCAGAGTGCATTTCTTTTTTGTTTGGCCCACACTTTTTTGCGCGGGAGTGTTCCTTGGGTTTCAATTAAACGCCATTTTTTCGTGGTCTCTTATACTCAGAGCCATCTTTATTGGTTTAGCAGGATTTGAAGCAGGCTTAGTCTTGAATGATATCATAGATCGGGATATAGACAAAAAAGAAGTTGAAACCAATAAATTAACAAAATATTGGAGAGTTTTTGGTCAAAGACCCCTATCCCAAGGTCTGCTTTCTTACAAGCAAGGATTGATTGTGTTTTTTGGACTAGTTGCAGTTACGACTGTTTTGATTTTCACGTTTCCTTTTCCAACGTCCCTGTATCTTGTAACCATCATGCTAGTTTGTTATGGGCTGGAAATTTTTTATCAAATCAAAAAAAGAAACCAAAGCTTTCCTTTCGCTCAACTGATTGGGCGGATTGATTTCACAATGTTTCATGTAGCAGGATACATCGCGGTTGCAGGTTTTGATTTCAATGCATTACTCTTTGGTTTGTTTTTTTATCCCTTAGCCCAAGCACATTTAGGAGTAAATGACATGGCAGATGTAACCAATGACAAAGTCAAAAACATGAAAACTATACCCTTGCTCTATGAAATGAAAGGCACCAGTTACTGGATTTTACTGTTTAGTGCATTACATATTGGAGCCGCAATAGTTTTTGTTAGCATTCTAGGAACCATAGCATTAATCGGGTTTAGCATCAGTTTTGTACTCTTAACATTAGCTAACTACAAAATCTTGAAAGGAAAAACCGCAGACTCAGCAATGAAAGCATTGCCACTATTCCATGTAAGCATGCTGATTTACGCCATTTCAATCATTGCAGGATATTTCATATAGAAATAACTTCAGTTATTACTTCTTGCAACTTTTTCTAGAAAAATTCTGACGGTTTAAGACGAAAGAAACGTTCTTTTTGTTTTCATATCTGTTTATATAACACCGTTATACTTGGAAAGAAGCAATCAAAACAAGTAAATGCGAGACAAAAGCAATGAAAAAACTGTTTTTCATTCTTCTTATTACAAGCTCAATATTTTGCATTACCCAAGGTTTACAACAGGTTAATGCTTCATCTAACCCAGTTCCTCAGCTTTCTACAGTTGTTTACTATCCCGACGTATGCAATCCAGAATTCTGGGCGACCTTTGACATCTCAAATTTTGGTGCAACTTCTCATGCTGACTCGTATTTATCGGTTACTTTATCTCCACACCTAGAACTAGTTTCATGGCATACTACACCAGATACTCCAGAAATGAAGATTAGAATCTACGAAAAAGGTTCCATCATAGTAAATACCTCAGGTTCAACAGTTAAAACAAACAACACCATTATTGAAGTGTACAATCACAAATTGCAAAATAACGAAACAATCAAAGTTACAATATTTTTTGAAAACACCCTCTATCAATCTCCAGGCGAATGGATAAAATCCCGTTTAGTAATGTACCCAGAGGACATAGATTTTACATCAAAGATTCAGGACCCTACACAATCAATCCGAAAAGACCAACAAGGATACCCAGTTTATCAATTATCTGTGGCACCAAATAAGGAAATTTACCCCATAAACAATGACAACGTGGAAGTGATTCCAGAATTTCCGTCAGGGATGATTTTTCCACTTTTACTAGCAGCAATATTTGTTGGCATAATAGTAGTAAAAAACAAGTTGAAAAACTAAATGCAGATGTTTTCGTAGCAATTTGAAGATTGTTAGTGCCAGCTGCCAACAGTTTTCTTTCGTTTAATTAGCAGATAAACAAAGAAAGGAGAACCCAGAACGGATGTTATTATTCCAACTGGAATTTCGGCGGGGCTCATCAATGTTCGGGCTAAGGTGTCACAGATAATTAGAACAATTGCCCCAAGCAAAGCAGAGGTTGGTATCAAAATTCTGTGGTCGGGTCCAACAAGTAGTCGTGTCATGTGAGGAATTATCAAACCAATAAAGCCAATTATGCCACTTACTGAAACTGCTGCGGCAGTAATCAAAGAAACACAGATTAATAGTCTTGTCTTAAGGCTGTCAACATCTACTCCAAGATGTTGGGCTTGATTTTCTCCAAGAGAAATTATGTTCAAGTCTTTTGCGTAAAAAAAGATTATAATTATGCCCCCAAAAATAAACGGGGATGCAATATACAGGTGGTTCCATCCAGCCAATTGAAGGCTGCCCATAATCCAGTAAACGATTCCTTGTAAAGCATCAGAACTGATTATTTTGATCAATGAAACAATAGCTGACAAGAAACTGCTTATTGCAATTCCTATCAATAACAAAGTCAGCATTGAGTTTCCACCGCTGCGTTTTGCGATGTTATATACTACAAAGATTGTTGTAAGAGCACCAATAAACGCCAATAAAGGTACAGCATACAAAAACCCTAGAAAGGTGGACCCAAATCCAAATCCTATAGCCAATGAGGCTCCAACGCTTGCTCCTGCAGAAATTCCCAGAACGTATGGGTCAGCCATGGGGTTTCTGAGTAATCCTTGAAGAACAGTTCCCGCCGCGGCAAGAGCAACTCCAACAACTGCAGCGACTAAAACTCGGGGCAACCTGATTTTTAGGACAACTTCAGTTTGAATTGCTGATACGTCACTTTGTACAAAATCTCCAATAAAGGGCAAATTTTTGATCAAAACGGTATAGACATCAGGTAATGAAATGTCCATTGATCCAATTGTTACAGTAACTAAAACTATAACAATTAGACTAACGGATAACAAAAAAACGATTAATTTCCAGCGGTTTAAACGAGTTAAAAGGACGTGAGGCGAGTTTTGGATCTTCAGCACCAACTGATAGCTTTGTCCTCATCGCCATTTTTGTTCATAAAGTTTTGGATGTTTAGCTTTCCGCGAATGCTTCAGGATGGAATATTTCAGCTAATTGCTGTATTCCATCGACAATGTTTGGTCCAGCAACAGTAATCAAGTTTTCATCGACTTCATAAACAGCATCGTTAATAACTGCATTTAACAGGTTCCAGCTTTCTCGGTTTTTAATTTCTTCAGGTGTACAGCTGTAATAGCTTGACATGACTCCTTCAGAAATTATGATAATGTCAGGGTTAACGTTTAGAATTTCTTCAGTAGATGTTGACAAGTATTGACCATTATAATCAGCAAACACGTTGACTCCTCCAGCAAGGGTAATTAATTCATTAACTACAGAGTTTCCACCAAAACTGTTCATGGACCCGTACTCAACGTAAACTGTTGGCTTTTCTAGGTCACTGACTTTATCTTCAATTAACTGGGCATCTGCTTGGATGCCTGCAACAACTGCAGCAGCTTCTTGTTCGTTTCCAGTTATTTGCCCAATTAAGGAAATATCATCAAGGTACCCAGTAAATCCGGAATGGATTACAATTACAACGGTTTTGTCCAGTTCAATAAACCGGTTAGCAGTAGAAAGCTGGAAACCTCCCTTAGAAAGAATCAAATCAGGGTCTAACGCCACTACACTTTCTACACTGATTGTTTGGAAGTCCCCAACTGTCGCTATTTTGCCAGAGGCAATTGCACTTTGAATTTCTGGCGAATAATTATCGTAAATTGGAACTCCAACAATTTTGTCTTCTAATCCGATAGAAAACAAAATTTCAGTGCAACTAGGTGCAATGGAAACTATTCTTTCAGGATACTCCGCAAAAGTGACAGTATTTCCTGCACCGTCGGTTATTGTTATTGGATATTCTAGTTCATTAGATTCAGATGGAGAACCAAGGTAAACATAACCTAATGCTCCCACAGATACAACTGCGATAGCAGCAATTATAATGATTATAGTTTTCGTATTCATGTTCATCACTTGATTAATGGATTGGTTATCCACAACTTAATCGCTAATAAATTATCCGATTTTTTCTAAAAAAAATGAACAAGACATTGAAAATACCTAATAAAATTTAAAAAAATCGCATGAAAAACAAAAAACACAAAAAACGCCAGCCCACAGAATTGACTTACATGAAGAACACAATTTGAAGTAAACTCTGTCTACCAAGCATGTTTAGACAGATATCCTTTTGTTTGACGCATCTAGATTTTATTTATGGACAAAACCATTTTGCTGCTGATGGTATCGGACGTTTTCTTGTTAACTGGTTTTGGATTAATGCAACCAATTTTATCGATTTTCATTAAAGACAATCTGGTTGACGGAACAGTTTTCGCAGCAGGTATTGCAGTCATGCTGTTTATGTTAACCAAGAGTTTAGTACAATTACCCCTTTCAAAAATTGTTGATAAACGCAAACGAGGCTTTAGAATCAAACTTGTGATAGCTGGAACCTTTGTGGTTTCATTAGTTCCGTTTATTTACATTTTTGCGACCCAAGTAATTTACATTTATTTAGCCCAAATAATCTACGGCCTAGGAAGCGGATTAGCATTTCCATCTTGGATGGGACTTTGGAGCAAAAACTCTGCAATTTACCGAAAAAGTTACGACTGGAGCATATACTCCACAGCAACAGGAATCGGAACCGCAATCGCCGCAGTGGTCGGTGCCACCATAGCAGAACTATTAGGATTTTCTTACACATTCATACTCGTCGGAGTGCTAGCCATATTCGCATGTTTTTCTTTATTAGGACTCGAACTAAAAACACCTTAATCAAATATTCAAAGATTATGAACTCAATTGAAAAATGTCTAGAAGTAGTTGTTTATTGCTGTACGCACGTTACAACTACTACTTCTCGGAATCAAATGCAAAAAATACCGATTGCCCCTCAGCTTTAACCCAAAAAAAAGTTTATTTCGCTCTTTTTGGGAGTAATATTTAGTGATTTTATGTCCAAAAACCCAGTTGATTCATATCGAGAATTTGACCCAGAAATCATCAGAACCTATGAGAATATACAAGGTTTAGCATTTTCTGAAGGAAAACTGTCCCAGAAAATTAAGATATTAATAGCAATGGCCATAGACGCAGAAAACGGAGCAACACAAGGCGCCATTGTCCTAGGCCAAAAAGCAATCAAGCTAGGAGCCACAAAACAAGAAATAATCGAAACCCTACGAATAGCCTACCTCATCGGAGGAACCAAAGCACTCTTCACCAACGCAACAGTACTACAAACGCTCTTAAAATAACAAATACAAGAAGAAATTACAAACTATTTTGTAAAAAAATTAGTTGATGGTGAAATCGCGGGATTTGAACAGGGATTAATTGTTTTTGTTTTTTGAGCGACAATCCTATGTAATGAAGTTATTTCGGAATTCTGTTAGGGGTATCACAGCTATGTCAGGTTTTTTTTAGCAGGCCCCAATTAGTCGACAGTTAACTTTTTTGGATCTCAAATTTGACCAGTTTCATAAGTGGGCGTGAAGATTTCTCGGTCCACAATTCTTTTAATAAATCGCTGGGGGCTCATAACGTGTCGTTCTGCTACGTCTACTGAAGCATTTTGCGCTCCTCTTAGGTCAACTGCAACCATTTTGACGTTTGCATCTTTTTTGTCATAAACGAATTTTGTTCCAGCCTTTGGTTTTATCTTGATCAGCTTTTGATATTCAACAAGGTTTTTGTGGCTGGCTTCTGCAAAAACCCACAATCATCTGGACCAACTTACTTTCAGAGAGGGCTTAAATGTTGTTGTTGGGGGGTAGGGGGGGTCAACAACAACAAATGACATACCCGTAGGCTGTCCATGTGAAAATTTTTTGAGTCTTGCCAAAATAATACTGGCTCTTGATGAACTTGTCCTAGGAATCGCTTAGGTTTTAAAGTCTTCATTCAATGATTTGTGGAATTAATACATACAAGAGTTTGTTTGCTGATTACGCGAATTGACAAGAAACCCGAAAGGAGCTTGTGAGATGTTAGAAACAAGATTTCAAGGCACAATTGGAGAATATTATGATGGTGAAAAGATTTTAAGTAAACCAAAATAATATCTCGTCATTTTTTCCTCAAAATGTCCGGAGGATTACTGGGGGGTCGCGGGGATTTGAAAAGGCAGGTGTTGGTATTAACCGCAGAAAATCTCATAATTCCACTTTTTTAGGAGTGAAAGTGGAATACACAACTACTTGATTTTTTGCATACACAGAAAATTGGGTGTTAATATTTCAGGGATTTGGTGAAAGATAGTAAAAACCATTAAGCAATTAGAAGGTGATTATGTAAGGTTATTTGCTTCTTGAATGTAATTGAGGGAATATATGGAAAGTATTAGCGAACAGGTTAAAATTGATGGAAATAAAATCGCCCATGTAGTAACGCGCGCGCTAAAGTTATTTTATATGTCATCGCATATCTGTGGTAAGTAATATAAACGGAAATGTATAGAAATCAATATTATCAAATTGAGAGATGACCATGCCCGTACGTGATGATATTAAAAAAGTTATGATTATCGGTTCCGGACCAATTGTTATTGGGCAAGCTTGTGAGTTCGATTATTCTGGCACTCAAGCATGTAAAGCCTTGAAATCTTTAGGTTACCAGATTGTGTTAGTTAACTCAAATCCGGCAACAATTATGACTGACCCCGACATGGCAGATGCCACGTATATTGAGCCCCTTAATCTTGAGACAATGATTAAAATCATCAAGAAAGAACGACCGGATGCCCTACTACCAAATTTAGGTGGACAAACCGGACTTAACCTCAGTTCAAGTCTGTCACGTTGTGGAGTCCTAGAAAAATATGATATAAAGGTAATCGGCGTAGACCCGGAAGCTATACGTCGCGGCGAAGACCGTTTGGCTTTCAAAGAAACAATGAAAGAACTGGGTATCGCTACTCCTCGGAGTAAAATTGCTTACAGCGTTAAGGATGCCGAATTAGTTGCTACCGAGCTTGGCTATCCAGTCATTGTCCGACCAGCCTTTACGATGGGGGGTACCGGCGGAGGTCTGGTATACAATGTCGAAGAGTTAAGGATAATTGCAAGCCGCGGTATCGCTGCCAGTATGGTTGGTCAGGTGTTAATTGAAGAATCGGTAGAAGGCTGGGAGGAACTAGAACTAGAAATCATCCGAGATGCAAAAAACCAGATTATTACCGTTTGTTTTATTGAAAATGTAGATGCCATGGGCGTTCACACTGGCGATTCTTTCTGTACTGCCCCCATGCTTACGATTAGTGAATCCCTTCAAAAACGCCTACAGGAGTATTCTTACAAGGTAGTAGAAAAGCTAGGAATTATCGGCGGTACAAATATACAATTTGCACACAACCCCAAAACAGGAAGGATAGTAATAATTGAAATCAATCCGCGCACTTCACGTTCTTCTGCATTGGCTTCGAAAGCCACCGGTTTCCCCATTGCCTTAATCTCAGCTAAATTAGCCGCCGGCGTGACTCTAGACGAGTTACCATACTGGCGAGAAGGTACTCTGGAAAAATATACTCCTTCCGGAGATTACGTAGTGGTTAAGTTTCCCCGTTGGGCTTTTGAGAAATTCCGTGACGCAGAGGACCGGCTTGGTACCCAAATGCGCGCTGTCGGGGAGGTTATGAGTATCGGTAAAAATTATAAAGAAGCTTTCCAGAAGGCTATCAGGTCCTTAGAGATAGGACGGTCCGGGCTGGGATTTGCTAACGACTTCAATGAAAAATCACTTGAAGAATTAATGAAAATGCTTAGCTACGCTACCAGCGAAAGGCAATTTATTATGTATGAAGCTCTGCGTAAAGGTGCAGATGTTCAGGAGCTTTATCGGAAAACTTTTATTAAGCCTTGGTTCATCCAGCAAATGAAAGAACTAGTAGAACAAGAAGAGAAAATCATTAGTTATAAAGGCAAAAAACTACCAAGTGATTTACTTATTCAGGCAAAGAAAGATGGATTTGCTGATAAATATATAGCCAAATTACTAGCCGTAGATGAGGCGGAGGTACGCAAACAACGTGTTGAGTTAGGACTCTTGGAAGCATGGGACTTTGTTCCAGTCAGCGGCACAGAAAATGCTAGGTATTACTATTCGACGTATAATGCACCGGATAATAACATAGTTAGCCAGCGACCGAAGGTGATGGTTTTAGGTGGAGGGCCTAACCGTATTGGTCAGGGTATCGAATTTGATTACTGCTGTGTCCACGCCGCTTTTGCTCTGCGCGATATGGGTTACGAGACTATCATGGTAAACTGCAATCCTGAGACGGTGTCTACTGACTACGATACTTCAGATAAACTGTATTTTGAGCCGCTGACCGTTGAGGACGTCTTGAGTATTTACCAAAAAGAAAAACCCATTGGAGTCATCGTCCAATTTGGCGGACAAACTCCACTCAATATTGCCGATGAACTGGAGAAATTTGGTGTGAAAATTCTGGGTACATCGGTTAACTCGATTGATATCGCCTCTGATCGCGGTCGTTTCAGTCAAATGATGCAAAAATACGGCATTCGAATGCCAGAGTCAGGTACCGCCATGAATCTTAAAGAGGCATTGGTTGTGGCGAAACGTATAGGCTACCCGCTTATCTTACGGCCTTCTTATGTGCTCGGTGGTCGCGGCATGGAAATAGTGCACGATGAAGATGAGTTGAAATTATATGTGGCGGCAGCTGTCGACGTCACGCCAGACCGTAAAATCCTCATCGACCGCTTCCTAGAGAACGCTATCGAGGTCGAAGCTGATGCCATATCTGATGGAAGTGACGTCTTCATTCCGGAAATCATGGAACATATCGAATATGCAGGGGTTCATTCTGGAGATGCAGCTTGTGCAATTCCATCGGTCAGTATAAGTAGAAAGCATATAAACACTATTGAAGAATATACGCGACGTATCGCTAGCGAGCTTCAAGTAACTGGCGTAATTAACATCCAATATGCTATCTGTAAGGATATGGTCTATGTTCTTGAGGCAAACCCACGTGCCTCCAGAACCGTTCCGTTGGTATCCAAAGTGTGCAACATACCTATGGCAAGTTTAGCCACACTCTTGATGATGGGAAAGAAAATAAAAGATTTGAACCTGCAAAAGCGTTTAATTTCACATATTGGAGTTAAAGAAGCCGTATTTCCTTTCAATATGTTTCCGGAAGTCGACCCTGTTCTTGGACCAGAAATGAAATCTACAGGTGAAGTGCTCGGTATCGCTAAATCATTCGGGTTGGCTTATTGGAAAGCTCAAGAGGCAGTAAATCCGTTGCCAACCACAGGAACAGTATTGATAACGATCGCTGAGCGTCATCGTTCCGCTTTAGTCAAAGATGTAGCCAAACAATTCATTAAAGCGGGCTTTAAATTAAAGGCTACTAAAGGTACACAAGCTTTTTTGGCTAGCTATGGTATCGTTTCTGAATCTATACTCAAGGAACATGAAGGACGACCTAATATCACTGATGCTATTAAAAATAAAGAGATACAACTGGTGATAAATACTCCTTCAGGTAAACTGAGCGAGCATGATGATTCGTATATACGTAAAGCGGCAATTAAATATAAAGTGCCATACATCACGACATTGACAGCTGCTATCGCCGCAGCTAAGGGCATTACCGCTTATTGTTTGGGAAAATCAGTTGTTAAATCTATTCAGCAATACCATGCCGCGTCCATACAGTAAGTGTTTTACTAGTAATCAGAAACGTGTTCAATTACGGATAATATCTACCAGTTTCAGAAAAGCCAAGAAGCAAAACCAATAAATCCTTAATTTCATCTTTTTTATGAAAATAACTCTTAATTAATCCCTATTTGTTAAAATACGCATTTTAGAGGGAGTCGTGGCGATTTGCACAGGGTCAAATGGGGATATCACCACTTGTTTTCTTGCAGAAAAACTCCCCTTTTTGTTTCATTTTTAGATTTCGAAAAAATGAACAGTATGAAGCTGGAGAAATAGACGTTTTGCCTATCAACGCTCAAATTGTGGTCATAAGAGTGAACAGAAACCAGTAGAGGTTAGATTGGCTTGAAAGATTATTAGCGTGACGTTCTTTGCAAAACAATATTGGTAATACTTGAGAAAAGCAATGTGCATCATGCTGCCTTAGAAAAAAGTTAATGCTTCAGCGTGCCCGTTTGTCACCACTAATGCCTTCAAATCCCAACTTCAGGGCTCCTGAAACATACACGATTACAGTCAGCGACGTGGACGGTTATGACTTTGATTATTTCACATATAATGGCATGACTTTAGGTCGACCTGCAACAATACAACTCACTGAAGATGGCGTATTTACAGCACATTATAGTCCGTAATCCACCAGTGCACTCAAACAGAACTTAAATTCCCTTTTCTTTTTTGCTATAAACCGAATGTGTTGTTAGTTTTGTTTCCATCACACGTGGTTTTCTGTCAAAACAATATTTCCAAGAATAATTAAATTGGTCAAGAAAGTTTGACAAAAAACCTCTTATTTGAAACTTTCAAAACTTAATTAGGAGAAAAACTATGCTATCTAAAAAATTATTTTTAATAGCTGTAATTATTTTAGTTTGGATTAGTTTTCCTTCTGTTGGCGCTTCATCTAATGTTTGGAGACAATTTTACGAAACTGACCAAAATCAGAGTGTTTATTCAATGATTGCCACAATGGATGGGGGATACGCACTAGCTGGAGGATATGGCAATATTAATGATTTTTGGCTAGTCAAAATTGATCAGGGCGGAAACATTCAATGGAACAGAACATATGGGGGAGAAAAAAAGGATTACGCAACAGGCATAGTTGAAACTGGCGATGGAGGATACGCACTAGCTGGTTCCACACAATCTTTTGGTCAAGGTGAGGAAGATTTTTGGTTGGTAAAAACTGACGCTGATGGAAACATGCAATGGAACAGGACATATGGAGGACCAAATTCGGAAGAAGTTTACTCTATTGTTAAAGTTTCAGATGGAGGATATGCCTTGGCAGGTGATGGATTGTTTGTGAAAACTGATGTTTATGGAAACATGGAATGGAACAAAACAATAATCGGAGATAAAGTTCGAGCAATGATCCAATCCTCTGATGGAGGATATATCCTGGCTGGGCGCCTCTGGTTAATGAAAATAGATTCCGCAGGATTGATGGAGTGGAAGAAGACCTATGAGGAAACAGGAATAGTCTATTTCAGTCATGGACTAATTGAGACTCCTGATGGAGGTTATGCAAAAATTGGGGCGGGATTACTGATAAAAACCGATGAATATGGCAATATGGAGTGGAATCAGACATACCATGGAAATCTAGCCTTTTCGTTGATTAATACATCTGATGGAGGATATGCTTTTGTTCTTGACAGTCAATTGATTAAAACTGATACACAAGGAAATGTAGTATGGAGCGAACGATATGAACCCAGATATGAATGGTCAATTCTACACCTATCTTCAGTGATTGAGACCTCTGATGGAGGATACATCATTGCAGGTAACCTTTTTGAGTTTTTCACTGGGAAATCAGTGATTTTGTTAGGTAAGACAGATGAATATGGCATTATTCCAGAGTTTCCGTTATGGACTGCTCTTCCATTAGTTATTGCCGTAGTGCTTGTAACCGTAATCTACAGAAAAAAGTTAACCGATTAACATTTCTGTTGAAGACAAATACCTTACCTTTTGAAACATAAAGAGCATAAACAAATTTTAGAAAATATCATATAATTACTGTGTATTTTCATCATAGATGTTTTTCAAGGGTTTTTTTCGCTAAAACAGCTTAAATCTTCCTTATTTCAGAGATTAAACTGTAAATTACGCATATTTTCTGACTTTGAAAAAAGAACAGTATCTATAACTCCAAAAAAATTAAGCAACCCACGAGTTCTAGCAATCTCAAACGAATTAATAATTATGCTGAATAGATTGCCTCAAATTTCTGACAATGCATTCAATGGATCACTCAGACATTTCGCACGAAGCTTCAGAAGACAAAGAAAAAAAATCGCCTACAAACTTCAGAATCAGCGGATAAATAGCATAACATTTCATACCCTACGCCATTGGAAAGCAACAATGGAATACCACAAAACCAAAGATATACTCCATGTAAAACAAGTCCTTGGACACAAAAGCATCAACTCAACATTGCTCTACACACAACTAGTGAGCTTCAAAGAAACTGATTACCATGTAAGAGTCGCTTCTAATGTCAATGAAGCTTGTGAGCTAGTGAAGTCAGGATTCCAATATGTGACAGGAGAATACATTGATGGTGGAAAGATTTTCAGAAAACCAAAATAAATGTCCCCTTCCCCACGTGGTGGGGTCGCGGGGATTTGAACCCCGGACCTCGCGCGCCCCGGGCGCGAATCTTAGTCCATGCTAGACCACGACCCCATTTCGATAGACCAGGACCCTAAGAAGGACCGCTTTTGCTTGCGAAAGAGTTTGCCGCCGTCTTTGTATTCGCCTGTTGTGTACTCGTAGCCGTTCTCTATTAGTTCAGCTGCTTCTTTAACGTTCCTTGCAATCTTAACGATAAACCTTTCGTCGCCATGACGAGTTCTACAATGTCGAGTATATGTTTTTGTGTTTTTGATAATGCTTATGGAGATTATAACCCAAATTTCTTTTTTTTGCTCCACTTCGGTCAACAGACAAAGAAGGTTGATATTCTAGTCAATTTAGACAAGGTTTTTATAAATAAAAAAGAACTAGTAATCATCAGGGATTTATAATGAGCGTGACTGAGTACGCAATTTGCCCAATATGCAAAAAAGAAGTCTTGTTACCTTTTTCGATTTGTGCGAATGAATGCAATGAAATCAAGGAAAAGACATATGGAAGTTGGGTGTGCACAAATTGCGGATTTTGTATTTCAACAGGGGATTCCAAAGCGTCTAATCCTAAACATGACATTACTGCTGTTTTTCTTAATGAATTTGCAATAAAAATCGAAGAATTAAGAAAAGTCTACTATAAAAAAGGAAATATTGTGAAATGAATAACTGGGATAAGTATTTCTGCATCAGATGAAAGAATAATAAAAATTCTGTTTGACACCAGTTAAAGCGAAAAGATTATCAATATGTGAGTCTTTGTTTTAAAACAAAATTGGAAATGATTTTAAAAACAATGAACGGCAATTGTAAATCAGTTTCTGGTGAATTCATCTTATGAAACAGAAACCGTGGGCTCATGACCCAGCCAAAAATTTAGCGAGGTTGAATGTTTCAAAAGAAAGTGGCCTTGAAGAAAATGAGGTTTTGAAAAGGCACAGTAAATATGGAAAAAACATTTTGGTTAGTGCTAAAAAACGAAGCCTATGGGAAATCCTTGTTGAACAATTCAAATCGTTGTTAATTGTGTTACTTCTTGTTGCAACTCTGATATCAATAGTTTTTGGGGAAATTACTCAAGGGATTGCTATAGCAGTAGTTTTGGCTATAAATACTGCAATTGGCTTTTTTACGGAACTGAAAGCTGTACGTTCGGTAGAGGCACTTCGAAAAATTGGGCAAGTTAAAACCAAAGTCCGACGCAAAGGTCAAGTTAAAGAGGTACCTGCTGAAGAGCTCGTGCCTGGAGATATTGTTATTCTCGAAGCTGGAGACATAGTAACTGCCGATATTCGACTGCTTGAGGCATCAAAGCTACAGGCTGATGAATCAACACTCACTGGAGAATCATTACCAGTGGGAAAGAGTATTGAATCGATTGAGCCTGAAGTGCCTCTTGCTGACCGTTCAAATATGTTATTCAAAGGAACATCAGTCATTAGGGGTAGCGGAGAGGGGGTAGTTGTAAGCATTGGTATGGAGACTGAGTTAGGCAAAATTGGCTCATTGGTTGAAGCGGTGGAGGAACAGGAAACTCCGTTAGAACGTAAACTGGAATCTTTTGGACGAAAAATGTTTGCTGTCATAATGGTTGTTGCTGTAGCTGTTACAATAATAGGGATAATCTCTGGAAGAGACGTATTGGTTATGGTGGAAACCGGGATAGCTTTAGCTATCGCAACAGTTCCTGAAGGGTTACCCGTTGTTGCTACAATTGCTTTAGCTCGCGGAGTTTGGCGCATGGCACAACGAAACGCGTTAATAAATCGTCTTTCTTCGGTAGAAACATTAGGCACTACCACAGTGATTGACACCGATAAAACTGGAACGTTAACAGAAAACCAGATGACTGTGGCCAATATTGCTTTAGATTCTTTTGAGATAGAAATAAGTGGCGAAGGACTTCAGACAGATGGAAAATTTATTATAAAAGGCTCAAGAATTGAGCCAAGAGATCAAAAAGTTCTGAAGGAACTCATTATCAATGGCATGTTATGTAACAACGCATCTTTAAACACTGATGCAGAAGGAAAAATTGAAGCAAGCGGAGAGCCACTAGAAGTTGCTCTTCTTGTAGCTGGAGCAAAAGCGGGTCTCGAAAGAAAGAAGCTTCTAGAGAAGTTGCCTGAAGTAGAGGAAAAGGCTTTTGACCCAGATATTAAGATGATGGCAACAGTTCACAGAGAAGATAAAAAATATCGATTTGCGGTGAAGGGCGCGCCAGAAAGCCTTTTTGATGTTTCCACCCATGTTTTAACGGAAGATGGAAAAAAACCGTTTACTAATGAAATCAAAGAAAAATGGCAAAAACAAACGGACAAGATGGCTAAAGATGGTTTACGGTTGTTGGCTGTTGCCACCAAAACGATGGAATCTAAAGAAGCTGATGCATATCAGGATCTTTCTCTATTGGGTGTAGTTGGTATGTTAGATCCACCACGTAAAGGTGTGAAAGAAGCTCTTAAACTATGTAAGAATGCTGGCATATCTGTTGTAATGGTAACTGGTGATCACCCTCAAACTGCCAAAAACATTGCTTTGAAAGTTGGGCTTATTGATGATGATCAGTCATATACTGTTTTAGGGCAAGAATTAGCAGACGTCGAAAAGCTGTCGGAGGCAGAAAAGAAACGATTATTAGAAGCACCTATTTTTGCTAGAGTTAGCCCAGAACAAAAGTTGAATTTGGTTTCTCTTCAACAAAGAAGTGGCGCAGTTGTGGCCATGACAGGAGATGGAGTGAATGATGCTCCTGCGCTAAAGAAAGCAGACATCGGGATTGCTATGGGTCAGAGAGGAACACAAGTAGCAAGAGAAGCAGCAGACATGGTCCTTAAAGATGATAATTTTTCGTCTATAATTTCGGCGATTCACTCAGGGCGGGAAATATTCAATAATATTCGCAATTTTGTGTTTTATTTGCTTTCCTGTAATGTAAGCGAAGTCATGATTATCACGATAGCAACATTGCTTGGTTTGCAGTTGCCAATTTTGCCGCTTCAAATTCTTTATTTAAACATGATTACCGACGTTTTTCCAGCTCTCGCACTTGGGGTAGGAAAAGGAGACATAAATATAATGAATCGCCCTCCCCGAAATCCAGACGAGTCCCTATTGAGGAAATCACATTGGCGAGACATGCTTATTTATGGAGGTATCATGGCGGCATCAGTTATTGTTGCTTTCGTTTTGTCATTAACTTGGTTTGGTTTTGATTATCAAACTTCAGTAACTATTTCTTTTTTGACGCTTGCTTTTACTCAGTTAGTACATGTTTTTAATATGCGTGATGATGCTTCGGGGTTTTTGCATAATAATATTTCATCTAACCGCTATGTTTGGATTGCTTTAGCCCTTTGTACAGCATTGCTTTTAATTACCCCCTATTTTGCTCCGTTAGCTGCAGCCCTAAAAGTAAATAAACTTAATTCGATAGGTTGGAGTTTGGTCGCTGTTTTCAGCACCTTAGTCTGGATTATTGGTCAAATTAGCATAGAGGTTAGAAAAAAATTCAAAAAAACTGGAAAACGCTAACCCTTTGCTCGCAGGGGGAACTTGTTTTATGTACACTTTTGATTGCTGTTTTCAGTTTTCGATTTACAGGCTGTCTATCAATCTGCAAAGCAAAGAATAAACAAACAACACCGCTAGGAAATAGTAGTACTTTAAGAAACATGGTTATCTGTTTGCTACAACCGCCAATCAATGAATTAATTTCTTGTTTTGTGGGCATAGCCGGCAGTTTTTCTACTGTTTTATATTTTTGTTTTTCCCAAGGGTAAGGCGTCCATCTTTCCGTACATTAAATATTAGTTAACAACGATTTTTTTCATAGTTTTAGGTAAAAATTTTTTCGTAAGTTCATGCATCGCCAATGAATTTGTTCTCAACAGCAAAACAAATGATAAAATGTTTGACAACAAAAAAAGGAGAAAAGGAAATTTCCACTATGTTTCCTAATTGATTTTTTGCAGATTACAAACGATTGCGAATCATTCTATTTTGGGCGGATCTTGGCATCTGTGATGTAGTCCTAGAAATTTAGCAAGCGTGGCAGGATATTCTGTTGAAAGTTCCGTCAGTAAGGGAATGTTTAAATTATTCCATTGTTTTTGCCAAACTCGATTAAAATGATTCTTGTTGGAGCCCTTCTTGTTTTTGTGTTGGGTTTCATTGTTGGTGTGCCTTCA
The DNA here is from genome assembly GCA_024650005.1 of Candidatus Bathyarchaeota archaeon. Lineage (GTDB taxonomy): Archaea > Thermoproteota > Bathyarchaeia > Bathyarchaeales > Bathyarchaeaceae > Bathyarchaeum > Bathyarchaeum tardum. The sequence continues at coordinate 2,107,975 of JANKMT010000001.1, read as the reverse complement.
GCGATGGTTGGGCTTGGAGGCGGCGTAATTATAGTTCCAGCTTTAATTGTACTTTTTCAGTTGCCTGCCCAAAATGCTATTGCAATTAGTCTGGTAGCTATCTTAGGAACAACAGTTTCTGCCACGATTGGTTATGTTAGACATAAACAAATCGACTACAAGCTTGGACTGCTATACGATGTGATGGACGTTCCAGGCATAATCATTGGTGCATACATAACCACATTTTTGCCAGAAAACATTCTAGCAGGAATCTGTGGCATCTTCATACTTTTCATTACATTGGTCCTGATAAGAAACAAAAGAAAACCTGTTTGTGCTTGCCCAGAAATACCAAAAGAAAGCATTACAAAAGGATGGATAAGAAACGGAGTAGACCACAAAGGCAACGCAGTAAAATATGCCCTTAGTAATCCAGCTTTAGCATTAACCAGCAGTTTTGTCGGCGGAATAGTAACAGGTTTAGCAGGTCTAGGCGGCGGAATAACAGACGTTTCATCCATGATGGTACTTGGCATCCCAACCCACATCGCAGTTGCAACATCCCATTTCGCAATGGCTATCACCAACGGAGTAGGAGTACTAACTCATGGCCTGTTAAACAATATTCTAATCGAGTATGCAATCCCGATAACTCTAGGAACAGTAATCGGAGCCCAAGTAGGATGCTTGCTCGCTAAACGCGTAAAAGGAAAAACAATACGCAACCTTCTCGCATTAATCGCTATCATATCAGCATTAAGGCTAATCTATTTCTTCTTCACAGGCTAAAACTCAGTATTAGTTATTTGCTGAATTCAACAAAAATATATGAATTGAATTTGAAAATCATCTATTGCCGATGCGTTGCTTAGAGTATATCGGTACAAAGGTCTCTCCATTTGCCGTTAGATATAGTGTTAAGAGCTTCGGCGTATATTTTTACAATAAGAGATTCTCGGTTTTCATCCGTTTCTTTATGTTCAAATTTTTTTCCGATCTCAGGCAAAACGTTTGCAATGTCCTGGGCCATGCCATAAAGATCTTCGGGTTTAATTTCAACAGATTTCCCTTTCTTTTCGGCAATAAGCTGTAACGTAGCTAACATGCCTCTTAGACGTTCCACATGAGTATGAAGGAAATATTTTTGCAGTTTCAATGAAGTTTTTTTATAGTTTTCAATAAACAAGTTTGCTGTAGGCTCATAGTATTTTTCTAATATACCATATGTTCCTACTTCGCTATGCTCGATTTCCATTAGTCCTGATTCACGCAGCTTTTTCAGGTGATACATCGTCGAGGATGGAGTTAGTTCCAGCTTTTTTGCGAGTTGACTCTGGGTCTGCGGTTGATTTGCTGTTTCCCTGATAATTTCTCGCCGTAAAGGATCAGCTAATATTTTTATGGTTTTTAAATCTTCGATGACCTGAACTGCTTTTCGTTCCATGCTTAGTCCTTCTTTAAATTTTAAAGGAGGTCACATAAAAACTGTATGTATATTTCGAAACGATTCTATAAATAGAAACGATTAGAACAGTAGGACATATATGTCAGAAAAAAAACTGTAACATGGTTAGTTGACGATGCAAGACATCAACTTAATCAACACAATTGAACAATTGAAAGAATACATTAACTTATCATCAAAGGAAACAAAAAAACTCAAACGAATCACGGCTATACATCCCATGCAGGTAACACCGTATTACATATCCCTTATTGATTGGGATAATCCAGAAGATCCCACAAAAAAAATGGCTATTCCATCCGTAGACGAGTTGAATCTTCAAGGCTCCTACGACACTAGCGGAGAAGCAGAAAACACAAAACTGCAGGGGCTTCAACATAAATACTCGGAAACAGCCCTTATACTTGCCACAAAAAGATGCGCAACATATTGTAGATACTGTTTTAGAAAGCGCCTTGTTGGAAGAAGAGAAAACAATGAGATAATTTCAGATTTCAAAGACGCTGTCGAGTATGTTAAGAACCATAAAGAAATTAACAACGTGTTGATTTCAGGTGGCGACCCTCTTGTGCTTCCCAATAAAATTATTAAAAGTTTCTTAAAGATGCTTTCCAAGGTTTCCCATCTTGATTTTGTAAGGTTTGGCAGCAGGACTCTTGTTACGTTTCCTTCAAGATTTCAAGACGATGAACTACTGGAAATACTGGCAGAATATTCGTCTCCAGAAAGAAGATTATATGTTGTTACCCAGTTTAATCATCCAAGAGAAACAACGAAACAATCAACCGAAGCAGTAGACAAGCTTCTCAAAGCAGGAGTAGTAGTTAATAATCAAACAGTTTTACTAAGGGGAATCAACGACAACCCACAAACACTTGCAGAATTACAAAACAGGCTCGTCCGGACAGGCGTTAACCCATATTATGTATTCCAATGTAGACCAGTAAAGAGGGTTAAGCACCATTTTCAGGTTCCATTATGCAAAGGCGTAAAAATAGTTGAAGAAGCAAAAAAACAATGTAACGGCCACAGTAAACGGTTCAAATATATTATGTCCCACAGAACAGGCAAAATAGAGATACTGGGAATTTTCGGCAATGAAATGTACTTCAAGTATCATGAAGCAAAAGAGAGAAAAAAACTGGGCAAAATCTTCAACAGACCTGTCGACGAAAAAACAGGTTGGCTGAACGATTCCGAAACTTCTGTAAAGGGACAAATAAGTTAACAGAAAATGTAAAAGGCTATCAAATGTGGATTTGAATTTTGAAATTTCCCATGAAAAAAGTGTGTTTGCGGTTTAGGAGACGTTGCTATTTGCAAAACGCGTAACAGTTTTGTTGACAGCATTGGTGTAATCCATTATGTTGGATATGACATTAACTATCATGCTGAAGAGACTATGGTATGAAGAAGGGGTATACGTTGCAACAAACTTTTCTAATTAAAGCAAGCTGGATGACATCAAATCAACATCTAAAAATGCAACTTAGAATACATGACTGAGAATAACCGTTTTCCCAAAGATTTTTTTATTGAAACCAGGTTGTTAAAATAGAGTTGTTGGAGATAAAAAGTTTGGATCGTTTTCAAAGATTAGCCCATGAAATAATTGATTTGGTTGAATTATCGATACGAAAAGCACATCCGACAATAGATGCTCAAGCAGCAGATTTGAAAGGAAATACGTTGCTCTATGGGGAAAATTACTATGATTTGGAAAATGAGATAACAGAGCTGCTGCATCAAATTTAATTAAAAGATGTCATTGCACAACAACAAGAGTTTTTTCAATTTTTTCGGTTAAGTCTTTTCTAATTTTATTTGCTATGGCTTCTGCTAATTTTACAGGTACAGCGTTTCCTACCATTTTGTAGCCGTCAGCAACATTTTTGTAATAAAAAACAAAATCATCAGGAAAAGTTTGTATTCGAGCACATTCCCGTACAGAAAATCTTCTATAAAACGGATTATCAGTTTTGAAATCCCATTTGTCTTTTTCAAGCTTAACCATCTCTGTTGACGATGGATGCAAAGGAGCGTGCCTTCCTCCTGCTTGAATAGTGTATGATTGGTCAGTCCATTCCTTTCTACGGTTCCTTGACATGAAAATTGTAGAAAAGCTGCCAAGCATGTATTCATGGTTTGGAATTTCTAAAAACTCATTTGCATGATTTTTTGCTTTAGCAGAAACAGGATTTGGCAAATCACCTATAGCATCTTCTAAGGTTCTCCATGGTGGTGTTTTTTTTCCGTCTATTGTATTGCCTGCAATTTTTGTATGAGTAGGAGACGGAAAAATGAACCTTTTCCCAAATTCTTTTCGGTACCCAACAATTAGAACTCTTCGCCGTTCCTGGGGAACTCCATAATTTCTAGCATCAAGAACCTTGTAAGAAACATTATACCCTAACTTACTGAAGTTTGAGAGGATAATATTAAATTCATCAATATGAGTTCGTGAAACTATTCCTGGAACGTTTTCTGCCAAAAAAAAGCTAGGTTGCTTATCTTTTAGCACTCTGATGTATTCATGGAAAAGTTTACCTCTATCATCTTTTATTCCGCGCATCGCTCCTGCAAGGCTCCAGCTTTGGCAGGGAGGGCCTCCAATGATTCCGTCTGAATCAGGTATTTCATCAGAGCGTATGTCAAAAAGTGAACGCTTGTCAATAGTTATTGTGTGGTTTTTTTCGAATGTTTCCCAAACTTTTTTGTCATTATCATTAGCATAAACTAAATCGAATCCTGCGTTTGTAAAGCCTAGGTCCAAACCGCCGCAACCTGAAAATAATGACACTATTTCCATTTTCTACCACGACAACGTAATCAGTTTACCAGAAACCAGTTCTGCAGGATTATTTGGATTTTTTATTTCCACATCACTTACTTCTATTTGGTCATCAGCCAGCAATGATTTAACATCTTCTTCAGGAAAAGAATCAAACTTGCTTTTCAGCATCAAAGCAACCAAAGAAAAATCTCGATTTTTATTATAAGTGTAAAGATAAGAAAAAACGTTAACTGGATTTTGGATTTCCCACATGCCCCTTATTCTAAAGTTTGTAATTCCTAAAGGATCAATCCGATTTATTCTTCCCAACTCTTTGGTTCTAGTTGATTCTAAGCCTTCAGCACCAAAATAGTTTTCAATGTTGTTTTTAAGACCAGTTGCCTGTCTTTCATAGATTTCCTTTTCTGCAGCATAACAACTGCCTTGCACAAAATACAGGTACTTTATTTTCTCTTTTTGAACCCAGCCGATGACATAAAAAATTTCTTTGTAGTTCCATTGTCCGCCATCAACTTGTCGGCATTGATTTGTGATTCGAGGATCTTTGCAGCTTAGGCGATCTTTTGGCGGTGAATTGTTCAAAGCAAGGCTCGCTTTAAACGATTGGATCTTTTTGACTTCAAAAGCATCACCATTCTTGATTATCAAGTCAGGTGGATTGTTCTGGTTTCCCAAATAGGAAAAAATTCCTTTGTATCTGTCTCTGTCGGTTTGTTCCTTTGCAGATTGGAAGGAGCCACTAATGGCATCTTTTACATAATACTCAAGTTGCTGTCCCACGGCATTAATTCGAATTGCATAAGTTGTAAAATAGTTTCGCAAATCATTAGTTTTGAAATCGGAAATGTTCTTAATTGCGGTAAGCAGGTTAGGGCACATAAACTAAATATCATTTGTAGCAAGTATTAATGTTTTGAGTGAAGCATGGCAGATAAAATTTCTAAAGAAAAACGTTCAAAAATAATGTCGGCTATCCGTGCAAAAAACACCAAACCTGAGTTAGCTTTAAGGCGTGCCTTATGGGCACAGGGAATAAGGTATAGAATTCATTACAACAAAGAAAAAATTGACATAGCATTTCCATCAAAAAAAGTAGCAGTTTTTGTCGATGGATGTTTTTGGCATGGATGCCCTGAACACGGCCACACTCCAAAGAGCAACCAAAAATACTGGATTCCCAAACTAGAAAAGAACAAACAAAGAGCAATTAAAAAAGATGAACGATTAAAAAATGCAGGGTGGAAAGTCATGCATTTCTGGGAACATGAAATAGATGATTTAAATCCAATAATTCAGAAAATTAAAAAAACTCTAAATAAAAAATTGGACTAAAAATGTGCAAATAAAAAAGCAGACTGAAAATAATCAGTTAAAGAATTTTTTTTACACTTGAATCAATACTAGACCATGACGCTGTTTTGGGCTGTGGATATTTTGTTTAGAGTAATGAAGTCACTAAAACTCTACTCTGGACTTGAGAGTAGTGAACAAAAAATGATGAAAAAATAAGTTATAATAAAATTGGAAAATCTAAGAAACTAAAGAAAACAAAAGAGAAACACAAGAGAGGAAAGTCTCTCTGTTCAAGAAACGGTACAAGACCGTTTATCCGAACAGGGAACCTAAGCCTTCCATTGCAGCTTCTTCTTTCTTGCTTTCGTCTTCTTCAGGTTCTTCTTCTTTCTTTTCTTCTGCGGGTGCTGCTGCAGTTGGGGCTGCTGGTGCGGCTGCCATCATTGCGGGAGCTGCTTTGATTGCTTCTTCAATGTCAACTTCAGCAACTGATGCAACTAAAGCTTTAACTCGAGCAGAATCGGCGCTGACGCCGGCTGCTGTGAGAACTTCAGATACGCTTTGTTCGGTTATTTCTTTTCCAGCTTTGTGCAAGAGCATTGCAGCATATACGTATTCCATTATTCATTCTCCTCCATGTTTTCCATCATACTTACTTTTCAAGTTTTCTGAATTTTAACTTGATGAAGCTCCTTTCTTTTCGGCTTCATCTAATTTTTCGCTCAGGCTTTGCATTTGCATGTTAGCCTTTCGAATTAGTTCTTCGATAGTATCTGAGTTAATGATGCCTGCACTCATAGCCAAACTGAAGGCTTTCTGGTGAGCCACCTTAACTAGCATGCTAGTGTTTTCTGCAGTTGGATAAGCTGCTTCCATCGACAAGTTGAAAGCAAACTGGTGAGCTTGCTCGATACTTTGACGGAACTCGTCAATATCAATTGACAAATCATCTGCAAAAAGGATTACTCCGTCGTCGAAAACTAATTTTAAGCTTAAGCCTACTTCAACTGGTTTTATTCCCAGTTTTGCTAGTAAACTTGCAAGTTGAGCGCTTATAGGTTCGCCTTTTTTGACGACCATAGTGTCTTTTGAAACGAAAACGCTGCCTGATTCAATTCGGGTACGCAAACCCACAGCAGTAAACTGGCTGATGATTGGACCAGGAGGCAATCCAGTGTTTCCAGCAGGAACAGTAACATCAAAAGCAGCCAAGTCGCCAGCACGGGCAGCGGCTTTTACGCGGCTTTTTTCTAGAAGCATAACGAGCTTGAAAGGATTCAAATTAGTAAACAAATACAAGTTAGGTCCAGTCAAGTGCTCAGCAAGTTTTTCAATTCCAGCTTTATCGGTGATTTCGGAAACAGCCCTAGAAATGATAGAGTTTTTGACTACCAGCATGTTGGCGTTTTCTTGAAGTTTTTTGCGTAATCTTTGAAGTTGGGATGCTCGTACTTTTTCCAGACTTGCAATTGCAACTGTATTATATTCTGATAACTGTTGTTTGAGGGCTTGGACTTTTTTAGCTTTTATTACAGTAGATGCTCGGACTGCCATGATTTTTCCCTACATTGCCACCTTAACTGAGTTACCCATGGAGGTCTTCAAGTAAACTGTCTTGAAGTTTTTGATTCCTCGTTTGAGTTTTGTTTCAAGTCTTCTTACGATAGTTTGAACGTTTTCAGCAATTTCTGCGTCTGTCATTTCTTCGTTACCTATACGGCACTGAATAACGGGTTGATTACGTGTCCGGATGGATACGATTTTTTTGTGTTTCTCAATTTGTTCTTTTATGTCAGCGTTTGGAGCAACGGGAGTAGGCATTTTTCCACGAGGTCCAAGGGATGCACCCAAGCTTTTACCTACAAGGGCCATCATTGGGGCTTCGGCAATAAAAATGTCATATTCTTTTGCAATGTCTTTTTGTTTTTTCTTGTCGCCCACTAATGCTTCAAGGGCTGCTTTTTCAAGAACAAAGCTAGCTCCAGCTTTTTTTGCGTTAAAAGCCATCTCGCCGGTCGCAATAACACAAACTTTCAAGTCCTTTCCGGCAGCATGAGGAAGTTCGATACGTTCCTGGATTTTGCCTTCGGGTTTCTTCATGTCAATGTTTTGTAAGTTTATGGCGAGGTCTATAGACTGAGAAAACTTACGTTCATTATTATTACTTTTTACCTCTTTAATCGCTTCGATGAGGTTTTTTTGATTCAATGGCATTCTATGAGCCTCGCGCCAATGACGTAACAAGAGCCAGTTATAAAAATCTTATTACTCGAAAGATTACTCCGCCAATAAGGCGTCGTGTTTTCCTGAGTCGATTTCTTTTTGAACTTCGCGGGGATCTTTGCCTTCCACAGTTACGCCCATGCTTACGCCAGTGCCTAAGACTTCTTTGACAGCAGCCTTAAGGGTGCTACCCAAGACATCTTCTTTTTTCATCTTAGCGATTTTAACTGCTTGTTCTAGAGTTATGTTTCCAATTTTTTCTGTGTTAGGAACACCAGAACCTTTGGATACTCCAATCTCGCTAACAAGTAACGCAGCAGTTGGTGGAGTGCCTACGCTAACTTCAAATTCTTTGGTTTCGGTGTCAACACTGATTTTTACTGGAACTTTCATGCCAGAGAAATCTTTTGTTACTTCATTGATTTTGTTTACAATAGCTAGAACGTTAACTCCTAAAGGACCCAGAGCAGGCCCAAGGGGAGGTCCAGCGGTAGCTTTTCCGCCGCTTACTAAGGATTCAACTATTTTCAGTTCGCCCATGGTTTATTCTTCCTTTTTTGATTTTTCAACAAGTTTCACATAGTCTGCGTGAACTGTGATTGGTAAAGTGAATGTGGCCTCCAACAATTCAAGGGTAACATCTTCTTTTGCTTTGTCGACCCTTGTGATTTTTGCCCGCATTCCCTTGAAGGGACCTCCGATAACTTCAACGAGGTCTTCTTCGTCAAGTTCTTCGATTACAGGTTTTACTACGATGTACCTTTCGACTTCTGGAAAAGTAACAACACCTGGAACACGAGATCTAACGTGCCTAACTCCTGTGATTCCTTTTTCCACAGAATGAGGTCCGTCAGCTTCGATGAAAACATAGCCTTTCAGCATTTCAGGAACTAGGATTGACTTGATTTGTAAGTCATTCATTTTGACTTTTGCTTCGATAAGGTTTGCCACGTTTTTTTCTTGACCTGCAGTAGTGCGTACGGCGAATACTGCAGTTTTTTGTCTAGGTTCTTCAGACATAATTTTTCAACTCTATCGTATTACTGTGCCCAGAAGCTGGATAATGTATCCGATTCCACCGATTACAAGAATGCCTAAAAAGCATATCTTTATCGAGAGCCACAGCTCGGTTCTGCCAGGTTTTTTGGCAAGTTTTAGCAATCTTGATGCTGATTCGAAGAATGATTTAAGTCCCAATGTTCCTCGCCCCTTTCAAATTAGGTTCTAATATGTAAACTTATCTCCAACACTAAAATGTTGCTCACATAATTTTTGGATCCTTGGAGACTTTAGTTTTTTGTCTAAAAATGTATGCAAACAAAAATACAGGTTAAGCAAACATTTTCGGTATGGATATTAAGCAGTTTTTACCCAAGTCCTAGCATGGTCATAGATTCAAAAAAACTCAAAAAGCTGTACTTGGAGTTTTTCACCCGAAATAATCACAGTTTGATTCCTAATTCGCCTCTTATTCCAGAGTACGACCCAACTGTTTTGTTCACTCCCGCGGGTATGCATCCCCTTATTCCACATTTTTTGGGTCAGCCTCATCCTCTGGGGAAACGATTGACTAACGTGCAACGGTGTTTTAGAACCGGAGACATCGAATGTGTTGGGGACAGTTCTCACATGACCTTTTTTGAAATGCTCGGCAATTGGTCTTTAGGTGATTACTTCAAAAAAGAAGCCATCAGCTTAAGCTACGAGTTTTTGACAAACAAGCAGTGGTTGAATCTTGACAAAAAACTTGTGTCAGTAACAGTTTTTGAGGGAGACCAAAACGCCCCCAAAGACACAGAAAGTTACGAAGCATGGAGCAGCCAAGGGGTTGCAGATGACCACATCTATTTTTTGGGCAAAGAAGACAACTGGTGGGGTCCAGTAGGCAACACAGGTCCTTGCGGTCCATGCACGGAAATGTTTTACGACACAGGAAAAGAGCCCTGCGGTCCATCCTGTAGACCAGGTTGTTCTTGTGGCAAATATTTTGAGCTTTGGAACGATGTATTCATGGAGTATAACAGGACTCCTGAAGGCTGTTACGAGTTACTCAAGCAAAAAAACGTTGACACCGGCATGGGCGTAGAACATACAGCAGCTATGCTAGAAGGAAAACAGAACGTTTTCCAGATTGGAGTAGTTAGGCCAATAGCACAAAAAGTTGAAGACCTTGCTTCCATTAGCTCTCCAACTGCTGCAGAAGAACGTTCCATCAGAATCATTACGGATCATGTTCGGGCGTCTACCTTCTTTTTGGGAGACGAAAGAGGTGTAAAGCCAACTAACACTGACAGGGGCTATGTTTTGCGTCGATTAATTCGTCGTGCCATACGGTTTGGGCGAGTGCTTGGCATTGAGCAGGATTTTTTGACTGACCTTGCGGGCATTGTTATTGAGATTAACAAGGATGATTATCCCCTTCTTGAAGAAAAGCAAGCCAGCATATTCGAGGAGTTAAGCAAAGAAGAAACAAAATTCAAACGGACGTTAGAGAAAGGATTACGAAAGTTCAATCAGATTTCTGAAAGATGTTCAAAAATTGATGGCAAAAACGCGTTTTTGCTTTTCCAAAGTTTTGGTTTTCCTATCGAGTTAACTAAAGAGTTGGCAGAAGAAAAGGGCGTAGAAATCGACGAAAAAGAGTTCCAGCAAGAGTACGAGTGTCACCAGAAAGTTTCAGCTGCTAGTGCAAAGAAGTTATTCAAGGGTGGTTTGAGTGACGCATCAGAACAAACCAAGAAGCTTCATACTGCGACTCATTTATTGAATGAAGCTTTGCGTGTTGTTTTGAAAAACAAAGATATTGTTCAGCGGGGCTCAAACATTACTCCTGAGCGGTTGCGGTTTGATTTCAATTACGACCGTGCATTAACTCCTGAAGAGGTTGCTGCTGTTGAAGCGTTGGTTAATGAGCAAATCCAGAAAGCTTTGCCAGTTGTAAGAAAAGAAATGTCAGTTGAAGAAGCAAAAAAGAAAGGTGCTCAAGCAATCTTTGACGACAAATACGGTAACACGGTGTCAGTTTACTCAGCAGGAGATTTCTGCACTGAAATCTGCGGCGGACCCCATGTATGCAACACCAAAGAGTTAGGCAAATTCAAAATAGTAAAACAAAAAGGCATCGCAGCAGGCGTTAGAAGAATTCGCGCGGTACTAAAAAAGTGCTAAAAAACAAAGTCATGTTGGCATAAAAAAGGGATTTAACTCAAACTCGTTAGGATTTGGTTAATTTCCCTTCTTTTGTTCATGTTTCTTCTTTTTGTTTTGGTTCTTTTTTGCTAATGAAGGCAACCCTGTTTCCCCCCTCAGCGGATTTACTAATTACAATACAAAATTGTCCAATATATTAACTTAACAACAATAAAGGGAGCAGCAGAGACTAACTTTTTAATTTATCCAATTACAATTTATTCAATGAATTTACTTCCAAGGATTAATGCCCATGCATTGATTTTTTCTGGATTAAAATTGTTAAAGATTGTTCGCCCCAGCATTTTTTGTCGACCCCCAAAGGCTTCTGTACTAATTGGTTTCAAGCCATGATAGTTTCCCAAAACGTCTGTAACGTATTTTGTGCAGGCGTCACGGTATTTTTCAGGGTCTCCGGCGTCACCGCTGCAAACAAAAAACGCCATTTTTTTGGTGTTGAAGTCTTGTTTAAGAAAGTCTAAAACTTCATCATAGATTTTTCCACTGCGCACTCCCGAACCTACAACAATATTATTGTATTCATCAAGGTTTAACAGCTTTTTCTTGTTTTTACGTAAATCAACAACTTCCACATCGAAACTGTATTTGCTTTTCAACAAAACAGAAATTATCTGAGAAGCTTCCTTAGTTGCCCCACCTTTACTTGCATAAGCTACCAATATTTTATTCATAAGGGTTATAGCCCCACTCTTTACTGAATTTACGAAGAATTATATCAATTATCCCAAGTTCTAGTTTAAGAATTATAAATTGATGAAAATACCAGATATTTCAAAAAAGAGGAACGTGAGTTTTGTTAATAGAAGTCTATTCCTTTAGTAGGAATAAGCTCACTGTTGTTAGTATTGTGGAAATTAGTGTTAGCATCCCTAGAACGGGGTGGACATTTGGATATTTTGTTGCGTCGCAACCTGCAGTTAGTAGGGCAAGAATTATGGGAATTATTGAAAAAATACGGGCAGTTTTCAAATTCATATAATCACCTCGTTAAGTGGTTAATTCAAGTTACTAGTATCATAGATAAATATATATCTTTTTGATATATAATAAAGTTATATATTTGAATGGATAAAATAAAAAGGTGAAACCATTATGGGAAACACAACCCAATTTCTAATACTCGGAATGCTAAGCAAAGAACCCATGACAGGATACGACATCAAAAAAACAGTAAAAAAAACCAACATGGACTCATTTTGGGACATCAGCTATGGTCAAATTTATCCCACCTTGCACACTTTGGAAAAAGAGGGGGCAATAACAAAAAAAGTAGAAATAAACCAAAACCGACCTAACCGGAAAATATACTCCATTACCAGCCAAGGCATAAAAAAACTTCAGGATTGGTTACAAAAACCAGCTGAACCCGAAAAAGTCAAAATTGAAACATTACTTAAAGTCGGATTTGGCGAACAAACAACAAAAAACGAAGTTATTAAACACCTAAAAGAATTCAAAAAACGCTGCAATTCAAGGCTTGAAAACGCTATTGCCTTTGAAAACGAGATAAAAAACAGACCCAATCAAACCGAAAGAGGCTTTTACACATTACTAACAGTATTACTGGGCAAAAATTTTGAAAAAGCAGGAATAGACTGGGCAGACACAGCAATAAAACTACTAAACGAACATATTGAACAAAAATGAAAACAAAAGGATTAACTGAAAAACATGAAAAAATCCAAGAAACAGGTCACCTTCAAACAGCGGTACCTTGGAATCGTGTTTATTGTTATTGTTCAGGCAATTGTTGGAACTATACACCTGTTTTTTGGATTAGCGTTGATTTCAGGCAATTTCTCATTTAGCACGTATCCGACAATGTTTAGTTACAGCATTTACACTTTGGTTTACGGATCGTTAACAATAATTTTCACATACTGGATTTGGAAAGAAAAACAGTTAGGCTGGATAGGAACCGTAACAATCGCATTATTTGTGATCACAGTTGATTCCCTAGCAGTGTTCAATGTAACAAACTTTCTTGGAATTCCTGCACCAAAAGTCGCCGCAATAGGAGAAATACCATACAGCATGCTAGCGTTAGTGTACCTTCTCCAAAATCATGTGAGGGCAAAATACAATATCTAACTTTTTTTGGCGAGTTTTCTTGTTACAGAATATACTAATAGAACAATTAAAGCTGAAATTACAATTATCACAAAAATGAAAAGCATCAATGAAGGAGAGCTGGGCTCATTAAGTGTTTGTGCTTTGATTAACCAAAAATCATAGTCTCCAGTTTCCCATGAACCCAAAGCCCCAGATAAAATGTAATCGCCATCCATGGTTTGAAACAATGAAGGATAACCCAAAAGTGCATTACCAATAAAGGTCTGATTCCACTGCATTTTTCCATGTTCATCAGTTTTAATTAACAAAAAATCAGACAAACGATCATCATCAGGTCTTACAACGTAACTTGCCACAGCAAAGCCACCGTCGGAAGTCTGAATAACAGTAGGAAAACGAACCATATTATGTAATCCATAGTTTTTAGTCCACTTAATATTTCCAGCAGAATCAAGTTTAGTCATACAGAAATCAAAGCTTTGATAATCCAAAGAACGAGAGTAACCTGCAAAAACAAGACTTCCATCGAACACCTGAACAAAAGAATGGACATTCTGCATGTTCAAATCAGTTTGATTCCATTCCACATTTCCAACAGAATCAGTTTTCATAACTAAAAAGCCAGCAAAACCATTAAATTTCGTAGAAAGGGTCCGAATAAAAACAAATCCACCATCATGGGTCTGGATTAAACCAGATGCACGATCGGGTTCAGAATAATTGTAAAGTTTGCTCCATTCTTTGTTTCCAAGAGAGTCGGTTTTAATCAACAAAAAATCGTCAGAGTCACCGATAGATGAAAAAGAATTTCCCAACAAGGCATACCCGCCATCTGAAGTCTGGGTCACAGAAGCCCCGTTAAAATGACCCACTTCTGCATCGTAGGTTTGGTTCCATTCCATGTTTCCATGCTCATCAGTTTTAGCCAACCAAACATACGACCAAAACCCATCAGGCAACTGCCCAACTGGGATATACCCTTCAAAAGTGAAGGCATCCGTGCCCACAAAAATAAATCCCCCATCATTAGTTTGAACACAAGAAGACCCCCAATCAATCGTTTTGTTCCATTGCATATCACCTTCTGCATCAGCTTTCACTAACCAACCTACACCTGAACCAAAAGAGTAAGAGTGCCCAAACAAAACAACTCCACCATCACCAGTTTGAAAACTAGAGACGCAAATATCCATTCCGTCACCGCCATAAGTTCGACTCCACATCATGGAAGCTTCAGCAAAAATAGTGAAAAGAGAACTAACTAAAACACCCACAATTACCAACAAAAACAGCATTGTTAGTTGTTTCATCGAAGTCACAAATTACTTTTTGGCGAATTCAATGAAAAAGGGTTTTTGTCAAGAAACATTGACCAAAAATCAACTCTGGCTTGTCAAGAAAGTTTGACCAAAATTATCATCCTTTTTCGCATTTTAAAGATGAATCTGGATGTTTACTGCATTTAAAATTTTTTCTGTACCGTAGGTAGTTTGGTTTAGTTGTTGAATTTAGTGTTGTTATCCTAGGCTTTTTCTTAGTTTAGCAGCTTCGTTTACGTAATATTTTGCTTGTTGGTCGTGCTGTTCCAAGTAAGAGATTAAGAAATTGTTCAAGGCGTTTTCGTATTTTCGTTGGGTGAGGGTTCGGGGACCAAACTTGACCCCAAGATTTTCCTGAGCCACGTTAATATCCAACAACAAACGGGTAAGACCCGAACTCAAACGGTTCTCATTCATGCCAGCAGATTTGGAAACTTCCTTATACATTCCCATCAACATGTTGATGTTTTGCCACGATAAAAGCTGAGCAACAGCACAAAGGTCTGAGCGCAAATTAACATAATTTCGGTTAAGGACTTCTTGTTCTTCTTCAGTTAATTCAGTTAAGGCTGACAACCCAACAAACTCGGCAGGAATACCCAAAGAATAAAACACCGCAGCAAAAGTAATTGCCCGAGGCAACTCAACACCCTCCACCACGTTTCTGCTGTAACCAAACAACCCAATATGCAGTTTTCGTGCCCGACGCTTAGGAATAAATGGCACCACCTTAGAAATCAGGGGAGCTAAATCTTCCACTACCAACTGGTACTTGGATTGGAACTTTTTAATCACTCCAAGCAAGATTTTCTCTTCTTCTGAGTCAATAAGGGCTGGCTCACCAAAGGGAAGCTTCTCATTCAAAGTAGAAACAACCCGTTTAACGGCATCAAGACCAAAATCGTACTTCAAGCCCGATTGAACAGTTGCCGTGGTAACTCCTTTGTATTCCTCCAAGAACAAATCCAAATTGTCAGGAGATAAATGACCCCTAAACGGCAAGGAACCCACACCCACAATAGGATATAAAGGAACATCCTTGCGTTTCTCCAGAATCTTCAGTTTCGACAACGCAATCTTTGAAAGAAGAGTGGCACAAACTAAGCCATAGTTAAGGGCAGGATCAGACCGCGCCAAAAAAACTCGCATATATTTTGGCTTAACAGCATCAATGTAAGGTTCAACTATTTTGTCCGCTTTCAATAAACTGTCCATGTCTTCAATCAAAGGAATAATTTGAATACTATTTGGCCGAACAGAACCAATCCAATCCTTAACCGTAACAGAATCCTGTAACTCAATGTCTTGTACTCCAACAATGGCTTTTCTGTAATAATTAAACAAAGACAGCAACTCGCTGCTGTCAGTGGTCAATGGGAGAATAACTTCAAAAATAGGCGCAACCTCGCATTTGTAGAATGCTGAACCAACATCACAGCCTGCAGTTATGTTTTGAAGAGTTTCAACAACGATTTTGCGTTCAGTAGCTTCAACCCGAGGATTAGGAATACGATACGTCAAAAAAAGGTCGCGACCAAGCACATTATCCTTGAAATAGTCAGGATTAAAGCTCAAAAGTTTACGAACAACACGAATGTCAGTGTCTTTTCCTTCGGAATCCCACATAACCTCGTGGCAACCCAACTCCTTGTAAGCAAAATATGCCTCATGAATCTCAGAGTCTCCTTCAATCAGTTCCTCAGTTTGCCACAACGGAGCAGAAGCATTATCCGGATGCTGCGTCGACATAGAACGCGGAATTAATCTATCACCAGAAGACTTCTCCAAATCTTAACGCCAACCTACTTGGATAAAGCAAGCTAGCCATTAATATATTTCCATTTTAAATATTCAGCCAATCACGCCATAAACGATGCTGCCTTTGAAAAACAAGGATAATAAACCACCAGAACCATAACTAACCAGAAGAGAAAAACATGAAAAAAGCTTTCACTATTCCGTTAGTGTGCATGCTATTAATAGTAACAACGGGTTTTCTTGTTTCTTCAGTCCACGAAACATCGAGCACACCAACAAATGCAGATTGTCTAGTTGGCGTAGCCTTCTGTGGAAACACAACCCAAGAAGCAAAGCTACTCATCGACAGGGTGAAAGATTACACAAACTTGTTTGTTTTACAGTCTGGACCAGTGAGTGAAAACGAAACAGCAACAACCGAAATCTGTGATTATGCAGTAGAGGCTGGACTGGATTTAATCGTGTTTTTTGGTGACCTTGATCCCCAAGTACTTCAGATAAAAGAAGAATTTTTGGAAAAAAATGTGACTTGGAGAACTTCTTGGCTTGCCAAAGCCAAGGAAAAGTATGGTGACAAAATCCTTGGAATTTATTATTATGACGAACCCGGAGGAAAGTGGCTTGATTTCCAAAGCTGGAACATTCTTATTGAAAGGGCATTTAATGTTACAGACTACCATGAAGCGATAGTTGAAGCAACATATGATGAAGTAGCCGAAGCATACATACGAGCTGATGAGGGTGACAGAGGATATCATCAAATTAGAGAGAATTCTTTGATGCTTTTTTCGTCAGATTACGTGCTTTATTGGTTTGATTACCTTATGGGCTATGATGTGATGCTTGCACAGATAGGATGGAACCATACTCTTGCCCAAGACATTGCATTAATACGGGGAGCTGCAACAATGCAAAACAAAAGCTGGGGCACGATAATCACATGGAAATACAATAATCCCCCTTACCTTGACTCTGCAGAAAACATCTACGACCAGATGCTAACCTCATATAAGACAGGAGCAGAATACATTGTCTTGTTTAATTATCCAACGTATCCAGAAACAAACCAGTTCGGAATAATGACCGACAATCATTTTGAAACCTTAGAAAACTTTTGGAACAATGTCGTAACTAACTCGGAAGTTATTCATGGCTCAGAAAAAGCGGAAGCAGTTTTGGTGTTGCCCCAAAATTATGGTTGGGGAATGCGAAGCCCAACAGACAAAATCTGGGCTTTCTTGGAACCAATAGAAGAATCAGACCAAATTTGGACAAATCTTTGCATACTTTTGGAAAAATACGACATAAACTTAGACATCATCTATGACGATCCAAATTATGCGCCAGAAGACATTTACACTCTGATTTACTACTGGAACCAGAGAATCAACCCATAATTGCAAAATAAATAGAATTGCTTTTCTGGTTAACTTTATATGGAGATGTAAACTTCAAGAGAACATCCAAACTTTGTATCTGTAAATGGGGGATTACAAAAAAATGGATGCAACCGAAGACAGTTCAATTATGCGTGTTGTAAAAACACTTGCTAAAACAAAAGTCAGCAATCTTGCTATCAACAAGCTTGAACAACTTGCTAACAAAGTTGGAGTAGAAGAAAAAGAACTGTTTCAGCTTTATCTCGAAGCAAAAAATAATTCACACATAGACAATTTTGCATCAACATCTTACGATGAACGAATTATCCTTTTGCCAAGATGCATACGAGACCTAAATTGCCCAGCCAAAATTGGAAACAATGGATATGAATGTAAACAATGTGGAAAATGTGATGCTACCGAAATAACAAAAACGACAAAAAAACTTGGATACAAGGGCACTTTTATGCTTCCTGGAGGAAGTTTGGCAAAATCAATCATAGCGAAAATGAAACCTAAAGCTGTGATAGGCGTAGCATGCGCAAAAGAACTCATTATGGGAATCTGCATGTGCGAAAAAAGTGGAGTATTCGCTCAAGGTGTAGAGTTGTTAAAAGATGGTTGTATAAACACAATCGTAGACATGAAAACCTTAATGAATACAGTTAAAACCAACAAAATCTAAGATTTACTCATCAAAAGGTTGATTGCCAATTTTTTGGATTATTTTTTTTGGCGAAAAAGGAACCAAAACAGCTGACTTAATGTAACGCCCAATCTTTGGAATCAATCCTACGGCGTCTGTTCCCAATTTGCACAAAACAACTTGCTCCAAGACCCCCAAGGATTCAATTTTAATTATGTCTCGGGCATGTCTGGACCATTGTATTACTTGTTCAACCTTTGAAAAATGGGAACCGAGAATAACCAATCTATCAAAACGGGAACCAACCCAATCATGAAACAAAGAAACCTGCTTATCAGACAAAACCGCTTTAACAGTTGAACGGTTCGGATTCACATTTTCTGTAAGTTTGACTTCAACGGGAACATTATTATACAAACAGAAAAGTTTAACCAATTCCTGAAATGGAATCTGTTTCCCGTCAGCTAATTGAGCCCACAAATCAGTTTCAGAAATTATTGCATCACAAGGTTTAGGCGAAACAATCCCCAAATCCACGTGCAGTTCATCACTTTTTTTGTTTGAAGAAAAAATTCTGCCTTTAACAACAGAAAACTTATGCAGTTCATCGAAAAAACAGGGCGCTAACCCAATTTCTTGCTCAAACAAATTCAGAGCTATTGGTGTATCATTTCCTGAAATGTCGACTTGTATCCAACCGCGGTCTGTTTTACCCCTAAACTGTAACTGAACTTCAAGACCTTCAACTAAACTAGAATAGAGATCTTGAAAAATTGTTGCAGAATTTGAACCATAAAATTTGTCAAGAAGAGTTATTGTGGGCATCCAGTTCACTTACCAAAGGAGAGATTTCTTCGTGAAGCTTTATAACATGATTTATTGCAGGGTGATTTGCCCCAAGTTTTTCCGAAAACTGGTTTATTGCATGTTCTATGGGCACAATTTCAGAACCAAAAATCAGTTTGTCAGCATAGGCTACAAGTTTTTCTTCCAAAGTCACTGGAAAATAATCTTTTACAGGCAAACCAAGATTTTTTGCTTCTTGTGCCCCTATTCCGCCGCCGATGTGATGTTCAATAATGGAAATTACAGATTCAGGAAAATTCAAAGATTTCGCAATTTCAACCCCAATGACAGCATGGGTTACGTCATGGGTTTTTGAGCGCCCAATATCATGAAGAAGCCCACCAACTTCAACTAAGTTAGTGTCAACAAGTATTCCTTTGCTTTCACAAATTTTGGCAAACTTCACTGCAAGAGCAGAAACCGCCTTACAGTGAGAAACAACCCTTTCAGAACATCCAACATCAAAAAGAAGTTTCAACGCCATCTGCGGTGAAAGCAGGTCATCATTCACCTAATTCCTTCCTTAGGTTCTTGATATGGTCTTCTAAACAACTCTTGAGTTCCGTATTATCAAAATGCATCAAAAGTTTGTTACATGTGGGACAGCGAAAAACGAGTTCCATTGCTTCTTCAAAGGGGATGCGTTTACATCCTTCTGTGGAACACGAATAAAAATCGTGGGCATTTTCATATTCAAGTCTTGTCTCAAGTTTTTCTAAAACACGACGCTTCTGGTTCAAAATAAATCCAGCAAGTTGGTCAAGTTGAAGTCTCCAGTGAAAAATAAACCATCCTGTGGTTTTGTCACGCGACCGTCTTAGACCCACTAAAGAGTGGTCGTAAAGCTTGTAGAGAATTTTGCGGACAGTATTAAGCCGTATTTCTGTTTGGGCTGCTATTTCATCATCTGTAGTTTCATTTACACCTTTTAATGCATTGATAATCTGAACAGCGTCTTCGCCACCGAAAGCTTCAGCAACCCTTTGCAAAGTTTTATCGTCTACGAAAGTTAACATTAAGCCTTAGACTCCAACCTTATACTAAGCAATAACAAGGCTTAAATCTGTTACCAAATCGTTACTTGACCTAAACTTCAACAACACGTTTTCCTCTGGCTTGAGGAACAATTTTCTTTTTCTTGTTCTGAATAAAATCTTCAGACAGACTTTTTCCTTCAAAAAAACGGTCAAGAAACACCGCCAAACTTGAAGCCTCAGAATGGGGCTGATTTCCCACAGCAACGTTAAAATCAGAAACAGCTTCTGAAAAAAAGTTTCCAGGCACTTTTTGGCTGCCCACAATAACCAGCACGTCTTTTTTTGTTTCTCGGATTCGTTGCATTACATCGCTTGTTTGAATGTTTTCTCCGTATGCAGTAAGATGGACAGCAACCCCATTGTTAGCCCGCCAATCTTTAACAACTTTCTTCCATGGTTGGTCCATCTTAAAATAAAAATCGCCACCCCATGCTTCCACAACTTTTTCAACTGTTTCTTTCACTTTTTGGTCCGAAACATCTGCCATAATAAAACCAGATGCACCCAAAGCCCGAGCGGTTAAAGCCACATGAGAAGTTAACCTTTGGTCACGATGTCGATGACCCCAACGTAAAATAGCAACATTTTGAGGAGCTTTCACGTCATTAACTTTTGGATTCAGTGCTATAAACGCCTCCAAGGTTCTCTATGCGCCCTTTAATTCGGTCAGCAAGCCATGGAATTGCACGAAAAACACCTTTCACTGTTTGACCATCGTAGTTTATGTTTTGCACATGAGCCCGCTTGTAAAGTTCTGAAACCAAGGACATGGACTCGTTACTGATTTTCACAGAAAAGGAAGCTTCAACAAACACTTCAAGGAATTTTGTTAATTCTTCTTTTAATTTTTCTATGTTAATCTTTTTATCTGCAGAAATTGGAACAATGTTTGTTGCCTTGTCTTTTATCCGTTCAATTTTTGCGTTCAATTCGTTTTCGTCAATTAAATCAATCTTGTTAAGGGCAGTTACAATAGGCACTTCAGTTGCCCCAATTTGGTTTATCGTGTCCAAGCTACAAGACAGTTTTTTTTCAATGGTTTCTGGAGATTCACTCATGTCCAAAACAAGAATTATTATGTCCGAAAAGACCATTTCTTCAAGAGTTGAATGAAAAGCCTTAACTAACTTCAAAGGCAACCGATCGATAAATCCAACAGTGTCAGTTAACAAAACTTTTCTTTTAGAAAACTCCACCGCCCGCGTGGTAGTAGATAAAGTAGTAAACAAAGCATTGTCGACTTCAACAGTTTCTTCTGTTAGCAAATTAAACAACGAACTTTTACCGGCATTAGTATAACCTGCCAACGAAATAACGGAAAAACCTAGGTCATTTCTTCGAATGCGATGCAGTTGCCGTTCTTCTTGTTTTTTCTTCAGTTTTTCATTAATAAAACCGATTTGATACTTGACCCGTTCATAGTAAACGTCCACTTCATATTTTCCTAACCCCATGAAACCCGGTTGTTCGTCCATTTTCCCAAGTTTTATGCGCTCTTTTGCCCTAGAAAGCTCGTAACGAAGACTAGCTAACTGAACCTGAAGTTCAGCCTCGTAAGTTGAAGCCCGAATTAAAAATATTTCAAGTATCAACTGAAAACGGTCAATTACCTCTAAACCTGTAAGGGCAGCCAAATTGTAAGACTGAAAAGGAGACAGGTTATTATCAAAAATGATTTTTTTTGCACCTGTTTTTTCTACAAGTTCAACTAGTTCTTTGGTTTTGCCGCGTCCAATCTGGTATTTGGGGTCACGTTTTCTAACTTGTTCCATTGAACCTACCGTGACGTATCCTGCTGCTTTAGCTAGCCCTTTAAGTTCATCTAAGCTTGAAGGTTCATTGGCAAGCCGTCGCTGAACAAGGATGACGTTTATTACTTTTTTGCCCCCTCTTTTTTCAACTCAAAATTAATTAGGTCACCTAAAGTAGCTCCAGAAGGCTTAGAAGTTGAATCAAATTTATTATCAGACTCAACAACAGGCACACGAAGAGTAATCTTCAAAGTGTGCTCAAGTTTTTCTGCAAGCCCAAGGTCAGGAATCATTTTCCCACTTTCAATTTTACGGATAACTGAAACTTTTTCTTGGGTTTTTCTACCTAAATCTTCATGACTTAATCCAAAATCTTCTCTGGCTTGCCTAATCAAATGGGCATAATCATCTGCAATTTCTAACATTTCAGGAATGCTTGCTTTAGGTTTCCTTTTCGAAAAAACCTGAACGGGTTGACGGCTCATGCTTTTGTTTAAACGTGGTTTAGGTTGAGGCTTAGGTTCCCAGAAACCTTCACTAAGTTTGCCACATTGACTACAAACAGTCATTTGAACGCCTTCAATTATTCCCCGAATAGGGGTGCCAAAAATTTTTCGACCACAAACTTCGCACTGCAAAAGAATCATTCACCAATTACTTCATCGTAGACCGATTCTTTATAGTTGTCGATTCTCTGCCATGCCTGATTAACTCTGCCCTTTAACAGGTAAATGCAGTAAACCTTTGATTTTTTGACATAATCCGCAAATTATTTAGGGAGACAAGAACTATCATTATTCTGTGGAGTATTGATTTTATGCCTATGGCTTTTGTTTTAATAAACACGGAAATAGGATGCGAAAGTGAAGTCTTGAACGAATTACGAAAGATCGATGCAGTAAAAGAATCTTACATGGTTTATGGAGTCTATGATGTTGTAGCCAAAGTCGGCGCAGACACCATGGAAAAACTCAAAGAAATCGTCACATGGAATGTCCGGAGACTGGATAAAGTTCGGTCAACCCTAACAATGATTGTTATCGAGGGCCAAAAGTAACCTCCACCTCCCCTCTTTTCTTACTGTTTTTTGAACCAAGAAAACTTCTTTGTAACTGAATGTTCTTATCCCAAAAACAATTAAATACACTGAGCGGACGCTAAACAATGGTTAAGCTGCACATTGGATTCGACGACACAGACTCACCAAATGGAGGCTGCACCACATACATTGCTGCTATTCTTGTTGAAAAATTAAGCAACATAGGTGTCACTTTTCTAGATTATCCAAGATTAATCAGGCTTAACCCAAATGTTCCATGGAAAACCCGTGGCAACGGAGCATTATGTATTTCTGTTGAATGTGATGAAAATCTTGTTCCCAAAATAAAAAAAACAGTTTTAGAAACAGTTGAAACCAACTCCAAACTAGGCTATAAAGAGACCAATCCGGGAATTGTTTTTGTTTTTGGAGAAGTTCCCCAACAAGTCAAAGATTTTGCAACAAAAGCAAAACAAAGTATGCTAAAAGTACAAGACGCCATAGCCCTTGCTAATCAGGTAAAGGCTGAAATTATTAAATTCAAAAAGGGGCGAGGAACTATTGGGGGTCTAGCTGCCATCGGGGAAGATTTGAAGGAAGACCACACTTTTGAGATCATAACTTACAGATCTCCCGAAAATCTCACTGTACCTCGACAAATCCAAGCCTCATCAGTAAAAAGGATGAATGAAAATTGTCCCCGTACTTTTAACAATATGGACCCTCAAACAGGCAGAGTTCTCATAACGCCAAGAGGTCCAGATCCTATTCTTTGTGGAATCCGTGGAGAAACTGCACAAGCAGTAAAAGATGCTTACAAGATGCTTATAATAAATGAACCAGTAGAACGATGGATAATTTTCCGTACAAACCAAGGAACTGATGCCCACCTGCGTAGGGTCAGCACTATTAACCAGATACAGCCCCACAATCCTGTAGTCGTGAAAGGTGTGGTGTCAAAAGCGCCTGAAATAATTCAAGGAGGTCATGTAATTTTTGGCCTTAAAGATGAAACAGGTGAAGTTGATTGTGCAGCTTACAAACCGACAGTTACTTTATGTAATGTTGCACGAAAAATGATACAAGGGGATATCATAAAAGTTTATGGTGGAATTCGTGAACTGTCAACAAATCAGCTAACGATTAATCTTGAGAAAATACATGTTTTGGAACTTGTTCCCAAACAGATGTTTGTTAATCCAGTTTGTCTTGAATGTGGGAAACGTATGAAGTCTATGGGTGTGAATCAAGGCTTCCGATGTGACAAATGTGGTTTTCGTTCTTCTGACCTAACAAAAATTAAGGTCAATGAAGAACGGGATATCACGACTGGTTTGTACATTACCTCACCACGATCTCAGAGGCATCTAACAAAACCTCATTGTCGATATGGAAAAGAGAAATCGGGTAAACCTGACACGATGATAAAAAAATGGTACCAGTTCTAGTTTATCATGTAACATTTTTTTCCATATTCATTTATTTCAGGTATTGATATACAGAATTTTGCGCCTTTACCCCAAACCCCAGTTTCTTCAATTGCCCAGCCGTAAGATTCACAAGTTTTTTTGATTAAATAAAGTCCGTAACCTGTGCCTTTACCGTAGCCTTCGTTGAAAATTTTATTTTTTTCCGGTTTGGGTATGCCGCCACCATCATCCTCATAAACCAGCATCAATTTATTTTCAAGTTCTTCAAAGAAAAATTTGATTTGAGTAACATTTTTGCCATGGATAAGTGAGTTATCCATTAGATTGTAGAACATTTGCCGCAGTAAAGAGTCTGCTAAAACTACTAGTCCGTCACAGTTGTTCACAAATTTTTTGTCATCTGAACCTGAAAGCAGCATGATGGCTTCATTAACACTTTTGCATACATCAATGTATGTTATGTCTTCTGTGCCTACCTTTTCACAGATTCTAGCGAACTCAAAAATTTCTCCAATTTGGACAGAAATTGCTTCAATGGCATCTAAACAGGTTGAGGGATCTAAGTTTTCAGTTAATCTTTTTTTGGCAATGAAAACGTTGTTGAGTATCACTGAAAGTTTATTTCGGGCATCATGACGAGTTAATTTACCGACCACCCCTAGTTTTTCATTTAATCGTGATAAATTCATCAATGTTTTTCGCAGATTTTCTTCGGTTTTTTTGCTTTCAGTGATATCTAAGAAAACACCGACTGTCGAATAGATTTTTCCGTCCCGATATATGGGTTTGGCAGTTCCCCGTACAATTATTTCTTTTCTATTTTTGGTAAGAAAAACTGCTTCAACATCTTCAACAAGCTCTCCACTTATCACTTTTTTAAAGTGCATCATGCAGTGCTCATGGTAATCTTTTCGTATTATATCCATCAATGTCAGATTTTTTAGATCTCCATCAGTGTATCCTAAACTTTTTTTCCAGTGTTCATTTACATAAACAAATTTGCCATTTGCATCAACTGATTGAACTATAACATGTGCAGTGTCAAGCAAGGCTCTAAGTTTTGTTTCATTTTCACGTAAAGAGTTGACCATTTCTTTACGTCTTGAAATGTCAACAGCGAGTTCTAAAGCCAATATAGTTTTTCCATTTTCTTTAATTGGTGTAGAATATACTTCAAGCCAACGAGACTGCCCATCAGGGTCAAGCACCTTTTGCTGATGTACAACTAGTGCTCTGCCTGTTTCAAAAACTTCCTTGGCTCCACACTCAGGACACATATCGTTACGATTATGAAAAATTTCGTAACAACGTTTACTTGTTAATTCAAGATTTTTGTTGTTAACATAAGCATTAGCCCATTCTACACGAAAATCTGGGGTGATTGTTGCAATTTTAACCCCCATTTTTTCAGTGAGATAGTCCACCATTTTGCGGTGTCTTTTCAGTTTTTTAATTATTTTTTTATGTTCAGTGATATCAGTTATTGTTCCAAGAATTGCAAACTGACCGTTGTATTTGATTAATTTTGTAGTGGTTATAGTGTCGATTGTCTTCCCATTTTTTGTCAGTAAGGAATATTCATGGGGCGGAATTTCTTCTCCTTTCATATGTTTAAGAAAATTTGTTTCCACTCTTTGTCTGGATTCTGCAGAGATCATATCAAGGAAGTTGAAACCATCCGAATAAAGTTCATCTTTTGTGTACCCCATTAATTCTGCACATGTTTGATTTGCATAAACCACGTTCCCATTTTGATTGATAAATATCATGTTTGGTGACTGCTCGGCTAATGTTCTGAATTTTTCTTCAGATTCTTTGGTTTTTTGTTCCATTTGTTTTTGTTCAGTGATATCTCTAAATATTACTTGAAGTCCTACAAGCTCCCCTTTTTGTTTAAGTAACCCAATACGGGCATCAGAAGAACGTTGGGTTCCATCTTTGCAAGTATAATTAAAGTCAAAATTATCAGGAAATTTTCCGTTCAAAAAAGAATCAATCAGTTCTGTATAATTTGGCGGAGGCTCTTTTTGCAACGCAGCCAATTGGGTGAAATGTTTCCCTAGAAAATCTTCTTTGGAAAAACCAGTTCGATCCAAAACAGCTTGGTTTACTGAAGTGATTATTCCATAAGCATTTACAGAAACAATGCCGTCAGGAGAAAGTTCAACAATTGTTCTATATTTCTCTTCAGATTGTCTTAGCGCTTCTTCCACTTTTCTTTCAGCAACACTGTGACGGATCCCATGAATAAGTTCACCATAAACTGTTTCGGGGGATCCAAATTTGTTAAAGTATCTATCTGCACCAAGATTAAGGGCCTTGATTGCTACTTCTTCTCTGTCTTTTCCAGTAAACAAAATAAATGGAATATCATTTCGGTTCTCTCGCAATTGCTTCAAAAAATCCAATCCGCTTTTCAGGGGCATCTGATAATCTGAAACAATAGCATCAAACGTTTTTTCACTCATTTTCTGCAAGGCTTCGTCAACAGAAAAAGCAAGTTCTACAGTAAATCCTCCTTTTAATTCCAAAAGTTGTTTTGTGGTTTTGAGAAATTTTTCTTCATCATCTACACATAAAACTGAAACCAGTTTGTTTGCAAGAAATTCGTTGATATCATAAGATAATTGTTGATTGTTTTTGTTTTCCATTTTTTGCAAAGTCCCCAATAATCTGTGTAATTGCAGTAAATTTGAGATACTCATGTGTTGTTTGAATTTTAAACACAATTACTCAACTTTAGAACATGCATTAAAAACATTCGGTGGTAAATCAGAATCAACTTTCTTTTGTGCCTTGAAAAAAAGATTTTCAAATCAAAGATTGATATCCACCACAAGGGAGCTATTGATTCAATAGAGTTGATAAGGAAATATTGCAGTAAACTTAAATGCGTCTGCAGAAAAGTAACGGACTGGAACAAGGAGATATCATGAAATTTTCGTTCATCAATCCCGGACCAAATCCTGAGATGGCCATCGAAGATGTTAAAAAAATGGTAGGAGCAGCTCCACCTTTGGGCATGTTATATATTGCAACTTACCTACAGGAAAACGGAATTGATATCTCAATAATAGACGAAGCCCCAAAAGGCAACTCACTAAAAGATACCGTAGACTGGGTAAAAAAAGAAAACCCCGACATTCTTGGTTTTTCTACCTGTAGCGCTAATGGCAGAAAAGCAACACTTATTGCAGAAACTGTAAAAAAAGAAAACCCCAACATTTCAGTTGTTTTCGGTAACTTTTTTGCCACTTTTAATGCAGAACGGATTTTGAAAAAATATCCTGCAGTGGACTTTATCGTTCGAGGTGAAGGAGAACACACAAGTCTTGAGTTGACTCAATGTTTAAAAAAAAATGGTGACCTCAAGAAAGTTTTGGGAATTAACTTCAGAAATAACGGCGAAATAGTTTCAACCCCTGACCGACCTTTAATAAAGGACATTAACTCGTTGCCCTTTCCTGACAGATCCTTGTTGGATATTGATTATCATAACACTACTGCGGGGGTGGTTGTTGCTCCTAAAAAGTTCAGTAACTTTGTTACTTCTCGGGGCTGTGTTTACAAGTGCCGTTTTTGTGGGTGCAGGCGATTGGCTCGGACTCTTTGGCGGTCTAGGTCTGTGGACAACATTATGGAAG
This sequence comes from Candidatus Bathyarchaeota archaeon, assembly GCA_024650005.1. Classification (GTDB taxonomy): domain Archaea; phylum Thermoproteota; class Bathyarchaeia; order Bathyarchaeales; family Bathyarchaeaceae; genus Bathyarchaeum; species Bathyarchaeum tardum. The sequence continues at coordinate 2,080,086 of JANKMT010000001.1, read as the reverse complement.
AAATGCATTTTTTGAGCAGCCAAGGTTACAAGCAGTTCATGTTTGTAGATGACAATTTTACTTTAAATCCGAAACGGGTTATCAAACTGTGCCGAAGATTAAAAGATGAAAAAGTTGATGTGGAATTTTTTGCAGAAGGCAGAGTTGATCATTGTCCTCAAGAGATGTTGCAAGAAATGTATCGGGCAAACTGCAAGATGATTTATTTTGGCATCGAAAACGGCACACAGAAAATTTTAGATTATTATGATAAAGAAATAACGCCCCAACAGGCTATGGATGCAGTTAAGCGGGCAAGAAACGTTGGAATCGACGTTATTGTTGCTTCGTTTATTGTTGGTGCGCCTCATGAAACAAGGCAAGAGATTTGGAACACTCTAAAGTTTGCCCAAAAACTGCAAGTAGACATCCCACAATTCAACATTTTAGCCACTTTCCCCGGAACGGACATCTGGGAAGAACTCAAAACCCAAGGTTTAGTCGATGAAGAAAAACACTGGGAAACAGGAGTTATGGTTTCTGATGTTTGTTCTGACGCGGTTCCTGCTAAAGAAGTTGAACAAATGATTCATGACGCGTATCAGGATTTCTTTATTCGACCCAGTTATATTGTGAAGCAGTTGACCAAATTTGTTACAAGCTCGTACAGGCGCAATGTTTTGATTAATAACCTCAAACGCGCCGACGCAGTTGCAGACGGCATTAAAATGGTCACTTAAGGAACAATTCTTGTTTGAGGGGGATACTCAAAACCTTCAAAGAGAGCTAATTATTGATTTGCTGTTTCTTAAAGAGTATAAGTCTCGCAGGTCTAACGACAAGCTCCTAAGTGATAAAAACAGGATGAAATGGATGCAGGTTAGTTAAAAGTAGTTAGCCAAGCAGGATTTGATGCTAAAGAAAGTAACAGTTGAAACGTTTGTGTGAACTAATCATGAACGAGCTTCAAGACTGTCTATGTGAGTGGTTTGTTCTTTTTTGTTTTGAAATGAAGTACCATTGCTATTCCTAGGAAAGTAAAGGATAAGCACCAAAAGTATGGGTTATGAAGAGGCCCAATAACTTCGTACCAAACGCTAGGATTTGCTTCGTATCCGCCAGTGAAATAATAAAGGATCACATTGAACAGGAAATAACTTCCTAAAGCAGTTACCAGTACGCTGATGTGTTTGAATTCTAATTGAGTAGGCTTCTTTTGAATAGCGGGTAAGGTGAGTTTTAATCCAAATATAGCTAGTAGTAAAAGACCAAAAACTGTGACAACAAAACTAATGAAATTAAAGGGCAAAAGTAAAAACTCTAATCCAAATTGCTGATATGCCTTAGTAGTATAAGGAACCAAAACTCCAGCCCAAGACATGGAATAATTAAACCAAAAGACTACAAAAAGGTAAACTACGCCAGTAATGCATGCCCATTTAGTGATCTCTTGATTGCCTGCTTTGTGGTTAATTTTTTTTCTTAGATTTAGCAAACTAGGAGTTACAATTAGAATCATTGATAGTAAGGGTACCCCAGCAACTAGGAGATAAACTAAAGCTGGAGTGCCATCAAAATAGTAAAGGGGCTCGTCTGAAAAAAAGTAGACAAAAGAACCGACAACAGAAAGACCTAAAGAAACGAAATGAATCGCCTCAAGAAGTAAAGCTTTAGTTACTGCTTTCTTAATCAGAGGAAACGCCAATTCTTCTTTTCTCCAAAACAAATAACCCGAATATGCTGCAAAACAACCAGCAAAAACCCGAAGAAAACCAGCTACAGTGCCAAAAACTCCTTCACTGCCATAATATAAAATGATCCACCACCAAGGATTCTTGCTCACTAAATTGTAGACGTACTGGTCAGAAATTAATCCAACAGTAAAAGTTAATCCAAAAATCAAAAAATATATAGCATATCCAAAATAGCAAAGAGTAACAATAAAAATCCAGAACCGATATGAACCTAATTGATTTTTTAGCCAGTTTCCCATATTCGATTCCCTCAAACAAATCCAGATTCAACTAGTTTTTTTCTTAAAATTTATTCACAAAGTTTTCGTATTTAGTTCTACTCAAGGAACAGTTTGTTCCAGAACTGGAACAACAAAAAGTTAGTTTATGTCCAGTCAATTAATGGTTTGTGCTTTTTCCATTTAATTCCTTCAGCCAAGAACATTCCAGCAGATACTACTGTGACAACAGTTAGCAACCAAAATGAGCCTTCAACTGAGGTTGCAGCCAAAAGGTGAGGTATTAAAATACCAATTTCAATAATTAGTGCAACTAAGAAAACAAGTCCAAAAATAATAAAGCGAGGAATAAGGTGTTTTCTTATCCAAACATATCCATTGATTGCAATTTTTTCTTTAACAACATAATTACTGTAATTGTCCTTGTGCACCAAATCCATGTCTATGAGTTTTTGCAGATTCCTGTAGGCAACACTTGGGCTAGTTAGTTTTGCGCCTCGCATTACTTCTCGGGGGCCAACAGGTTTTCCAGTTTTAACTAAAAAAAGGTAAGTTCGCATTCCTGTTTTGGTTAGGTCTTCTTTATGTTGCATGAGTTGGTGACCTGCTTTCCAAGAAATATTCTATACTATTATCATTCTTTTAAGTAAATATGATAAAAAGCATTCTTCATTACATGGCAGAAATAAGTGGTGGGCCGGACCGGATTTGAACCGGCGACCTCAGCCGCGTAAGGGCTGCATCCTAACCGAGCTAGACAACCGGCCCATGTTTTACAGTAAGATTTAGTTCTGTCTAATAAAAACTTGGTTTCTTTAGAACAGATACTTTTTTTAGGTTTCTTGATGAACACAATAAACTATGCGGGGTTCTCCTAGCCTGGTAGGGAGCAGGCCTGCTAAGTCTGTGGTCCGTAGGGCCACGCGGGTTCAAATCCCGCACCCCGCGCCATTTTGCATCTGTTAATATTGAGAGTTTTTTCTTGAGTTGGAACTTGTAGTTGTTTTGGTTTTCCACATTCTTTTGTTATTCAATTTTTGTGTTGTTTTTGAGTGATATAATGTTTTTATAATGTTGCAGTAAATTATATCCTGTTTACTAGGGGTTAAATCAATGAAGTGTCCAGTTTATCGTAGTTGTGTTTTACTAGTTGAAGATGTTGAGAAATCAAAGCATTTTTACAATGTCGTTCTTGGTCAAAAGATTGTAATGGATTTTGGAGAAAACGTTGGTTTTGAAGGTGGTTTAGCTATTTGGGAGAAAGACTATGCCTTAAATTTGATTTTTCGAGATGAAGCAAAGAAAATCTGTGTTGGGTCTAATAATTCTGAAATCTATTTTGAAACTGAAGACCTAGATAACTTGTATGAGCGGTTAATGAAACAAAAAGTAACGGCTATTCATCCAGTAACTGAACATCCATGGGGCCAAAGAGCCTTTAGAGTCAGAGACCCAGACGGTCACATAGTAGAGTTTGGGGAATCAATGGAAACTGTGGTTAGACGATTAAACATGAAAGGTTTGAGTCTAGAAGAAATTGCTAAAAAATCTTTGATGCCTGTAGAGTTCATTAAAATGGCTATAAACAAACAATGAGTCTACAATACAACATGTGGCTTTTGAAAGGGTAATGTTTGTTATTAGTTCATGGTGAACTAGACTTGAAAGATAACTTTGATGCAAAACTAGTTAGTCAATGTGGAATCAACTGTGGAGCTTGTGTTGCCTTTTTTGGGTATACAATGGCTGGAAAAGAGCGATTACACCCTTGTCTGGGTTGTCGAACACGAAAATCCTTGTGTGCTTTTATTAAAAAAGGATGCAAACGGATAGCAGAAAAAAAGCCAGTTGATTACTGTTTTGATTGCTCAGATTTTGCATGTGAGAACCTAGCAAAGATTGACTACGTTTATCGTACAAAGTACGAAATGAGTTTGATTGAAAACCTTAAGTTCATCAAGGAAAAGGGCATGGATGCATTTTTAGAAAATGAGAAACAAAAATGGACGTGTCCCAAATGTGGTGGAGTAATATGTATCCACACAAAACGATGCTACAGATGCAACCTGTGAAAACTATTTTTTCATTGCCTGTTTTCTTAGTTGAGGAGGCATTTTTTCGATAGCATATCTTAGTGCGGTTCGGGGCATTTTATCCTTGTTTTTCAGCACATATTCAAACACTTGTTTTTGGTGTTTTTTGCTTGCTTCTTTTAGCAGCCAGCCATATCCTTTCTGCACCAAATCATCCTTATCTTGCAGTAAACTTTCAGCGATTTCAAAAATATCTTCTAAAAATTTTCCTTTTCGGGCAGGCAAAATAAGAGTAACGGCTGCGCCTCTTCGCATCCATCGGTTGTTTGATTTGGTCCAGTTTTTGAGGTTTTCAATGTAATTTGGATATTTTTCGATAAATGAACCCATTGTGTGGTTGCATAGTGTGTCGCATTCTGCCCAGTTACTAACATAGCAGTTAAGCCATTTTTCAAAAACAAAAAAATCCTCAATTTCAAAGCGTTTTTTCATGCAATCTGAACAAAAATATGCAATAAAAGCTTCTTCGATGTAACCAGATTTTAGTAGTTCTTCACACATTCCAAAAATTTTAGTTTTTTGTGAGTCTTTGATTTCCTTAAAAAAGTTTTTTGCAATAACTCTAACTTCTGGAACCCTTACGCCATAAACTTTTACGTCTTCTTTGAAAAAACGTCCAGAACCCTGCTTATATTTTTCATCAACTTTAGATTGCAACTCTTTTCTTACTTGATTCACAGGATCCATAGCCAAATCAAAGCGCCCCTACAGCTTTGACGTTTTCTACTTTAATCCAAGGTGCAACAAGCTGCCCAAGTTGTCGAACATTGTTTCCAAGACCAGAGATGTTTTTTATCACATCAAAGAAAACCCCAGTTATCATAACATCACGCAGGGCATGAGTTACTGTGCCGTTTTCAATTTTCCATGCCGGAGTTGCCACTACAGAAAATTCGCCACTTTCGGGGTTGCTGCTGTGAGCACCTTGAACACCATAAACTATCAAACCGTCCTGAATTTGTTCAATCAGTTGGGCGGAGCTTTGATTTCCAGAAAGGAAAACAAAATTGTTTGCCTCAAGAACGGGGGTAGAAGCATAAGATTCTCCTCCAGACCTTGCGGCATTTCCTGTACTTTTTAGTCCAGCTTTATTTGCAGAATAGTTGTCATACAAGAAATTTTTCAGAACACCATTTTCTATTACTGCCGTTTTCTGGCTGGGAACTCCCTCACCGTCAAACTTTCGCGTTAACAACCCACCTTCCAATAGACCATCATCATAAACAGTAACAAGGTCTGAAGCAACCTGTTTACCAAGCATGTCTTTAAACGCAGATCGTTCCCGTAAAACAAAATCCCCCTTAATTGCATTAATAACAGTATAATACAACAACGATCGAAACGCCGCCTGAGTAAAAATAACAGGAAACACACCAGAAGCCATTTTTTGTGCTTTTAAAGAAAAAACAACCTGCCTAGCAGCTTCAGTTCCAACCTTTACGGGGTCAATGCCAAAGTTTCTGCGAGTATCCATCTCGAAACAAGCGGGAGTAACATCTGTCCCATCACGGGCAATGGTTTCCATGGAACATCCAACGGCAGTGCCCATGTCAGAAACTTCAATCCCATGAGAATTAACCACAACAGAACTAAAAACAGACGTTGCCACCCCACCATCAACAGCTAAAACCCGTTTATCATAACAGGTGACTGCATTTAACAGCGTAGATGCCATCTCTACTAACTGGTCAGATGTCATATCCTCCACTTTTTTGTCGTAAGTGCCTTTTGTTTCATAATATTTTCGGGGACTAGGAAGACTGACCCAACTGGGGTCAGGTTTGCTGGCTTTTGCTGCGTTGTAGGCTCGAATTGCGGTTTCTTCCACTGTTTTAGTTGTCAGAATGTTTGTGTAAGAAAAACCAACTGCCTTTTGGTAAATTGCCCGAACCCCTAGGCCTTGGTCGACACTTTTTTCGCTTCTAACTATTTGACCCCGTTCAATGTTTATGGACGTACCTGAAGAAAAACCAAGAAAGGCTTCGGCTTCTTGGGCTCCGCTTTTCAGGGCAAAATTTACTGCTTTTTTGCCTAACTCAATTAATTGCAACGTATTATGCTCCGCCACCAATTGTAATTTCTCCTACGCGTATGTGAGGACCGCCATCACAAATGAAAGCCGTTTGACCTTTACCGCACCTGCCGGGCCATAACTCAAAGTCTTTACCTACGGCATCAACCCTACGAAGAGTCTCAAGGGCGTTACCGCTAATCGAGGCGCTTCTAACAGGGGCACTAATTTCGCCTTTGATAATCTCGTATGCTTCTTGGATTCCTACCTGAAAGGTTCCATCCAAGTTCGCCTGACCACCCCGGAAACTTTTCAGGTAATAACCAAAATCAACATCTTCAATTAGTTCCTCAAAACTGCTGTCTCCAGTAGCAAGGTACGTGTTACGCATCCTGATGATGGGCTCAACCCTGAAGTCTTCTGCCCGGGCGTTACCTGTTGGTTCCATGTTCAGTTTATGGGCAGTTTCACGGCTCTGCATAAGACCAATTAATGTTCCCTTTTGTATCAACGCAGTTTTTTGTGCCCGAACTCCTTCATCATCATACTTGAAAGAGCCAAAAGCGCCATCAACAGTCCCGTCATCATAAACTGTTACAACATCGGATGCAATCTTTTTTCCAACCTTGTCAAACAATACTGACCCCGACAAAGTCAAGTCTGCTTCTGCGAGATGTCCCATGGCTTCGTGGATGAAAACGCCTACAACGTTTGGACCAATAACTGCTGGAAAAGTTCCACCTTTAGGAGTTTTAGCTTTCAGTTGGTCTACGGTGCGCTTTGCAACCATGGCTCCTAGTTTTTCAGGGGTTTGTGAATCAAAAACTTCGTAGCCTGCAGTTGAACCAATTTCTTCTCGTGCAGAGGCAAAAACGCTGGCTTCACGGGCAGATGCAAGAACACGTGACCAAACATACAGTTTGTCTTGTTGGATGCAGGTTCGGTCACTATTAACTAAATAGCTGGTTCCAGTTACGTCCAAGTAATTAATTGTGCAACTTTTTATTCGATTATCGTAACCAAAAATTGCCTTGTCCATTTTTAGGGTGTTCTCAATTTTTTGTTCCATGGAAACGTCTTTGGGGTTCTTTTTTGGTTTAGCAACTACAGTATCTTCAACTGCTTTTATGTCAGCAAGCGTTACAGGAGATTTAACATGCAAACTTGCTGCTCTTGCGAGCTTAACTGCTTCTTTTACAGATTCATGTAACAAGTTAGCTTCAAGGTTCCCAAGGGACACAAACCCCCATGCGCCCCCCACCAACACTCGGATTCCAGCTCCTGATTCGGTTCCGTCTTTTGCAGTTTCAACTATGCCGTCTTTTGTAGTCAAGCTAGTTTTGAACAAGTTTTGTGCCCTAACTTCAACATATTCTGCTCCGAGGCTTTGACCGTATTCAACAGTTTTCGCTAAAACATCCTTCAAAACATTCAACGCCCTTTTTGTAATCCGATAAAGAACCTGTTCAGTCTTAAAACTGTTAGCAACTTACATGAAATCGAACATGCTCTTTTGTTTGGGCTGCTCCGGCGGGACAACAGCAGTATTTTCTGTTTGTTTTTCGTCAAAAAGAACAAGCTCCCCATAGACCCCGTCATACCCGGGAGTAACGTGGGCTTTTTCTTCCCGTACTCGAACAATTGCATCAGCAATCCGTGGCTCAACAACGGCATTCATTTCTTCTTGGGGTGCATCAATTAGAACAGAGTATTCATCACCAAACTTTTCAATTAACGAGTCGTAAATTGCCCAAACTTTCTTTGTGGCAGGTGAGCTTACCCCCAATACAGCTTTTATTATTTCATGCAAAGGTAACAACCGCTTGTAACCTATGGGATTTTCTGGAACGTAATCTGCTGGACGGTCTGCTAACTCTTCAATTCTTTGGTCTACGCCTCGGGTGAGTTTTCTGCCACACTCTGGACAGATATTACCGTACTTTATTGCTTCTGCAGGGGAAAAGGAAACCTTACATTTTCTGTGACCAGACCAATGATATTTTCCGTAAGCGGGGTCAGTTTCAATAGTAAACTTGAAGCGTTTGTTGTCTTTTTTGCGAAGGGTCTCAACTATTTCCATATAAGTTAATTTGGGTAATTCGAAAACGTTAGCTTCACGTCCAATTCTCCAAGGCCAATGGCTATGGCAGTCACTGTTAGAAATCAACGTGAAACGGTCTAGAGTACTTAGTCTCCAATTCATCGGCGGATCAGAAGAAAGCCCAGTTTCCAAGGCATGAATATGTTTAGTCATGTCTTCGTAGCAGTCTTCTACGGTGTCAAAGCCACTAAATGCTCCAAACAAACTAAACCAAGGAGTCCAAACGTGAGCCGGAATAACCTCATTTTGGTTACTGACTTGCATGATTTCTTCCACCAGCTGGGCAGAGGTCATCTCAAGAAAAGGTCTGCCATCAACAGTAAGGTCGCCATACTGTTTTAGTCGATCATTGATTTGGGAGGCAGTTTCAAGGTTAGGCGTGAAAATCACGTGGTGAATTCGTTTGTTTTTTTCATTTACGTAATAGGTTGTGCAAACTTCTGCAGTTAACATGTAATGAACAGGGGACTCAGGTTTAGTAGCTGAACAATACAAATTGGTGCCTGAAACTTCAGATAACTCTTCAGACAACTCATTAAACCAAGTTGGGTGGGTAAAATCTCCCGTGCCAACAAGGGTTAAGCCTTTAATTTTTGAATAATGCGTAATCTCATCTATGGTCATGTTCTGGCTTGTGGCACGACTAAATCTGCTATGAATATGAAGGTCGGCAATTACTCGAATTTATTTCACGTTCCTTTTAGTTATCAATATTAGAGTTCGACTAGTACTGCTTAACAACTATTTCTTTGGGTGACATTTTTAAGATTTGGTTTATCCAGCATTTTTTCCGCAGGTTACGTCTAGCACACCAATCCCACATTAAATAGTAAGAATTAGTCCCTGCAGTGAAACAATAATTTTGGAATACAATACACGTTTTAACTCTTATTGTTCTACTTTTTTCTGATAAGAACAAAAATCTTGCTTTTTAGCTATTAAACTGGATTTAGTTGCCCTTTTTTGATTATTATGTTGCCTTTTTCGTCTTCGATATAAATTATGATATCGCCAATTTTTACGCGTAGTTTTTTCTGTATCTGTTTGATGACTGTTATTCGGTTGTTTGGTTGAATTTTGCTGCTTCCTAAGACCTTTTCCAACAGTGAAGCCCGTTCAAAGATACTATGTTAATTGGTAGATAATGCTAAGTGGTAAAATGCCATAATGGTAATTTTAAATATTTGAAGCTAAGAAAACATGAATGTCTGAAGTCAAGTCCATCAGAGAGCGAATAATCAACGTTCAGCAAAGTTTAAGGAAAGAAACTTCATGCGTGCTTGTATTCATCGTGGAAGCAACCAAATTGGAGGAAGTTGCGTAGAAGTAGAAAGCGTTGGTGAACGATTACTCATTGATTTGGGCTTACCGCTTGATGCAGAAAAAAATAGTATTCAGTATTTGCCTGAAATCTCAGGATTAGACGGCAATGATTCATCATTATTGGGAATCTTAATTTCTCATCCTCACCTTGACCACTTCGGACTATTAGCGCATAGTGCTCCGCAAATTCCAGTTGGAATGGGACCTGCTGCTCGCCAAATCTTAATTGCTGCCACGCCTTTCTTGCCTGGCAACTGGCCTATTCCCGCACAGGGATGGGATTACCAAAATGGACAAAGCTTTGATGCAGGTTCTTTTCGTATTACCCCTTATCTTGTTGACCACTCCGCTTATGATGCCTATGCACTTCTAATTGAAAGCGGAAAAAAACGTCTTTTCTACAGCGGTGATTTGCGTACTCATGGTCGCAAAGGGGTTTTGGTCAAGCGCTTGGCTGCAAATCCCCCCAAGGATATAGATACGCTACTTTTAGAAGGCTCTTCACTGGGAAGGCTCAATTATAACCAACAGTTTCCCACAGAAGCTGAGGTTGAAACACAACTTGTGAAAGCCATTTTGGGTACAGAAGGTTTAGTGTTGGTTCATACTTCAGCTCAAAATATCGACCGTGTTGTCTCCATAATGCGAGCTTGTAAACGAACAGGAAGAAAACTGATTATCGACCTTTACACGGCTGCAATTCTAGAAGCAACGGGCAACCAAAATATTCCCCAATCCAACTGGCCAGATGTCGAGTTGTTTATTCCTCAAGCTCAACGTATCCAAATTAAAGTAAACGCTTGGTTTGACCTGCTCAAACATCATGCAACGAATCGAATTTTCATTGAAGATTTGCGAGAGGCTCAGAACAAGTCCGTTTTGCTTTTTCGGCCATTGCATTGTCGTGACCTTGAAAGGGGAGATTGCCTGAAAGGAGCCGTTTACATCTATTCTCAATGGGAAGGATACTGGGAAAAAGATGCCTACAAAAAACTGAAAGAATGGTTAGAACGACACGCCATCTCGAAAACTAGTATTCACACTTCAGGACATGCAAGCCCCAAAGAGCTTAAGAAAATCGTGGAAGCCATCAATCCTCGCAAGGTTGTTCCAATCCACACCTTTTTCCCTGAACGATATTGCGAGTTATTTCCTAATGTGGAAGTTCATGAGGACGGCGAATGGTGGGCAATATAATGAGAATATTGTCCAAAACATTTGTGAATGACTTGTTGAAACCAGAAGGCATACTTCATCCAATACTTACACGAATAAAAAAAGACCAAACTCTGATGCTGGCAATAAGAAAAAATTACATCAACATTTACTATAGGGGTGGAAACATCCTCAAAATTACAGAGCACCCTGAAGGTGTTTACCAAACATTTTTTGACAATCAATACAACAAAACCGAGAAAAATATTCCTAACTCACCAGATATTATCATAAGTCAAGATGATTCCCAGAAATGGGTTGTTTCTTTCTCCGAGCGGAAAAATATAATGGATGAATACTTCTCCGCTTACGGTAAGGCCGAGCGAGAATTCCAACAGTTATTAGCTCGTGAAAACAACTATTCATCTATTTCAAATGAAACCGAATATTTCATACCTGATATAGAAGCTGCTGACCCTCTTGGTCGCTTTGATATCATGGCAATTCGCTGGCTGGCGAAAGACCGCAAATATGGCAGCAAATGCACAACTGCCTTGATTGAAATGAAATATAGTGATAGTGCTCTAGGAGGAAGAGCCGGATTATTAAAGCATCTGAAGGATATGGATACATTCATCTCTGACAAGGAAAAATACAGAAAACGATTGCAAACAATGGAGAGTCAATTCAATCAACTTGATGAACTTGAATTACTCAAATTCAACAAAGGCCGAAGCAATGCCAAAGTAAAGCTTAACGTTAACGATAAACCTGAAGTCATTTTTATACTTGCCAATCACAATCCACGTAGCTCAAAACTAAAAAAGATTCTTTTTGACCCTGAGATTAAAAAATATGAACAATCAGAACTATTTGACCTCAAGTTTTATGTTGCCTGTTTTGCGGGTTACGGATTGCATGCGAACTGCATGTTCACTCTAGCCCAAATATTACAATTAGAACACTCATTTAGAAACAAAAAATAACTTTTTCTTACCTTCTTATCATCGCCGAACCTTTACGCGTTTAGAATAATATAATTCAAATGTAGAAAGTCATTTCGGTGCTCGTTTGTATTTGCCTCTGCTTTTTCGAATTATCTCTCCATTCTGCAATAACTGATTCAATACAGCCCTAGTTTCATGGTGAAACCTTGGCTCGTTATATTTTGTAAATTCTGTTTGAAAGACAGATAATGTATAATTCCGCTCTACAGCCTTGTAGATTTCTTGAACTGAAAATCAGCAATAACCCTCAAAGTTTACACCCAAATACACGGTTTACTATCATTTGCTATAATTGCATTGCCATTAATAACACAACCATTTAAAGAAACTCGCATTTACTTGCTTTTTTCAAATAACAAATAATAGTTAACTTCTGAGCCACAGAGCTGAGCTGTAGAATAGGTGTGTAAACTCCATCCGTTGCTTTGATATTCCTTGATGACTTGTCCCACACTTTTCTGATGTTTAACTTGAACACATTCCCATTGGTTCAAACTGTTTCACCAATAAATCTCTTGGAAAAAGTAACGATTAACTGTCCTTTCAAAAAACAAAAAGAAAATAAAAAGAGTTTACGGGGATTTTTCCCCGATGCCTAGATTGTTAAGTTTTTTTGGACCTGCTTTGTTGATGGCTTCATTTTTTCTAGAGTTTTTTCGAAGTCTTTCATGCTGATTTTGAGGTCTTTGAGATTTTCTTTGGCTTTTTCTAAGGTTTTGCTTTTGGCTATGTGCTCTTTTATGACTAGCATCGCAGTTGTGTTAGCTAAGGATGCAAGGTCGGCTCCGGAGTATCCATCGGTTTTTTCTGCTAAGAGATCAATTTTCACGTCATCTACTAGGGGCTTTTTCTCTAAGTGAATCTTTAGTATTGCTTTTCGTCCATCCAAGTCAGGGACAGGAACGTTCAACAATCGGTCAAATCGTCCAGGACGTAGCAATGCTGGATCTACGATGTCGATTCGGTTTGTTGCTCCGATTACTACAACGTCTTTAAGTTCTTCAAGACCATCAAGTTCAGTCAAGAACTGGCTGATTACTCGCTCGGTTACTTGTGAACTGCCGCAACTTGTGCCACGAACAGGAGTGATCGAATCCAACTCATCAAAGAATATGATAGTGGGGGCTGCTTGTCGGGCTTTTCGGAAGACTTCCCTTACCGCTTTTTCAGATTCTCCGACCCATTTGCTTAGAACTTCGGGACCTTTGATGCTGATGAAGTTAGCTTCGCTTTCGTTTGCAGCTGCTTTTGCCAGTAATGTTTTGCCGGTTCCAGGTGGACCATACAATAGTACTCCCTTTGGTGGAGCGGTGTTCATGTAAGCAAAGATTTCAGGATACTTTAGTGGCCACTCGATTGCTTCTTGAAGTTCTTCTTTGACTTCTTCTAGGCCTCCGATGTCAGTCCATTTGACGTTGGGAACTTCAACCAAGACTTCACGCATTGCCGAGGGTTCAATCTCTTTGAGGGATTCTTGGAAATCGTTCATGTCTACAATAATCTTATTGAGAATCTCTGCGGGTATGCTTTCTGCTTCAAAGTCAATCTCAGGCAGTATTCGCCTAAGGGCATGAAGGGCAGCTTCTTTGCTTAAGGCTTCTAGGTCTGCACCAACAAAACCGTGGGTAACATTAGCTAACTTAGTCAAGTCCACATCTTCAGCGAGGGGCATACCCCGGGTGTGAATCTGCAACACTTGCAAACGCCCATCTTTATTAGGTACTCCAATTTCGATTTCACGATCGAAACGGCCAGGTCGGCGCAGAGCAGAATCTAACGCATTTGGTCGGTTGGTTGCTCCGATAACTACTACTTTGCCTCTGCCCTGCAGTCCGTCCATAAGGGACAAAAGCTGTGAAACTACTCGTTTTTCTACTTCCCCGGTTACTTCTTCTCGTTTGGGGGCGATGGAATCGATTTCGTCAATGAATATTATGCTTGGCGCATTTTCTTGGGCGGCATCAAAGATTTCGCGTAGGCGTCCTTCGCTTTCACCGTAGAATTTGCTTATTATTTCTGGACCGCTTATACTGGAAAAGTTGGCGTTTGTTTCGCTAGCTACTGCTTTTGCTAACAAAGTTTTGCCGGTTCCTGGAGGTCCATGTAATAGTACTCCTTTGGGAGCTTCTACACCTAAACGTTCAAAGAGTTCTGGATAACGCAAAGGCAGTTCAATCATTTCGCGTACTTTTTTGATTTCATCAGTTAAGCCGCCGATGTCTTCATAGGAGATTTTTGGAATTTCTGTTTCTGAAACTTTGGCGGGTTTGTCGCTTAACACTATTTGAGTTGAAGGAACCACTAGAACTGCTGCTGATGGTGGCTGAACAGCCGTTACTACAAGGTTTACTCTGCGACCCATTATCAATAACGGAAGCAGGTCACCTCGAGTAATTACCCTGTTTTCTAGGAGTTGTTTAAGGTATTCTTCTCCACCAGTAATTCGCAAGGGTTCTGTTGGAGCAATCGTAATCTTGTTTGCTTCTTTGGCTTCAACCTTTTTTACATCGACTTTTTCATCGATTCCTGCACCACCATTATTTCTGGTGTATCCGTCGATGCGGATGATGCCCTTTCCATTGTCTTCGGGGTACCCGGGCCAATATATTGCTGCAGTTTTTTTCTTTCCGTGGATTTCAACAACGTCTCCAGCGGAAAGACCCATTTCAGAACTGCCCTTTGGGTCAATTCTTGCTATGCCTCGACCCACATCACGGGATTGGGCTTCAGCTACACGTAAAGTTACTTGTGACATAACATCACCTCATTTTATTTTTTTAAATGTTACAAGTCTTACATTGTATGTTGTTTTCTACACATATAAATATTACCAATTTCCCATATTCTGGAAAATTCAAAAAAAATACGTTTCAAACAAAAAAAATAGTTAAAAGAATTAATTTAATTATTGTATTTTGATTTTATTCTTTTGAATGCCTCCAAAATACCAACAGTTGGATTACACTACAACATGATATCGATTTTAATGAAACTTGTCGACAAACAAATAACCCACTCACGAAGAGCCTTCCAGCTAGATAGCTCCACGAACTCGGTTTCCTTTGTGAACTGTTTTTTTCCAAGCATGACTCTTTTTTCCAGAAAGTTTTCCGATACAAATGTCAATGAAGGATTTTGTGCAGATTAGAACGTTAAACATGAATGTTATGAACAACAAAGGTATCAACCAGCAGATTCTGTCGCGTCCATCTAAATATGCACCGATTCCAACTTCAAAAAATGGAGCAAAGTTCCCTACAGAACTATAAAATGAAAGGGGAACCACCATCCATAGTAACTTAAGGTGTTCCAGGGGATAAAAAAAGAATAATAATGCACCAAGAATCCATGCTAAAACAGATAACAAGGGCAGAAAATAGATGTTAAGAAGCAAAAAGCCGTCAACTTTTTGGCAAAAACTAAGATTCTTACTTCTCAGAACCGCCCTCACGTACCTAAATGCGCATTGCATATGACCTGTCGACCACCTAGTGCGCTGTCGCCAGTATGAACTCCATGTTTCAACGGCTTCTTCGTAACAATCAGCGTAATTTAGATACTTGATTGTAAAACCAGCCAAATAAATCCTAAAAGTTAGGTCGGTGTCCTCAGCCAGCATGTTTGGGTCCCACCCTCCTAATTGTTCAATTAAGTTTCTTCTGAATCCACCAACAGTTCCACCATATTGAGGAATAAGTTCCAGTTCATTACGAGCAAACTGGTCAACACGGTAGCCTCCAGTTCGTTCCAGCGTAACAAGTCGGGTAATTATGGTATTGGACTCATTTAGAACAGTTACCCGTCCTTGTACTGCGCCTACTTTAGGGTCTTTGAAACTTTCAGTTAGTTTTTCGATTACATTTCTTTGAGGATAGTAATCAGCATCAAAACAGTAAATAATTTCTCCAGATACAAACTTTAAGGCGTAATTCAAAGCTTCAGGTTTTCCTTTCCCGCCTTCCTGTTGGCTTCTTTGTACAAAATGAATGTAATCATAATGTTTGGCAAATCTTTTGGCGTTTTTTGCTGTTTGGTCCGTAGAGGCGTCATCTATCACGATTACTTCAAATTTTTCTTTAGGATAAGTTAATTCGGTCATTCTTTGAAGAATCCGCTCGATAACATCCTCTTCGTCTCGGGCAGGAATCAAAACTGAAACCTTAGGCTCATAAACAATATTTGAATACTCCCTTGACGGGAAGGGCTTATTTTTCGGATACAAAGCAACGACAGTGAACAAATAATGGCGTGCAATGTAAATGCAAATTATTATAACCAGAACCGTAAATACAGCATTTAAAAATTCAATCAAGCTCGTCCCCAATTTGCAACTTTTTGTTTGTTTTTTGCCAAAATTGACAAACTAATTGACCACAAAGACACCATCCACATAAAATTGGCAAGGGGTGAAAAAACTAGAAAAACCAATTTGAAGTTACCAGCGGTAAAACAGAAAAACATGCTTTCGAAAGAAAGAATAACAAAATGCCATACTATGCCTACAATATTTCCTGCAACCAGCAATATTATTTTGTGGCTAAGGATTCCTTCTAAGGGAAACAAAAGAAAAACAAACAGAAAATTGAAAAAACATATGGAAACCAAAGCCACACTATCAAGCATTTGGATAAACTGAAAACTAGTAAACAACGTAGCAACAGCAACCACAGAACCAATCAATACATGAATCAAGTTCGGTCCATGTTGTTGATGACCAATACTAACACCAGAATTATTTCCCAAGATAGAGACCTCTTGCAGATTTTCTGGATAATTACAATATATATTTTGTTGAACAAAAATACAGTATCAAATGATAAAAAAGTGCACATCAAAAAATAATTATCGGACCAAATTAAGCTCAAAGCTTATAACCAATTTTCCTAAGAAACTCTCTTCGTTCACCAACATCGTCTTTAGTTTCGATGCCTTTGCTTTTGAAACCATCAACTACTCCTAAGATTCCTCTGCCGTGTTATGTTCCAATACCTAAATCCAACAGACTAATTGCGGCAGATATATTATAAAGTTGTTAATTTTTTAATTATTTTTTTGGTTCTTCTAATATACAAAGCACCTTTGCGTAGTTTAAAAATTAATGTGCATTTTTTAGATTTATTTAAACTTTAATGACTCATTTAGTCAAAATTCCTCAAAATTATTTGTTTTGATGCTATTGTTTTTGTAAGAAATTGTTACAAATCGCACTAAATATGAATTTTTAATAATAAATACGTAATTATTTACATATTGATGTTTTGATGACTTATATGTAAATTTTATTTTAAATTAATCTTATTTTCATCAAAGAATTTATTAATAAGTTATTGACTTAATTATCGGTTAGAGAGAATTTAATGAATAAAAAAAATATTTTTACCTCTTTGGTATTTGTCCTAAGTTTGCTTGTATTCTCAACAGTTTTGAGTCTAGTGTTGGAGTAAAAGTTTGGATTGACTTTGGTATTTGTCCTAAGTTTGCTTGTATTCTCAACACCACTTGTCCACATAAATGCAGTCTATGGCATTAATTCGCACGTAATTTGGGTACCTAACAATGAAACTGGATACGAACCAGATTATGAAGAAAGTTACTCTTGTGACGTTTGTGACGTAATTCATTACAGCATCGTTAACTATGGTAATTTTGATGGTTATGGAATCTTTTATAACCAAACAGTAACGCAACCATTCTATTTGTATGTCACAGGTTTTTGTGAATCAACTTATGACTATTGCGCTGTTTTCTCTAAAGGACACGACACCCCATGGGGCGACTGTGGAGAACACTATGAACTTAAAGCCCATAATGGTGCTGGAATTACAGATGCAGACATCTCTGATGAAACCGGAACTGATTACGACTTTGTTTTTCTTTGGCATTGTGGCACAGCACATGAATACCCATCGTCCGTGTGTTATCTAGGTGGCTGTTCAGGTTATGGTGAATACAAAGGTCATTGCTACGCGTGGACTCATGACAACTCTTTAGCTACTGATGGTTATAGTGAAACTACTGATACTGGTGCTGAAGTCTTTTTAGGTTTCATAAATGCTTCAGACAATTTCAAAAATCCAACAAATTATGATGGAAACGATTACGGTTGCTTTGCAGCGACATTTTATTACTATTTGCTAAATTATGACTATAGTGTAAAGACTGCTCTCAATTCTGCATCTGTCGCTACCCTTGGCTGTTTGTTTAGTAATAGCACATTATATAATGGGAAAAATGTGACAGTACCACCATTTCCAGACCCTTTTTGGAGTCGTTTGGCAATATACGGTAATGGAGATTTATCATTACCTTAGAGGTGACGATGATGAACCAAAAAATTCAAAGAATGTTCGTAGCTATCTTAGTTTTAATGTTTTCAGTTTCCTTGCCTCAACTGCCGGCATATTCTACAGAAGCAACTGCAAACGAAAAAGCAATGGCTTTTCTATCTGAAGTGTCCATGATTGACCAAACCAAACAAAACGTGACATTACACTCATACGGTGTTAATCCTTTTGAGTCTGCTAAAGAAGACATAAGTTACACTATTGAATCTAGTGAAAATAAATGGGATGCACTGCTACAATTGAAAAATGGAGCTATAAGTGCATATTCTCTTCGCATAGGTGAGGGAAGTGAACTACTTTATACTCAGTTGCAGTCCGCTGAAGTTTTGGATGATGCCAAAAATTTTCTCCAACGCTACTATAATTTCAAGAAAAATACTGAATTAACGATGGATGTTGATCTGGAAAAAATGGTGAATATAATTGATACTGTAAATGAATTAACAACAACTACAAAAACAGTAGACAATTTGCGATTTCAATTAATCTGTGAAGAAAAGTATACAAATTTCAATTGGATAACCACAATTAATGGCGCAGATTACTCAACAGTAAGCCTTTCTTTTGAAGAATCTTGTTTTTCGTTCATGGATAATCGAAACAGGTATGCGATTGGGAACACTGATGTAAATCTAACAACAGATGAGGCAGTGAACATTGCACTAAAAGCTGTTGAAAATTATTCCTACACTGTAAATGGAACTAAAATTAGTGGATTCAAAATAGCAGAAAATCATATAACAGCAAAATTGTTGACGCGACCAAAAGACTCTATGTTACAGCCTTATTGGGCTGTTGAACTGGGCCTAGAAGAGCTTTATCCAGGAAATATTTATGCCATTCGTGTTAATCTATGGGCAGGCACACCAGAAATTATTGAATGCTTTGGGCTAGGATTTAGTGGAGACCTTATGCCTAAAAACTCAACTACTGACACAACTAACTTAGAACTAGAAAACACTACAACTCTAACAATTGATAACATACTAATTGGCACAGCAATTGTAGGGCTTCTCGCTATCGTGATTATAGTAATGATCATCAAGAAAAGGCGCAAATAGCCCTTTTTTTCTTTTTTTTAAAAAAAATAGTTATAGTTTGTATCCAATTTTTCTTAGGAACTTTTTTCGTTCTGTGGCGTCTTTTTCTGCTTCGATTCCTTTGCTTTTGAAGCCGTCAATAACTCCAAGGATTCCTCTGCCCTGTTCTGTTTCTACAACTATAACTTCTAGAGGGTTAGCAGTTGCTGCATGCACATTACATACCTCGGGCACTTGTTTGATTTTGTCTAAAACATTAATAGGATAAGCATCTTTTAGAAAAACAATAAAGGAATGACCGCAACTTAATTTCAAAGCGTGTTCAGAAGCAGTCGTTTTCAGTTCTTCATTGTTTCCTTCAACTCTCACCAAGCAGGGTCCAGAGGCTTCACAAAATGCTACACCAAATTTTACCGTGGGAACTGCATTAACTACGGCTTCATAGATGTCTTCGACTGTTTTTATGAAATGAGCAGAACCCAAAATCACGTTACAGTTGTCAGGAACCTCAACCTTAACTGTTTCAAGATTCATCCAAACTCGCCCCTAGGTATCTTTTGATACTTTTCCTTAATAAATTTCAAGCCACAAAAAAGAAAGATTATTCCCATTCTATGGTTGAAGGGGGCTTATGGGTTATGTCATATACTACTCGATTTATTTTGGGCATCTCGTTAGTTATACGGGTTGAAATTCGTTCAAGTATATCGTAAGAAATTCTGGCAAAACCTGCAGTCATGGCTTCTTTGCTGTCAACAATTCGTACCGCAATGGTGTAACCGTAGGCACGAGAATCACCTTTCACACCAGTGCTTTTTGTCTGAGTCAACACAGCAAAATATTGCCACAAACTAGTTCCAAGACCAGCTTCTTCAATTTCATCAGTAACAATTTTGTCTGCTTTGCGTACTAAATCTACTTTTTCTTCAGTTAATTCACCAATAACTCTGACTGCCAATCCTGGACCAGGAAAGGGCTGCCTATGAACTAACTCGTCAGGTAAACCCATGATTTTTGCAACTTCACGAACTTCATCCTTGTAAAGATCACGTAGAGGCTCAATTATTAATTTGAATTCGATATCTTCGGGTAAACCTCCAACATTGTGATGAGTTTTTATCGTATCGGAGTGTTTTCTAAAACCAGACTCGATTCGATCAGGGTAAATAGTTCCCTGAATGAGATAATCAGCCGCAATTTTTTTTGCAGCTTCTTCGAAAACCCTGATAAATTCTTCCCCAATGATTTTTCGTTTCGTTTCAGGGTCAATAACACCAAAAAGGCGTTTCATAAAACGGTCCTGAGCATGAATCGCAATGATATTAACTCCATGCTTTTTGAAGGTAGATTCAACGTATTCTGTTTCACCTTCGCGCATGAAACCATGATCAACATAAATCGCCAAAAGCCGCTTCCCTATAGCCTTAGCCGCCATAAACGTAGCAACACTAGAATCGATGCCGCCACTCAACCCAATTATGGCAGTTCCTTCACCAACTGTTTCTCGTATTTCCTGCACTGCATTTTCAATCAAAGATTCAGGTTTCCAGTTTGGTTCGCATTTGCACACTTCAAAGATGAAGTTTCTAAGCATTTTCATTCCATTTTCAGTATGGACTACTTCAGGGTGCCATTGTAGACCGAAAATTGGTTTTGTTTTATGATGATAAGCTGCTATTGGGCAACTTTCAGTAAAGGCCAACATCTCGTAATCTTGCGGCAGGTCATATACTGTGTCCCCGTGGCTCATCCAAACTTTTTCATGTTTGTTAAGGTCTTTGAGGAGTCCTACTGGTTTGTCGATTGTTACATATGCTATTCCGTATTCTTTTGTTGTTCCGGGTTTGACTTTTCCGTTGGAGAAAAACGCGATCATTTGATGACCGTAACATAATCCAAGAATAGGGATGTCTAAAGTAAGGAGTTCAGGATCAAATTTTGGTGCATCTTGTTCGTAAACGCTCCATGGACCGCCAGAAAGTATTAAACCTTTGACGTTCAGGGTTTTGTTTAGTTCTTCGATTTCTTGGGGAGTTATGTCACAAGAAACAATTTCTGAGTAAACTTTGAGTTCCCTGATTCTTCGAGCAATAAGATTACAATACTGCCCCCCAAAATCCAGCACCAAAATTGAATCATGCTTCATGAACGATCCCTTTACCGTGTCCTTTAATCAAATGAGCATCTTTTAAAGTCTTCTTTAAAGCCAAAAAAGAATTGGAAAAATCTGTATTCTCTTTTTTTAGATTCGTGTCATGTCATTGATTGGAACAAAACAGTGTGACGTAAAGGTTACGTCATGCTCTCCTTCTTCAACCATTGCTGCCCCTGGAACAATTCCGCCAACCATACATATTCCGAACCTGTCCATGCCCACGGGTACACCAAGAACGGGTTCGTTGGGTTCTCCTAAAACTATTACTCCGCCCCAGCCTTTCTTTTGTTGTTCTTCAAGAATCTTTACAGTTTTTTCCCGTGCTTCTGAAGGCGCCTCACGTAAAGTAGCCAGCAGCATTCCTGAACCTGTTTTTAGTATACGTGAAATAGAAGTCATTTTTCGGTAAACAAAAACTTCCAACGGAGGAATAGTTGTTCCCTCGTAGGAGATTATTTCCACGAACCGGATTGGTTTTTTGTTTACTACTTGAACAAGACCCCCATACTTGAAAAATAGGGGAATTCCCGAATGAATCAGTATGCTATCTAAAGTTAAGTTACAAACAGTGAAAAGGGCAAATTTGTCCTTTGGAACGGAAATGTCACAGTATTCTTCCCCCTCGTTTAATATTTTGATGTAAGGTGCAGACAACAGATTCATGTTCTGGAGGGCTTTCATTGTATCCACGGCTTTATGCTGTAGAGTTTTGTCTAATAACGCCACGTTTCCAACAACAGTTCCAGAGTCAGCAACTGGATCGTAATTTGCAGAATAAGCTAAAGACATAAAACGGGTTGTAGTAAACCCAAGGCGCTGAGTGGCAAGAGATCTACTTAGTTCTTCTAAACCTTGTTGAGTTATTGTTCGTCCTTTGCGTTCATGGCCTAAAACAAAACCTTTTGCTTCTAACAACTGCAGATGATACCGCACTGTTCTTTCGCTGAGAAGAAAACCGCGTTTCCTTAATTCCCGTTTAAGCAATGTCGAACCCACTGGATCTTCAAACTCGCTAAGAATTCGCAATATTTCAATTTCTTTTCGGGTGCTATCGCTGTCTTGTGCCATGAACTTTAACTCCGCTGTACAGTTATTCAATAAGCATACTATTTTACTTATCAGCTTTTCATTGTTGTTGTATTTACTGATGAAATTGTCCTTATATTCGTTTGAAAAGTTCCTAAAAATTGTTTAGTTCACTACGGTTTTATGATAAATTTTTGTTTTTGAACCCAAAAACTGGATATGACATACGTCATATTTATATACCAGACCGCCTAAGATATAGATGTGAGCGTTAAAGGGGTGAAATAATATTGACTAAACAGGCAGTCTCACTCAAATGTCCTGAATGTGGCAGTACAAACCTAGTTTTAGACTCCGAAATGGGAGAATCTGTCTGTAGCAAGTGTGGATTAGTAGTAGAAGACAGTCTGCAAAGCCAAGAAGCAGAATGGAGAGCATTTACACCACAAGAAAGAGACTCCAGAGCAAGAGCTGGAACCCCAACAAACTATTCTCATTACGATAAAGGGCTATCAACAGTCATACGCGTAGAAAAAGACGCTTTTGGGCGCCCACTTTCGCCAAAAGTTAAACAACAAATGTGGCGCCTAAGACGATGGCACACACGATCAAAAGTTCACGCATCACAAAGCAGAAACCTCATGCTAGCCATGAGCGAACTTCAACGCCTGTCTGATGTTCTCCACATGCCATCTTCAGTTCATGACATGGCAGCAATTGTCTACAGAAAAGCCTTGAATGAAGGATTAGTTCGGGGAAGAAGCATTGGAGGAATGGTCGCAGGATCATTATACGCTGCAGTAAGGTTCACTAAGGTGCCTAGAACATTAAAAGAAATTTCAGAAGCCAGCCAACGAACTGGAAAAGAAATTGCCAGATCATACAGCGTAATCGTTAGAAATCTTGACATGCGAATGCCAATTGACGACCCAACAGATTACATTACAAAAGTAGCAGAAAACGCCAAAGTTTCCAGCGATGTTGAAGGATTAGCAATAAACCTGATACGAGAAGCAAAACGGAACTATGCAACCACAGGAAAAGATCCATCAGGATTAGCCGCCGCTATTCTCTATTTGTCAGCCAAAATGCTTAAAGAAAAAGTAACACAGGCACAGCTTGCTAAAGCAGCAAACGTTACAGAAGTTACTGTTCGAAACAGAAAACGGGATCTAATGAAGAGTCTTAACTTGACAAAAGCCTAACTCTAACTGTAAACTGAGTTTAATAACAACAATTGGGCAATTGAGTTTGTTGTGGCAGGGAAACACAACTAAATTGATGAAACTTTTTCCCTACCTTTTTTAGTTTATTTTACTTTTTTATTTTTCATTGAATGTTTTTAGTGTATGCCAGTAACTTTCTTTGGTTATTAACGATGCGACAACAATCAAGCAGTCAATAACATCCAGGGGTCAATTTCTAACAACAAACGTGTTTGCAGTTTTTAATAATTGCAACTATTGCAGATGCGTTGCAATTTACACTTTCAGACAGGATGAATCCCAGATAATTTAATAGTTCAATTGAAAGTTCATTAGCAGACACCATAACAACGCTGCAATAATCATATCTTTAGCAGGGTGTATCAAAACAAAAAGATCAAGAATCTTTGTCAGGGGTTTCTTTTTGTGTCCCTGAAGCTAAAGATTCAAAGTCTGCTTCTCCTTCAGCGTAACCGGCAGCAATCAAAACGTCACCTGCATGAATTACTGTGTTGGGGCGAGGTCGTAACCACCAGTTTGCTCGTCTAATAACCAAAACCCACATGCCTGTTTCTTCTTGTATTTGGGCTTCTCGAATAGTTTTTCCCACGAACGAGGAATCTTCCGAAACAGTTACTTTAGTTACAGTCTCTTCTGCCTCTTCGATAACAAGGCGCAAAATGGGATGAGGTTCCAGTCCCTTAAGTACAACATCTGCAATTTCCATTGCTGCGTCTGCAATTTGCTCAGTAATAGCGCCTAACCGTATTAAGCCCAAGAAGTCTTTTGATTCTTCAGGCGTAAATCCAACAGATAAGACTAATAGCTCAAATTCAGTGTAAAGGTCGTCTATGCGATTTTCTAGGGCTTCAACTTCTTCAGCTAAGGATTGGCTGTTAAGCAAAAGTGAAGAATAGGCCAGGTCAATCATGAGTTCAGACGTATTCTTCAGGATAACAAGCTTGTCAACTATTTGCTTTAAATGTTCATCAGTTATTGCCAATTCAGTTCTTTCCTTATTCTTCCAACTCGTTTAATTTACCAGAAGCTAAAGCCTTTAAATCATCCGTACCATTGGGAGCACCCCTAGAAATCAAAACGTCACCGTCCACGATTTTCTCATCGTCCTCGGGGTCTATTATCCACTCACAATGACGCCGAATGGCTATTATGTCAACTCCGAGTTTAGCGGCTAATTCTAGCTCGCCAAGGGTTTTGTTAATTAAAATTGAATCCGACTTGACTATTGCTCGTCCTAAGCGTTCTTCAACTTGCTCAAAGGCTTTGCGCACAATTGGATGAATTCCAATGTTTTTTAGAACAATAGTTGCGATATCTGCTGCAGCGTCCGAAACTTTGTTTGTAGCTGCAGCTACTGTAGATACAGCTGTTAGGTGTTTTGCATCATCAGCATCTCTGGCTGCAAGCATGATGTTCATGTTTATGATATAATCTAGATAATCTACTCTTTTTTCGAGTTCCATTACTTCTTCTGCGAGTTCATCACTGTTAAAAAGGGCTGCAGAATAGGCTAGGTCAATCATTATTTCGGACACATCTTTCATTTCTTTAAGTGCGTCACGAACAGAGATAGGCCTGTACTCAATTTTACTAGAATCAGCCAAGCAGCGAAAACTTCCTTTGATTTGTTATTTTGAAGGCTATCAATTTTATGTGTCGTAATAGTATAATTAATTGAATCTTTTAATTCTATCGTAAAAACGCCCGTTAGATTACATTATTAAAACAAGAACAAAACCTGAAACTAAAGGCAATAACAAATTATCGTTTAATGGATTTGGAAGTCCTTCAATCAACATACCCACAGCAGCAGCAACCAAAGCCATTACAGGACTTACAAAAAACAATGCACCGAAAAAAGCACAAAAGAAACCTGCAATGGTTCCTTCTACACTTTTTCCTTTGTTAGAAGGCAAAGGATGTTTTCCAAACTTCATCCCAAACACATGAGCACCCCCATCCCCCAAGGTGAGTACCGCAATAGATGCGTAATTTATCGGTTCAGGAAACACAAAAAGGGCAAGAGCGATTCCAAGAGCAAAAAATATTGGAGAAGTAGCAAACTCATAGAGTTCAGTTTTGTTTGCTGCTTTCCAAGTTATGAATGAAAGCACAGGAATATTTACGCCTCGTATTCGGGCAATTTCGGATAAGGTGTACAAACCAGTAACCAAAACTATCAAAAAGGCAAGTAGAAAGCTTCCAAGAAAATACATTGAAATAAAGGTTAACAGGAAACTACCAATGTGAATTAATTCCCGGGGACCTTTAGGTTGTGTTTTTTTGGGTTTGGAAATTGATTGTTTTTCCCCCAATATTTGGGGCAAAATTTCTGTTAATGCGCCCCGTGTGATGAAATCAGATTTTGCAGTTAGTAAAAAATCAGGGTTGTAACCAATACGTAGTTTTGATAGTGAAAACATAGGAAGATTATTACGGTCATCGGCTACAACAATACACTCTTCGGGGGTAATTTTTTCAGTTTCGAGAAGTTGCTTTAAAATAACAGCTTTTGCACCTGCTTTTGTCAAGTCATTTTTTATTTTTCCGGTCAAAAGTCCGTCTGTTACTTCAAGATCAATTCCATAAGCATGGTCAACCTGAAGGGTTGCCGCAAAATCTTCTACTACTTTGGTTGGAAGTCCCGAACTAATAAGAGCAGTTTTATAGCCTTTTGAATTCAATTTTTTGAAAACTTCTTCAGTTCCAGGCATGAAGGGCACGTTTTTGGTAAGTTCTAGAACTTCGTTTTCTGGAATTCCTTTAAACATTTGAAATATTTTTTCCAAAGCGTATTCTAGAGATAATACTCGGACTTCGTAAAGCAAACCAAGGATAACGATTTTAATGAAGGAAAAAATGCCTGTTTTGCGGGATAACTCAAAGACTAAAAAACGGTTTTTTGGTATTATGACACCTTCAACATCAAAAATGACCAAAGGTTTGTTTTTACGGCTTTGAGGGCGGACAGTCATTTTGGTTTCCTTCTGCAATTAAGATGCTCTACAATGTTGAATAGTTTTCTGAAGAAGCAAAGCATAGATATTATGCACTGGAAAAAAATAGTTAATTTTTATCATTTTGAAGTTATGGCAATTAACTAAAAATTTTTTGTCTATCTTATTTTTATTTCCGTTGTCTTTAAGTACATTATCTCTTTAAGGACGGATGAGTCTAAGAAAACTAGTGGAAGTGTATGTGTTGACTAAAATTTTGGTTACTTCTGCATGGCCGTATATCAATTATGTTCCACACCTAGGAAACATTGTTAGTTCGATTCTTTCTGCCGACGTTGTTGCTCGTTATTATCGACTAAAAGGAGAAGAGGTCGTTTACGTAACAGGTTCAGACGAACATGGAACCCCTATCGAAATCGAGGCAGTCCGTCTTAATATTCCTCCAAAACAATTGACTGATAGAAACCACGCCCAAGTATCTGACCTTTTCAAACGATGGGGAATAGCCTTCAGCAACTATACTCGCACAGAAAACCCTGTTCATAAACAGTTTGTTCATGACTTTTTGTTAAAAATTTATGAGAACGGATATATTTTCACCCAAGAAACTGAACAGCTCTACTGTCCAAAATGTGACCGCTTCTTACCTGACAGGTTCGTTGAAGGGACATGTCCACAATGTAAAGATACGGGTGCACGAGGAGACCAGTGCGATGCTTGTGGTATCCTTCTTGAGCCTACTAATCTTTTGGAGCCTCGTTGCGCAATCTGTAATGAGACCCCGGTTGTTCAAACAAGAAAGCACTGGTATTTTGATTTGCCAAAGTTGAGTGAAAAACTTCAAGATTACATTGAGGGCAACCAGAATTTGCCAGATAATGCTCGAAACTTTACTTTGAATCTTTTGAAAAGCGGACTAAAGCCTCGACCAGTTACCCGAGATAACAAATGGGGAATTGCTTCACCATTTCCGGGTTCTAAAGGTAAAACAATCTATGTGTGGGTTGAAGCGGTTTTGGGTTATTTGTCTGCTACTATTCAATACTTCAAGAATCTGGGACAGGAAGAAAAATGGAAAGAATACTGGTTTGACAAACAAACCAAAACAATTTACTTCATTGGAAAAGACAACATCCCGTTCCACACAGTTATTTTGCCTGCTTTGTTGCTTGCCACTCATGAATCATATAATCTGCCTTGGACGGTTCATTCCACAGAGTTTTTGATGTTTGACGGTCAAGCCTTTTCTAAAAGCCGCAGAATCGGAGTTTGGATTGATGAAGCTTTGGAACTGTTTCCTGCAGATTACTGGAGATACTCCTTGCTGGCCATACGTCCCGAAGTAAAAGACACAAACTTTTCGTGGACAACTCTTATCGAAAAAGTGAACTCAGACCTAAACGACACCTTCGGGAACTTTGTTCACAGAACATTAACGTTCATAAACAAACGATTCGATGCCACAATTCCAGAGCCAAATAATCTTGATGAAAAAGACAAAGCAGCCCTGAATGAAGCAAAGGATATAATTAGAACCATTGCAGATCGGTTGGAAACTTTCAAACTTCAAGAGGCCCTGCGTCAGGCAATTAGTCTTGCTCATTTAGGAAACAGATACTTTAATGATAAAGAGCCTTGGAAGACCATCAAAACAGAGCCCCAACAAGCTTGCAATACAATGTATGTTGCTGTTCAAATCGTGAAACAGTTGGCGATAATTATGGCACCCTTTATTCCCTTTACTTCACAGAAAATATGGCAGTTGCTTAATTTAGATGGCTCAGTACATGAACAAAACTGGAACCAAGCAGAACAAAAACTGCCTGCAGGTCACAAGATAAGCAACCCTACATTGTTGTTCAGCAAAATTGAAGAAAACGAAGAAGAGCTTCAAGCCAGAGTAGAGCAAGTAAGAGCCAAACTAAAAAAATCAAAAACACAATAGAACCATCAACGAAGGGAAATCTTTGGGATTAAAAATCGATTTTCACGTTCATACATGTTATTCCAAAGATTCATCTATAACCCTTGAGCAGGTTGTTTCCTTCGCGAAAAAACGTGGACTAGACGGGGTTGCAATAACAGACCATAACAGTGTTGAAGGAGCACTTAAACTAAAAACTAAAGAAATTATTGTTATCCCCGGAATAGAGGTCTCCACATTACAAGGACATCTTCTGGGGATTAACCTGACAACACCAATTCCAGCAAAATTAAGCATGGAAGAAACAATACAACAGATTCACGAAGCTGGAGGAATAGCAGTGGCTGCTCATCCTACTGCGTTTTACAAATCTCCTGCAACAAGAAAGGTGACAAGCTATGATGCAGTTGAAGTCATGAACGCTGCCTCTATTCCATTTTCTGTTTTGACTCATTACAGCAGAAAATTTGCAGAACAACTGAATCTTCCCCAAACTGGAGGAAGCGATTCGCATTATGCCCCAGAAATTGGTTCAGCATACACAGTTGTTGACGCAGATCCCAACATTGACGAAATTGCAAAGGCAGTAATTCGCGGAGCCACATCTCCGAGGGGAAAAGGGATACCGTTCAAAATTAGGGTAAAAAGGTCAATTTCAAAATTCAAAAGAAAAATGT
This sequence comes from Candidatus Bathyarchaeota archaeon, assembly GCA_024650005.1. Taxonomy (GTDB): domain Archaea; phylum Thermoproteota; class Bathyarchaeia; order Bathyarchaeales; family Bathyarchaeaceae; genus Bathyarchaeum; species Bathyarchaeum tardum. Next base: position 2,051,096 of record JANKMT010000001.1, on the reverse strand, counting down.
AGGAAATAGAAGAGTTTATTCTTCTAATTCTTCGATTTGGTCTAGACCAAAATCAACATAAACAATTGGTCCAGCGTCAGAGAAGCACTCAATGTTAGTTAGGTCTAGTTTGGGAAATGAAGGACAGATATCTAATGATTCCATTGCCATTTTAGTGAGATCGCTTGGGCGTTCAAGTTTTTCGAGTTTTTCTAGGTTTCTAACCATTTCGGCTACGCCCCCATGCTTCTATGCTGAGCAAGTCTCTGACAGCTGTGCGTATTGCTTCAGCACGGTTAGGGTAATACTTTTCATCGACTAAGTTGTCTAAGGCTTGGATGTACGGTTCAGGTAAGTGTAGTGTAATTAGTTTCATTTTTTATTCTCTCCACTGTGACAATTATTTATGCAGACAGTGGCTGGGACTTATATGTCTTAATGTTAAGATAAAAATATGATACAAACATGAATAGACATCAACTTATAAGATTTTGCATCATTCAGTTTTGTTTTCATATTACCAACGTGTTAAAAAGCCAATTCAGAAAACCATTAGGTTTTTGGCAATAGGTAAAACCGTATAACTCATATTACTCATTCTGTAACGGTTTGATGTAACACGAGCTGAAAGTAATGGGCAAAGAGTCTAAAATGGTTTACATCAAGAGTTTTGGGTGCTCAGCAAATCTTGCAGACGGAGAAGTCATAGCAGGATGTCTTTCAGAGGCAGGATTTAGACTAGTTGAGAACATTGCTGACGCAGATTTTGTAGTTTATAACACGTGTGCCGTTAAGTCTCCAACTGAAAATCGGATTATAAACATGCTAAAAAAAGTTCCAAAAAACAAGAAGTTGATTGTTACTGGTTGTTTGCCAGTGATAAATTTTGAACGCATAGAGTCAGAGATCAAATTTGATGCCATAACAGGTCCAGCTCCAGGAGAAAAAATTGTTGATGTGTTAGAGAGAGTAAAATCTGGAGAAAAAGTAGTTTCAGTAGATAACAATTCAGAGTCAGGTTTAGAACTCCCAAGGGTTGCCGTAAATCCTGTTGTTAGCGTAATTCCAATTAATTACGGTTGTCTGGGCAATTGTTCATATTGTTGTGTTCATTTCGCTAGAGGTCAACTAAGGAGCAACTCTGTTGAGGGCATTGTCAATAGAGTGAATCAAGATTTGTGTTCAGGGGCGAAGGAGTTTTGGTTAACATCTCAAGATACTGCATGTTACGGAAATGACAAAAAAACAAATCTTGCAAATTTACTCAAAAAAATAGGAGATATAGAAGGAAATTTTTTGGTCCGAGTAGGGATGATGAATCCAGATCATGTTTTGGGAATGCTTGACGAACTTGTTGAAGCATATGATTGTGATAAAATTTTCAAGTTCTTGCATTTGCCAGTTCAGAGCGGGGACGATAAAGTTCTTGGTTTAATGAATCGAAGATACACTGTTAATGAGTTTCAAACTGTTGTAGAAACATTTCGAAAAAAGTTTCCACAGTTAACCCTTGCAACGGATGTCATCTGTGGTTTTCCAGGCGAAACAAAAGAAGCTTTTGAAAACACAAAACTCTTGATAACTAAGATTAGCCCTGATGTGGTGAATGTTTCCAAGTTTTTTGCACGTCCTCACACTCCGGCAGAAAAAATGCATCCTATTGCACCAGAAGAGGTTAATCGCCGAAGCAAACAAATGTCATTACTTGCTAGGCATGTTTCGTTTGATCAAAACAAGAATTGGAAAGGCTGGACAGGAAAAGTTTTGATTAATGAAAAAGGAAAAAATGACTCTTGGATAAGCCGCAATTTTGCGTACAAACCCATTGTGATAAAATCAGTTGAAAACATGCTAGGAAAATTTGTTCAGGTTAAGGTTGTGAAGGCATTTTCTACATATCTTGAAGCTGAAATAACTTAAGAATAACAGGGTTTTCAGTTATTTTTCACGTTATTAGGGACGTGTTCTGGAGTTTACTCGATTAAACTTAAATAGCGCCACAAATTCTCAGAATAGCGTCATCATGTAATTTGTTGACAGAGCCGCCGTAGCTCAGTTCGGTAGAGCAACGGGCTGTTAACTCGTAGGTCGAAGGTTCGAGCCCTTCCGGCGGCGCCAAAAGTCTTGTTATATAAGAAATCACGTTAAACGCGTTTTAGATTATCTTCCGCGGTCCAGAGTCTTTTTTTTGCTTTAACTCCAACAAAGATGGCAGCAGCACAAAAAAAATGAACGCCACTACTAAAACAATCAAAAAAATAAGAAAATATTCAGTGGAACTCAGATTTAGAAACAATTCACCCTTTTAATCAATTATTTGTAAATATAATACTTTCTAAATCAAACTTCAATGTTTACGTATATTCATCCGTATTTGGGATAGAAACTCATATGTTTCATGATATTTATAACGTAAATGGGGCACAATGTGAGAAGATTTGTGTTAAGCTCTGTCCTACCAATTATGATGTGTTTATTGCTTGTGCTTGATTTTTGCGGGCAAACTAATGCCCAATCAGAACACACAATAGAAATACGAGGGAATACGTGGTCAGACACAACATTCAGAGTGGCCATAATTCCGCAGGAAAACCAATCATGGTGGGAACCCACGTACCTTGATGCTGCTCTTCACGGGGTCGCCCAGTGGAATGATGCAATTAAAGATTTTTCATCCCAATATCCAGAATTTGGATATTTGTCTAGAATCACTTTGATTCCAATAGTAACAACTGAAGCAGTTTCAGGGTTTGACATATACATCGGGTGGATTGCTGAATGTGAAATGGAATCAACAATTGGGCAAACAAGACTTCTTGCTAATAAGCCATGCACCATAATTAACAGCACGGTTTGCCTTGCAGCAAAAGCACCTAGCGGTCATGTTATGACAGAGATCGACATGCAAAACATTGTTGTTCATGAATTAGGGCACACTTTTGGTCTAGGTCACTGCAGTTATTCTGAAGATGCCATGTACGCTGTTGTCCAATATCGTGAAACTGTTAAACCGCTTTCAACCCTTGATTTATATGCTGTTTCTCAAATTTTTGTCTGGATGAACGTCTCCGCACAGTTTAGTTCCTCAAGCCAGTGCCCCGAACAGTCTACGTTGAGTTTGCCGTCAAACATCGCTTACAGTAATTTTCAAATTGCAGAAGAAAACCTTCCTACATATTATCCCAAAGGTTTCATTGAAAAAGCGTTGGAACTATTTTTGCGTCCAGAAATTTTGATTGTATTGACAATTGGAGTTATGTTGTTATTGGGTGCAACAGTATTGAGCAAAAAACAAGAAAGTAATCATTCAGCTAATGATCAAAAATTATAATTTTGAATGATTAAATAGGTGATGTTTTGAGATTCGACGTTAATTATTGTTGCTAATTTGTTTGTTTTATGATTGAAAAAGGCAGATTATTGTATGTTTTTACTGCAAAGCAAAAACCTTTAAATATCTGATGTGTTAAGATATCTTATACATATGTCCTGAAACAGACATATTGTATGGATGTAGAACAAAACTACACAAAAAATGGAAGGATAAAAAATGTTGGAAATATTAATGGCAGGCTCCTTTGCGACGTTAGGAGCATACAGCATATGGTATTTTTTCAAAGCACAAACATATCACCCATTAAACCTAGATGAACTTGCACTAATGTGGAAAACCCACAAACACAACTCAGGTTGTAACGCATCAAACATTGAAACATTACTACTAAAAAACAACCAAGTAGTCGGCTACAAATGCAGTTGTGGCACAAAATATTATCAAAAACGTCTGATAACTCAAAGAGTCCACAAATTCACCAAAGACAAACTAATGCCAAAGGTTTCAAGCAGATTCACCAGCATTACTGATTTAACAAACTCCATGAATCAAATTGGCCTAACCGTTTCAAACATTAAACAAATTTAAAGTAAAAAACGAAAAGGACCCAATGGAAGTGCAACTGGAAAAAATATCCAAAATTTCACAATCGGAAAACAATGTAAAACACAATTTTCCGAATCATGGGAACACCTCCATTTGTCATCTCCTTTTCTAAGTAGCATCGGATAGGAGACGCCGCCAACTGGGCGGGCAGTTTTACTGCTCGTCCAGTTGGTCAAAATTTTTTATTAACTTAAATTCAATACAACCCCCAAAAAACGGGAACAACAAACATTGTTAAGAGCACCAGGCTCCAGATTCGTCATTTTATTAAAATTATAGTCAACAATCAAGTGCCCCCAAGAATGCCCAATAACATAATGTCCAAAACCAAATTCAAACAAAAGCGTTATTGTTACCCAAAACGCTCCAATAAAAAGTAACTCCGTTAAAGTAGCAGTTGATTTAGTAGCAATAACAAACAAATAAGTTACCGCTAATGTGTAACAAACTGCAACAACAGAACTAATCATGTGACCTTTTTGTTCACCAACTTTTGAGGCGTAAACAAAATTTCTGAGTGATCCATTTATGATTGCCAAGACTACAAAAAGTAACCAACGACCAATGGAATACAAAAAAAGCATAAATCCATTTCATTGCGTCATGTAATCTAGTTAATCAGTTGAAATAAAAAAGTGAATATAATTTTACTCCAAAACAAGAAATAGACAATTTTGCCAGCAAGATCTAGAAGTTAAACTTTTATCACAATAACCTGAACCTAACTTAGTGGTTAAGTTTGCTCACGTTTATATTAGCAGAAGCAGCATTAGAAACAATTCCCAAAAAAATTTGGAACCACCCTTCAGTCGAGCGCCACGGCAAACGTCAAAAAAAAAATTCAGGACAACTTCTGTTAGATAGGTCTCTTCACCATGCAGCCATGCTCAAGCTTGAAAATAACTTGAAACGGGGGCGCCCAGACATTGCCCATTTTGTTTTGCTTGAAACATTAGGTTCTCCACTAAATAAGGCAGGTAGTCTTCGAGTTTTTATTCATACATACAATGATTATGTTATCAAGGTTAATCCAGAAACTAGGTTGCCCAAAAACTACAACAGATTTGTTGGATTAATCGAGCAACTGTTTCAACAAAAAAAAGTCCCTCAAGAAGGAAAAGCCTTACTTGTCTTGGAACAAAAAACGTTGCCTCAACTGGTTGCAGAAATTAAACCTGATTATATTTTGGGATTTAGCAGGAAAGGGGAACCAAAAACCATTGAAACTGCAGTTTCATGTCTTAGTTCTAAACAGAATCCCGCAGTTGTTGTGGGCGGGTTTGCTCATGACCATTTTTCCAAGACTACTACACAGCTTATTGATGAAACAGTTTGTGTGGATTCTGAGATGTTGGAAACATGGACAATAACATCTAGGTTAATCTATGAATACGAACGTTTCCTTTCGCTACCAACCAAGCGGCTGAACTGTCAAAGATAAGTCAGAACATATGTTGCAATTCCGAAAACTAATGAAATCATCCAAAGCAGCAATGTTGCGTCCATTATTCTTTTTCGCTTGTAGCAACCGGCAATGTTTGATGAGTTAACTGCCCATATTGCAACAAGAAATATTCCGAGTATCAGTGCAATTGCTCCGGGAACTGCGTGAATCCAAGTAACTTGTGCTAATGGATCACCAAATTGAGTAAAATAGAAGTCGAAGTATTCGAAGAAAATTGGCCCCATAACAGAAACAAAAGTCAAAAGATGCAAAATCACTGCAACGCCCATTATCGCCCCGTGGTGTTTCATTTTTCCTTTTCGTTTGTAGTATAAACTCACGAAGATTATCGCAAGGGTCAGAATCTGTATCAGCAGGTTCAAGTCGGTATGAATGAACCTAGGATGACCTAGTCCAATACTCAACATAAACATCAGAACTAGTTACAACTTAAAGGCAAATAAAATTTTGCACCCAAATAAAGGCAAGTTAAACAAAAAGAAACGGATTTACTGAGGCCGCCACACGATTATGAAGGTGAAAAAATGAAAAAACAGAACAAGTGTTTTGTAATTTTCATTTTTGTGTTTAAGCCTTTTCAGTTCCATTTTCTTTTAGTTTCGTATTTAAGACATCAATATACTAAAAAAAGGTTTTTCTCAAGAAAATTTGACAAGACCCCTTTGAGTTAAAAAAAATCAGCATTTTTAAAATGGAAGTAAACAAAAATTATTATTTGAACTAATCAGGTACTACACCTGTTTATTAGTCCCAAAAGCAATAACAAAAAATTGTGGTCAAATCACAGGAACTACAGCTATGAGTGAAGTATTGGTTAAAGCTACCAAGCTAACTAAAAAATTTGGTGACCTTGTAGCAGTGGATGCTGTGGATTTCGAAATCTTCAAAGGGGAAAATTTTGGTTTTCTGGGACCTAACGGTGCAGGCAAAACTACTACCATGAATATGATACAAGGAGTTTCGCCCTTAACTGGTGGAGAATTAACCGTCGCCGGAAAGGACATTACCAACGACTCCAGAGAAATAAAATACATGATCGGAGTTGCACCTCAAGAAGACAACTTGGACCCTGACTTTACTGTTTTTGAGAACCTGCTGGTTTATGCCCGATACTACGATATTCCTCGACAAAAGGCAAAAACCAAAGCCGAAGAGCTCCTTAAGTTCATGCAACTAGAAGAAAAACGGGATGTTATCATGACAGCGTTGTCAGGAGGAATGAAACGCAGGCTAATTCTGGCAAGAGCCATGATGAACGACCCCCAAATCTTAATCCTTGATGAGCCAACAACAGGTTTGGATCCCCAGGCTCGGCATCTTATTTGGTCTAAAATTAAAGAGTTGCAAAAACAGGGGGTCACTGTTATTCTTACTACCCACTACATGGATGAAGCAGCCCAACTATGTGACCGAATCCTCATAATGGACCACGGAAAAATCATAGAAAAGGGCAAACCCGCAGAGCTTGTGGAAAAACATGTGGGTTACGAAGTTTTGGAAACTTTGCACAGCGAAGAATCCATGCAATGCTTAAAAGAGGCTTTTCCAGATGCGCGAATTGATATCGTAAACGACAAAATTCAGTTGTTTGCAAACAATCCCCGAGGAGTTTTATCAGAAACTCTTGAAAAAATTTCCTTCAAGGGCGGAATAATTCGGGACAGTAACCTTGAAGATGTTTTTTTGAAACTAGCAGGAAGGAGCTTGAAAGACTAATGATCGAATTAAATTCCCTGTTTCAGATGCCTAAGCTGTCGTATCGTGTTTTCAAAATATGGCAAAGAAACAAAGACGTCTTCATGAGAACTTACAAAACCAATTTTCTTCCTTCTCTGTTGGAGCCAATTCTTTACTTATTGGCTTTTGGTTTGGGTCTTGGCGGATTTGTTGATACAATCAACGGAACGCCTTATGTGAACTTCATTGCCCCAGCTATAGTTACAATGTCCATGATGTTTTCATCATTTTATGAATGCACATATGCGTCTTTTGTCAGGATGTATTTCCAAAAAACTTTCGACGCCATAATCGCAACTCCAGTAAACATCGAAGAAGTAATCACCGGAGAAATCCTATGGGGCGCCACAAAAAGCCTGATTAACTCATCCATAGTTTTGGCAGTCATAACCGCGGCAGGTTTAGTTTCTTCACCCCTGTTTTTGCTTATTCCCTTAGTCGCCTTTCTGGTTGGATTCTTGTTTGCATCCATCGCCATGTGCTTCACAGCAATAGTTCCCAACATTGACGCCTTCAATTATCCCACCTTTTTGTTCATAACCCCCATGTCATTGCTAAGCGGAACCTTTTTCCCCTTAACAGCAATGCCCCAAATCGTTCAAACAGCCGCCCATGTGGTGTTTCCTCTAACCAATGCAGTAACCATAACCCGAGCCCTAACCTTAGGAAACATCGAAACAACAATACTATTCAGCCTAGCATGGATGCTAATAATAGCCCCAATCTTCTTCATACTCGCCATAAATCTCATGAAAAAAAGACTGATTAAATAATCGGTAAACCAAAACACAATCATTTTGATACGTCAAAATGGAAGAAAAAATGTCAATTATTTGAACTACAAAACAGTGCTTGTGTAGAGCAAAAACAGCCGTTTTGCACATCTTTTAGGTGTAAGTTTAAAAATAAATGAAATGCCCCTGTTTTTGGAAGTAAAGCCGTTTAGAAATATACAATGAAACAAAATAGAAATGATAATGCCTAAACAAAACAGTTATATTTTTCAATAAAATGTATATAAAACGCATTACTTTTTTGTAATCTGGAATGAAAAAAGCTAAAAAGTTTTATCCCCTAATTTCGGCCCTTGGTGCCGGTGGAGGTGGCTTAGTTTTAAGTGGTTTGTTCAAAAAATTATGTCTCATAAAGGAATCTCTTTGGAGAGGTTTTTAGCTTTTGAAATAATCGGGATTCTCCTGATTATTATTGGAATTCTTGTTTATTATAAAAAATTTACATAAAAAGAAAATCACAATAATAGCGTCTTCAGATCATACTACTCAGATGCGCCATTCTTCAAAAAGTAGAAAAATGTGTGTTAAAATCCCTAAACTAATTCGAAAATGGATCTTTTTCAAATTCCAAAAGATAAAAAGAACAGGCCCCTTTTTTATAATATGTTGTAGGGTTGAATACTTGCAATATAAATTTGACAAGTTATAATGCATGTTATTGGATGCGGGGTTTGCGTATGATTTCTGTTAAACAGATTGCTTTGCAGCGGGTTCACATACTATTTGGTTTAGCAAAGCAAGTGGCTCATGAAAACCCGGAATTAGCTCAACGTTATGTTCGGTTGGCTCGTAAAGTTGCTATGCGGGCTCGTTTGCGTTTGCCTAGAGAATACAGGTTTTTGGTTTGCAGAAAATGTAAAAGCTTTATCTTACCTGGTGTAAACTGTCGTACCAGAATACAATCGAGAAGGGAACCTCACATAGTAATTACCTGCTTAAATTGTGGCAGAATTACTCGTATCCCGATTAAAGGAAGAAAAACCCAATGTTAACGCCAAAAATGATAAGAAGAATAAAAAGTGCACTTAGCGCAGAAAAACCCACCGTGCGCATAGGAAAAGAAGGTGCCACAGCCGAGATAGTTGGTGAGGTAGAAAAACAGCTTAAGGTCAGAGAAATTATTAAAGTAAAAATTCTTAAAACCGCCTTGCATGAACAGGAAGCACTAGAAGCAAAAAACATTGCCTCAACAGTTGCCCAACAAGCTGAAGCAGAGCTGGTTGATGTGCGTGGTCACACCTTTATGTTGTATAAAAGCAAGAAAAAACGTTAAATTCTCTTTTGTCACACACGAAACTAATATAAGGACAAGCCTTTTCCCTTACTGAAGGAAAAATTAGGAAGATGAAGCCTTGCCGACACCGTATGATATTCCAGCATCTGTTCTCATAGAGAGATTAGCCAAGCATCTAAAAGATGAAGTAGATGTAATAACTCCACCAGAATGGGCGAGCTTTGCCAAAACTGGTGTTTATAATCAAAGGTCACCTACTAACCCTGATTGGTGGTTTGTCAGGGTTGCCTCCGTTATGCGTAAAATTTACGTGAAAGGTCCCATCGGCGTTGAATTACTTCGCCAAGAATACGGCGGCAGACAAGACAACGGAGCAAGACCCGAACATGCCAGCAAAGGAAGCGGTTCCATTGTGCGAACTGCAATTCATCAGCTTCAAAAAGCAGGTCTAGTAAAGACTCAACGAACAGAAGGACGCATAGTAACAAGTGAAGGAAGACGCCTGCTTGACAGGTTGTCAACCCAAATAAAAAGTGAACTAGAAAAAGCTCAACCTGAACTCGCAAAATATTAGGTGTAAATAGTGAGTGAAGAAGAACTTGATTCTCTCAGGAAACGACGAATGCATGAGCTCCAGCAAAGAATGGAAGCGGAACAACAGCAAGCTCAGGCTCAACAAAATCTTGAGAACCAAAAACAAGCTCTTCTCCGCCGAATATTAACCCCTGAAGCGAGGAGCCGCCTCACAAACTTGAACATGGTTAAACCCGAGTTCACTGAGCAACTTGAAATACAGTTGATTCAGTTAGCCCAGGCGGGACGCGTAAAGTTGCCCATAACTGATGAACAACTAAAAGAGCTACTAGTGAGGCTTCAGTCAGGAAAAAGAGATTACACGATTAGGAGAGTATAAAAATGGCACGAAACAAACCAACTGCCAAAAAATTGAGACTTGCCAAGGCTGGAAAAGAAAGTAAAGCTGTTCCAACTTGGGTTATTGCCAAAACTGGCGGTCAAGTTCGATCAAATCCCAAGCGGAGACGCTGGAGACAAAGAAAGATTAAAGCTTGAGGGATATCTAGATGGAAAAACCTGTTGATGTTGCTGAAGTTAATGAAGAATTAGAAGAAACTGAAGAAGTTAAAGAAGAGGCGGAGTCAGAAGTTCCTGAAGAAGACGAAGTGGAACTAGAAGAAGACTTAGAAGAGGAAATGGAAGAGGAGTTCATAGAAGCAAAAAAGAGCTCCAAGAAAGTGAAAAAAGAAGACCTAGACGAAGACATTGTTGAAGAAAGGTTTTATACAATTCCTTTGCGTAATGCTTGGATTAGTCCAAGAAAGAAACGTGCTCCAAAAGCAGCAAGAATTGTGCGAAAGTTTGTTGCCAAGCACATGAAGGTTAGTGCCGAAGCTGTTGACGAGGACGAAGAGCCTGAAAGGGTCGTTATCGATAATGAAGTTAATGAAAAACTTTGGAGTCGAGGAATCGAAAAACCTCCAAGAAAAATACGCGTTCGTGTTGTTAAAGACAATGAAGGAGTAGTGACGGTTCTTCTCGCAGAAGGAGACTAACCTTGTCATTATATCTTTTTGATGTTTTTGGTAACGCAAGTATTGGAATTTATTGTCTTGCAAACGATCGCATAGCAATTCTTCCTCCTCAGGTTCCTGAACCTAAACGGGAAAAATTTGCTGAATGGATGAATGTAAAGGTCGTTGCAACTACAATTGGTAAATCTTTGATTAATGGTGCTTTAGCCTGTTCTAACTCCAATGGAGTTATTCTTCCTTATTTTGTAGCTGACGACGAAATTGACGCAATCAAATCTGTTGTTTCAGACATTAACATAGCAGTTATGGACACCAAAAGGACAGCTTACGGCAACATGGTTTTGGCTAACGACAAAGGAGCCATTGTTGATTCTAGGCTGGAATCAGATGTTATTGCTAAGATTTCTGACAATTTAGGTGTTGAAGTTGTTCGGGGAGACATTGCGGGGTTGCCTTATGTTGGTTCCCTTGCTACGGCAACAAATAAAGGGGTGCTGGCGCATCCTTTGATAAAGGAAAATGAACAGAAAATCTTAAGTGATGTATTGAAGGTTCCGGTTGATTTGGGAACAGTAAACTGTGGAATCCCGTACGTCGCTACTGGCCTGATAGGTAACATTTATGGGGCAGTAGCGGGGTTGTTGACTACTGGACCTGAAATGTTCATAATTGGACAAGCCCTTGATGTGGTGGAATAAACAATGAGTGAAGTAAAAGTATACCGAGTAAGCGGAAAAATCAACAAGCCAAACTTGAAAACCGAGTTCAGCAAAGAAATTCGAGCAATAAAACCCGAAGATGCAGTAGAAAAAGTGTACACTTTAATCGGCAGCAAGCACAGAGTCAGACGTTTTCAGATGTCAATTTCTAAAGTCGAAGAAATCGGCTTAGACGAAATCGAAGATCTTATAGTGAAAAAGTTGACTCAAGGAGCTGAGTAAGCTGTCAAGTGACCAAGAAACTTTCCGTAGGTTAGTTTTAGAGTCACGTTACTTAGAGGAAACTATGAACGAGTTGCAGTCCAGAATCAGCATGATTAATTCGGCCATAACTGAACTGCGACTTTCAAATGTAACCCTTGAAGGTTTAGAAAACCAAAAGAAAGGTACACAGCTTTTTGTTCCAGTTGGTGGAGGCTCATACGTTAAAGCCAAACTGGAGACGTCCAAACAGGTTATTGTTGGCATTGGGGCTGATGTTGCTGTTGAAAAAAGTTTGACTGAAGCAAAAACAGAAACTGAAGCTCGTCTGGCTGACATGGAAAAAACTCGTCAAGCTTTCGGTGAACAACTGAATCAGATTGTTGCAAGGCTTCAAGAAAATAACGCTAAAATGGAAGAGATAAGTGCTAAGCTAAGGAAAGGAGAACAGTCAGGTGTTCGACAAGCTCAGAAAGGGCCTTAGCAGCGCAGTTAACAAGATTGTTGTAACAGAACTTAAAGCCGAAAAGCTTCAACCAATTTTAGATGATTTCAGGTTAAGCCTCATCGAAAACGATGTTGCAGTTCCTGTTGCTTATTTTATTACTGACGAACTAGAAAAACGCCTTGAGGGTCGTCAAGTTAACCGTTTAGGTGACCGCAAAGATTTGGTGAAGGATACCCTTCACGAAGTTTTGATTGACATTTTGACCCCCAAAGAGCCTATCAATCTTATAGAAAAAATTGAACAAAAACGAAAAACCAACGAACCCTACGTGATAATGGTCGTGGGGATTAATGGTACGGGTAAAACTACCAGTATTGCAAAAGTTACTAGCTTTTTGTTAAAGAAAGGTTACTCTGTAGTTCTAGCAGGCAGTGATACGTACCGTCCAGGCTCTATTGAGCAGCTTGAGCAGCACGCGAAAAAATTGGGCGTAAAAATGATTAAGCACGATTACGGGGCAGACCCTGCAGCGGTGGCATATGATGCGATTAGTCATGCCCAGAGCCATGGAATTGATGTTGTTTTGATTGACACAGCGGGTCGTATTCAAACTGACCGTAACCTGATGAACGAGTTAGCCAAGATCAAGCGGGTTGTGGATCCAGATTTGACGGTTTTAGTTATTGACTCATTAATTGGCAACGATGCAGTTTTGCAGGCTGAAGAATTCCACAACAGCGTAACGGTAGACGCAAACATACTCACCAAAGTAGACGCCGACGTCAAAGGTGGAGCTTCTTTGAGTGTAGCTCACGTTACCGGAAAGCCAATTATTTTCATTGGGGTGGGTCAGGAATACAAGGATTTGCAGTTGTTTGAGCCAGAAATGTTTGTCGACATGATGCTCAAATAGGATGCATATTTTAGGGGGAAACAAACTTATTTTTCTTAAAGTAACGGAGTTTTTGTGTGGTCAAGCAACGGAGGAAAACAATGTTGAAGGTTGCCATGGCTCAGATTAATGCAACTGTTGGCGATTTGCAGGGAAACATAGCAAAAATTAGACAATATCTTGCAGATGCAAAATCGTGTGGAGCTGAGTTGGTTGTTTTTCCTGAGTTGGCTGTTACGGGTTATCCGCCCCAAGACTTGTTGTTGGAAAATGGGTTTGTGCTAAACAATAAACGTGCAATCTTTGAATTAATTGAAAATAACACTGCTGATGTCATTGCGGTTGTTGGGTTTGTTGACTACAAAGGCAAAGACATCTATAACGCTGCGGCGGTTTTCCAAAAAAACCAGTTACTCGGTGTGGTTCACAAGGCGCTTTTGCCTACTTATGACGTGTTTGATGAGGACCGTTACTTCAAACCAGCAAAAACAGATGAAATTAATCCAGTTCCAGTTACCATTAGTGGAAAACAGGTCCTTTTGGGTGTAGAAATTTGCGAGGACCTTTGGGACACAGATTACGAGGTTAAGGTTACAGATTTGCTTGTGGAGCGAGGTGCACAGTTGGTTGTTAATCTTTCTGCGTCGCCGTTTCTTGTGGGAAAGCAATTGGAACGCCATAAATTATTGGTAGAAAAAGCTTCCAAAAACAAAGTGCCAGTTTTTTATGTGAATCTTGTTGGGGGACAAGATGAACTGGTTTTTGATGGTCAAAGCATGGCGATGGACAAAACTGGTAATTTAGTTGCTTTGAGTGCGCAGTTTACAGAAGATTTAGTTGTAACAGATATTGACTTAACCAAAGGCACGGGAGTAGCGGTTGAAGCTCCGTTGCATGATAAGGTTAAGGAAATGTTTGGGGCTTTGGTTTTGGGGATTCATGATTATTTTGCCAAGACTGGTTTTGAAAAGGCGGTTATCGGTTTGAGTGGAGGAATAGATTCTTCAGTTACTGCCGCTATTGCTGTTGAAGCCCTGGGAAAACAAAACGTGATTGGGGTTTCTATGCCTTCCCAGTTTTCTAGCGACCACAGTAAATCAGACGCTGAACAACTTGCGGAAAATTTGGGGATTTGTTTTGTGCAAATTGGCATCCAAAATGTTGTTAACGTGTTTCATGAGCAACTAAACCAGCCCCTGCAAAAGATCCGGGATTGTTTTGGTACAAAAAATGACCAAGATGATCCCGTGGCAGACGAGAATATTCAGCCTCGCGTGCGGGGAAACATATTGATGGATATTTCTAATCGATTAAAGGAACTGAAGATTTTGGTTTTGAACACGGGAAACAAAACTGAAATTGCGTTAGGCTTTTGCACCCTGTATGGAGACATGGCTGGTGGCATTGGTGTATTGGGGGATGTGAGCAAATTGGAAGTTTACAAGCTTGCACATTACATTAACAGCAAAACCGGAAAGATGGTTATTCCCAAAAATGTAATCGAAAAACGTCCGTCCCCTGAACTTAAAGAGTGCCAGTTTGACCCTTTTGATTTTGACATAGTAAGTCCCCTAGTTGATGAAATCATAGAAAACAGAAGAAGCAAACAAGACCTAATAAAAATGGGATATCCAGAAGCTGCAGTAGACGACACATACCAACGAGTAAGAAACTCCGAATACAAACGACGGCAAGCAACCCCTTGCATCAAAATAACCCCCAAAGCATTCGGCATCGGATGGAAAATGCCCATGGTCAACAAATATAAAGGCTAACAAAACTCAAATCAGTTTTTAGATTACAAAAAGAGGTTCTTATGTTCGTTTTTGCCAGCATCCGAACAGTTTTTTCAAAACCCCTGATTTTATTTTTCATTTATTTCGCATAATTGTTAGCACTTAAGTTTGTTAGCAGTTAGCCTATTCTGAAGCTTATTCCGCCTTTGCTGAAGTAGCCTTTGGGGGCTTTGACTTTGTCGCCGTATACTTGTTTGAGCGAGTTTACGTAGTTGTTATTTTCGTCCATTTTGAATTTGTATTTTCCGAAACTGCCTTTAAATTCGATTTCAAACTCGTACTGGTTATTGTCAGAGTTTCCGTAACTTTTACGTTTCAACTTGATTTCACTTACCCCGCTGTTTTGTATCTCAAAGTTTCCTGCAGTTTCAGACAAAGCGACTGAGGGCTCCATAGTGTAATAACGCTGGGCAAACATTGACGAAGCTTTGAGTTGTTCCCCCCATTGTCCAAAAAAGCCTTTTCCTTCGGCTTTGGCTTGGGCGCGGGCTTTATTGATGATGTCCTTTAGCATATCAGAGGTCATTTGAGCAAAAACTAGGCGCTTATTGGTTAACACACCAAAGAATGTGTCGTAACGTCCAAGAGATTTGGGTTTTCTTAAAAGGATAACTCCTAGCACAGGTTCAGTTAATGAGGATTCTTGAGTTTTTTCGGAAACAGTAGATTCCACCGCAGCAGGTGCACTAACTGCTTCAACTTTAGCAGGTTCAGCAACTGGAGTTCCACAGGTGCCACAAAAATTGGAAGTTTCTTTGAGTTCTTTTCCACAATTTTCGCAATAGGGCAAAGCAAATCACAAACCCACTCAACCACTACGAGATTAAAATCTTTTTCTGCATTACTGGATCAAAATCTTACCAAAACAAACAAGCATCAAATTACCCCTATGAAGTTGTTTTTTCTCTGTTTGGTCAACATGTTACTAATATAATAGAGGTTAATTGTTGAAAACAGTGTTCTCTCTGGTTTTGTACCTGAATCTACAATATTGAAAAGTGTATTTTTTCTTATATCATTCAAAATATTTCATGTGTAGGTTTTTGTGGGGATTTCTACGGTTTTGTCAAAAGAATTAAATATACTCTATATTTTTCCACATTAACTCATGAGCTTTAAAGAGTGGATTATACCTCAGGGCAAGATTTTTTTCAACTAAATAGAGGAACAAGCGGACATTGTGCTAAAAGCAGCCACATTGTCTAGACGAGTAATGATACCAAAGGGTAAAACATTAGCATAAGCAAATAAAGTAAGGTAAGGTAGACAGTTTTTAATCATCATGAAAACAATGATGACACAAGAGTCATTTTTTGGTGACTTCTATAAACAGGGAAATTGAACGCCACTAAGACAGGAATTCCATGTAACAGGTTAGGACATGACAAGCAAGTTAGTAATAAAAATACACCTTGGATAAATTGGTCAATGCCAGTGGACAACTAAAACCATCAAACTGTTGAATATGCACCACTCAGGTTATCAGAACATGACATAGAATAAGTCCATTGCGAGGAAACAGAACAATAAACAATAAAAAAGGAAACTAGGGCATTTTTGTTTTTTGCCCGTTACCTGTGGGTTGTCGCCGCTTTTTTATGGGAACAAATTTTGTTCCGTAGGCTCCGATGTAGCTTGATGTTGGTCGTAACAAAACTGAGTCTGAATATTGTTCAAGTATGTGGGCGGTCCATCCTGTTATTCTGCTGGCAGCAAAAAACAAGGTAAAGAATTCTTTAGGAATATCCAAGGCATTAAGAACAAGAGCAGCATAAAAGTCTACGTTGGGGTAAATGTTTTTTTCTTTGTGAACAACTGCTTGAATTTTTCTACAGGTACGATACAAATCCATGCGGTCTTTGCGTTCACACAAGGCTTTGCTTACAGTTCTAAGATGCCGTGACCGAGGATCATTAGACACGTAAACTCGGTGACCAAAACCCATGATCTTTTGGTGATCAAATAACATTCCCCGAATGTAAGCTTCAACTTCACCACTGCTAACATCCAAAAGCATATTCATTACCCGTTCGCTGGCTCCTCCATGCAGTTTACCTTTCAAAGTGCCAACCGCGGAAGTTACTGCAGAATACATGTCCGAAAAAGTACTGGCAGTCACACGAGCAGCAAAAGCAGATGCATTCAATCCATGGTCAGCATGCAAAATCATGTAACGTTCAATGGATTCGATTTCTTCTTTGTCGGCAGGTTTGCCCCGGAACATGTACAAAAAGTTTTCTGCAAAAGAGTAATCTTTCTTGGGTTCAACAGGTTCCAGATCGTTACGCAACCGATAAATTGCCGCAACTAATGTGGGAACCTTTGCAATCAAACTAAGCCCCCGCTTCAAACTGGAAGCTTCAGAGACATCATCTGGGTCGGGGTCAAATTCTCCAAGCTGTGAGATTGAGGTTCGCAATATTTCCATGGGATGGCTGGTTTTTGGAGAATGTTGTATGCTTTCAATTATTTTGTCAGGTAAATTCATTTCAGAAAACAGTGCATCTTTGATTTCTTTCAATTCTGTTTCTGTGGGTAATCTTTTGTGCAATAGTAGGTAAACAACTTCTTCGTAACAGACTCGACCTAAAAGACGGTCGATGTCGTATCCAACATAATATAATGCACCAAGGGGGTCAACAAAACTATTGCGTGTTTGACAAGCGGCAACATCACGCAATCCGCGAACATATTCTTTTTCATTAGACATTTTCTTATTTCAACTCGTTTTTTCAACTGAACGTTCTAACAAGCACCGAAAACCCAGTCTACTCAAACAAGTGAATGAGCAATTAACAACATACGGCTTAATTTGCATAAGACAACCTGCAGTTAACAGTGCATTGGAACGTAAATCTAATAACAAAAATGGAAAGACTGTTTTATAAGTCCTTTCCAGACCAAACTATCTTAACAATTTATTGAGTATCGCCTTGGCAGAATACAAACGGTTCTCGCTTTGAGGGAAAATCACAGAATTAGGGTGCATTATTACATCATCAGAAATTTCGTATCCCCGATGGATGGGCATATCATGCATTATAAGGGCGTCACTGTTAGTTGCAAGGAGTTTTTTGTTGACTTGATACGGAAGCATTAAGTTAACTCGTTTTTGTTTTTCTTTTTCAAATTTTGGGTCTAAAAAGAACTCCATATCCACCCAAGTGTCAGTGTAAATTACGTCACAATCTTCCACTGCAGCATTTACGTCCATAGAATTGGAATATAATCCCGTAGATTTTGCAGCCTCCAAGATATTCTCGTCAACTGAAGCTTTATTCACCAAAGGGGTAACTGTAACTATTTTCATTCCGGTTCGAGTGCATCCTTCAATCAATGAGTTACAAATGTTATTGTGAACACCAATGTAAGCAAGTTTAAGGCCTTTGAGTTTGCCTTTTTTTTCTTTGATAGTAACCAAGTCAGCAATAATCTGGCAAGGATGATATTTTTCGTCACAGCCATTAATTACAGGAACAGTTGCCGCGTCAGCTATACTCTGCAAGGTTGAATTTTTCAGTACTCGAGCCATAATTCCGTCAACATAACCAGAAATAGATTTAGTTTCATCCCCAAGGTCAGCTAAAACCAAATTGGTGTTTCTCCAATCCATGTAAGCTGCATGTCCCCCAAGTTGAGTCATTGCAACTTCAAAAGATAATCTAGTTCGAGTTGATGTTTTTTGAAAAATCAAAGCTAAAGACCTGCCCTCCAATGCGAACTCGTAATCCTGAGGATTTTGTTTTATTTCTAACGAATCATCAATGACCTGGTTGATTTCTGTTGAAGTCCAGTCTTTAAGCGTAATCAGGTGCAATACTTCTCTCTCCACAATTATGCAGAATACTTGTTCACACAGACCGTTATATAAATTATCAAAAAACAATTCAATAAACCATAGAGTCAAAGTATGAAGTAAAAATTCTGAATTATTATATTCTGTTATATGAATCTGAATGTAAGTTGAGGCACATCCATTGAAAATAGGTAATAAAAAAATTAGGAGAAGAGTATTAAAAAACGTACAAAATAATGGAATTTCTCCAATTCTAGCAAGTTTACTATTGATCGTAATAGTGGTAGCAGCAGCGATTGTTGCCTATTCTTGGGTTCAAAGCACCACCACAACTCAACTAAATCAGGCTAGCGGATTTATTATCATGGAAAATGTACGCTTTTACGACAGCGACAAAATTGAACTGTCCATACGTAATACTGGCACTGGAGACCTTAAAGTAGACACCATTTACATTGATGATGTGCCCCAAAAGGTTGCTCAGCAAATTCCAAGTAAAGAATGTATTAGTATTGTTCTGGATCATAATTGGGAACTGGGAACAAAATACAGGATAAAAACGGCAACCACAGCGGGTCTTTATGCTGAAAAGACATGCATGTCGCCTTCAAGTTTGCAAGTGGGACTTGATGAGGTTTGGACTAAACGAAAACAAGTAACAATAGACAACAGTCTCAACCCTGAAGGCTTAACTAATTATCAAATCAAAATTAACGTTCCATACGATTCAGATATGAACTCAGATTTTTCTGATCTTCGATTCACAAACAGTGATGAGCAAACTTTAATTCCGTACTGGATTGAAAGCTACATTGCTTCAGATTCTACTGTAGTTTGGGTTAATATTCCATCAATACCTGCTTTGTCCACTGAAACTGTCTACATGTATTATGGTAACCCATCTGCCAGTTCAGAAAGTGACCCAGAAGAAACATTTGACATATTTTTGGACTTCACCACAGCTGGCGTAGAAACTTATGGCGGTACAAATCAAGACAGAGACCCCACCCAAGTAGAAATCATTGGTGACACGACACTGCACATGTGGGGAAACAACTGGAAAGCTGTAATGAAAACCATAAATGTCGTTGGTGATGGCAGTCAAGCAATCTGTTTTGATTTTAAGAGCAACGGCACCCAAGCAGAAATTAACGCAGTAGGTCTAGACACTGATTCTTCAATAAGTGAAAGCCAAACGTACCGAATATACGGAACCCAAAACTGGGGAAGAACTGACCACTACGGATATACTCCTGATGAGTGGCAAGCCTATTCCATAATTTTGGATGATTTCAGCGGCAGTTTTAACCGAATTGTAATCGTTAACGATGCAGATGCCGCACAAGCAACAAACGTTTACTACAGAAACGTTAGAGTTGCTAAAACAACATCCATTGAACCAGTAACAAGTCTTGGGGCAGAAGAAACAGTATAAAAACTAGAAAATTTTTTCAAACTAAATCCCAAAAAACTGGGCGGATATAATCCGCAAAAGTTTATAATAAACTTCTAAAGAAGGACAAAGCTAATTAATTGTCCACAGAAGGGAATCGTTTGAGAAAGTCTAAAAAAGTAATTGGAATCCCAAAAAACACGTTCATTATCGGAGTAATCATTGCTGCAATAGTCGGAGCAGCACTTTCGTTTGGTGTAACTACATTATTGAATGTTAATATTGGGAATACAATTCCAGAAAACACAACAATAGCAGTAACTGACGTAAACATTGATGTACAAAATGCAGATTCTTTCAGCATAACTGTACTCAATCCAACGTATTCTCCCACAGAAGCTAAAATCAAAGAAATCATGGTTATAACAGAAAACGACGAAATTCACAATATCTTGTCTGTAAACCCACAACTTCCATACGAACTAAACAAAGGAGAAACCCAAATCTTTGAGTGTAAATGGACATGGGGAGACTATATCGGTAAAAACATAAACATAGTTGTAGTAGTTGAAGATGGATCAGGTGCAGTTTACGAACTGGAAACAGCTGCCATAGGACTAGAAATAAAATCGTCGGCATTTTCAGGGGCAGACACAGAACACTTCACGTTAACAATCGGCAACCCTGAAGAATCAGAAGTTGACTTCACAATTACAAAAATTGTAGTAACCCTAGAAAACGGAACAGACCTTGACATACGGAACGTATCACCTGCATTGCCGACAGTAATTTCTAAAGACTCAACAATCACGATTACTTGCGCATGGAACTGGGATGACTACAGGGATAAAGACATAACAATTACCGCTTACACGTCACAGGGTTACAAATTCAGTTTAGAAAGAAGCACACCAAAACTGTCCCAAATTCTGGTTAAAGACGTAACCTTTGACCCAACCAGTCTACAAACCTTTGACATTACAGTTGAAAACTCTGAAAATTCAGCAGAACCAGCCACTATAGTAGCAATTGAAATCATTACAGACACAACTACAATAAATGTTCCAGTAATATTACCCCAAACACTACCGTATGAGATTCCAATAGGTCAATCAGTAACAATGACATGCGCATGGGACTGGTCAGCAACCAGAAACCAAAACATAGTAATTACAGTAGAAACGTCAGAAGGGTTCCTTGGATACTCTTACGAAACAACATCGTAAACTAAAAAATTGTTCACAAAAATGGAAACCAGAAAAACTGGTTTCTGTTTAGATGGCAGCCCCTTCAGAGGGGTCTTCCCTAACTTTTTCGAAGGCTTCCAGTATTCGTTTAGTTACTGGACCCATTTTACCTGAACCAATCACACGACTGTTTACGCTACTTATAGGTGCAACTTCTGCAGCTGTTCCAGTGAAAAACACTTCGTCAGCGGTGAACAACTCATTAGGAGTAATGTTTCGTTCTATTATTTCGATTCCAAGTTTTTTTGCCAACTTGATAATCAAAGTTCGGGTTATGCCATCCAAGGCACCTGAAGAAAGACAAGGAGTCAAAAGCTTGCCATTTCGCACGATGAATATGTTCTCGCCGACACCTTCACAGACATAGCCTGCTTTGTCCAGGCAGATGGCTTCGTCGGCGCCGATGTTGTTTGCTTCAATTTTACCCAAGATGCTGTTAAGGTAATTCAAGGATTTCATTTCGTGGGTTGCGCTGTCCACAGAATTTCTTCGCACCCAAGTAATAATTGTAGATATTCCTTTTTCTAGTTTGTCAGGAGAATGTAACTGAAGTTTAGGTTCAGTAATTATGATAACTGTTGCCTTTGGACATTTTCGTGGGTCAAGACCTAAATCTCCAACGCCTCTTGTGACCACTAGGCGAATGTAGGCGTCTTTTAGGTCGTTCTTTCTAAGAGTTTCAAGCACCGCTTGAGTCATTTCCTCTCTGGTTAGGGGGATTTTCAGAAAGATTGGATGGGCAGACCTGTATAGCCTGTCGATGTGCTCTTTTAGTTTGAAGACTACACCGTTGTAGGCTCGGATTCCTTCAAAAACGCCGTCTCCGTACAGAAGACCATGATCATACACTGAGATTTTTGCCTCAGATTTCGGATAATACTCGCCATCGATGTAAATAAGCAACTCATTTGCCATACAAATCTCTCCTTTTATTATAGACGTCAACCTTAAACTATCTGCTTGATATTTAAATTTTAACACAACACAAACTAAATCTACCATTTTTGTAAAGAAAAAGAATTTTCCAGTTTTGTCTTCTATTTGGCTTTATTCTCGAAAAGAGTTAAAAAAATTGTTAGCATACCAGTAAGGCAAGTTAATCAAACAGAAACTAGTTATTAATAGCTAGTTTTAGTGACAGGAAAGTGGACTTGTGCTTAAAACAGAGCCGTGGCTGGAAATTACAACCATCAGCAAATGCAGTATTGACTGCAGGTATTGTCCACAACAAACGTTTCAAGAACAGTATCAAGGTGCCAAAATTCTCACACTAGAAAATTTCAAAAAGGCACTTTCGAAAGTACCCAGAAAAGTAGCAATTCATTTTTCAGGTTTTTCAGAACCGTTCCTTAATCCGCAATGTTTGGATATGATCGAACACGCATCCTTGAAAGGACACAAGATTGTCTTATTTTCAACCCTTGTTGGATTAAAAAGTGAAAACGTAGAACGAATTAGACGCTGTAACCCTGAAGTAATTTTGCATCTGCCAGACAACATGGGTAACACCAATATTCCAGTTACTGAAAACTACAAAAAAACCCTAGATACAGTTTTGAAGAACTTAAACGTAACAGGCTATTACGTAATGGACAAAAATTTCATTTCAAACGAACGAGCAGGCCATTGTGATGATACACCAAAAAGGCATGTTCGAGGTTGGTTTTTTTGTGAAAAACTGATAGGCCCCCAGTTTGTTATGCTCCCAAACTGTGATGTAGTTTTATGCTGCATGGATTATGAATTAAAACATCTTGTTGGAAACTTATTGAAACAGACATGGAATGAAATTGTTAACTCAGAAGAATACCAAACAGTTCGAGCAAACCGTTACAAATTTGATGGTGAAATTTTATGCAGAAAGTGTGTTTGGGCGTCATTAACGTTTAGGTCCAAGTATTACCTCAAAAGAATTCTTCAAAAGTATTACGAGAAACAAAGTATACAACAATACAAATCCAAAAAAATGAAAAATTAAAAAGAAAACTGAGGTCTTTTTGACAGCAACTTGGGCAAGGCTAAAGGTTTGAAGGGCTTATCTGCAGTTTTTTCATTGATTTCATTGGTTAATTCTTGAAGTCTCATTTCACGGATTTGTTTTCCAGCATTTCGGTCCCGAACTGGCAATACTTCAGAGTTTGCTTCTTTTTCGCCGTATACCAGCACGTAGTTTACCCATTCTTTTTCTGCAGCTCGAACTTTTTTGCCTAAACTTAGGGCTCTATCATCGACGTCAACGCGCACGTTACAGTTTTCGATTTTTTTCATCAGTTTTTCTGCCTCGTCGAGATACTTTTCGGAAACCGGAATAATCCTCAACTGAGTAGGAGCCAGCCATAAAGGCAAGATTGGTGTTTTTCCTTTCAAAGAGTCTCGGTGAGCTTTTTCCAGCAGGGCATATACGTCCCGTTCGATGGCTCCGCTTGGGGAACAGTGCAAAACCAAAGGATATTGTTTTTCGCCGTTTTCGTCCACGTAGGTCATGTCGTAGTGCTTAGAGTTTTCTATGTCGATTTGGTCAGTGGAAAGAGCAGAAGCCTTGTTTAGATTATCCACGAAATTGAATTCCCATTTCAAAACAAAATAGAAGAAGCGTTCTTCCCACATTTCAATGAGGACAGGTT
This sequence comes from Candidatus Bathyarchaeota archaeon, assembly GCA_024650005.1. Classification (GTDB taxonomy): domain Archaea; phylum Thermoproteota; class Bathyarchaeia; order Bathyarchaeales; family Bathyarchaeaceae; genus Bathyarchaeum; species Bathyarchaeum tardum. The sequence goes on along the minus strand of JANKMT010000001.1, from coordinate 2,027,281 downwards.
TGCCAAATAACTTCACCATATTGAGAACAAAATCCTTGTTTTCAGCATAGAAGTCCTTGGTTACTCGGATTGCTAACTCGTAATCGGTTTCTTTGTTTAGTTCCAGACTGTCCATAATTCCCATGGACATTTGGAAACGAACCAGAAACTCTTCTTTTGCTTGATCCATGTCAGCAACCAAAGCATGACAATCAGGCATAGTAAAACAACGAAGCCTGCGCAACCCTGTTACTTCGCCGCTTTTTTCTCGGCGGAAAGCGTATTTTGTTAATTCATACATCCGCAACGGAAGTTGCTTGTAACTGAATTGGGTGTCGTGCACCATTAAAAACTGACCAAAACAGGCGCTGAACCTTAAAAAGAAGTCGCGCTTGTCCGAACATAAGACGTATTGACGGGCAGGAAAACGTTGAAGATAATGAGCAATTGCAGGGTGCTCAAGGTCGTACATGATGGGGGTTTCAACTTCCATTCCCCCGTAATCGATTACTTTTTCGGTTACATACTGTTCTATCAACGATTTTATCATACGACCTTTAGGATACCACCGCAGGTTGCCAGGGTCGCTTCCAGGTTCATAGTCTGCGATTTCTAGCCGCTTCATCAAAGGAACATGAGGCGGAACATTCTGTTCAGCACGAACTTTCTTGATTTCATATTTGCATAATTTTTCTAAGTTTTTCCAGTCTTTGAAGCGATATTCTTTTACGGGAATTAACTCACCGTCAGGCTGCAACACATACCAATATGATTTGAGTTTTTCTTCTGCTTTAAGAGCATCACAGACAACCTCTTCTTTTTCTGAGTCACATGTAACTACTCTAAGGTGCTCAGCCAATGGGTGACCTTTAATGGAAATTGAGAACTGTTTGCACCAGCCAAAAGGTGAAGAATATGTTTCTATCCCCATCTCCTTGGCGACGTTTTTGAGTTCATTAAGAACCTTCAAAGCTTCAGAAGGTTTAGCCAAATTGCTGCTCAAGTGAGCATAAGGATAAATCAACACACGATTAACTTTGAGTTGATCTAACGATACTTTAGTGCTTTCCATGGCTTTCTTTGCAACGTTTAGGTCGTCACCTTCTTCAACTGCAGTAAAAAGCACTACAACTTCTTCGATGCGGTCTTTGGTTTTTTCGAGTTCCTCTGCAGAGGGAATTTCTTTTTCAATTGCTTCGTATTCGATAAAGTTTGAATGTAACTGAAGAATTCTCAATCTGAACAGCCAGCTTTCAAGTCAATAAAATTGAAGACCAATGAACAAACACATTTAGGCATTAGCCTTTGTGCCTCCATTGTTCGAGGAGTTTGTCTTTTTTGCTGCCTTTTTTGTATTCTTTGTAGTGTTCTCTGCAAAGGTATGATCGTTTTTCGCCGTCAACTTTTAGTCCTGCTGAGCTTACTTTTTCCCGCGGAAGAGAACGAATCGCATCTTTATCACAGCCTGAAACGCTACATTTTTGTCCTTTACCTACTCGACCCAAAGTATTTCACTGCTCCTTTTCTGTTAATAATTTAACTTCATTGCATATTAGCCCAGCGCTAATTTAATTGTTTTGAGTAAGAAAAAAGACAACTAAACGGAAAACAAGGGTTTGCTGAGATCCTAGCACAAGGCTTTGAAGGAATGAAAAAATGAAAAAACCATTGCTACTATCTTTTGGTTATTTTCATTTGTGCTAGGGTCTTTTCAGCCCCTTGTTTTCTTCCAATGGATTCTCCCACGAAAAAAAGGGGAGAAAGGGGGGTTGATTTATTTGCGTTTGAGCAGAACGTATGCGGCTACGCCGATTACTGCTGCGACTGCAATTGCTGCGATTATGGCTACTTCTGTTGTGATGAAGCCTGCTGGTTCTTCTGTTTCTACGGGTTCAGTGTCGACTGGTTCGTTGTCGATTGGAGTTGCTGGTGTAGGTGCTGGACCAACATTGAGGTATGTTGATTGTGAGGAGCCATAGTATCCGTCAGAGCCTTCAAAGGTTGCAATGATGGTGTATATTCCTTCCATTTCGGGAGTAAATGCCAAGGCATAGTTGCCATAAGAGTCGCTTGTGGTTGTGCCTAGGGGTATGCATTCCATGTCTGGAGTTATTGCTTCAATTTTGACTGAAACACCAACTGCATCTGCTGGGCGGTCTGCTTGTTGGTAGACGTATTTCATCCATGCGCCCATGTCGTTGTCAGAGATTGCTGCAACACCATCTGGGAATCGGATTGTCAAACCTGCTTCGTTTGTGCCTGGAGAAACATCCATCACAGTTCCCGTGACCAATGCACTGTTTCCTAGGGAAACAACATTGTTCTTGATTTCAACGGTGGTTGCGCTTGCACCTTTTCCGAAAGCGTAGATTTGCATGTCATAGGTGTTCATTGATGCAATGATGCTGTCACCGATGACTGCGTCGCCTCCCCAAACTGTTGATCGGACAATACCGTCAACACGGAAGATTTCGTCACCAGTTTTTACATCTAGACAGATGAAGGGTGCACCACGTGCTTTAGGATCAAGGGGTGAGTGTTCAGAGTGAGCAATGTAGACTTTTTCGTCAGTGAAGAATAGTGTGTCTAGTGGCCAGCTGTTGCCCCAGAGAATTTCGGAGTATGTGTCCACTGCGTCATAGGTCCATAGTAGGCTCCCGTCGGTAATGTCGTAGCAGTATACTATTCCACCATATCCTGCCGAGAAGAGTTTGTTGTAAGCGATGTTAACTCCAAGGTTAATGAAGGCATTTTCGACCCACATGTCCATGTAGTATTGAGAGTCAGTTGACCATTCAAAATCGCCGTCGTCAATGCTGAAAGCGTGGTGAGTTCGTGATTCTTTTGCAGATATTACAAACACGCCGTCTTCAAAGCTTGCAGCAGACCATAGGAAACTCAAGTTACCACCTGCAGGCGGAGTCCAAGTTGTGTCGAATAATACGTCTCCTTGGTTTCCTTCAGACAAGTCAATTCCCCACATTTCAATGGGTGTACCGTCTGAATCTTGGACGAACAATGCGCCAACATCAACACCGATGATTCGGTCGCCAACTACTGCTTGAGCAGTTCCAACCAGATCTGTTGGGATAGTTACGTTCCATTGATAGCCTGCTGTGGCATCGTATGTTCCGAAACCAGAACCTGAGAACCCAGCCATCCAGCTTCCTGAATCGGAGACTACATGCGTTGAGTTCCACATACTCATCCAACCAGCATTCAAGTTTACAGTGTATATCAGAAATTCACCGTTTTGACCAACTTTTAGAAGACCACCAGGTACATTTTCCATGCTGTAAACAAGTTCACCATTGATTGGGTCATATGCATGCCAAGTAGTAGCTGAAAGTCCCATTAAACCAGGAGCACTTTCGAGAGTCCATATGTAATCAAAGGTTCCGTGGTAGTTAAATGAGGACCAGAACAAAGTTTGACCGTATGCTACTTGTTCGTTGTTACCTAAAGTCTTGCACCATAGTTCTTCACCAGTGTGAAGATCTACTGCAACAACTTCCTGAATGGGATAGCCGCTCTTGTATTTGTTGTAGTAAAGGTTACCAGCAAGGACTACTGAATTGCTCCAGAATCCTTCGTATGCGTCACCAGATTCAAAGGAGTGATCTCCTAGTTCACCGCCAACAAGACCTCCTGTTGTTAGTGTTTTTCGCCACAGAATGTGGACAGTGTTTGGCGCTTCGTCATTGTAGGGAGCATACAAGTTTTCAGGAGTCATTAACCAGTTTCCAGCAATTGTGTTCCATTCACGAAGTTGGGAATCGATTGGTCGAGTCCAGTATTCGTTTGGAAGGTTTGCTGCTGGGTAGTACTCAACTTGCACGTCTTCAACGATGAGCTCTAGAACGTCACTGGTGCCTTCTTCATAGTAAGTTGCAGAACTAACTGGGAACCCGTAGTAGAATCCAGTGTAGTTGTACCATTGTGCAGGGAAATTTGTTACTAACTCGTAGGTTCCTGCCATAGTAGGGGTGTAAACTGTACCAGTTCCACCAGTTGAGTCGGTTCTGAAGGGACCAAGGATTTCTTCGTTTCCTTCAGGGTCAGTGACAGTTACAGTTAGACCTGTAAATCCATCTTCTGTGGTTTGTGTTGAATCGGTTATACCGACGTGCAACAAAACCATTTGACCCACACCAACTGGGTTGGGAATTCCACCGATATAAGGGTAGGATTGTTTTCGGGTTGCTTGAGCGTTAACGGTTGGCAAAGCAATGATTAAAGTTGATAATGTTAATATTAGTACCAAAGCGATAGTAGAAGTTTTAGATTTTTTAATCGTATTTTCCATTTGTATTTTCACCAATTATTTTTCATTTTTTCAAAGAGATGGAATAAGCAGTAAAAATGCTTCATTCCTTCTACAGAAATGTCAAAATCAAAGAGCAACATTTAATGGTTTGAGTGTCCCATTAGGACGAAAAGGTTGAAATATTTAAGCTAAAACGTACAAAAACTAAAATCTTTAAAGAAGTGAAAAAGTTGAACAATCCACGAAATGAAGTTCAAACAATGACAAAATTAGGACTTACAAGCAGGCAAGCCATAGTTTACCTTTGGTTAACTAAATCAGGCATAGCACCCATCAAAACTATTTCAAGAGGTACAAAAATTGCCCGACAGCACATTTACAAAATAACAGAAAACCTCAACCAAATAGGGTTAGTTGAAAAAATTTTAGACGCCCCAACAAAATTCAAGGCAACCCCAATAGAGATTGGAATCTCGATTTTAATGGAGAATAAAAATACAGAATTCACCAACCTGAAAACAGAAACCACAGACTTGATTAAAAGCGTCAAAAAACAAACAATAACAAGTTCGGTCCAAGATGAAAAACCAGAATTTGTTGTTGTTTCTGGAAAAGCGCTGACTTTATCGAAGTTACATCAAGGATTAGGTGAAAGCCAAAAAGCAATAGACGGAATTGGGGCATGGATTAGAATAAAAAAAGCATTTTACAATAACTATGCAAACATCAAAAAGTCTTTGGACAAAGGCATCCAAATTCGCCAGATTATAGATACACCTCCAGACAAAGAGCAATTTAAAAATGAACTCAAAGAGATATTAGAGCATCCATTATATTCAATCAAGTGTATTCCACCCCCGCCTCCAGCAATATTGTTTCTGCGTGATAAAAAAGAGGCAATGATTAGCAATTCAGTTGCCAGTCCAGAAGAAACTCCAGATTTATGGGTAAGTAACCAGCACTTAGTTACAATTCTTCAAGACTATTTTGAAATGATGTGGAACAAGGCAACCGAAATATAGACAAAACAATTAGGCACTAAGACTTGAACAAAGTCGTCAGGTATGTTGACCCTCAAGGTAAAAACATAGTTTTAGGGGATGAAAACATAAGATACATGAACAGGGAGCCGTAGATATTTAATAATCTTTAAGTTGTTTTTTACTGTTTTCAATTGACAGTTGATTTTTTCGATAGGAATCATTTTTGTTAAAAACATAAAAATAATGGTACTTTTTGAAAAGGCAAACAATAGCGCTCCGACTTCAAATGAAATCATAGCTTAAGACAGGGTTTATAAGTGGTGCTGAGAATATATTTTAATGTGAGCGGGGGAGCACGCTTAGAACCTTTTTGCGTTCTAACAACGAGCGAACCAATCCAAAAGGCGAAAGATTGGGAAACGACAAAAACGTTGTTTTATACGGGCCAAACAAAAAATCAAGGCTTAGACCCCGCTTGATAATTATATTTTGTTAATATACGAGGTGAAAAAATGACCATTATTAAAGTAATTGAGCTAGTTGGAGTTTCAGATAAAAACTGGCAAGATGCTGTTGACAATGCTATTGAACGAGCAGCAAAAACAATTAGAAACATACAAGGCGTAGATGTTCTAAGCTGGACTGGGCATGTAGAAAACGGAAAGATTGTTGAGTATCGAACAAATGTCAAAATTGCTTTTGCTGTTGACAAAGTGTCTTGCTAAGTGCAAGAATTTGAGTGATCATCCCTTGTTCGATAATCCTATTAAGAAGATAGAACATGTGTTTTATGGGGGCAAATAATTTTGATTATTAAAGAAGATAATGGGAATTGGCTTGCAAAATGTGATCTTTGCCAATGGAAAACTTTACAACCAAAAAGAAGTCAGGCACAGAACAAATTGTCGAACCATATTAACAAGGTACACAAAAAAGGAATCAAAACAATTGATCAACAAAAAGTACCGAATTCACCAGCAAAGATGCCACCAAACCTTCCTGCACCAATCAAAGAGAATTAATAATTGATCTCAAAATTCTCTTTTCTAAATAATTCTTTTGTGTTTCAGTTTTTTGTTTTAAGCCTCTAATTAAATGAGGGAAAATATTGAGTTCTATTTTTATAAAAAAATATTATATGCGGGTCATAACATACGACATGTCATGAATAATAAAGATGAACAGATTTTGCAGGTGTTAGAAAAAAATGCAAAATTGTCTAGTAGATCTATTGCACAGAAAATTGGATTACCAATCTCAACAGTCCATAGACGGATAAGGAAGTTAGAACAAGAAAAAATCATCAAGGGTTATAGAGCAAATATTGAATATGAAAAAACCAATAGACCGATAGGGGCATATCTTTTTGTTAATATATCTGAAACTACGCCTAACACTGACCGTGTTCCAAAATCTAAAATTGTGGATAGTCTTCTAAAAAATACAGAGGTACACGAATTAGCTGACGTTCAGGGGGCCAATTTTGATCTAATATTGAAATGTAGATTTGAAACACTTAAAGCGTTATCCTCTTTTATTGAAAAATTAAGAGGTCAAAGAGGGGTTGAAGAGCTTTTTTCTTCAATAATAACAGATGAAATAGTTTAGAACAAAAACTTTTTCAAAAGTTTAAATTTTTTTCTCACAAAATGACACATTTTTGCCATTTTTTGGTAGAAATGTACATATGGTCTAGCAATAAATTTAACAATTTAATGGAGCAACAAAAATGAAACTTAATGTAAAACACATCTGGGTATTTGCTTTTATTTCAGACATGCTTGCAATTTATTTTGCTTTTAACCAAGAACTAATAGGTGTTATTGGGTTTACAAGTTTATATATTGCATTGCTAGCAAGCACAAAATGGGTAAACATTGAAAAAACACGTAACAATTTGGAAGCAGTGATGGGTTGAAATTCATAAACAGATATGAAATCGACACAAAACCAACTTTTTTTAAGGTAAACTACCTTACGAAATCATGAAGTGAAACCGTTTATATTTACCATAACTATAAATTGTTTATAGAAGAAGGGGGATAATTTGACAGCAAAGAAAATAAATTTTAAAGGAAGACTCGAAGCAGATAACTTGATTTTTCAAAAAGACACTTGTTTTCCTGAGACTTACAAAATCTTTTTTCCTTTAGATTCAACTCCTGATTCCAAATGGGAAAAATGTTTTGATAGAGTGGCTCGTATTAATGAAGCCTATTTGGGTCGAAGCATTTCAATTAGTGGAGATAATTTAGTAATTATTGCACCACTTGATGAATTAGACAGACAAATGTTTGAAAAATTGCAGGAAATTATGGACGACACCAATCGTTGTGTTGAAGAACAAGGCTAGAAAATGAGATTATAGTTAAATTGTGTATGTTTCAGATTAAAAATAACAACAACCGTGTTCTTTTAACATTTTGAACATATCTTTTTGATCCTCTGATGTGACGTCAAAACTTTCAACTAATTCATTTATTAGTTTGTTTAGGATGGATTCTGCTTCAATTAATTTTTCGGCCAAATAAATTTGATTTTCTCCCATTTGAATTTGTTTTAAAATGACATGAATGGCTTTTCCAAAAGTATACCACCCTATTTTGAAACCATATTTGTTAAACAAATCTAATTGTTCAAAATCTTCTATAGGAGTTAAGTTTTCAAGTTGAAGATCTAAGCCATTTTTTGATGCAACCAGTAATCCACTAGTCATAATCATCACATTAGCTAGAATAGAATTTGTATATTGTTACTATTAAAGAGCTTACTGAAAAATTTTGTACAACCTAAAAAACTTTAGTCTTAATTTTTCTTAGAAAGACACCTAAGTTTTTAACTAATTTTTTCTCCTCCACCATAAGTAAAAGACAACTCAAAACATTTCGGGCATTTTAACATATCCCTTCGGTGGTGATCCGTAAATCTTTTCCCCCAAATGTTCTGTATCGCATTTTGGTGGAAACTTGTGAACTTTCTTATCTTTAACACAATATTTGCCCAAATGTTCTCCCCTCGCTTAAAAATGGTTTTCCTTATTTTTCAATTTTTCGTAAGCAATAAAATACATTTGGTTTCTTTATGGCATCGTTAAACAATTCACAGTTCATTAAAATAGTAATTAGACGAGAATAGGTTTTGGGTTTGTGATAAATTATTCAGCATTGCAGTAATAATCTGACAATCCAAACATGCCTAAACAACAGTTTTATTAACCCCTATCCGAATTACTAGAATCCAATAAATTAGGTATATTAGACAAAAAAGTATGTATAATAAAGGTCCACACATTTGTCAATGTATACTTAATAATCTCAAAAAGAATTTAGAGTATGAGGAAAAGAGGATGCCAGTAAAACGAAAATCCAGAGGCAGAGCAAAAGGAAGCAAAGGAAAAGGATCACTTGTTCAATGTCAAGGGTGTGGACAGCAAGTGCCACGTGACAAAGCAAAACGTGTTTCCCGAAGAGTTTCGTTAGTTGACTCTCTACTCTACAAGGAACTTAAACAACAAGGCACATACATTGCCAGCAGCCAAGAAACAAAATTCTATTGCATCTCATGTGCAGTACACCGTGGAGTAGTCAAAGTACGCAACAAAGACGAACGCCGATCAGGTCCTCCAAAAAGACCCAGACGCAGATAAACAATTTCTTTCTTCTTTTAATTTTTATTTTGCCGCTTTGCGGAAATAGTTCACCCGCTGTAAAACTGTAAAGTTTGTTAATACAGCAAGGATTAGGATACTCCAGTTTAATGCATCAATCCAGAAATAGCTAACAAAGCTTGCTAACCCAACTAAAACTATACGTTCTGCACGTTCTGCTAAGCCTACAGACTCCATTTTTACTTCAGCTGCTTCTGAACGTGCCCGAGCATAGCTAACCATCATGGAACCCACCAAAGCAGCAAGACCCCAAGCAATATTGGTCAAGCCCCCAACGATAATTCCGCACAGAACAATAGCGTCAGCATATCGGTCAAGCATAGAATCAAAAAATGCACCAAAGGTTGTTGCTTTTCCGTGGACTCGAGCGATTACTCCGTCCACGGCATCAAATAATCCAGAGACTAGCATTAGAACAGGGGCAAGTATCAAAAATGTTCGATTAACATGCCATTGAGAATAAACCACGCCAGCGAGTATAGAAAAACTGATTCCCAAGATGCTAACGTGATTAGGAGTTAAACCTAAACTGTGAAACGTATTCGCAGTTGAAGTCAAGGCGGTTTGGACTTGTTTTTTTAGTTTTGTAAGCACGGTTTATATTCCACACTTAATTGTTCAAGTTAACAGTAACGGCTAATGGTTTCTTAGATTTACGGTCAACCCAGATTAAACAGCTTTGGTAACTAATAAGCCGAAGCAACCCGCACAACGTTTTCAGCGGATTCGTCACAAATGACACATTTACCATCAATCTTTTCATTGATATCTTCAGGGATTCCCAGCAGCCGAGCGTCAACTTCTTCTTCTAGCTTATGACCGCATTCCTCTTTGCCACACCATGGAACTTCAACTATGCCGGTTTTGCGTTTCAATAAACTTTTGGCTTCAGTAAGTCGACTTACACGATAAATGTGCTGTTTCATCAAAGCCGCAGCGCTTGTTTTCAAGTCTGCTGTGACTGTTTCTGCCAAAAAGTGGACACCAGAAACAACTTCATCCATTTTTAGTTGCTGTTTCTTCAAGGTGTCTCGCCTAACAACCGTAACAACACCATTAGCCAAATCCCGTGGACCAATTTCGATGCGAATAGGCACTCCACGAAGTTCCCAGTAATAGAACTTGTTTCCAGGAGTCAACTCGTTTCTGTTGTCTAACTCCACGCGGTAACCTGCATTTTTCAAAATTTCAGCAACTTGGGCACAGGCTTGCTTGACTTCTGTTTCCTGTCCTTTGTAAGGAACCGGAACCACAACCACCTGCACGGGAGCAATTTCAGGAGGCAAAACAATACCATTATCGTCTCCATGGGCGATGAAAATTGCAGCGATTCCTCGTCCAGAAATGCCGTAACTGGTGGTCCAGATGTATTGTTGATCTCCGTCTTTGGTTTCATATTTTATGTCGAAAGCTTTGCCAAAGTTTTGTCCAAGATTGTGCACAGTTCCAATTTGCAAAACTCTACCATCGGGACATAACAAATCAAACGCTAAAGTGTAAAGGGCACCTGCAAACTTGTCCCAGTCAGGGCGTTTAGAAAGCACGTAAGGAACTCCCACAGAATCAAAAAATTGTTTGTACAATTCGATAGCTTGCCGGACTTGTTGTTCGGCTTCTTCGCCGTCAGCGTGGCAGGTATGGGCTTCTTTGAAGGTAGCAACTTCCCGCATTCTGATTATTGGACGGGTTGCTTTGGTTTCGTATCGGAAAACGTTCACAACTTGGTAAAGTTTCATGGGCAAATCTACATGGGAACGTATCCAAAGCTTGAGCATAGGAGCAATAACAGTTTCACTGGTAGGTCGTAACGCGAACCGGACCTTAAGTGGCTCGTACCCCCCATGAGTGACCCAGAAGCATTCCCCTTCAAAACTTTTTATGTGATCGGCTTCTTGAGCCAAAGAAGTCTCAGGAATAAGTAAAGGAAACAAGGTTTCGTCATGCCCAGTGTTATCTAGCAGGTCGCGCAGGATTTGGAGAGTGTTTTTTCGTATCTTAAACCCGTAAGGCATCCAAACTCCTGAACCCTTAACAGGATAGCGATAATCCATTATTCCCGCATTAATCAGAACATCACGGAACCATTCACCAAAATCTTCACGCCATTTTTGTCGTTTCACAGGCAAACCGTACACCCTCAAACTTCACAACATTAACGACCCATAATAAAAAACTGTAAGATATTTATGTTATTCAACCAGCACAATACGCAAAAACAGTTACAAGATTGATTTAAAGCCAGCGTTCAACAAACATACAAAAATCAAGTCAAAAAATGTTGACCAAACAAAACATCTGATGGTCAAGAAAGTTTGACAAAAATCCTTTTACTTTTTCAGGTATTAGATGTAATTCGGTATTACAATGCAGAAAATATTTGGTATTCTAGTTTTGTTACTTCTTAACTCATGTCTGTTTTCTGTTCTGCCAAGTGTAAATTCTGTTGAATCAGAACAGTCAATTATAATCAAATCAGATGGTTCAATCACAGGAACAGATAAGATTGAACATGATGGCGACTATTACTATTTAACAGATGACATTAATGTTTCCAATTTTACTCTTGGAATTTTCGCAGGAATTACAGTTCAAAGAGACAACATTATCCTTGATGGAAAGGGTTTCAGCATTCAAAATAATGCCTCGTTTTCTTCAGGCATTGACCTTTCTGGGCGATCAAATGTAACTCTGCAGAATTTGAACATTATAGGTTTTTGTATTGGACTTTATATGTTCGATGGAACCTCAAACAACATAATTGTTGAAAACACAATAATCGGTCCCAGTGACCAAAGTTTCCAAATTGGCATTTGGCTTCAAGGTTCAACTAACGATAAACTGATAAACAACACAGTGAAAGGATACAACGAATTTGGTGTTTACCTTTATTTAACAAGTAATTGTTACATTTCTGGCAACGTAGTAACTGACAACAAAATTGGAATTAGTGTTGAATACTCTACAGGCAACATATTTCGTGACAACCAAATATATGGAAATACAGAAAATTTCTTAGTTGCCTTCAAAGACTTTGAAGATGTTGTTCATGACGCTGACGACTCAAACATTGTCAACGGCAAACCCATCTATTATTGGGTGAATAAACATAACATATCAGTTCCGTTTGATGCGGGTTTTGTAGCGTTAATAAACTGTTCAGGAATATCTGTTCAAAACTTAGAAATCTCGAACAATGGTGTTGGAATCCTTTGTTATTCAACAACTGGTTCGGCGATAAAAAATAATACGTTCGAACTCAACGGCAACACAATTGAAATAAGAAACTCTCAAAACATCACAGTTTCGTTCAACACAATAAATGGCAGCATACATTCAGGGATTCGGCTTGCAAGTTCATACAACATTCAAATTTTCGAAAACATGTTAGTTAACAATGCTTTTGGAATCACACTATCTGGATACAACTATCAACACACTGGTTATGAGGGCTCAAACAATGTATCAATACGGTGCAACAATTTTACCGGAAATACCCCTGCAATTGATGTCAGCCGATCCAACAATAATATCATATCTGGAAATAACTTCACAGATAACGGTTCTGCAGGAATTAGATTAGTTAATTGTCAAGAAAATTTAGTAGTGAACAATACATTTACGGCAAACCTTGCACCTGCAGTTTACTTGTCAGGAGCCACCAACAACATTTTTTATCATAACAACTTCATCAATAATAGAACAGAAGGTCTTTCAATTTCTAACCCTTGGTTTTGGGGGTCGGGAGAATCTGAAAGTAATAATTGGGATAACGGATATGAAGGAAATTATTGGAGCGACCATTCTACAAGATATCCGAATGCAACAGAATTAGATAATTCAAGCATATGGAACACACCATTTGTTATTAACGAAGTAAACATTGACCACTTCCCCTTAACAGACCCTGTTGAAATCGAATTAGTAACAATCCCAGAATTTGAGTCATACATAATGTTATTGATAATCGGAACTGCAACATTTGTAATTACTGTACTTGTAATTATTATATATAGAAAAAAAATAGATAATAGCGTAAAACAACAAAATTGAAAAATATATACGAAGCTCAAAGGTCCACACGTTTGTGCAGTATATATGGAGGTTAACAGAAGGAGAATATCGAAACGACCTATTTTTTGAAATTGTTCTGCACTACACACTTTTAGATTCAAAAGTTCACTCTTGCATTGGTAAATTTTGTTCTAAGATTTGTTGATCATTATAGTTTTGGTTTTGTTTGGTTACAGCCACAATTTTTTTGTTGTTTTGTGAATCAAGTTGAGAGGGAATATTTTATTGAGTTATTTTTTGACATTTTTATGTTAATTTGCCACGGTTATTGTAAAAAATGCCATTGAAAGTTAACGCGTCAATGTAGACTATTTAGGCAAAATTTATATTATCGCATTTAAGTTGCTATTGGAATTACGGTGAAATATCGTGATAACTTTAGTCTTAAGCATCGCCGCACTGGCAGCGAGCCTGATTATACTTTATTGGGGCTCCAAGCGAATAGTCAGAGGTGCTTCAGGACTGTCTTCTTGCTTAAACATCAGTAGAGTAGTTGTTGGAACCGTTTTTGTTGCCTTTGTAACCGCCCTGCCCGAACTGCTTAGTTCAGTTTTCGCAGTTGGCTTAGGCTCATCCCACATGGCCTTGGGAAACATAATTGGCTCAAACATTTACAACATTCCCCTTATCATCGGAATCTGCGGCCTAGTCGGTGGAGGACTTCAAATAAAGAACGCATCCATCAACAAAGAATGCATGTTCATGCTCGGTCTTAGCGTTATGCTGGTCACCTTACTAGCAGTAATGCAACAGGTAACATGGTGGATGGGTGCAATTTTTATCACATTTTATCCCATATTCATTTACCACTCAATCAAAAACGGAACATGCACTGTTGAAGAAAATTGCTCAGAACACAAGCCCAACAAGAAAAACATAGGCACAGACATACTTCTCGGAGCAACGGCTCTGGTAATCAGCACATTCATATTGGTAAACAGCGCCATCACGATATCTACAATCTTTGGATTAGACCAATTCTATGTTGGACTCACAGTACTAGCCCTTGGATGTGTTGTCCCAGAAGTCGCAGTCTCCGTGGCTGCAGCCCTTGCTGGTGAAGAAGAGATAACAATCGGCAACGTAATCGGTGACAATATGCTGACTCTCACTCTTGTTTTTGGAACCGTGGGATTAACATCCCAATTTACTGTTTCATTGGCTGAAATTTTGTATACCGCACCTTTTATGATAATTGCAACTCTTATGCTGTTCACCATGAACAAACTAGGGCACAACGTGAACAAAACGTGGAGTGTTGTAATGCTAGCCACAGCAGGGATAGCTTTTGTTTTCCAAACTTCAATCCCCATTTAGACAAATAATCCAAGACTGATTTTTTACGGAAAAAGTTAAAGTGATAGTTTGCAACCTGAAAGATTACATCCGTCATTGTTGGAGAGAAACTGATTGCTCGAAGCGTGGTTACAACAATTCACACAATTTGGGTATCTGGGCATTTTCATTATAAGCTTCGTTGGCTCGGTTTCGGTTATCTTTCCAATACCATACACTCTCGTAATCTTTGGCTTAGGAAGCGTTTTAGACCCAGTCCTTATAGCAATCAGCGGAGGACTAGGAGCAGCTCTTGGAGAATTTTCAGGATACGCTTTAGGTTACTACGGCACATCTAAAATAAGTGAAGAAAGACGCAAAAAAATGGATTTCATGGTAAAAATCTTTGACAAGTATGGACCAGTTACAATATTTTTATTTGCATTAACTCCGTTGCCTGACGATCTGCTGTTTATTCCTCTAGGCGTAATGCGTTACTCATTTTTAAAAGCCTTCATACCAGCTATAATTGGAAAAACCTTGATGACATTCATTATCGCATACAGTGGTCAACAGTCTTTGGAATTAATCACAGTAATCTTGGGCGAGTCAGGGTTTCTTGGAACAGCAATCACCGTTGTACTTCTCGCCATAGTAATTTTTGCCATGATAAAAATTGACTGGGAAAAAGTTTTCAAAAAACACGTTGGCTCAAAAGATTGAAGTAACATAAAGGCAATTTTGAACACAGAAGAACCATACAACATTAAATATTGTAATTGAACAAATAAAATTCATTTGTATATGTGAATTAAATAATTTGTTTTATGGTAAAAATAGTGTTTAATTAACCCAATAGTAACTAAAAAGCTTAAATATCAGCGCAAGCTCCTTGCATTCTTCTCAGTCGGTACCAAAAATGGTAAACAAAGCAAAAGGACGACTCTTCAAGCGAAAAGATGGAAAATATCTAATCTACATCCCTGTAGATTTAGCTGAAGACAGCATGTTCCCATTTCAAACAAATTCTGCTGTTCCCGTTAAAATCAGCTTCTCCATCGGAGATAACAAACTCATTGTAGAAGATTGGAAGGAAAAAACAGAATGAATCAATCTTTTCAAATAAACAGACTTCATCTAGCCGAAAAAATAATGCAATGTTAACCAAAAAGCACCCAACGCGATGATGCCAAAAATTTTACTAGATAAAAAGTCACGATCAATTTACATTTTTATAAATAGAATTATCTTTAGCGCTCACCAAAATAATGGTGGTAAAAGAATTTAAAAGAACAAAAAAATTCAGCCCATTTGGGCAGGCAATTCTATCGAGGATACATTTAGTTCATCGAAGACGTGTAGGGCGTTGTTGATTTCTTTGACGTTTCGTAGAGCATTCAAACCTAATTCAGTTATGGCGTAGACTTTTCGCGATTGGCTTCTTTTGCTTATTGATTGTTCTTTGATTAAATTGCGTTCGATCAAAAAGTCTAGGCATTCTTTTAAGGCGCTGCAGTTTACATTTGCTTTATAGGTAATGTGAGTTGGCTTTAAACGGCCATGATAGGCCAAAGCCCGAAGAATTGCGATATGAATTTCCAATTTAGAGCGTCTCATTTGCGTTAACCAAGCTCCAGTATACCAAAAATTGTATATATCCTTTGAGAAGACAAAATAATAATCAAAATAATTCTTTATCAATTAGCATTAAGCGACAATACAAGTCCTATTGAGTTGAGATAAGTAGTATTCATATCAATTTATCATTTAATTAACAAATTAAAACAATGAAAAAATAAAAGAAAATAATATTCTTTTTATTAGTAAAAAGTAACTGTAAAATACAATTACTATTAAGGTTCCAATTCTGAATCGAAAACAAAATTTTAGAGTTAACCCAAACGTTTCATTGTTCACTTAGACTAAAAACATTAAAAAACAACAAAGGCAGTTAGAAAACAGCAAACCCCCAGAAAACCTTAATTCAGGGTTAGGCATCAACATAAAAAGAAAACAACGCCGGGGTAGCCTAGCCTGGCTATGGCGCCAGACTCATGATCTGGAGAGCAATCTCCTAAAAAATAGGTGCCCAGAAGTCGTGGGCTCGAATCCCACCCCCGGCACCAAAGTGTTTTGTAAAAATGTGTAACTTTAGGCTTTACTTTTTGTGCGACTTAGGTTGACCAGCTGCACATTTTGTTTATGGTTTTAGTATTGTAGAATCAAGCTCTGTTTCTGAGTCTCCAACTCCTTTAGGTTGTTTAGTCCATTTTTTAGTTTAAGCACACACCTACTTTTGTTAAATTATGATTTTGATTTTAACCCCAAACCAAAAAGGAGTTGCATAGTGCCTTATTTTTGGTTAATTATATCTGTTGCCAAAACATCAGGGTGATGATATCTTCCTCGATTAACAGTGTTTCTTCCCATTATTTGAATTGCGCAATCAGGACAATAGTGTAAGCAGGCTAAACAATAAGTACATTTGACGTTTTCTTGCCAAACAGGCTTCTTATCTACAATTTTTATCTTATTGGATAAACAAACTTGTTCACATATTCCACATCCCGAACAGTTGTTATCTACATAAAAAGACCGTTCCATTTTGGGAAAACGTCTCTTTTGAAACCAATAAGTGAGTAGGGGATAAACAACATGAGATAAACCAAAATACATTGGATTGTCTTTTGGTCGAAATGTTTCTCTATTGTTTACCACTTGAACAAATGAATCCAATTTTTCCAACATTTTAGATTCAGCATTATCAATTTTTTCTTGAGAATAAGTATTAAACATAAGAACATAGTTGGTCGGCATCTCAAATGATAAGTATGCATCTAGGGACCGATTTTGATTTGCTAACAATTTATCTATCTTTGAAAAAACTGTTGCAAAACATTCCCTTGTTGCAATTGCAAACAGGTAAGAATCGGATTCCAGATCAATTTTTTGTAAAAAATCCTTAACAAC
The DNA here is from genome assembly GCA_024650005.1 of Candidatus Bathyarchaeota archaeon. GTDB lineage: Archaea > Thermoproteota > Bathyarchaeia > Bathyarchaeales > Bathyarchaeaceae > Bathyarchaeum > Bathyarchaeum tardum. Next base: position 2,010,069 of record JANKMT010000001.1, on the reverse strand, counting down.
CCAAGGGAAAGTTAATGCATGAATAGGAAAAACTATTCCCACTTTCTCGGCGTTTACTTTAATTTTTTCTTTTTTTAAAAGGCTAATAATTGGTAACAAAGAAGATTTTGGAAGTCTATTCTGCAATTCCTTTGAAACATGTAAAGAGTTACCAGTTCCTGAAAAATAATAAATTTCTGTACTCATAATAACTAATTAATTGAGATTCTATTAAAAATTTTGCACTGAGAATAAAATTTACCCCAAATCCGTCAACAGTTAATTACATCACCAGAAACAGACAAGATACAAGTAACCATTTGCCGTTTCACATTTCTGTTACGAACATTAATATAAGCAAAATAAAAGATGTTAACAAATAGTTTTTTTCAGAAAAATTTCTGCTTTGTTCGTTTTAAATCAAAAAAATTTGTATAACCTGATTCAAACACTAAAGCGTCAGGCAACACATAGATGTAAAGGACGTTAGAATTTTTTGTAGAATCAGGAATTTGCTTTTTGTGCGACGTCTTTTGCCCAGTTGCGTATATTGTTGATATCTCTAGTGTCGTATAGTCCAGGTTCTGTTTGTGGGACTCCGGCTTCTTCTAGTTGGGGTTTAACGCCTGACAAGGTTTTTTTAAAAAACCATCCCATCCTGTTGAAGTTGTAAACTCCACCAAATAGTCCCAAAGAGATTGGTTGCAGATTGTATTTGGCAGCTTTTTCTTCCAGATGATGCGTTCGGGCGTACTCTAGTTCTGTTTCTATGTTGGTCTTTTCGTCCAAAGGGTATTTGGCGCCGCAACAGATGAACAGCGCAGTTTTCTTGTTCGCTAATTCATTTTTAAACGTGTTAAGAAACTTTTCAGGTTCTTTGGTCCACTTTTTTATTTTAATTCCGCTACCGACTACAACAAGGTCGTAATCGTTTATGTCTTTGACTTTTCCGTTTTTGAGATTAACCACCGTGGTATCTAATCCTTCTTGACGAAAAACATCCGCAATTTCGTTCGAAGTCATTTCAGTTGCCCCATAACGGGTACCATAAACAATCAAGGCTTTACTCATTTTTGTACCTCCCACGTATTGGTTATTCGATTTAATTTGTAAAGTTTTTGTTCACCAATATGTTTCATATCCTCAATTAATTATCAGCTACAGAAAAACGCCAACAACTTGCTCGATTCAACAATAAAATGCATGACTAAAGCAGTTTTTATGTAATAAACACAGCTTTCTAAAACAGGTTAAAGACCACGTTAAGCGTCCTTAGAAAATGTAAAACACCATAAAAGTTATAATAAAAATTTACGAACCGAGTTTCTCTTCAATTTTCTTAATTACAGTTTCCGGAAGATAACATGCAAGATTAAAAGCCAAATTGTAAACCAGTTCTTGTTCAATATCTAAAAGTTCAGTGAACATTTTTGTTACCAGCCAGTGTTTTTTGATTGATTTCAACGCAATTCTTGTGCCGTCATCTGTGAGGGTGACACCAAAAGGGTTGATGATGTACTAAGCCTTTGTTTTTGAGTTTAGATACTGTGTTAGTTACTGTTCCATAAACTACACCAAACATTTTTGCAAGGTCACCGGTTCGGGCAAATTCATTCTTTTCTTGGAGAATATATATGCCTTCAAGGTACCGTTCAAAACAAGGAGTAACGTGTTTGGGCATTAAAATTCACAAGACAGTTCAAAAATAAAAAAGGGGAGAGCTATTTTGGCTGCAGGTATGTTTTTCCTTTTTCAGTAATGGTGTATACAGCAGGAACATTTGTGTTTGTGTTGCATCCTGTGCAACCTGAACAGCAAAGGCATGCTTTAGAGGTTGCAGCATTGGCGTTGTCAATTTTTTTTAGGTAGCCCTTAGAGGAAAGAAGAGAAAAAACACTTTCCAGAGTTGCTTGCTGGATTCCTACCCGGTCGGCAATGTCGTTCTTGCTTAGTAGACCGCCATCCCGGACCAAGGTCAGGATTTCTTTTATCAAGGGTTATTCTCTCCATTTCTTTTTTGTGAAAGACAGATACGTTCCGGGCAACGCTAAAAGGAACAGCCATATTCCGGGTCTTAGGTCGTCCAGCCATATCCATTCTAGCCAATCTTCAAACTGGAATAGGTATCCGACACCGTTAGAGAGCATTATTGCCAAGTATACTCCAAAGAAGACTGTTGCAAGAAGGCTACCTACAAGAAGGAAAGATAACCCTTCCCGGTTGCCTTTTGCTTGCTGTTTTACTCCTGTGAGGTATACTATAGCGATGATTATCAGCATGACTCCGCCAAAGACGTCTGGGGGTACAACTGTTACTCCTGCTAATTCCAGCGACGGAATAAGTGATACACCGGTTCCAGTTAAGTCTCCCCAACCGATTAGTATCTCTAGGACTCCGAAGACTGCATATAGTATTCCGATTATTACAGAGTATATTGCTAGTTTTGTTCCAATGTTTTTGTTGAATCCCATATTTTTTCACCTCTTTATGCAAATCCTAATAGTGCTCCTATTCCTGTGATGACCAAGCCAACAATGTATGCCACGACAAGAGTCAATAACACTTGGAAGATTGTCCACTTCCATGAGCCGGACTCTTTTTTCATGGTGCCAATTGTTGCGACACATGGAATATACAGCAACGTGAAAGCCATCAGCGTGAAACCGATAACTGGATTGTAGTTTGCCACTAAAGCGCCTGCAATCGCTGTTTCACCTTCTACTATGTAGATTATTCCAAGGGCTTCCACTGCGATCTCTTTTGCCAGTAAACCGAAGACCAGTGAAGATACGATTCGCCAGTCAAAGCCTAATGGTGCAAACAGTGGCGCAAGTGCTTGACCGATTTGTCCAGTGTAAGACATTTCTACTTCAGCACCCCACGGGAAGGTTGACAAGAACCATAATATGATAGCTCCCGCCAACAGGTATGTTCCAGCTTTCTTAAGGAATAGAACACCACGTTCCCACATGTGAGTCACAATGGCACTAATAGTAGGCGCCTTGTATAGAGGCAATTCCATGATGAAAGGTGCAGGTTCACCTTTCAGCACAGTTTTCCGTAACAGAAGCGCTAAACCGATTGCTACTACAATGCCAAGGAAATACATGGACCAAACTGCTGCGGTTGCCATTGAACCAAAGAATGCTCCTGCGATTAGGATGTACACTGGAAGTCGTGCACCGCAAGAAATGAAAGGGTTAACTAGCAGGGTAATCAGTCGATCTTTTTTTCCTTCAATGCTTCGCGCTGCCATCATAGCAGGAATGTTACATCCAAAGCCGAGTAACATAGGAATAAACGAGCGCCCGTGCAATCCAAGTTTGAACATTATACGGTCCATTATGAATGCTGCTCGGGCAAGGTAGCCACTGTCTTCTAGAAACGATATTCCAAGGAACAGGAAAAATATCGGCGGTATGAAAGTCAGTATGAAGCCTAGTCCGCCGAAGATTCCGTCACCTACAAAGGACGCGAGAATTTCATTGGGAATAACTGCTGATGCTTCGGCAAAGGATCCAAACAGCAAACCAATTATTTCCATAAAAGGAGCAGAAGCATCAAAGGCAAACTTGAACATAGCCCAAAACAGGGTTATGAAAACAGGTATGCCCAAGTACTTATGAATGAAAACCTTGTCCAGCATGTCAGTTATGGTCCATTTTTTTGCGCCCTTAACCAGACTTAACCCCAATGCTTCGCTGACAAGGTCATATCGTTTATCGGCAAGAACAATCTCAGGATCTTCTCCGATGGTTTTTTGTGCGTGGTTTATAGCATCTTGAATTTCGTTTTGGATTTTAATGCCTTTGATTTTGTCAAGGGCATCTTTGTCGTTTTCGAGTAGCTTTATGGCAAGCCAGCGTTGGGGATACTTGTTTGTTAGCGCTGAATCTTTTGTGACAACCTGTGCAACAGAATTTATCTGGTTTTCAAGTTCTTTTCCATAGTTAATCTTAGGACTAGTTATCCATACCTGTTTTTTGGCAGCATAAACAATCTCGTCCTTGAGCTTGTCTAAACCTTCTTTAGCTGTGGCTACAGTTGGAACAACGGGCACACCAAGCTGTTTTGAAAGTTTTTTCACATCAATTGTGTAACCCTTCTCTTTGGCAACATCAAACATGTTCAATGCAACGACTACGTTTGCTTCTAGCTCTAACAGCAAGAACGTGAAATACAAGTTTCGTTCAATGTTTGAAGCGTCAATAATATGAACAACAACATCTGGTTTTTCTTCTACGATATAGTTGCGTGACACTAGCTCGTCTACTGCACGGGCAGTTAAACTGTATGTTCCAGGCAAGTCAACAATTTTGAGTTCAGTTCCTTTGTGAACACATTTGCCTTCTTTTTTTTCAACAGTTTTTCCAGGCCAGTTTCCAACATGTTGCCGAGCACCGGGCACAAGGCTGTTAAATATTACTGATTTTCCAACGTTGGGGTTTCCTATCAAAGCAACCGTGTGGGGCATCAGTTGTCAACCTCCTGAACCATTATTTTTGTAGCAACGCCCCTGCCAAAAGCTACACGAGAATCTTTTATTTCAACAACTAAAGGTCCACCGCGGTCGGGGTTAGGACAAGAATGGGAGCATATCACGGTTACTTCAGAGTCACGGGTAAGTCCCATGTCGTTTAATCGCCTAATCAGCTCTTTTCCGCCCCGAATTCGAGTTATTTTTCCTTTAGCACCCACAGAAAGTAAAGCAAGAGGAACTTCCATCATTGTTTTTCCTCCAACGAGACGTAGATGCATTCTGCTTCTTTTTTGCGCAGGGTTAAATTATAGTCACGGATTTCGAATTCCACAGGATCACCTAGGGGCGCTCTGCGGATTACTTTGATTTTTGAGCCCCGAACGATACCCATGTCCATGATTCGGCGCCTAATGGTGCCGCTTCCTTTGACGGTTACAACAATGGCTTTTTGTCCAGGTTCAAGTTTGTTTAATTGTAATTCCATTTAGCACACCTAATTTTAGGTCAATCTAATTTTTTGTTTTACTAAACTAAACACAGTTAGGTGAACCTAAATCTTGCCCGAACAAAAATAGGAAAAAAACAAAAAAACCGAGAAAAATTAGGTTTGAATACATTAAACCTAAGAAACAAAAATTACATAAGCATTAAACTCAAATTATTGAAAAAATATTTCTCAAGCAATTTTTTAGCAACAAGCAATTAAGTTTGAATATGCGTGCATCAATGAGGTTACGGGATTCGTTCCCGTAGCGATACTAAAGGTACTCAAAGGTTTACCCAATAACCCCACCCCTGTTTCTGCCGCTGATACAATTACTTTAGCATTTCGTTCATGTATAACTTGCCGTAAAAAATTAAGAAACTAAGTCATAAACTAATAAACTATTTTGATTTAGTTGATGCGCAAATTGGGACCATAAGACTTTGGTTAAAGTGGAGGCACGAAAGGTTTTTCTTATGACCCCAATTTTAGGCGCAAACAATTATCATTTTAATTAATTGGCAATTCGGTTTATGTATAGATTACCCTAAAAAATTTAGAAAAATGAAATACAAACTAACAAACAATCAAAACATAGTCCTTGAAATCACATAACAATCCACATAAAAGAGCAAAAACATCGTGCAACAGGTTCAAAATTATGCTACGAATTCTTGTTTTTGACGGTTTTTTGTTCACAGTATTTTTTGAATTCATCCATCCATCGTTTCATGAACATTGGTCGCTCAGAATACTCAGTTATGAACTCAACAAACCGCGAAAACTGCTGTATCGTGTTAGAGGTTAATTCGTGTTCAAGGATGTGGGCATCTTTGAGTGCCACATCTTTTGGAACCAACAGGATTTCTAAAAAATTTTTAAAAGTTTCATGGCGGTTCTCGATTAGTTCAGCTATTTGTGTTCCACGGTCAGTTAACGTGATTCCACCATATTTTTCGTAAACAACTAAACCTTTTGTGTCTAGTTTTTTCATCATTTCCACGGCAGTAGGAGGCTTAACATCGAGTTCGCGGGCAACATCTTTGATGCGAACAAAGCCTTTTTTGTTAACCACTTCGTAGATTGCTCGCAGATAATCTTCGACTTTACTGGAAATTCCTGCATCACTAACCATTAAGTTTACCCTAAAAAGATTAGGTTAACTTAACATTTAAAGTAAACGAAACAAAAAATGAAAATGCTGCCTAAAAACAGGTGGATTTACGAGCAATACACAAATAGCATCCGGGTTCGTCTTTGATGCTGATTTCTGTAAATCCAGAGGATTCAAGCAGATTTTTCATGTCCGCCATTTTGGGCAACAGGTCATGGGCTACCTGGTTTGAAACTTGTTTATGGTGATCTTTGAGTTCGTCGCTGCTGAAGGCATGAGAAATTACAAGTTTGCCTTCAGGTTTTAGCACATAATTGATGTTTTGAAGGACTTTTTGTTTGTTTTGCAGGTGAGGAAACACTCCAAAGCAGATAACTGTGTCAAAAGTTTCTGCTTGTAATTGTTTTTCTTCGATGTTTCCCAGTTTTACGTTCACGTTTTTAAGGTGTTTATGTTTTGTTTTGCATAGTTGAACCATGTTTTCAGAAAAATCAAGGGCAGTAACTGAGCCTTCGGGTCCAAGTTCTTTAACCAAATATGGAATTAAAACGCCAGTGCCAGTGCCGACATCAAGAACGTTTTGTCCAGGTTTCAATCCAAATTGGGGGACAAGTTTTTCCAAAAAAGAAGAAAGATGGGGAGTTAGAAATTTTTCGTCCCACGTGCTTGCGGCGTTGTCAAAGTAGTCTTTAGGGTTCATGGTTTTTGTCTCATTTCTTTTTGCGTGAATAAAGCATAACGGCTTCAGTTGCAGCAATTACAACTGCAATAACGGTGGTTATCTGATAAAGGGTTACTTGGTTTCCCAGGTTGATTTTTTCTGCTTTCAAAGCAGAAGCAATATGCCAAGTAGAAGCGCCCCTGAAGAGTTGTTCGGCATTGTAACGTAACATTTTGGCTAAAGTTTCAGTTCCGGGAATAGCCCCAGGGAAATTAGTTAACACCAAATGCTCTGCACCCACCTGTGAAGCAATTCCTCCACCAAAATCTGTGTCAATTTGAAGGTTATCCACGATTAAGGCTACATCGTCAGTGTGGGCAGTTTCTAATAAAGCGGTTATGTCCCCAGCAGACAGAGTTTCTGGAGGATTAAAAGTTGAAACAACATTAAAGCCAGCAGATTCAATGAAGGTTTTAAGCCACCCCATGCAGATGACGTTCAAGTTTGAGGCTTCCAAACTTTCAGCTTGAGTTGTTATCCAAGTTGAAACTTGGTCAATTTCTGTTATCATTTCAGAGGTTTCTGAATCTAAATTGATTCCTAAGATTTGGCTAAGGTTTCCTCCTACATCACGTATGTAACTTTTTGCGCCTTCAGGAGTGTTATAAACACCAGGGATTGCTACTACTGTTAGGTCATCGTTTCCTGCAGATTCAAGTAGGTTATCTAGCCAGAATTCTCCTTGAATGTTTTGTTTGAATAGAATTGTTGCTTTGCTTACTGCGTCCACGTATCCGGGTTTCAGATCAAAATCTGCTGGACACAACCCAGGCTGTACAAGCACTAAAACTTCGGCGTTATCATCTAGGAAGTCTTCAACTACGCTCCCTACTGCAGTTGTGGTGCATACGATTATTGGTTTTTCTGCAGTCTGGGCATGGGTTACTGACACTAACAGTAACGGAAGCATCAGTAAAGTCATACTAAAAGTAAATATTTTTTTGTTTTTCATTTTTTGGGTTCCTCCTTTCTTTTTCGTTTAGGTGAAAGAAGAAGTGCAACAACAAAAACTATTGTTGAAACAATTACGATACAGGAACCTACAGGCAAATCAAAAAACAATGAAACAACCAGTCCTGTAACTGTTGTTGCCATCCCTACGAGGGGGGATGCGATTACTACTTTTCTCATGTTTTCTGAAAACTGCAAAACAGTAGAAGCAGGATTAAACAACAATGCATAGATAAGCAATCCACCTACAAGTTTAAGGGAAAAAGTGATAACTACACCTGCTAGAAATATGATTAAGTACACGAAGGGTTTGGTGTTGATGCCATCTGCTTCGGCTAGTTTTCTGTTAAACATTATGGCGAATAATTCTTTCCAAACAAAATAGACCACAGCCAACGTAACTGCAAACAAGGTAGTAAGATACAACAAGTCACTGTTGGTCATGGAAATTATGCTGCCCCATAAGACGTTGGCTACTTGGCTGCTAAGTCCCACTTCGGGGGTCAAGGTTAGAAAAACGAAGGCTAACGCCATGTTTAATGGAAAAACTATGCTTGTTATGGTGTCTGCATGTAAGCGTGCTTTATCTGCTATTGGACCTATGACCAAGGCTGTGCCAGATGCAAAAAGCAATCCGGTTACAAGGGGGTTTGTTGCTGTTGCTACTCCAAGGGCTGCTCCTGCAAAGGCTCCATGTGACATGGAATAACCAATGGCGGAAAGGCGCATTCTGACCACAAAAACTCCAATTAGTCCCATTAAAAATCCAGCAAAAATGCAGGCGATTAGGGCTCTTTGCATTATGGCAAACTCTAGCCAAATCATTGGCGATGTTCCTCCAAGTTAGTTGTGTGAGGATGGTTTTCCACAATAGGCAATGCTTGTTCAGGGGTTCCGTCAAAAGTTACTTTGCCACCAGTTATAACAACAACCCGGTTGCAGTGATCCAGCATGTGATGGACATCATGAGTAACAATAAGGGTGGTTAAGTCTTGCTCATCATGAAGTTTAGTAATCAACAAAGGGATTTGTCCCCGTGAATCTGGGTCTAAATTACTGAAGGGCTCATCCAAAAGCAGGATTTTTGGTTTTTTAGCTAAAGCACGAGCCAGCATTACTTTTTGTTGTTGCCCACCAGAAAGTTTACCCATTGCCCGATCTGCTAGGTCTTCAATGCCGATTAGTTTCATTGCGTCGAGGGCTTTTTGTTTGTCTTCGGCTTCGGGTTGTTTAAGAAAACCAATTTGCCCGTATCGACCCATCAAAACTACGTCAAGGGCTTTGTAAGGTTCCCCAGGTTTGACCATAAAGTCTTGGGGCACATATCCGATTTGACACCTGATTTTTTTGCCATTCGATTTTAGATCCAATCCAAAAACTGTTACTTTTCCGTTAAATGCAGGGAGCAACCCATTTATGGTTTCAATTAAAGTTGTTTTTCCAGACGCGTTTGGTCCGACGATGTAAACTAGCTCGTTTTGTTTGAAAGTTAGGTTGATTCCTTTGAGGGCGGGTCGTGTTTCGCCTTCATAAACTGTTGAGACGTTTTCGAGCTTAATTATCGCGTCTTCAGACATAATTTTGGAGGTCTCCCTTGAAGTTACAAGCAAAAACACTTTACAGTATTACTATTAATTCTTTTCGTAATACGACATGATTATTAAATGTTTAGTAAACGACACAAACCCAATTGAAGCAAACTAAATACCAAGGGATTTTTGAATTCTACATCTAAAAGGGGTATCACATTTGGTTCAGTTAAAGTGTTGTTGTACGGGCAATAATTTTTCAGCCGAACAACAACATTAGACACACCTAGGATAAAAGCTAATTAAACAAGATCACCAAAAATTCAAGGCAATCTGCATGATATCAACAAGAATTTGGGCTAAACATTTAAACCTCCCATGCGTTGAAATCCATAGAAAAAATCAGGAAGTTGACCAAAACGGCGAAATGTAAATTCTGTGGTGACGATGTTACGCTGCCCTTCAAGTGTAAGTATTGTGGGGACTCCTTTTGTGGGGATCATCGCATTCCAGAAAGCCATAACTGTCCTGAAGCGTGGAGAGCAAAAGCCCCAAGAGAGACTCCACCGATTGTGGGTAAACAATGGTCTGCTCAGCCAAAATACAAATACACTGTGTCGTACGCGCCACAAAATTCTCGCGTGTTTTGGTTTAGCAAAAAAGAACTCCAACATTTACTCTTAGGAACACTGTTGGTCATGGCAGTTGGTTTAAGTTTCTTTTTGAATACAAGTTCATCAACAATAATCATTGTGGGATTAACAATAGCTTTCACATTGTCATTTCTTTTACACGAAATTGCCCACAAATTTTCAGCTCAACATTTCAACATGTGGGCAGAATTTCGGCTAACCCTGCAAGGCGCCCTCATCACGTTGCTTTCAGCCTTTTTGCCTCCGCCCTTTAAGATCATCTCTCCAGGAGCTGTAATGATTGCAGGGTCAGGAAACCTTGAAACCATCGGAAAAGTTGCAGTTTCTGGACCGATAACAAATATTGGTCTTTCTGTAATTTGTGCTTTTATTGCCGCGGTTACAAATCAGGGTCTTTTCTGGGTTGTTGCGTTTATCAACGCATTTTTGGCGACGTTTAACCTTATACCCTTTGGAATAATTGATGGGATGAAAGTTTACAAGTGGAACAAACTAGTGTGGGCAACAGTGTTTGCTGTTGCAGTTGGCTTGATGGCTTTAACGTATAGTACACTATATTGAGCAAGTTTTACTGCGATGTTTTAATTTAAAAAATTAGTAGAGAAACTGATGGTTACATCAGTTCAATGCTGACGAAAACTTCTTCGGGTACTCGGACCCTCATGATTCGGCGCATTACTCGTTCTTCTGCGTCAACTATGATAAGGCGCTTGTGTATTCGCAGTTCCCATCGGTCCCATGTTGCAGTTCCTTGACCGCAGGGGGTTTTGCGTACGGGCACTTTGAGTTTCTTTGTTGGCAGGGGATGTGGTCCTGTTATTTTTACGCCGGTCTTCTCAGCGATGAGTTTTAGTTCTCCACATACATTTTCAAGCTTTTTGTAGTCAGTGCTTGTGAGCTTGATTCTCGCTTTTCTTACCATCGCCAAGATACTCCATTTGATGTTGCCTTATCCTATTTCCGCATTTTAAATACTTTTTCCCTGTGTACTCAGATTCTATGACTTCTCCCCAGAAATACCTTTGGGTTTTGGGATAACATGACTGTAAAAAACATGGAATTTAACCTAAAAGGGCAGAACTAATCCAGCTAGTTCGCCAAACAGTATGAGGCTTGATATTACGTAACCTAGAATTGCTCCACTGCATAGAAGGGGCAGCCCTGCTTGGGGTTTTCCTTTAACTACAAGAGTCATTAACGCGCCAAAGCCAACTAGGGTGCCAATCATAACAGATAAAGCTACTAGGAATCCGTTGTCGGGGATGTTATGGAAGGTTGCAACAACTAGTATTCCGGGCATGACTATGTCGCCCAATCCCAAGAAGAAGGCTTCCCGTTCTTGTTTTTCTTCGATTTTTTGTTTTAGCCCTTTAGTTTCTTTGATTAAAGAATACTGTCGGATTTTGGGTACAACCATCATTACGGGCAGTTTAAGGTCCATAACTGCGTCTGCGAGGTCGATCATGTGTTTTGTTTTATAAACTGAAATTGCATCGTATACAGCCAATCCGATAAGTAACACAATTACCAAGAATATGCCAAGGGAAATTCCAAAGATTCCTATGGCTCCGACCCCGACGATGATTCCGGCTAGGTCGATTATGTACCATTCAGGATATTTGACAAGGGCGATCACTAGAATTGCTGCGACGACTATTGAAAGTATTAAGGATATGTCAGCTGAAACAACATAGGTTAACAGGGGATAGAACACGAAAACTGTGGTGTACGAGATTGACCCCAGTATTATGACTTGTATGAACTGTTTTTTCCAGTATTTTGCAATTAACAGTATAGTGAGGGTTACTGCCATCATTATTACAAAAAAGACAAGCAAGTTATCCAAGGAGTTGGCGTCTTCAAAAGCTACCAGTCCGGCTGCTTCAAAAGGTTGGGTAATTAGTATGGCTAACAGGTGGATGACCACGAATAAGCCGCCCATTAGAACCATGGGAAAAACAACTGAGTCTTTTTCATGTTTGTCGGTGGTCATTTCCTTTTAAGAACACAGTTACTGGCTTATAGAGTTTGTTTCAAGAACCAACAAAAGTCTGGCCTGCACAAAAGGCTATAGTTTGATATACTGGGTTTGTTTGTAGAATTGTGTGATTTGCATTGAAGTTAGTTGAAGTTCTGGAAAAGTTTTCCAATGTTAATGGCGTAACTGGGCGAGAAGACCAAGTTCGAAACTTGCTTGAAAATTACTTGAAACCCTACGTTGACGAAATCAAAGAAGATAAACTAGGGAACCTAATTGGATTTAAGAAAGGCAAAGCCGATGCGCCCACGGTTATGATTGCTGCCCACATGGACGAAGTGGGATTAATGATTAAAAACATCAAGAAAAAAGGCTTTTTGCAGTTCACAAAAATTGGGGGAATCGATGATAGGGTGCTTTTTGCTCAAAAAGTTATTGTTCACACGGAAAAAGGTCCACTAGTTGGAGTTGTAGGCGCGAAACCAGTTCATATTCAAAAAGACGAAGAACGCAAAAAAGTCATTGACGCTGACCACCTGTTTATCGACATCGGAGCCAAAGACAAAGAAGAGGCAGAAAAAATGGGGGTTCAAGTTGGGGATGTTGTTAGTTTTGACATCCAGTTTGGCAAATTAAACAAAAACGTTGTTTTAGGGAAAGCCTTCGACGACCGTGTGGGTTGCGCAATTTTGGTTGAAGTAATGAAGCAGCTACAAGATTGTGACTGTAACGTTTACGTTGTGGGCACAATTCAGGAGGAAGTAGGCTTGCGTGGAGCCACCATTGCAGCTTTTAGTATTCAACCTGATTTAGGCCTTGCAGTTGACGTTACTGTTGCTGGGGACACCCCAGGAGTAGTAGAAGGGGATGCTCCTGCCAAGATGGGTGGAGGTCCAGCGTTAACGGTTGCGGATGCAGGTTTGATTACCCATCCTAAGGTGTTGCGGTTGCTAATTGATTCAGCAAAAGAAAACAAAATTTCGTATCAGTTGGAAACGGGAATTCGAGGTTGCACAGATGCAGCAAAAATTGCATTAACAAGGGATGGAGTTCCCAGTGGCGTCGTTTCTGTTCCTGCTCGGTACATTCACAGTCCAGCAGGCATAATCAATCTGGACGATGTCCAGAAAACTGTTGATTTGTTGGTTTGTGTAGTAAAGAATGTTCCAAAACATTTTTGACCAAACTTTTCCCCACAAATAATGGGACTTGCACGTATGAAGACTCGTTTCAAGTTTTTGGAGCACACCGCAGACGCGTACATTGAAGCCTACGGAAACAGTTTAGAAGAAGCTTTTGAAAGCGCAGGATTGGCTTTTACAGATGTTATGACTACCCTTGAAACAGTCGAGGCAAAAACGGAAGAAACTTTTGCAGTTGAAGCTCAGGACGAAGAGGCTTTGTTGTACAGTTGGCTTGAAGAATTGTTACTTGCTTTTGAGTTGAAGCAAATGTTGTTTTCTAGTTTTGAAGTTTCAAGCATAACACCAACAGCTAAGGGATTAAAGCTAGTTGCAAAAGCATGGGGAGAAACCTACGATCCAGAAAGGCATGTGTCCAAAGTGGGGGTTAAAGCTGCTACGTATCATCAGATGAAAATCGTTAAAGACTCTGATGGCGTGGTTTTACGGTTTCTTCTAGACATTTAACGGTATAATCAAATTATTTATTAGCCCACCTGAGAATATTATTTGTGGGAGATAGTTTTTGGAAGTGATTGTATGGCATCAAAAAAGTTGTTAGAGTTAATGAACAAAGGAATCGCCCGGGAACTGCAAGTATCTATCCAGTACATGTGGCAACACGTCATGGTTACTGGAATCAAAAGCGCCATGGTTGGAGGAGTCTTTAAAGAAATTGCCATCACAGAAATGAAACACGCCGAAGAAATCGCAGAACGCCTAGCGTACCTTGGAGGAGTGCCCACCATAAAGCATGACCCCATCGTAGTAGGCAAAAACTTGGAAGAAATGCTCCAATTAGACAAAAAAGCCGAAGAAGAAGCTATAGAATTATACAAAGAAACAATCAAAGCGGCAACAGCCGACGGGGACATTACAACCCGCAGATTGTTTGAAGAAATCCTCGGCGACGAAGAAGAACACGAAGACACCTTTACTAAACTGTTGCAGTAACAACAACTTTCCATTTTCTTTTTTTGTTTTGTAACTTGTTTTGTTTAGTTGAAGATACGTTTATCACACTAAATTATGAGTAAAAGCTTATAGACACCAAAACCCAATGAACAAATCTACAAGTCGGGATGGCAGAGCGGATAACGCGCAGGCCTTGAAAGCCTGTGACCCAACGGGTCGCGTGGGTTCGAATCCCACTCCCGACGCCACAATTACAATTTTTTATATCCAGTTGAAAATTCAAAGCAGATTGAAAAAATATGATTCGACTAAAATGACGTCAATTTTGAGCAAATATAAAATTTAGCAAGCTCTTGGGGAAGTCATGTCCGAAAATTCACTTTTCATCTTTTGCATTTCTTTGAAGAGTATTTCATTACCAAAGAATAAATTATCTTGATAGTTCAAAGCGTTAACATTAACTAATTCTTGGAGAATATAGGGTAATCTAAAGTAAACTTTTGATCTTCGTCCATAGATTATTGCACATTGACGTGCAAAAGAATCTTTTGTCCAATAAATCAACTCATCAGCTTCAAGTGCTGGTCTATAATAACAACTATCAACATGCACAAAAGGATCAAGTTGTGTTATGTTAAAAACTTCTCGTAATGCAGAATATCTTGTTTTAATTATGTAAGAGAGTATCGCTTTGCTCAGCTTCTGAGGATCGTTTCCCGTTTGGAAAACAAGCTCTGTAAACATATTGCCGTAAGAATATCTTTTTTCAGCATACTTAACTATCTCTAGGCTTTCAAGTAATTTTAGATATTTCCGTATTTTTTCAGCCTCTTTAGTTGAAAGTAAATTTATTTCGAAATCACAGATGGCTTTATTCCATTGGAGGTGAGATATAATGGTTCCAATTTTTCCTAAAACCCATTTTACTTCGCCAATATCAGCAAAATTATCAGCTGAAGCTGTTACAATTATTCTTTCAGCACGTTTTTGCCACAAATCAAGATAACCAGAAAGATTCTGCACACAAATATCTCTTGATGTCGCATTGATATTTTGAAGGTCTTCTTGAACTTGCACTGTCCCTAATCTTCTAAGGGATAGAAACTTCACAATTCGTTCATTGGGGCATCGGTCATCACAAATTATTCGCGGATAATCAGATTTTAGTTCTGCAATCCAGGTCTTTCCTTTTACATCAAATTTTGGTTCATCAACAGAAATGAGATTGCCGTAATGCTGATTTACATATTTTCGAATCACATATTTGGCATTCAGTTCCATTTTTTTTACCTCAGATTGCTGTTATTTTTCTTGGTTACCAAATTCTTCTAACATCCTCTGTTTCTTTTTGCCTATTTTAATTTTTACAACTTCTCTATCCCAACTGTCCCAGCTAGCTAAAAAATCGGGAATATACATGGACCGTTCACCATATATTGGATCATTAAAATAAACCTGATTTGTCGATTCATTCACTTCGGTAATTACAACAGCATGTTTACATCTATGTTGATCATCTTTAAGGTCAATCATCACAATAGGTGGTTGTCCATCACCTATTTCAGTTTCAAGTTCAGTCAATGTGTGCCATTTTAACGCATATTCAAATTCAATAGAGGGAATAGCAGCTAATACTTCAGGCACACTATTTAGATTTAAAATCATATTAGGATAGGTCCCATCAGCTCGGGTATCAATAATTTTTCCGATTTCTTCCAAATCAAAATCAGGCACTCTTCCCTGAGGATAAAAATTTTTAATAAACATCAAAACCATTTTTACACATCTGGGAATACAAGAAAAACCATCTTCCTGAAGAGGCTCGACCAACGGAACTGATAAATGCACTAACGAAATGACACCGTTAACCAAATTCTTTTAACTAATATTTCAGATTTACTCATGTTTGAACAAAATATTCAAGTTATATAAAAGAATGAAAAAATAAGGAATAAAGCAAATGATTAACATCTGAAGAAACCCTTATAAAAATCTCTTTTGGGAGCGATAAAAGTTTGCTCATACTAATGTCCTGCAGATTGTGAGCCAATAAATTTTGAGTGTAAACAAATTTAAGTAGATAATTTGAAAGTTTATGGTAGTATTTTTTGTTGGAATGTAAATTGGATGAACACATGGATCATAGACAGTCCAAGCAGCAAGGGGGCGGTCATTCTCAACATATAGCAGAATTTAAAAAGAAATTTTTTGTTTGTCTTGTTCTCACAGTTCCGATTTTGGTTCTTTCTGAGATGATTCAAAGCTGGTTTGGTTTTGTACTAATTGTTCCTTGGCAAAATGAAATTGTGTTCATTTTGTCGTTGATTGTTTACATCTATGGCGGTCTTCCGTTCCTTAAAGGAATGCTTAAAGAATTAAAGAACCGCCAACCTGGAATGATGACTTTAATTGGGACAGCAATTTCGGTTGCTTTCTTTTATTCAGCAGCAACAGTTTTTGTCATTGTTGGCAAGGATTTCTTTTGGGAATTGGCAACCTTAGTTGATGTAATGCTTTTTGGGCATTGGATAGAAGCAAAAAGTGTAATGGGGGCTTCAAGAGCTTTAGAAGAGCTAGTAAAAATCATGCCTATAACTGCACATTTAGTTGATGATGGTGAAATTATTGACGTTCCTGTTTCGGAGTTAAAAAAAGACAATATTGTATTGGTCCGTCCTGGAGAAAAAATCCCTTCAGACGGAGTAGTGACTGACGGGGAATCTTTTGTAAATGAATCTTTATTGACTGGAGAGTCAAAGCCGATCCATAAAATACCTGAAAACAAAGTTATTGGTGGCTCTATTAATGAAGAAGGCGTTTTAAAGATAAGAATTGAGAAAACTGGAAAGGAGACATATATTTCACAAGTAATAAGTTTGGTTAAACAAGCCCAAGAAAGCAAGTCCAAAACTCAGGATCTTGCAAATCGAGCTTCTGCATTGCTTTTTTACGTTGCCTTGACGGTGGGTATAATAACGTATGTTGCTTGGTTGTTTTTTGGATATCCAGATATTGCTCTTGAGCGATCTGTTACGGTTCTGGTAATTGCTTGTCCTCATGCCTTGGGTTTAGCTATACCTCTTGTTGTGGCATTATCCACGTCAATTACAGCAAAAAGTGGGATTTTAATTCGAGATAGAAAAGCCTTTGAAACAATAAGGGACATTGATGTTGTTGTTTTTGATAAAACAGGAACATTAACAGAAGGAAAATTTGGGGTTTCGGATGTTGTTTCTTTCATTCCCGAAGATGAGTTGGTGAAATTGTCTTCAGCTGTTGAATTAAACTCGGAACATATTATTGCAAAAGCTATCGTGGATTACGCTAACGAGAAAGAAATAAAAATTCCAAAAATTGAGGAGTTCAAAGCAATACCTGGAAAAGGTGCACAAGGAAAAGTTAACGGTAAAACAGTTTACATGGGAAGCCCCAGCTTTATAGAGGAACAAAAAATCGAAATTAATGATGAACGTATTTTATCTCTGCAAAAGCAGGGTAAAACGGTTGTTTTTTCAGTTGTAGACGGTAAACTTGCTGGTGCATTTGCTCTTTCAGACAGAATTAGAGAAGTTTCAAAAGAGGCTGTAAAAGAATTAACCAGAAACGGCATTAAAGTGTACATGCTTACAGGTGACGCCAAAGAGGTGGCGGCTTCTGTTTCTGAGGAACTGGGGATAACTGATTATTTTGCTGAAGTTCTTCCTGATCAAAAAGCAGAGAAAATTAGCTCATTGAAAGCCAAAAACTTGAAGGTTGCAATGGTAGGTGATGGGATTAACGATGCCCCTGCCTTGGTTACTGCTGATGTTGGAATAGCTATTGGTGCTGGAACAGATGTGGCGATAGAAAGTGCTGACATTATTCTGGTAAGAAATGACCCCAGAGATGTGGTAAAGGTAGTAAATCTTTCAAGAAAAACGTACTCCAAGATGATTCAGAACCTTTGGTGGGCAGCTGGATACAACATTTTTGCTATTCCATTAGCAGCCGGAATTTTGTACAATTTTGGGATCATTGTAAGCCCTGCAATAGGTGCTCTTTTGATGTCAATAAGCACGGTTATTGTTGCAGTAAATAGCCAAACTCTTAGAAAATACGAATCAAAAGGAAAAGATGTCGCTACCAACCAGACCAAGTCCGAACATTTGCACAATGTTTCATGAAATATTCCAAATTTGGAATTAACTTTTTTTATTTTAAACGTGAGTTGAGATTATTGAGTTTTTTCAGTAACCGAGGAAGAGGCAGGCAGGGTTACTATTTTTTTGTGATAAAACTTTGCAACTATACACAAAGCTGCTGCAATTAATGCTATCCAAAAAGGCCAAATGAATTCGGCAGTCATTAAGATGCTTACTGTTGCTCCTTGTGTCATATCGGAAGGCATTACAGAGGTTATTGAACCGATTAATGGAACTTCGAAGCTGAAAAGAGATTTTACCAGATAAGTTGTTGCAAATAAGCCAACTAAGAAAAACACTACAGAATATAATGGTTTTTTATAAGCAAAATCCAGTAAACGTTTAGAATATGTTTCTTCGGGTTTAATAGAATAAACTAGCATGGTTATTCCGCCTGCTGCCAAAGATATTATGCTTGCAATGTTTAGTGCCCATATCAAAGGTATAGTAAAGGAATCTCCGACAAAATTGAAGTATGTGTTTACTGGTGAAACTTTTGCTTCTACTAAGTTGTCGCCAACAATTAAGTGCCACCACGGGACAACAAATGATGCTACCAGAACAACAATTATTGTTGCACCTGCAATTATACCAACCCAGTTCATTTTGTTAAATTGTAACACAATTTTCACCAGTTATGCAACAGTTGGAATGCTCAATACAATTTGTTCGGGAGTTTCAATGGTAATTCCACTAACATCTAAAACTAGATTAGATAAAGTGACATCAACACTTAATTCATCAGAATGCTCAGTTGCGAAATGGTTTTCAGCTTCTTCGGTCCACGTGAAAATTACTGTAATAATTTTTGTTTCTGTCGGTATCAGGTGCACTTTTTCGCTAAGAGCAGCAGAACCCAAAGGAACACCATGCTCGGTGCATTTGATATATGCCGAAACTTGATTTAGTGTTAAGTTAAAAGCGAATGTATTTGTAAAACTAAAAGTAATGTCAGAAGTGTACGAATCTTCATCCCATACTGCTCCAAGAAACTGGGGCATTTCAAATGATGAAGCTGCATTGACTGTTTCATCAACAATGTTTTCAATTTCAGGGGGCATAACTACTTCTATAATATTTTCGTAATGAATAATTGCTACTCCCGCAACAGGAGCAACTATACTACCAAAGTTCAGAATTAGAAGAAATAACCCTAATAGCTGCAATACAACACCCCTATAAAATCAATGCTGATGATTTTGTTTTTAAGATTTTCCTCAAAATAGTTCGAACAAAATGATTTATTGGACTAGTTTTTTATTTGGGTCACTTTTCCAAGCATCGAGGTTTATGCGTAACCTAAAACTATTGTTGCTCCGATGATTTGCCCACCCCACAAGAGGCAACAAATGGATCTTCTGAAGAGTATAGAATATATTAAAAAAAATGGATGGACTAATGAAACTTTCAAATTGACAAATCATGACAATTTGCGGTTGTTTATTTCGATTTTTAATGTCTGAATTTTTTCAACACCATGAAGGGATGAAAACATTCCTAGCAGAGAATTTTGGATTATTGTCTCAGGGAAATTTTTTAAAGGCAGTTTAACACCGTTCACCTCAACAACTACATTATCTTTCAAATCTAACGGACAACCAATGGTCTCAGATTTTCCTGAGACAATTGCCTTTGCATATTCATAACATGTAAGATAACCACATTCACCAACAGAATGGCATGTTGCACAACCAGCAAGATTTGGCAATATCGGAAAAGTTTTTTGTTCAATGACATCAGCGATTTTATCAATGTCTTCAAGGGCATTAAAAACAGGAATTTTCAAACCCTCTTGAACAATTTCTGAGCAAGATTCTGCAATTTTGCCACTAACTGCTATAGCAAGCCCATCGGAAAAGGATTCAAAGTCCTCTTTGGTGTTGGCAGCAATTATTTTTGCAAAAACCTGTTCATGCTCAAAGCCTTCTAAAAGTACATAGTCCATATTCTTCAAAAAAGGAACAATCTCAGTTAGGGAAAGTCTTCTCTTGAGAAATAGTCCTGTTTCGTTTTGGGGCAGAACAACAACTGTTTCTGCACCTGTTTCATCTTTTTTCCAAACACCTGTGGTTGGTTCAGCAGGTCCATCATTTGTTTGGGTGCAAGACAATTCTTTGATTGTAGCTACATGGTAGCCTCGATTATTGAGAATTGAAACAACATTTTTGATAATAGTTGTTTTTTCTGATTGTTTTGTCCCAACTACAGCAACAAATCGCGTCATACAGATTCCTACAGACCCGATAACGATAGAGATTTAAATAATTTGCAATTTTTCAGCACGACATTTAGTTTTGAGATCAGGCAAAAGTTTACGCCTAAACAAAAAATGGAAAATTGTAAAGTTTGTTTTGGGTTATTCTGTGGTTTTTTTGTGTTTTGTTGTTAGGATTCCTTCGGTTAGGAATATAGTCATAGAAACTGCGGTTATGAGTATGGAGTACCAGATTCCAAGGCTGATTGTCTGATGGTTAACGAACAGTTGCATTGCTACTAGGATGATTTCTGCCAGCAATATTCCCATAAAAAAGAAGGAATAAAACACCATACGGGGAACCAAAGTTTTGCCAATCCATACATGACCAGCAACTCCAGTTTTTTCCCGTACGATGTATTCTCCTAGCTCGTTTTTTTCAATTAACCCAAGGTTTTCCAATTTTTGCAGTTGTCGATAAGCTACACTGGGACTGCTCAGACCCGCACCCCGCATAACCTCCCGGGGACCTACGGGTCGAGACTCTTTGATGACAAAAGAGTAAACCTGCAAGGTGTTTCCTTCTAGCTCATCAGACAACGGCTTGGTCATTTTACTCACCTTGGGCAAGAAATACCTCAGCGTTCCACTGGTCAACAGTAAAGGAGTATTCTTCCAGCAAATCCATGTTATACAGGTAGGAGTTATTGACTTTTGTGAGCTCCACAGATTTTAGTTCAGCAGAATCGGACCAGTTATCTTGAACAGTGTTGTTTCCCAGCCAGAATTCAATGTCTGCACTGTTAGCGGTTGATGTCTTGAAATATATAGTACCAGAATCGAGCAAATCAACTGGACTAAACTTTGTCCATGAACCGAAACGTTGAGTGCCTTCAACCAAAATTATTCGAGATTCTCCGGGCTCCCAGTAGTTATCAAAGTATCCATCACCACAAAGAATTTCCATATCAGTCAATAGAAAGTCAGGTATGTTATTATCTTCGTCTTCAGTATCAGTGAACCCGGGCATGTAGGTTTGGAATATTCTAAACTGATTGGCGATACTGTTCTTGACCATAAAGCCGTTTCCAGGTTCGGGATCTTCGATTTCGATTCTGCCAGTAACGTCGGTCCAAGTTCCGTTCATGTTCAGATAAGTTGCAACAACGGTTCCACCAACATGTCTTTGGCAGAGTTGAACCCCTTCCATCCAGTAACCAGTCTGCCAAGGAATCTCGAAAAGAGACGGCTCCATGTTACCATCCCGGTCAAAATGGGGATAGGTCCCATTCACCCATGTGAGGTTGTACCATTTGCCGTCAACTAATGCACCTTCAGCTTTCCAACCCCATCCGCCAGAACTGTTAGTGCCCATCAAAGGATATCCGGAGAAAGCGGTTATTTCTTCTGCTGCCGCAAAATCCAAATGTCGCAAAGTTGCACCCAACTCAGAGGGATTAGTTATGTTAATCCAAACTTGGTAATTAATTGACATGTCAGTTACTTCGGACTCTGGATTAACTACAGTAAAGTTGGCGAATATTGCCGCGATTTCAAAATCTACAGTTTCACCTTGTACATGATGCGTCCATGGTCTAACATCGAGTTCAGACAGTACCAGAGGACCAGCGAAAGCAATTCCTGCAATCAGCCCCGTTAGAGCGATTGCCAATAGAGTTATTCTGATTTTCATATTTTTCACCAACAAACCTACTACCCAGAATTGATTATTAGCTCTGGCGGAGGAACACTTTCGTTCCTTGGCGGAACACCCAAAAACTGATAACAAAAACACAAAAAGTATTCAATGTTGATTTATTCAAAACTATTCCCCCCTAGGGTTTTTGTTTTTCTTTGTAATATCCCAGAATCATTAACAGTGTGCCTTGGGCTATGAAAAATAGTGCAAGGTACTAGGTGAATTTGGTCTTGGATTATTCCAAACCGTAAAGAACCCCCTCCCATGATGAAAGCGCCCCCGACCAAATAGGCTGCGTGATGAAAAGTTAAGGGTAGTTTGCGCCAGCGTAGTAGACCGTACACCATCAAGAGTAATGCCCCCGTAACAACGTACCCAAAAGAGGAAATTAATACAACACCAACAATCTCTTCAGAAAATATTTAGGTGTTGCCCCCTTCAATCAAAGAATTAAGTGAATTACACACTCTTTGTTGAGTAAAAAAAACTATTCTATCTTCGTTGCTGAACACAACAAATAGAAGATTAGAACAATAATAGAAATACAATATGTATGTTGAAAACAACATTTTTTTGAAAACAGCAGCCCATACATTTTGAGCCGTACTGAATTAAAATGATTGACCCTCATCAAACAGGAAAACACAAACCGGATTGGTTCATTTTAAAGAGTTGTTTTGAATTTTTTGTTGTCGTTTTTGCAGAGTTGTTTTATTAGGTTTCGTCCTGAATGTGCGGCGGTGCCTAGGCCGTTCATGCCGACGGCCCATTGTCCTACCATATAGAAGTTTTCTAGTCCCGGGAGGGTTTTGCTTACCCCGTTTTTTGATACTTCCCCAGAAATTTGTTCAGGAGCAGGCCAAGGCAGACAAAAACCTCGATAACCTCCAGTCCAATGCACCACAGAAACGGGAGTTACCACGTCCACGGCTTCGATGCTGTTTTTGAACCCGGCAAACCGTTTGTTTAACCTTTCTGCCACTTGGTCTGCCAGCCGCTTTTTCTGGTTATTGTATGCATCTTTGTCAGCTGACAGGTTTTGCCAGTAATCATAAGCTGAGTCTACCACCACTTTAACCACGGTTTTGCCTGAACCAGCAAAGGACGAATCAAAATTGAAAACTTCAACGTCTAACCGGTCGTATTCTCTGTCCTCAATGGTGATTGGCTCATCTTGGAAAAGCACCAAAGCATGGGGCTCACCATCGAACTGTTGGTTTAGTCCGTAATAGATTTCCAACCCAAAAGGCATAGTCTTGGGATAGGAATCATAATATGTACGAATAGAATCGTTGACGTAATTTCCCTGCAACATATCAAAAATGGTGGCGTAACCGTCGGCTGCAGAAACAATAAGATCAGCAAAATGTTTTGACCCATCCTCCAGTTGAACCCCAACGGCTTTGTTGTTTTCAACCAAAATTTTATCCACGCGGGAACGAAAAGAGATATGGCCTCCCAAATTTAGGTAACTTTTTTCGATGTTAGAAGCAAGGGCAGACGATCCCCCAACAGGCCAGCCCGCGTCTCCTTTGCTCATAGCAGCCATAAAAATCATGGGAATCAACACGGGCACGCCAGAAAGGTCGTACTGTATTGTTGCAAAGGCTTTTTGCAAAAAGGGGTCACTGAAGTTTTTGGCAAAATCTTCGGTGGTTATTTTGCTGTACTTCATCACTGAACGCAAAACAGGCAACAACCGAAGCTTAGCCCCCATTCCCCCCGTCATGCCAGCAAACAGGTCGTAACCCCTGAAACGACGACAGGCTTTGACAAACTCGTTAATTTTGTGTTTGTCTGAGGGGGAGAGCTGGTTCATATGGTTTTGTAGCTTGTCCAAGTCCGTGTAAACAATAAACTTTTTTCCCTCTGGAGTTTCGACTTGAACAAATTCTTTGAAACTATAAGTTTGAAGACCATCAAGGGCACCGAGTTCCTTCCAAATGTGGTAATCTGAAGTTCCAGGAACAATACCAAACAGATTGTGAACAGCATAATCAAACACGTAGCCTTTACGTTTCCAAGAAACACAAACCCCACCGCTGTTAGGTTGCCGTTCAAAAATTTTGGTTGCATAACCGTTCATTTGCCCATAACAGCCCGCAGATAAACCCCCAAGGCCAGCTCCAATAATTATCATGAATTTGTCAGCCATTTTATCACCCAAACGTTAGAAACCAAAGTAAATATTCACAAATGTTTTACTTCACGTTATAACATGAAACGCGGTATAAGCTTTTGTCCCACTGAAATCAAACAAATGAACAAAAAACAACCCAACATTAAATCAAGATTTGACAGTTTTCTGCCATTCTTCCCGCAATTTTTGTCCGAGTTTACCGTCTTCAAGAATGAGGGCGCCTTTGTATCCGCAGTTTTTGCATTCCCAAAGTGACCACAATTGAGGAAGCCCCGAACCCCAAAAAACCTTGGTTGAACCACACCTCGGGCAATACTTTATACGATTAGGGACTTGTTTTATTTGTTTAGCTGTTTGTGTTTGTTTTTTTGCGGCAAGTTTTTGTTTTATTAAATCTCCTGCCTCACTGAAGTTGAATTCGTCTGCAGATTCTCCACATGAAGGACAGTTTTGGTTTGGTTGTAGTTCTTTGTCGAATTGGCAGTTTGGATTTGGGCAAGTCCAGATAGGCAAAACATTATCCCTTGTTATTACTATAAAGAGTCAGGCTTAATTGCCTTTTTGAAAAAAGAAAAAGAAAAGATTAGAGAGTTTATGCTGTGCCAGTGTATGAGGCGCGTAGGGTTCCTTTGGTGTCGTACATTTCTACAGTGTATGGAGTTCCAGCAGATACAACCTGATTAATGGTGAAAGTTTCAGAGGCTCCAGCAGGAATTGTGCTTGAAGTTCCCGCTGTCCAAGAATTTGAATCTTGACCATTGACTTTAATCATTACTATTGTAGCATCGGAAGCAGCCGGATTATTCACATTCATAACTATCCGCCCAGAAGAATAATCACCAGTAGTAAAAACAACATTAGAAACAGCAAGTTCTTTGTTCAAGATTTGATTGCTGGCTATTGAGCCCATCAACACTGCGACTAGAATAGCGATTGCGACCATTCCAGTAATGACAGCGATTGCTGCTGTAACTGGACTTATTGCTTCTTTAGTTTTAAGGAAGTTTTTCATTTTTGGTATTTCCCTCCTTCCCGGTGTCTAAGAGAAGTACACCAAAACACAATTTAAATCTTATGACTCAATACATCATATATTATGTTATAGATTCACTAAAAACATAAAAACCCAAAAAAACTAACAACAAAAAGCGTACAAAAAGCAGTTAAGATAATTTCACAGCAGATCCATAGCCGTTACCAAAAATAAGCCCTTAAGAACTTCAGAAGTTTCAAAATCCATAGACAAAAACCCATTAGCGCCCAGTTTTCTGGCTTTTGTTTTTTAATCGTCTAAAGCTTCCTTGCGGACTTTTTCAATTTCTTCAGCATAAGCTGTGGCTTTTCCCCCCCCCCAGTAAGAGCTTGAAAACTAGAGATTATTCTTCCTCCCGCACCACAGGTTCGGGTGCTGGAACCATAAATTATCCCAGGACTTCTTCAACAGCATATTGAGGAATCGCTGGCATCGTTGCCAAAATCAAATCATCAACTAACTAAAAGACAACCAAGCTCATTTTTTTGCTCGCTTTTTTTCGGCACATCGTTTCAAAACATCTAACAAGATTTCCAAATCCTGAACATTCACATTAAGAAGGTTGCCATCTATGCAAATTTGCATTTTTGGTTTGCCCATATGCTCATTTTCTCGATCTCGAAGCCAGCGAATGGCGGCTTTGATCCAATCTTCAGTCACGTCAACAAATATTCCAGAAATAACTGCATCCCCAAAATCAATAGGGTTAGGAATCGGTGGAGGAGAAATGTTTACATAATAATCCTCGTCCAAATTCAAAGGTATATTTTCTTTAAGCAACGCCATGATTAGGCTGTCAATCGCATATGAAACCCCAAAAACTAGAGATTTCTCGTCCAATCTAATCTCCAACCCTTTATGTTTAATTTGCACTATAAAAAATAAACCCAGTTACCCAAACCCCAAAGAAGCCAGAAAAAGGGACTAAAAGGGTGGGGTGACAAAAAGATTTTTGTTACTCCGTATCTGTGAGAGTTATACGAGGAATATTTCATGGTTGAATTGGACTTTGGCGGTGTGAAAGAAACCGTCGTAACAAGAAAAGAATTCACGGTAGAAAAAGCAAAAGAAATTCTGAAAAATGAAACAGTTGCAGTCCTAGGATACGGAATTCAGGGACGAGCACAATCATTGAACATGCGAGATAACGGACTCAAGGTCATTGTTGGTCAAAGCAAAGAATTCAAAATAAACTACGACCAAGCAATCGAAGACGGCTGGATTCCAGGAGAAAACCTGTTCTCCCTAGAAGAGGCAGCACAAAAAGGAACAATCAAAATGTACCTGTTAACAGATTCAGCACAGAAACTACTATGGCCAAAACTAAAAGACACCTTCAAAGAAGGAGACGCCCTGTACTTTTCCCACGGATTTTCAATAGTGTACCGTGAACAAACAGGCGTAATCCCACCAGCAAACATTGACGTTATCTTGGTTGCACCAAAGGGTTCTGGAACTTCAGTAAGAGACAATTTTGTAGCAGGAAGCGGAATCAACAGCAGTTTCGCAGTTCACCAAGACGCCACCGGAAAAGCAGAACAAAGAGTAAAAGCAATCGGAATTGCCATCGGATCAGGTTATTTGTTCCCTACAACCTTTGAGAAAGAAACATACAGCGACCTAACTGGAGAACGAGGAGTCCTTATGGGTGCCCTTGCAGGAATGATGGAAGCCCAATACAATTGTCTACGAGAAAACGGTCACAGCCCCAGCGAAGCTTTCAATGAAACAGTCGAAGAACTAACCCAGAGCCTCATCAGGCTAGTAGACCAAAACGGAATGGATTGGATGTATAACAACTGCAGTGAAACCGCAAGAATTGGAGCCCTTCGATGGAGAGAACGCTTCCGGGACACTACAAAACCACTGTTTGATTGTTTGTATGAATTTGTAGCTTCTGGAGAAGAAGTCAAAATTGTTCTAGACAAAAGCGCAGAATCTGACTACAAGAAAAAACTAGCTGAAGAACTACAAACAATGGGCAACTCAGAAATGTGGAAAGCAGGAAAAACAGTCAGGTCACTTCGACCCGACAAGTAATAACCACATCTTCTTCCATTTTTTTCTTTTTTATTGGCATAAACCACATTTTTGGCGTTAATGCCAACGAATTTCTTCTAACAAAACCTAGAATTGATTCTAAAAATCGACAGATTCATTATTTGCTTTGAGTATTAATTAAATGCTTGAAGCATACAGGGCAATGGGGGGTGAAATTTTGAGTAATGAAAAAGAAGTTAAAACTGAAATTAAGGTTGAAAAAATCAAAGATGCTGTTGTAAAATTTAAAGAAGACATGAGTGTTCTAACCAAAGATTTGAGACTAGATGTGGATACCTGGAAATTCAGTGTTGAAAGCCAAAAAGAAGCTGTCAAAGTAGATGTTGCATTTACTGTGCTTATCAAGAAAAAAACTGATAAAGAAGAGTAAACAACTAATTGTATGGAACAACAAACTAAATTGTTGATTCTCCACAATTTCTTTGTTATTTACGAGAAATTAACCCCCTTTTCAACTAAATTTCTTCTTATTTTTGAACCTTTAGTTCCTTTTTTTGTTTCATTATTCTTGAGAAGAAAACTGGAAGAATTAAAACAGAACAGAACTATTAACAACTTTTATTTAAAAATCAAACGTAGGTCCCAGTTTTCTTACCAAGTTGAATTTAAACTAATTGTTACATCAAAACAAGTTGGCAACATAGTTCAAAAGACAATAAATGATGTATTCAGCAGGTTAAAAAAATGAGCAACATTTGGGACGAAATCGAAGAAGAAGATAAAGACATCGAAGAAATTGCACAAAAAATAATGATGGAAATCGAAGAAGCACACTCAAATTCCAAAAGCTCGGCTTTTATCAAAAGTATTTCACAATTATCGGACATTGATTATGTTAAACGGCTTTTAAGAAACGTAGAATTAGCTCACACGAAACCTGTTTGCACCCTTGAAAAATTGGATATTATAAAAGGGTTAATAATTGTAACGTGGATGCAACGAATGTACTCAACGATACGATCGTTACTTCTAGGAGTGATAGCTGCTCTTGTATTACTCCCTCTGCTGTTGTCTTTGGGATCTCTAAATTTTATCCAAAATGTCATTATTGCAGTTCCAATTTTTGTTGTTGGTTTGACAGTTACAAGATTATTAGATAAGCAAATAATTACTGCCACAAAAAAAGTTGTTAAATACCTTTCTAGCCACAAAAAGCTAAGAAAATTCATAATGAACAACTTTTAAAGATAAATATAATAAAAACATAATAATCAGAATGAGATTAGAAGATAAAGTGTAAAATACGATTTTGGGGGAACTTGTTTGATTGAAAAAATTCTTGCCCCGATTGACGGCTCAGCACATTCTGATAATGCTTTAGTTTATGCTTTGGATTTAGCAGAAAAATATTCTGCAGAAATCACAATCCTAACAGTAATAGAACCAGTTATTTTACCTGGACCAGTTTTTGTAAATGAACCTTCTATTATGCCTCCAAGTCAATTCGATTACCAAAAAAACATACAGAACCTGCACGAAAAAATGCTTGAGGAAACCTTCAAAAAAATTTCAAAAGCTCACCCTGAACTTAAGATTAAAAAACAACACAGAATTGGACGACCAGCAGACGAAATAATTGAAATCGCCAACAAAGAAAAATTTGATTTAATTGTCATAGGTAGTCGAGGAAGAGGAAAAATCAAAGAATTTTTCCTAGGAAGCGTAAGCGACAGAGTTGCAGACAGCGCAAAATGTCCTGTGCTTATAGTAAAATAACTTTTTTTTGAAATTCTTATTTTAGCAGAAAACTTAGGTATGTAACTGTGTTTCATGGTCTTTTATTTGCTTTTTTGAGTTACTGGGCGGTAGGGGAAAAAGAATGGCAACTAAAACTGTAGGAAAAGTTCAGCGGGAATTGAACAGCTACCAAGGACTGGTAACATTAAATCTTATGTTCGGTGCCCTCACGATGGCCTTTGGCATTGTTTTTATTGTTCAAGGAGCAATGGGGATGGTTGAAGTTCAAATTTTTCTGTTACCCGAAATTGTTCTTGTTGCAATTGGTGCCATAGTAGCTGGAATGGCAGTTCGTTGGCTTATCTCTAGCGCTGAATTATTAGATGGTCTTACGGACCTCAAAGAAGAATACAATAAAAACAAAGCAAGCCTAAACGACGAAAACATCGTAAGTTTAGTTGTTAAAATGACATCTCATTACCGAGAAAACAAACCCACAATCAAAAAAATGCTAAACATCAGCAAAATCGCAGGAATATGTTTCCTAGCAGGCGGCATATACATCCTGATTCTGGCAATTACTAACTTAGCCGCGGGGGTTTCAACATGGGAAGTGTTCGTTCAAATAGGGGGTTCAGCAGCTAACATCGCGATGGCTGGGGCAAGTTTTACCATTCCCCATTTTTTTGGTAATTACTCAAAGGTTTGGGATTACCGGCTAGAAGAAACCACCAAAGCTGAAAAGCAGTTACAACAACAGCTCGGAGAATTCGAAGAATGAAACAGAAAAGAACTCGCTACGAGATTTTCTGGGAAATTCTAACGTATTGCAAAAAACCAAAATCATTCACGAGTGTAATTAATAGATGTAATCTAAACTCCAAAATCGGGCAAAATCATATCGACTTTTTGAAAAAACGAAACTTTCTTACGGAAATAGAAAACAAGGGTATGAAATTGTTGAAATCAACTGAGCAGGCAACCCATTACACGATGCTGTTTACTAAAACGTACCGTGAACTTTTTGACAACAGCCCAGAATTCAGGTTATAGAAACTGGGATGATGTTGGTTAGTTTGATTTTTTATTGACCCAGTACATTATGACCCCTGTAACGATAACCATTATTCCTAGCCAAAATCCCAGATTCATCATTAGAGCTGACATGTCAACTGACCAAAGGTTTACTGCTCCAAGTATGGTGCTTACTGTGTTGGTGGACCAAACAAAAGGCAACCCGTAATCGGTGTGAACGTTATCAGGCCAGTCATACTGTGTCCCCCAAGTTACGGCAAGAACGGTTACAATTGCCCATAAACCCATGAAGACTAATACAATCAAAAAGTCTCGGTTTTTCATAAAACATCCCCCGTATAATGTGAGTTGTCGACATATTTTAGATTTCACCCGTTTATTCAAACCAAGCCTAAAACATATCATGATACTAATACCAATGCAATTTTGAAAACAACCTTTTTTCTGAAAAACAAAAGAGTTAGGAGGCGACTCAAACAGGTTAGGGTTTGAATCGCGTTCCCTTGCTGGTGACTTGATGGATGTTTATTCGTATCGTAGAGCGTCTACGGGTTTGAGTTTGGAGGCTCGCCATGCAGGGTAGATTGCAAAAATTACGCTAACTGCGATGCCAAAACCGAAAGCTCCCAGGAGTACTGTTGGCGTTAACAATGGAGTTATTGCAAATCCAGTTGATGCTGCAGCTTGTCCAGTTGCTGCCGCGATGCCTCCGCCAGTGAATATTTGAGCTGCAGCGACTGCCAAAAGCCAACCCAGAACAATGCCAAACACTGCACCTAATACCCCAATGAATACTGCTTCACTTAGGAATATTGCAAGAACAGTTCTGCTTTTCATTCCAAGGGCTTTTAGTATGCCAATTTCTCTGGTGCGCTCCATTAAAGAGACTATCATGATATTCATTATCCCAACCCCAGCAACCAATAATGAAATTGCGGCGATTCCTGCCAAAAACAACTCCACGGTGGAAAATACGCTGGAAATTATGCCAAGTATTGCAGTTGAAGACGAAACAGAGACTTGGCCATCAAACAATTCCTCGATGGCATCTGAAACAGACTCAATTGTTTCATCGTCGTCACTGGTTAACTGCACAATTATTCGGTCACATTCATCGGTTCCAAACAAGCTTTGAGCATCTTCAAGAGATAAGTAAACTGAATTATCTGAAGGTCCAGTAAGGCTAAAACCACCAATTTCTTCCAGAACTGCAGCAACAGTAACTTCAACTGTTTGGTTCATAGGAGGACGAACAGTAGTATTAGTCCAAACAATTTCGATAACATCACCAACAGTGCAGACCAATGTTCCATTGCCCCAAGGATCGCTCACACGTTTTCCTACAACCACACTGTTGGCTTCGGGAGTTGCCAAGATTTCTCCAGTTTCAGCTACGAAGGTACTACTGTAAATCTGTGAATATTCAGCAAAATCTACTCCCACCACATATGCAACTACTGTTTGGTCGGTTGCTTTTATGTAACTGACTTCTTGAATAATAGCAGCAGAAGTGGCAACACCATCGATGGCATTAATTAAATCAACATCGGACACAAGCAAACTGAAATCTGAACCAGATCCACCACCTATGCCACCACCAAAACCTGAAAAGCCGCCTCCACCCCCTGGAGAAACAACCAAGGTGTCTGTAGCAAAACCTGACTGCAACTGATCAGTTATGGTAACCTGCAAACCCTGACTGATAGAAAGCAAAGCAACAATAGCAGCAATACCAATAACAACACCCAACGTGGTTAAACCTGCACGCAACTTTCTCAGGCGTATTGCACCAAAAGCATAACCAAAAATGTCTCCAGATTTCATTATTGTTCAACCTCCTCGATTACTGTTCCATCAAGCATCCTCACGATCTTTTTTGCCTGAGACGCCAACTGCTGATCATGGGTAATCATAACAATTGTAACACCCTTTTCTGTGTTCAACTGTTTTACCAAATCTATAATTTCACTTGCAGTTTTGGAATCAATGTTTCCAGTGGGTTCATCCATTAACAAAAAGCTAGGATTATTCGCCAAGGCCCGCGCAATGGCAACCCGTTGACGTTGACCTCCACTGAGCTCAGCAGGTTTATGATTAACCCGGTCTTTCAAACCAACGGTTTCCAAAAGCTCTTCAGCTCGTTTGCGTTTTTCCTTTTTAGTTAAACCTGCAATGGACAAAGGCAACTCAACGTTTCCTAGGGCAGTTAACCGTGGAATCAAATTAAAAAATTGAAAAACAAAACCAACACTGTGACGCATGTCAGCTAACTTGTTATCATTTAATGTAGAAATGTCGACACCATCAATCAGGACTTTTCCTTCTGTAGGCGTGTCTAACGCTCCAATCATATTCAACAATGTGGATTTACCGCTTCCTGAAGGTCCCAAAATTGCAATAAAATCGCCTTTTTCGACCTTAAGGTTCACTCCACTTAGGGCGTTCACTGGAACTTTTCCAAGAACGTATGTTTTTCGCAGATTTACTGTTTCAACAATAGGTACAACCAAAATTATTCATCTCCTTTCAATTTTTCAGTCAATTTTTCGATTTTGCATGAAACCTCATTTAAGACCAGCCTAGCCTCAGTTAATGTTTCTTCGGTTAGATTTTCCATCAAAGTAGAACGCAACTCAAACAATGCATCAAAAAACCGCCTTATAGGCTCCTGAAGGTCTTGCAACCCATCAACATGTAGACCCATTCTCAAAAAAAATAATGGCCCCATGGGTGCCATCTTTTGCTGCAATTTATCTTTGAAATCTGAATGTTCTTCAAAAAATTGGTTGCCTTTTTCAGTTAGTACATAGCGTTTAACTCCAGTTGATTCACGAGGCAACTCTTGAGCATAACCAGTTTCACGAAGCCAAGTCAAAAGAGGATAAATTGACCCAGGACTAGGTTTCCATTGGCCACCAGTTTGCTTTTCAACTTCATCCATTATCTCTGAACCCGACATGGGTTTTTCTTTCAACAACTTAAACACGTAAACCCGCAAAAGCCCTTTAGGAACACTTGCAGTATGTTTCAATAACCGAGCAAAAGGACGAGAAGAAAGCTGTTCTTCAATTTTCAGTAATTTTTCCTCTGAAAGATAATATTTGTCGTCGACTTTTACAAAAACACCAAACAGCCGCGGAGAATGATTTATGAATTGCCTAAACTTAACTGAAAGTTCTAAATCATCTAGACTCATTGCTTTCTGAGGGCTTGTAGCTCCCTTCTTGCGAAATTTTTCGATTTCCATATCCAACATTTTTTTCAGTTCCAAGGGAGCAATCATAATATCACATGCGATATCACATCTGATATCAACCGTGATATAAAAACATTGCATTTGAGAAAACAAAAATACAATAAAAAAGCTGATTCAAAAACAAATTAAAGAAAAAACAAAAAGGAGACTGATTGTTTGGAGATAACCCGAATTATTACGCTGACTTGTTTCCGGCTATCAAGTTTTGTACAAGACCATTAATTTCTCCGTGTGCACGACCTACGGTTTCCAAAGTTTTTTTGCCTTTGTCAGTTAGAGTATAAACCCGTTTGCGGCTGTCCAAATCAGCAGCAACCAAACCATCCCGCTCCAAAGAATATAATAATGAATAGACTGTGCCGGAACTTACCAACACATTGAATCTTTTGTGAATTAGACCAATGATGTCGTATCCACTCAAAGGCTTTTCTTGCAATTCACCTAAGATTAGCATGTCCATGAAAGTTTTTATTGTTCTTCTTCGCAGTTTCTCCACAATTTTTGACGGCATCAAATCAGACTCCAAATTAGAATAAGATGGTGTACGGTTTTCATATTTAATATTTATAGTTGATTCGAATTCGGAATCCAAATAAAAACAAAAGGTCTATGTACTAAAACAACATAAATATTAATTAAGCAATAAAGCAGCTTGCTTTGGGCTTAAAAAGGTGAATTAATTATGGATGCTTTTGACAATCTATTAGGTGAGGCATTGGACGACACGCTCAAGATAGTTCTTGGAAACAGTGTCTCAGATTTAATTCACAAATTGACAGAAAAACACCTATCAACAAAAATAACAGAAAAACAAAACACAATAGAAACGAAAATCAATTACCTCGAAAAATTGATAGGAAAAGAAGGAACCCAAGTAATACAAACAGCAACCATGAAACGGCTCTGCCTTAAACTTAAAAATGAATACCAAGAGGTCGAAGAACACTTCTTGATTCTTGACGAATTATATGAAATGAAGCTAAAAATGCTTTTTCAGCTGCAGAATCAAAAAACCAAGGGCTCAGAAAACCCCAACTAATTTCTGAAATGTCCCAGAAACACCTCCAACATAAATGGTACATATAAAACTTGAACCCACGTTAACGGAGGGCTCAAGATTCAATTTGAGCAACCAAAAACAAATTCAAAGATTATTAACCTACCAAAAGCAGCATAGAAACAAACATGATTTGATTACTAAAGGGAGCACTCGCCCATGAGTTAGCACCGAAAGTGTTAAGATTGTTTCGCCGCATGTTGTTAAATGTCAAATGGGGAAAGTGGTGCAAAAATAACAGAATTTTGTATAAAAAAGACCGAAACATTCAGATGTGCATTCCTCAAATTTATATATAACAATCAAAAAAAGGAACTGGGTTGGAGAAGGAAGCTTCGTGATTTCTGATGTCTTGCCATACGCAATTGCTGTAGGAGCGATTATAGTAGCTCTGATAACAATTTACATAACTAGAAACAAAAAAGACGAGACCAGCCAAGAAACAAAAGAAGTTCTTCTTGAAAGAGATGAAATACTACCCCTTAAAGGACAACGGACAGTTACTCCCTTTGATGCCCAGAAATCCAAGAAAGAACTCCGATTACTCGACGTGGAAAGAGAAATTCTTAGTTTTGGAATCCGTCGAATTTATGAAGCTCATGCTGAAGGCAAAATAGACGAAAAAGAACGAGATAGACTAGCCCGCAACTACAAACAACAAATGCGGGAAATTAAAGATTCCATAACCGAAAAAGAGTCAGTCGTAGCCCTCCATGAGTTAGAGTCAATGCAAGAAGATTTAATCAAACTGTTTAACGACCGCTTCGATGAAATAAACCAAAAAATTGGTGGCTTAAGGTCCAATTTGCAAATAATTCCAAAGCCTGTTGAACCTAAACCTGAACGTTCTACCTCAGCGGAAAAAACTGTTGATGGCACTGATAAGACTCCGAAAAAGAAGAAAGAGCCCTCAAAACCACGCAAAACAGAAGCTGAAGAAAAAATTGACAAAATTAGGTCAGAAGTAGAAAAGGTTCTTGAGCGGCTTGGGCAAATGGAAACTGAGGCATAACATTGAGTTGGAAAGAAGACGCAAAAAAACGGGTAGCCATGGAAGCAGTCAATCATGTAAAAGATCGCTTTGTAGTTGGACTAGGCAGCGGAAGTACAGCTGCGTATATGATTAAAGAAATCGGTAGACGAGTTTCCGAAAACAGTTTACATGTTCTTGCAGTTCCAAGTTCCAGTCAAGCAATGTTGTTAGCTGCAAGTTCAGGAGTTCCAGTAACAACATTGGACGAGCATCCTGTTCTTGATTTGGTCATAGATGGAGCCGACGAAATTGACCCCAATTTTGACATGATTAAAGGCGGTGGAGGAGCATTATTGCGTGAAAAGATTGTTGCTTCGTCTGCTAAACAAGTTGTTATCGTCGCTGATGAAACTAAACTTGTGGAGAAACTGGGCAAATTCAAAGTCCCAGTTGAAGTGTTGCCTTTCGGCTTAGCAAAAGTTACTGCAGGGATAAAAGAGCTTGGCGGAATTCCCATCGTGAGAGAGGGACAACGAAAAATGGGTCCAGTGGTTACAGATAACGGCAATTATATTGTTGATGCCGATTTTGGCCTCATTGACAATGCTAAAAAATTAGATAAACAGTTAAAGATGATTCCAGGAGTTTTAGAAACTGGGCTTTTCATTGGATTGGCACACATTGTGTACTTGGGTAAAAAAGATGGAATTACAAAATTGAAAAAATAATTCCACAAAAACTTAGCTAAAACCATAAAAAGAAAGAAGATTTAGCAAGGTCTTACCAGTTCCATCTGTGGCATCTACCAAAGCCGCCATTGCCACCATATCTTCCGTAATAGTCTTGGTCTTCCCAACGTTCTTCCATGTATTGTTTCATTTCTTGGAACCATTTTTCGTCTTCGGCGCCTTCCCATCTTCGTTGTTCCATGTGCTCTCTCATTTCATTCCACCATTCATCTTCTGCGTTATCATCCCAGCGCTGTTCCATATATTGGCGCATTTCTTGCCACCATTCTTCGTTTTGGTAATGTTCTACGTCTGCTGCATTATAGTAGTAGCCACCGGGATGCGCTAGAACATAACTAATGGGAATTGCAATTACCAGAGCTACCAAACCCAAAATCAATACAAACTTTTTTCCATTCATTTCACGTTTCACCTCCACAACTTGCTTAAAAAATACTAGGGAGGGAAAACCATTAAGAATTGTCCATGCAACCGTTCCCAACCGTCTTTTATTGGTTAGAATGGTTTTCAGTAAGGAAAACTTTGTAAGTTTTGCCAAAACGTTCTCGCTGTATAAGGTTCAGTTTGTCCAAATTTGTTAGAATGCGGGAAAGTTTGGCTTTGCTCCATTCTAACCTGAACCGCAAGGAGTCTTGAGTAATTTCTCCAGCTCGTCGAATCTCGTCAAGAACTTGTTTTTCATCATCAGACAGCGCTCGCTTGATTATTTCTAATTCATCAATTCTGCTGGAGGACTGAACAGATTCTATTGGTTGGGTTTTCATTGTGGGTTTGAGCCAAAAAGTAATCAGCACCCCTGCAACTAAGGCAATTGCAAGAGAAAGAAGAATCGGAACAGTATAGTCCGTGTTGTTACCCATGTGGTCCATCATACCTCTGCCAAATGTGGATTGATCTACAAGAAATTCAGACGAAACTAAAAAAAGCACAATAAACGATAACACAATTACCAGAATAATCAAAATGATCTTGGTTGCAAGGTCTAAATTTTTAAGATTACTCATAATTTAACCTTCAGTGCTGCTCCGAATTTTTTTGCAAAGAACTGCTACTATCCATGTTATCGTTTACTATACTTAAAAATATATGATTTCATACGGTAACCATCCAAGTGCCCACAAACATTAAGGCAATGGCAAAAATTTTCAGTGCTAATACATTTCTGCTTATGTCTTCCTTGAGAATTGTTGGCATAAACAAACTCAGCAATACCATGTAAATGAAAACAAAAAATTGCTGTAATCCAGCTATAGCAGAAACTAATGAAATATACCCTAAAGACGAAGATATCAACAAAAAAATTGTTCCAAGGATATAACTGCCTTCACCAGCTAGGGTTGTAATAAACGTTCGTGCCCCAAGGTGAGAAACAGATTCAAAAAAAGCTTTTCGGGGCTTAGAAAACAACAACAAAAACAATACTCCAACCCACGAGCCAATCATCATCCAGAAAAAAACAGACCAGAAATCAAAATATCCTAAAAGTACCTTGTTCAAAACACTGTACACCGCAATAATCGCAGTAAAAGGAATCATCAACTTAAAGGCAGAAGACAAAGAATGTTCATTTTCAGATTTTTTATATGAAATTAGTATCGAAGTTAAGATAATCAAACCAATTCCGACGTATTGTTGAGTACTCAAAATTTCACCCAAAAACAGCACAGACATTAAAGCAACAAAAAGGGGAATAAACTGAAACAAAGGCGCAAGGCGAGATGCCTCCTCGACCATTAAAGCTTTGCTGTAAAACCAAAACCCTATCACGGGCAGTATCCCAGTAAACATTGCAAAAAACGCATATGGAAAACTGAAACTAACCGGAAAGAAAACATATACAGCACCAGCAAAAATCAAGTCTACAAAGTTTAGGTATATTATCATTGAAAAGTAGCCCCTGAACTTTTTTGTTACCAAAAACTTGTTAATGACAATGTTCATGGCCATAAACGCGGGAGCCAACAAAGCAAACAGCAGCCAATCCAATGATTACACCTAACTAGAACAGGTAACCAACATAGGGGTTGATAACTGTTCGCAAAATCCACCCAAGACAGATATCACTTTGATGAATTACGTATTAGCACCATCAACTAACGACCTTTTCCAGATGGATACAGCCTATTAACTCAGTTTTATAGCCAAACGAAGACACAACATTAAACCATTTAACGACTTAGTTTACAAAACAAGCCCAAAAATCAATAAACCAAAGACAGCCTCTGAAATTTCAGGAACATACAAAGGTATGAAATAAATTCAACAACTGAAATCAGTGACCAATTAAAAAAGAAAACTCCAAAAAAACAGAGACAAAAAATGGGAGTCATTTTGCCATACGTATCCAAGCAGATATTTGTTCAATTGTTGGAGCTTCATCTTTAGAAAGCTTTTGTTGAGCAATGTAAATTTTAGCGATGTCATTGATTTTTCGGCTAAGCTGAATTAAGTCTTGATCTGCGAGTTGTTTTCGTGATTTTACGTCACTTTCTATTAACAACTCAGCGTCAATTGGATCTACACCAGGAACCATCATCAACTGAGCAGTCGCCTGAAGATTCTCAGCCATTTCATGAGAAACACGAGTTTTCTCGCCAATCACCACGGGGTCTGTTGTAAGAAACTCACCAACAGAATTTATTCCAAGCGCCCGCAACTCTTTACCAAGAGCTGGACCGATTCCTTTGATGTCTTCAGGATTATCAATGCTTCTGAGTTTAGCCTGATTAGGAACCATAGTTCCCTCAATCTGTTCAAGCCGACTTTTAATCTCTTCAAACTCTACACGTTGAGCCTTCAAAGAAGCAGCACTTTCTTCACTTAACCGTTTAACCCCATTTAGAATCGCTTCTTGTTTTTTGAGATCAGCAGACATCTTTTCTCCAGTTTCAACAGCTTTGGTCTCTATTACAGAAACAACATCATTACAAATCTTCTTGACAGCTTTGCCCTGGGACGCCAAAAGAGAAGCCATCTCTTTAGTGTTCTCTTGCAAATCCATGGTAACCTTACTAAAGAACTGATGATTCACTTTTTTGTCATAATCCATGCGCTCAACTAATTCATTTGTTGAAGCTTCTTGGGCATTACGAAGGGCAGCCAAGTTCCCTCCAACTTTCAACAACAACTTGACGATTTCGGGGTCTGGAGGCTGCTTCATGTAAATTAGAATACAAGTTAATCCCAACAAAGCAAAAGTTACTGCTACAGATATCCACAAATAAGTTTCTACACTTAGCGAACCAAAAATGCCTCCTACAAGGTACGGAACTACAGTTGTTCCAGTTCCTTCATTTATCAACAAAACAGCCATAGAAAATGAAGACAATATCGCTAAAAAAGTCACGAAGGCAGATAGCCATACAATTATACCTCTCTTGGAAATCATCAACGTAACACCTTATTTTTGTAACATTATTAACCAGGGGGAGACGCCTGTAGATTTCTGGAGGTTTTTCTTTGAAAGTATTATGAAGACATAATACATAGCAATAATCCAAATTAAACCTCAGTTACCAACTTGTTTCACTGGCCAACAACAGTAACTAGTATATATTAAGATTTAATAAACATTTTCTTGTAACCAAAACAAAAAAAGGATAGAGCCTAAAAACCAACAAAATAACTAGAGTCCTTGCTTGAGTCTCCGATAAGTGTGATAATCCACATACTCTAGGTTTTCATTTTCAATCTGATGATTAACCGTAAACTTTTGCCGATTTCTTTTCTCCAATATTTGGCTTGTCGTCAAGAAAGAATATGCATCGCTTCCAGCCCCAGAACCATAACTAGTAAGAACAATTCGCTCATCTGGTTTTGCAATATCTAGAACTGCAGCTAAACCTATGGGGGCAGCTCCTGAGTACGTATTTCCAAAGTTAGTGACTTTTATACTAGGCAAGTATTGTTCTTCTTTGAATCCTAGTTGTTTTGCAATTTTAACTGGAAAACTGGGATTAGGTTGATGAGGGACAAAATAGTCTACGTCATCTATTGTAAGGCTAAGTTGTTCCATTAGTTTTTTGCATGCTTTTTGGACATGTTTAAAGTATGCAGGTTTTCCTGTGAATCTGCCTCCGTGTCGAGGGTAAGCTTGCATGTCACGCCTCCAAAAGTCTGGAGTATCAGAAGTACATGAGTACCATCCTTCAACTTCAGCGATGATGTCTTGCATTCCAAAAATGAAGGCAGCACCACCAAAACCAACGAAGTGATCTAGTTCTCCGCCTATCTCGTTTCTGGGAGCAGATTGAGAATTATCTGAACCGATAGCCATTGCATAAGAAATGTTACTTTTTGGATAATGAACAAGGGCTGAAGCATCTTTGAACATGCTTGTAGCAGCTTTGCAAGCAAATTCTGTGTCCACGGCATCGATGCTTTGGACAAAATCTGCTTTTTCTTCTTTGCCTAGTTTTAGTACTTGGGCTACTTTAGAAGCAATTGGATTAACAGCATATGGATTTGACTCAGACCCAACGTAAACTTTTCCAATATTTTGGTTGTCTACACCTGAATGGATTAGAGCCATTTTTCCGGCTTCTACTGCTGCAGTAACTGCATCTTCATCAATAAAGGGAACCGAGCGTTCCATTTTTCCTTCTTTGATTCTGAATTTTGAAGTGTAAACACCATACCCAACGATTCCGGGTGTTTGATATTGTTTTTTAGGTTTGTAAATTTCATACTTTTGATAAGGATAGTATCCATCTGCAACAGAAAAAGCTAAAGACACGGTAGGAATAACATCGCTTTCTCCTACAGTGTATCTTCTTCGGAATCGGGGAACAACATTTTTTCCGTCAAAACAAGAAATGTCTTCTTTTTTGCCATTAATCAAAATGTCAGTTAATCGTCCAGGAACACGGATTTTTCCGCTGTGAAATGCAACAATCCCGTAAAAGTATGAACCCATTTTGACGAACCGATTAGTGGGTTGACTTACAATAGTAGAAACTTCAAGGCTGCCTTGGTCGTAGAAGAAGTCGATGTCTTTCATCTTTCCGAAACTTTTTCGCCCACAACTGCCACAGTAGTTTTTGCCACGGAAGTATTCCTTTTCACATATAGTGCATAGGCTACCTCGGAGTCTGTCTCCAATATATGAAACACGCCGCTCTATAGGTTCACTGCTCAATTTGTGTTCCTCCCTAAAATGTGGATGTAAGCTTTCGTACCAAAGCCTTCTAATTCTGAAACAAGACCCAGTTTTGGCAGTTCTCCATTTATTTTTACTTGTCGGCTATCTGCATCTCCTCTTAACTGTTTAACAATTTCAAAGATTTGGGCACCTCCTGTAGCACCCAAGGGATTGCCGTCGGCTTTTAGACCACCATTTAAGTTCACGAAGAGTTTTCGACCATCTATTTCGTAGAAGTTTTTGTAGTCGTGACAACTGTTGTAGATGTCAAGCCATGCTTTTCCTTTCTTGCAAAAACCAAGGTCTTCTAACGAAAGCATTTCTAGAAGGGTTGATTGGTCATACAATTGAGTCAGTTGAATGTCAGCTACATTGACGTTAGCTTGTTTGATAGCAGTTTCCATGGCTAAAGTATTTGCTGTGAATCCAGTTCGGTTTTGTCGTGAAGGAAAAGTGATATAATCAGTAGCTGAAGCAGAACCTAATACATAAACAGGAATTTTTGAACATTTTTTTGCTGCTTTAGGGCTTGCAATAATTAGGGCAGATGCACCATCAGAAACAGGGGCAAAATCAAATAATCCTAAGGATTTACAGGTGTTATTTCGCGCATTTGTAACTGTGTCCAATGTTATGGGGCTTGTGTATTGAGCAAAAGGGTTTTTAGTGGCGTTTTGATGGTTTTTTACAGAGATTTGTGCAAGAGCAGTGTACAGTTTTTCTAGTTGTTCTCCAGTTATTCCGTATTTTTTGATGTAGCCTTTGAGTAAAAGGTCATGATTTGCTTCGGGAGTGCAACCCGCGTAGTAGCTCCATGGATCTTCGAGGAGCATAAGGTCATCTCTGATTTTGTCCCATCTGTCGGTCATTTTTTCCATGCCACCGACTAGGACGATATTGTATTTTCCTGCTTGAATTGCGTGGCAAGCATTCAAAAGTGCTGAACTGAAGGAACGGGTTTTTTCCATGGGAACATGAAGTTCCAAAAGCTCGGAAAAGAAACCTTCTTCTAATCCGATTTTGTTTGTGACTTGAAGAAAGTAATCTGAAAGATAACAGGCATCCAATTCTTTTCTTGTAACGCCCGCAGAATCTAATGCTTGGAGTCCAGCTTCGTCGATTAAAGACTCTGGGTCTTTTTCGTAATGTTCTCCAAATTTTGTCCTGCCGACTCCGATAATAGCAGGGTTTTGTGAGTTCATAAATTCAACGGCCTCGTTTAGTGGGATTGTATTTTTGCAAATAACATCCTTTAAAGAGTTATCCTTCTCCACGGCTAAAAACGTTGTTTATGCTAATTTTTTGGTGATTTTTTATTGTTTTTAGTTAATCACAAAAAAATGGAGCGACAAATCATTTATGTGAAAGCCATCGGTATTCGTAAGATAATAGCGGTGAAGTCAGTGGTTAAATTTGGTATTAGTGCCCTAGTTTTGGACTCATTTATTGATCCGTCTGGGATAACTGATGTTCTTTTTTCACTAATTTCGTTTGCAGTAATCTTTGCAATTTTATCTGTTGTTTTGTATGTAGCAGGAAACATTGTAGTTGGCCGCAAAAGGACCTGCATGAAAGATGCTTTTTGCATTTCTGTTCTTGGAACCCTTGTTTTAATTGTTTGTAATTCTGTTTTCAGTTTTGAAATAGCATCTGTTTTGTCATTAATTGCGTGGTTGCTTTTGGTCAGATATTACTATGAAACAGATGTGCTAGGATCGATAGCCGTGGGTGTAGCGTCAGTCGTTATTTCAATTGTTATTTTGTATATTTTGAGTTTTGGTTTAGGGTATTCTTTGTTTTTTAGTTGGTTACCTGTTTTTATTGGCGTTTAATATTGGTTCAATAAAATGGAGACAAACTAGGTGACCCCGAAGAAGAAAACTGTTGCCTTAGGTTTGGTTTTTGTTTTATTACTGTTTTTTGCATATACTGAAAATAACTCTTTCTTTGCAAGTGTTGGGGACGTTTTTGCAAATCCATTAGTGGCTATTTTCTTTGTTTTTGTGCACAACGTGTTAGTGGTATCGCTTATCCTTCTTGGAATGACATTTTATGTTGACCTAGTAATGAATTTCATGGCAAACCGGGAAGAAGAGCATGTAATCATTAATAATCCACGGATTTTCGCATTTATTTTTACGCTGATAATAATTTTTATTAGTATTCTGCGAGCAAGCACACTGGTCTATGGACAAGTTTTCTTGAACACACTAATTTTCGCCATCATATTGAGCACTCCAAACGCAATTCTTGAAGGATACGGACTTTTTCAAACCATAAAAAGAACATTAAACCGCAAAGTGACAACTAAAGCCCTTGCAGCCATTTATTTACTGTTTTTTGTGGCCGCAGTTATAGAAGTGGGTTATGTATATCTTTTAAGGGCAGTAATTTAAACTAATGACTTATGTAAATGATGTTATTGCGGTTCGGGTTTTATCTGTTCAGTAATAATCATGGTTGTTGTAAGGAAAACATCTGGCAACACACGAAGTTTTTCTGTCAAAAATTGGTCCATATGAGCGATGTCTTCTGCTTGTATTTTGATGACGATATCATTTTCTCCGATTACTAGGTTCGCTTCAACAACCTCTTTGAATTTTGAAATCTGTTTCAAGAAATCACGCTCTGAACCAGAATTCACGGTGATAAGAACATAAGCAAACAACAATTTTACCTCTAGATGATGGTTATCTTACAAGAAATTAACTGTTTGGATTAAAATCAATGTAAAACTTGTTTTCCAAAAACATGTTAACTGAAAGTTGGGTAACGTATCGTTTATTTTTTTAATTTCAGAAAAAGCTGATTTTCAACATTACATTGGTATTAGCAGACAGATAATAGTTCATTGTTGAAACAACCTTTTTTCTGAACATCCAAGAGATAAAAAAAGTCTTCATTACAATAAACAAACACCAACAAACAGCACATGAAAATATATCAGGGTCTCCTGCCTTCAATATTTAGAAGTGATATTAATGTATGATGTGATAATTCTTGGTTCAGGACCTGCAGGACTAACATCTGCAATTTACACCAGCAGAGCAGGATTAAAGACACTAGTTGTCGCAGGAGCCATGTGGGGGGGACAGTTAATGCTTACTAGAGAAGTTGAAAACTTTCCCGGATTTGAAAACGGAATCCTTGGACCAGAACTTATGAGCACAATAAAAAAACAAGCTGAACGATGCGGCGCAGAAATAATTTATGAACAGGCTACTGCTGTAGACCTAAAATCTAAGCCCTTTAAAATAACAGCAGGAAAAGTCTACGAAGCAAAAACAGTCATCATAGCCACAGGCGCCTTAGCCAAATGGTTAGGTCTAGAAAGCGAAACTCGACTTAGGGGGAAAGGGGTTTCAGTTTGCGCAACATGTGATGCACCATTTTTCAGAAACAAAAACGTTGTAGTGGTAGGAGGGGGCGACACTGCA
Organism: Candidatus Bathyarchaeota archaeon; assembly: GCA_024650005.1. Lineage (GTDB taxonomy): Archaea > Thermoproteota > Bathyarchaeia > Bathyarchaeales > Bathyarchaeaceae > Bathyarchaeum > Bathyarchaeum tardum. Next base: position 1,965,452 of record JANKMT010000001.1, on the reverse strand, counting down.
ATGGAAGAAGCCCTGTTTTTGGCCAACGTCGTAAATGACGTCAAAGTTATTCATCGCAGAGATAAATTACGAGCAAGCAAATGGCTTCAAAACAGCGCCTTCAAAAACCCAAAAATTTCCTTTGTGTGGAACAGTACAGTAACCAAAGTTTTAGGTGAAAATATAGTAGAAGGAGTTAAACTTAAAAACGTTGAATCTGGAGAAGAATCTACCTTTCCCTGCGATGCAGTCTTTTTGGCGATTGGTTACAAACCAAACACAGAAATCTTCAAAAATCAAATAGAAATGGATGAAACAGGTTACATAATAGTTCACGACGAAACACGAACAAATATTGAAGGAGTCTTTGTTGCAGGTGACGTAGCAGATTACCGTTACCGTCAAGCTATTGCAGCTGCAGGGTCAGGATGTAAAGCTGCCCTTGATGCAGAAAAATATTTACTAGGAAATTAAAAATTGCAAACATAATGAAAGGGTATTCAAATAATCTAACAAAACTTTTAGCAGTGACACTACATAGTTGAATTGAACAGTTCTAATCTGACCTTTAACAAATTGGAAGAGTAGTTTGATGAGTGTACAATCTTATTCGAAAAAGTTAGGAATCGTAGGCAAACCAAATACAGGTAAATCTACTTTTTTTTCAGCTGCAACTCTGATTCCAGTTGATATTGGTAACTACCCTTTCACTACAATCAAACCTAACCGTGGAATAGGATACTTGAGGACTCCTTGTGTCCATCCAGAGTTTGAAATCGAAGACAACCCAAACAATTCTTTGTGTCTGGATGGAATCCGACTGGTTCCGATTGAAATGATAGACGTAGCAGGAATTGTCCCCGGAGCATGGGAAGGACGAGGACTGGGAAACCAATTCCTAGATGAACTCAGACGAGCAGATGCACTTCTTCACGTAGTTGACGCTTCCGGTTCAACAGATTGCGAGGGCAGAATCTGCAAAAAAGGAGAACATGACCCCTTAGAGGATGTAAAATTTCTTGAAACTGAAATAACCATGTGGATGAACCAAATACTCAAAAAAGATTGGGCAAAAATTGCTAGAACTGCAGGAGCAGGAAAAGAAGACTTGGTTTCTCTTCTTGAGTCACGTTTAACTGGATTAGGCATCAAACGTTTCCATATAGTTGAAAGCTTAAGAAAATCAGACCTTAGAGCAGATAAACCTGTTTTGTGGAACAATGATGATCTGATTAAATTTTTAGATATACTAAGAAGTAGTTCCAAGCCAACAATAATTGTGGCGAACAAGATTGACTGTCCCCATGCCGAAGAAAATGTTGAAAGACTAAAACAAAGTGGACACAAAGTTGTAGCTTGTTGTGCAGAAGCAGAACTTGCCCTCCGAAGAGCAGCAGAAAATGGGTTAATCAATTACACTCCAGGCGATTGTAAATTAACCATAACAAAATCAGACAAGCTTAATCAGGCACAAGAAAATGCCCTAAATAAAATTCAAGAAAATATTCTATACAAATTTGGTTCCACAGGAGTGCAAGAAGCAATTAACACTGCATTTATTGAATTGCTACAGATGGTTGCTGTTTACCCAGTAGAAGACGTGGAACACCTAAGCGACCATAAAGGCAGAGTTCTACCCGATGTTTACCTTGTGCCCTTTGGCACTACAGCACGACAACTGGCATACATAATCCACACAGAACTTGGAGACAGTTTCATTCACGCAATCGACATTCGAGGCAAAACCCGAATAGGAGAAGACTACGTCTTGAAAGATCGAGACGTAATTTCTATAGTGAGTGCCAAAAAACGAGGCTAAAAAATTTTTATTTCCCAAAACGGCGTTTTCGTCGCTGGTATGTTCGAACTGCACGTAAAAGGTCGATATGCCTAAAATCGGGCCAGTTTACATCTACAAAGCAGAGTTCACTGTAAGCAGACTGCCAAGAAAGAAAACCACTAAGTCGTTCTTCTCCTGATGTTCGAATAATTAAATCTGCATCTTGTCTAGGCATATGAGCAGTATACAAGTAATTTTCAAAAAGGTTCTCGGTAATATCTTCGGATTTTAGGTCACCATTTTGTACTTTTTCAACAATTTTCTTGGTAGCATCAACAATTTCGGCACGACCACCATAAGCCAATGCTATGTTCAAAAGCCGGTCAGGATACATTTTTGTTGATTCTTCAACATGATGAATTACTTCTTGTATAGAGTTGGGTAAAAGATCAATACGACCTATTGCTTTAACGCGGATTTTATTTTCATGAATCATATCATTTTCGGGAATTAAACGCAGGTTCTCTTCAATTAGTTTCATGATTTCGTTTACTTCTTCTTGAGGCCGACGAAAGTTCTCAGTTGAAAAAGCATACAATGTAATGAATTTAACATCTAACTCGATACACCAATCCATCAATTCATTGATTTTATTGGCACCATGACGATGACCAATCCAAGGAATAAGAGATTTCTGAGAAGCCCACCTCCGGTTCCCATCAAGTATTATAGCAACATGTTCAGGTTTTTTTCCCTTTTTGACTTGAAGACTTAACCATTTCTCGTAGACTTTGTAAACACCCAAAAGAGAAAGCAAACGTTCAATCATAATTTTTTGCCACACAAAGTAGATGAAGTTATCATTAATTTCGGTTTGCCTAGAGTTTTCATGTTTTGGAACATGCAAACGAAGTACATACACTAAGCTGTTACATAATAAGCTTTCAATCAAAAGCGGAAAAAAATAATGGGACTATTCTTCTTCAAAATCCTCTAAGGTTTGATCAGTTTTTTTGAAATAATCACTGTATTTTCTACGCAAGAGAAGGGCAGTTAAGAAGGCAGAAACTATTACAGGTATGCCACCAACAATAGAATAAACTAACGACATATAATCGAAAGTAGGGTTAATAAGAATGTTTGATGCTTCAACAAACATAACCGAGGACCAAGCAACACCAATTACGATAACAACAGTGCGCCATAGTCGCAAGTCATGTTCAAGAAACCATCGAACAGCCCTGCCTGAAAGAATGACACAAATACCAACAGCTATGAGATAAGTTGACTCTCCAATGAATTCTCCAACAAGTCTAGGAACAATAGCAAAGGGATTAGGCTCTACAGACGCCACTGTTGCCACTGCAGTTCCTCCTAAATAACCACCCACAATAATTACCAATACACCTGCGAGAGCGGAAAAGCCAGCAATTTGCACAGTAAATGGTGGCGGTGAATACTCTTTTGTCCATTTAACAAAACTATATACAGTTTTGTCGACCCCAAACCCCCTCCAAACAAGAAAGGCCCCAACAATCAACACGAGTGCTTGAACAGCGTAAGCAAAATAATCAAAGATTGCTAAAACACCTAAAACCAAGAGAAGGATACCAGGTAAGCCTAAAACAATTCGAGAATACCTAGGGTTTTCCACAAGGAGCTTCATGTACCTTGAAAAAATTGCAGCAGATTCTTCGATTGACTTGCTATGCTGTATTATAACACGTCGAACAGATGTAACAGGAACTCTTGATTCAATGAGGGGCAACACCATCTCATCAGTGTAGCCATCAGTAACTAAGATAACGTCGGTCGCATGGAAAGCTTCCAAAACTTCAGTTAGCTCTAACACAAGTTGCCGGTCTGCTTCAACACCTTCCAAATCAGAACCCGCTATTGTTGCAACTTGATATTCTTCTTGGCCCTTGGCACTTTTCTTTAGATTGTCATAAATTCTAACAGCTTCAAACATAGCGTTGGCGTCTGCTTCTTCAGGATCACGAAGAGCTAAACTTGCAGCTGCATTCACGTTCTCTTTTCTTCCAAGAATAGGCGTGTTTATTCCAGCTTTCATGCCTATGTCATCGTCTCGGTCAACACATAAAATTAGAACGCGTTCAGATTTTGCTGCTGTGGGCATATTTGCTCTCCTTATAGTAATAGGTTACTGGGAGGCACACTTTAATTTTGTCTTTATTCCTTTGTATTCACACCTACAAGAACAGATGTTTCAGAATCAAAAACAAATTAAAGCAACCCTTTTTCAGCTAAAATTTGGAATTCTTCCCACAAAAGTTTCTCGCCATTCTTCAATTTCGCCACAGCACGCTCTTCAAGTTCTTGTTTTAGTTCATCTTGACGCACTGCTTTCTTTTGATCCGCTGTTTCTTTCAAATCTTGCTGAATTTCTTTTATTTGTTTAATCAACTCAACACATTTTTCATGTTTTTCTTGAGCGAGTTTTCGGGATTCAACATAATTTTTGTGGGCTTCATCAGCCTCAGCTTGAAGTTCCTTAGACTTTTCCAGAATACTAATCATCTGTGTATGGAATTTTTGGCTTTGTTCAGCCAAGTCAGAAAGTTTGTCATGAAAAGTTTTTGCTTCAGATCCAAAACTTCTTTGCTCTGAACGCAACTCATACAATTGGTCTTTGACTTTCTTTATGCGTTTTTGAGCTACCAACTGGGTTTCAAGTTCGCGTACTTGATTAATTAATTGTTGTTCTTCTTTAAGCGGCAAAGAATTTGTTTGAATTTCCCAATCGATTTCTTCAATTCTTTTAGCAACCTGCCTCAGGTTTCCTTTTGGGCTGTCTTCCTTTAGGTCATTAATTTTTTCTTGCAATTCAGAAATCTTACCGCGTTTTTCTTTGCCTTTAGCAGCTACATTATTTCGCAGATTTTTTAGGTCCTGAACTTGTTTGTTTATTGCATCTCGATTTTCTTTGAATACAGCAACATCCTTTCGGATGTTTTTAATTCGTTCATTGAGTTTGTTTCTTTTTTCTGCCCACTTCTTTGCTTCTAGATTTAATTGGTTTCTTTCTTCCTTGAGGGGAATTAACTCTTGGTTTAGGTCATCGATTTTGTTTTTTGTAGCGTTGGATATTTTCTTCACTTCCTAGGTTCGACCTTGTTTTGTGATGCTTGTGGAGTTTATTTCACGTTTTTGATAAATCTGCAAGTGGTGATGTAAGTTCTAAAATAAGAGGTTTATTCTAAAATGATCCTTGCGTCAACAGTCTTGGCGCCTTTTTCATAAACCATGACAGGATTTAGGTCAAGTTCTCTTATTTCAGGGTAATCCATTACTAGCTTTGAAACATTTAACAAAATTTTTACTAAAGTATCAATGTCTGCAGGTGGTTGACCACGGCACCCTTGGAGAATTGGGTATGCTTTTATTTCAGTTACCATTTCTTGAGCGTCTGCTTCAACTAGTGGAGCAATCCTAAAGGAAACATCTTTCATGACTTCCACGAAGGTTCCGCCAAAACCGAACATCAAAGTGGGTCCAAATTGTGCATCCTTAATGCACCCCACAATAACCTCAGTGGAGCTAGGCGCCATTTCTTGAATAAGTATACCATGAATTTTTGCGTCTGGTTTATGTTTCTTAACATTTTCTATTATTGTGTTATAGGCATTTTTTGCTTCTTCTTTACTGTTAATGTCAAGGATTACACCGCCAACATCAAATTTGTGGATGACATCAGGAGAAATAATTTTTAGAACCACAGGATATCCAATCTGTGCAGAAAAATCTGCGGCTTCCTCCGCGTTTTGTGATACCTTTACTTTTGTAACTGGAATTCCGTATTCTTGACAAATAGCTTTTGCTTCGTATTCAAGAAGAAATTTTCGCCCTTCACTTTTGGCTTGCTCAAAGATCTTTGTAACTTTTTCCGACAATGTCAACAACCTTTTTGCCTATTTGGCTGCAGAAAGCTAGGTAAGCTTTTCCCCTTTCTAAAGTTTTCCCATATATTATGTTTACTATTATTGTTTGTAAAAATTTTTACTAAAAACCTTGATTCAATAATATGCTCTAGTCTCCGAAAATGTTGGATAACGTAATAAGTAAACAAAAAATTTGTTAATTACCGTCCTCTTACTAAGAACAATAATAACCCTACCACTGCAACTACGAGACCAATTCCAACAAATAATCCAGCAAAATTATTGATGGCACCAGTAGGGGGATCATATGAGATGTAAGCAATAGCTGCCCCGATAATTATGAGTACCAAACCAACTATTTTTGAGATTAATGTTAAACCAATGGGCACGTCTTCACTCATTATAGACCCTTCAAGAGTAATGTTTACAGGTTCAAGGCGTATTTTAATATAATGGTAAGTCACGTTAAAAAATTGTATTTTAAAAACGATTTCAAACAACATTGTATTCTAAATTGTTTCCGTTTCTGTCAAGGACCACTATATGCTGTTCAGTTTGGTATGGAAAACCAGTTATCAACATTAGTTTACCATAAAAATGATTTAAATCAGTAGGTGAAGGACAAAGTACACCAGAAGGGTGAGAATGAGCAACACCAATGACTGAAAAATCAATTGGGAGTCTGCTCAATGGGAAACCCGAGAAGGTGTTTCCATGAGTGGCTAACGGCGGAATTTGGACATCATTGATTATTATTTTTTTTCGGTCAGTTTTTCCTTTTAGTAGAAGAATTGATTCTTTGGGATGACACATTTGAGCGTAACTCAATATGCTGTCAACAACGGTTTTTTCAATTAAAATTTCTTTGGTCAAAATTATCCCTTGCTTATATTCTGACAAGTATTACACTTTGTTTATTGCTGTTTTGTATGCCTCTATGTAGTTTTGTGCGAATTTGTCAGCATATTTTTCTATGCCCCCGTGGGCGTTTGTTACTCGCTGGAGATGATGATAAAACTCGTGAAGAATTATGTGGGGGCTACACAGAACTTCTCTTCGTGCAACATGGATTGTTCTGTTTTTAGCAACATAACAAGCAGGATTTTTGGAGTAACGTTTCGGCATTCCAACTTTGAGTTTTGGCATTGCAACTTCATAATGGTCACTAAGTAATTTCAAGGCTTCATCTGCATCATTAGAAAGAATCAAATAAACGATTCTTGCTTGAAACAAACAATCGGCATCACACATAATCTACATAGCACTCCCGTGACGTGTTGCAATAATTTTAGCGTATCGTACAAAAGTGTTTACATTAAATAAAGTATAACATAAAAAACAAAAAAATCTAAAGTTGTCACAATTTCAGTAAAAGAGAAAGTAGTACCCCAACCTAAAATAAAACTGAGCCATCAGGGGGAGATAAAGCTAGTTTTCGATTGGGGTACCACTCTCCCACAATGAACATAAGTCAGTAATAAAGATTACTAAATTCCAATCAAAGATCACGTCATTAAACATAATAAATAAGTAATAATAAAACAAATATGTTAGAGTTTAGCACGTTTATAAAAAAAATAATATTTTATAACATATCATTCGATCAATTTTAGAATGAGAGTAAAACACGTTAAAAACACGGATAAACAGCCCGTTAAACCGTTTACAAAAAACAACATTACAAAAATATGTTAAAAATTTTAATTGGTTTTCTGTTTTTTATTTTCAGCTAAATACTCAAAAGAAAACGGTTTAGCAATACCAGATTTAATATCCACAAGAACAAAATACGCTTCAGATACGAAACCACTGCCTTCAAACCTGTTTTTAGAAAAAAACTTTTTGTATTCCGCATAATTTCTGTGCAAAGACAGGGTCACAGCATCCATTCCCAACCCCTCGCAGCGTGCAGAAAAAATGATTTGGGGATTACGGTTAAGCCAATATTTTGTGCTTTTTTCAACATTTGCTAAATTATTCATATTAAATTTGACAAACGAAAACGCCAAAATTTCATAGCCTATTTTAGTTAAATCTGGAATTGCAGAAAAATGGCTTATCACACCATCGCTAATCAGTTTTGCCCTCATTCGGGACACTGTTGGATGAGAAACACCAAGTATCTTGGCTAATTCTCTGTCGCTTCTGCTGGAATCCTTCAAGTATTCCAAAAGCAGACAATAGAGCTTACTATTCATCATTTACCCCTTTTCCCAACCCGTAAGCGTTCAGCCGTAAAGTGCATAGCGTGAAGTAAGATAACATATATTAATATTGTTTTTTCTAACATACTACAACAGAGCATAGCAAACAAAAAAGATAAAATAAAAATGAATGAATTTAATATAACAAAAATTACGGATAAAAGAAAAAAGTTATAATAAAAAGCAACAGAAAATATTCTTGGAAATGAAAACCCAATTATTCGCGCAACAAATACTAAAAATTTAAAAGGGTTTTAATCAGCAGCCATTGCTTCCAGTTTTGTAGGCAAATATTCATCTACAATGTATGTTAAACCGTATCTACTGAAAGCTTCTTGTTCTGCTTTCTTTTTGATTTTTAGGAAAGTCTTTATTTCTCGTTTCCAGAGCTCGCCCTTATATCTTGGGTCTTTTTCGAGTTCATGAAGCCGTTTAATGTCCACATCAGTTAATGGATCCGTTGGCAACTTGTAATCCACAATATCAGTAGCGTATACTCCACCCCATTTCGCGTCAGGAGTAGTTAACCCCCTAAGATGAGCAGCGTTTGCAGACCCTGAAATGATTACCATAGCAATATGCATCCCCCAGGGGTCACCATCAGTAAAGATGTAAACTGGAAGATCTAATTCTTGATTCAAACGATTAAGATAATGCCGAGTTGCTCGAGGAGCCTGACCGGCACACAAGACAAGAAGAGCATTGAATTTTTCGTGAACACGTTCTTCAATAAACCTAGTGAACAGACCACCTTTCTCGATGGCAATAACTTTGTCACATTTATTTTGGGCAAACTCAGAGGAAACAACTGAGGGACCAAGCATTACACCGTCAGGATGAGAAGTCATGTTCAATTTTTTGCCCTCATACCCAGGAACAGTATACTCAATAGTTAAATCACCAAACAGGGCAGAGCGCTCTTCAGGATACACATTAAAATCCTCTCGAGCAAAACCAGTTGCAGTTTCTAAGTCAGTAAGTATGTTATTGGATTCAGGCTGATCCTTGAAGGTCATCTCATAAGCTTGTGCAGAATAATACACATCCCTGAGGGTTGAAGTTTTTCTGTTTTTGACAAGTTCACTAGCAAAAAAACCAGCCCAAACCATCTGGGTGAAAGGTTTAATGTGACGAATGTTTCTCGCATTCCGTTTAACATTTCGGTCCCCTAATATATATTGGCGCTCATCAGGACTGTAGTAAATATTTTCCGTGGATCGACTAGGCATCTCAACTGAAGGAAACTGCCCTTTCTCAATCTGATCATAAAGCTCACCACCAAAGTCTCTGAGGTCTTTGAGAACTTTTTCACTTCTCTTTTTCGATGAACTTTCAGTTTCCTTCTTCGTCATATTTCCTCACACTCTTCAACAATAGCTCAATATTTGGTGTTTCACTTTTTTCGGCTAAATCAGCAGAAAATCTTGCTATCTTCGGCAAATACTTTGCGAAAACAGTCAAACGTTTCTTCTCTTTAGCTACATGTTCCCGCTTTGCTAAAAAGGTCTGCAAACGACGAGCAACCTCACGGATTCCGTTAAGAATTTCAGTTTTTACTTCGGGCCTATCCGCAATAAACTCCTTACCAACAGTCTTGTAAGGAACTTTAGTACTGCACAAATGAACCAAAATCGCAATAGGCATACCCGAAGCAACTTTGTATCGTCTCCAGTTTATTGAACGAATTACACGAACTGAAACGTCGCTTGCTTCATCGTACAATAACGGAATTTTATTGGCAAAACGATAAACAACAATATCATCCTTTTTCGGAATGTTCCCCCCATAAGCAATAGCCGTTTCGATAATGAAAGGATGCCCAGCATAAGTGGATGGTTTTCGTTGACTAACTGCAACAAAGTCTGGCTTTAGTTCTTTAAGAATTCCAGCCCTTAACAGGTCTTCACCCAATGGAGACAAACAACTTGCATCTGGAGGAAGAAAATCAGTATATTTTTTCATCATCCGAACAAGTTTTACAATTTCAGGGGGTTTTAGTTTCTTTGGATTTTTACTTCGCACCAAACCAGAAGATGCAAGCAAACGAAGAATTTTACTCCGGTCAATTTTAGGGAAAATATCTGACAAGAAATCAGCCATATTATGAGCCTTTGTTTTCTTCAACAAGGGGGTTAGTTTTTTTTCATCCAGTCTTCCAAAAAAGTTTCGATATTTCTGGGATTTATTGTTAGTTTCCACAAGTTGAGTTAGTAAATCAGGATTTAGTCGTTTAGGATCAGGGGTTCTTACGAATTCTGCAAAATCCAAAAAACTTAGAGATGTTCCCTGCCCAACTCGATGGAAATGTTTGCGCATGAAATCTATCAGGTTTTTTGAGGTAGTAACCCGAATAAGCCGCTGTAGAGTTTCAACATCTACACCATAAGGATGCGCCAAAGTTTCTGTGGGAGGAGGCGGCATCTTATTTGTGACCTTATTGAACATGTACAATCTGCCTTTAGGGTCAACAAATTTTATGTCAGCATAAGGAGTCAACAAGGCAGTTTGTTTGAGGTACTCCAAAATCTTAGACATCGCACGGTAATAGTCGCCCTCAAGAGAATATTCAACTATGGTTCCGCGCCAATTTTCCTTGTTTCTTCGGGTCTTGCGGTCCATTATAACAGGGCGGTTTCTTTGGATGTCTATCATCATTTTAAATTCGTAAACTTTGTTGCCGCCAGTGCTAGACTTTATAATAACTGGTTTATGAGTAGTAATCTGCCCATACAGAATCGACATTTTTCCGCCCAAACCAAAAGTTCCACGGGCTTGCTTGAGTTTGTAGTTTGAGCCAAACAGAACTTGACCAAACGCAGATGGAATATGACGGGGAGCGATTCCAGACCCGTTGTCCATAACCATTAATCGGTACACACCGTTTCCTGATTCAGTACTGGGCTGTCCTTCTTCTTCAGTCAGGCGCACATACACTTCAGGGGAGACGCTAATTTGGTCAGCAGAGTCCAGAGAGTTTTCTACAATTTCTCGGATAGAAACGAAAACTGCTCGGGAAGGATTTGTGAATCCAGCAATGTCTCGGTTACGGTAAAAGAAATCTGCAGGACTAATTTCTTGGAAGGTTACCAAAGTTGGTTTGCACCGTCCCGTGAAATTCTATGCTTTAGATGCTGCTTTTTCAGTGTGTTTGCATTGTACCCAAGGTCTTTTTGACTGGGAACCGCCTCAGAACGGCATTGCATGATATGTAGCAACATGACAGGGTCATTCTTAGTTTTGTATGATATGTATTTCAATGTTTTTGTAAAATTTAAAGATTCACAAATTTGTGCCGTTTTCAAATGAGTGAAAACTTATTCCTTATGTGTTGGTTCCCACAGTTGCAGTCGCTGTTTTTTGAGTTCTCGGCGTTTCTTGTGCAAGAAACGATACACAGTTCCGTGAAGACTGCCACCAATCAACATATTTACTGCCTCCCGGGCAATAGAAGCCTGATCGGGGTATCCAATAATCGCAACCGTGTGACCATAAATTGAAATATTTGCTTCGCTTAATTCTTCAATTATTTTTCGGGTTTTGCCTTCTTTTCCAATTAATCTTCCTTTTAGTCGTTTCAAATCAGACGGAGACCTACCTATTATGTCGCGTAGATCAATAACTTCAAACATAATTTCTTCGTCGTCAAGCAAACGAAAAGCAGGTTCAGGTGCAAAACCTCGACCAATGGCAATTACTACTTCTTTGGCGCGGAACAAAACTGTTGGGTCCTCTGACGTTACAGGAAGGGTTATCTGCACGGTTCCATTTTCGCTGTCCACATCCAACTTCACCTTAAGTTTTCGTTCAATGATATTTTTCACACAACCATCTGGACCAACAAGAGCACCAATCCGATTTCCTGGAATCTTAACATAACTAGTAATTCCTTCCACCTGTAACCCTCTCATACATTTTTTCCACTGATTGCACGGTTGAATCTAACCTTTTAAAGTATCTACGAATGTTTTCTAAATCCCGTCGCAGAAACTTGTCAGCTAGGGGATGACTGGTCAACACAGATTGGGCAACATCAAAAACCACAGGTTTTCCTTTCCACATCATGATGTTGTATTCACTTAGGTCGGCATGCACTAATCCAGCTTTACTGTAAAGGCGTTTTAAATAAGTCATCAAAAGTTTGAAAACCTTTGCTGGATCTTCAAGTTCAGTTTCTTTCAACAGTGGCGCACGTTCACCATCCTTGCCAATAAATTCCATTATCAAAACGTTCTTTTGCACCGCAATTGGCTCGGGAACATTTACTTTTGCTTCATGGGCACGTTGCAAGTTCTTGTATTCTTTTTGCGCCCAAGTATAAATCAAAGAACGAGTGTCCCTACGAACATGTGCAAATCTTTGGTCACCTTCAATGTATGGAAGCATTCCTTTTTTGAATTCTGCTGAACTTGTAAGATAAATTTTGATTGCCAACTCGTTTCCTTGAGGGTCTTTACCCAAGTATATCCGAGCTTCTTTTCCAGCATTCACAACACCATGAATTTCATCAATTATTCCCTTGTTCATGAAATCGTAAATCGTCATTACTGTAGATTTGTCAAAAACTTCTTCAATTACTTGGTAGTCCTCGCTCCGCTTATTTTTCATCAACGAACCAATTTCGTATGCTCTTTGCTTACGGTCGAGCTTTCTATCCACTTTGTCTCTAAAAGTCACAACAGACCTTCCTACACAGCAGTGTCAAACAAGCCCCTATTTAGGTTTCTATGCAATTAAAAAAACCTAAAAATACTCATTTGTCCAACAATATTATCGTTTAGTTATCCAGCAGGGTGATCCAAAGATGAAGTATGTTAAAGCAGATGAAAAAGAATGGTTGAAACGCGCTGGTTACTCCAAAAAAGTTTTGCTTAGTGAAGAGGATTTGAATTCTAAAGGAAATCTTGTTCAAATAGTTAACAGCGAATCACATACTGAAATAAAGCCGCATTATCATAAACAAATGAAAGAAGTTTATCATATCCTCAAAGGAAACGCAATTGTTTTTTGTGGAGATTCACGGGTTCGGGTTCAACCTCACGATACCATATTGTGTGAACCGGGAGAAATTCATGGGGTAGTTAATGATACCGATGAGTTGTTTCAAATTGTTGTTTTCAAAATGAATGCAAAAGACGACGACATCCATTGGGTTTAACAGTTAAATCTTGACTATTTGTGCGTGGGGCACGCCACAGATGTCAAGAACTGCTTCAGGATGAACTAGACCTTTTTCGATGGCCTTTTTTACGACATTAGGACCAACCAAGTTTACTACAGTTGATTCTTCCATCAAACTAACAGCGTCGTCCAAGGGAATTTTTGGACCTTTATAGAATTCTTCCCCAATTTTGAAAACAATTTTTCCGTCTTTTAGAATCTGACCTAACAATTCCTCGTCACAGGCGGCAAGAAGCACATGTTCGCCACATTTGCTTAACTTTGCATAGACTTCCAAGGTTAAGAACTCTACAAGGTTGATATTGATGATCTTGCTCCGCATGCTTCACAGACCAAAAACAGGAACCGTTTGTCCTTAACAATTTTTGTATCTGGACGGGTGCAAACTGGACAAACTACGAATTCTTTGATGTATCTTTGAGTCAGGCGCTGAAAAGTATCAGGATAAAATTTTCCTTGAAAGATTGCTCGGTTTCTTTGCATTGTTGCTGCAGTAGCCATTTCTTTTGAAAAGAACTTGAGAACATGCCGGGGGTCACGATTCAATGCGTCACAAATTTCTTTAAAATTGGCGAGAATTGTTCGCATACCATTGATGAAGCTTCGAGGTTCGGGAACTTCAAACCGTTTGTGTTCACTTATGTCTGAAGGAAGCTGTGATTGAGCACGTTCAAGTAATTCTTTGTAATCCATCCCTAACGCCTACCCTACAGGAGATTTACGCCAAATAAAAGCCCTTCCCTTTTTTTGAAACAAAGAACCAACAAGTTTACCAATTGACCAGAACACATATTTGAGTTAACGAGTTTAATTTTAATGCATTCAGGGGATTGTAATGGGTCTTTTCGACAGCGCTGTTTCCGTTTTATCAAGGATAGCTTTCAGGTTCGAGTTTTTGTTTCCGCAGTTTATTGGTTATCTTATTGGTAAAAAGTTGAAAGATTACAAAAAAAGTGGATTACTTGAAGATTATAAAATCAAATCCACCAGAAAGGGAAAGCACCATTACTTTTTTGATATGGACCTGTTTTTGAAAATTGATAAAGGGGGTGAACTATCGTGGTTGAAGAAAATAAAGGACACGTGAAAGTAACTTTAGATGTCGAAATAAACGCTGCATTGATGGATATGATTAAAGAATGTATGAACAACATGCCTCAAGCAATACAGATGATTGCCGAACACCAGAAAAAGAAAGAGTGAACAAAAATTAGTGTAAAAACATTCTTGTAAGCTTTGAATTAGGGCACTTTGTAAAATTCTAAAACAAAAAAAGTTAGATGGCATCAGGTTTGGTCAAGTATCAGGTCTAAATGCAGAAAATCCTTAAATCTTAACTTGACAATCGGGTAATAAGAAAATTTACGGAGGGCCCGTAGCTCAGTTCGGTTAGAGCGCCAGGCTCATAACCTGGTGGTCGCTGGTTCAAATCCGGCCGGGCCCACCATAACAGTTTTGGTGGAAAAACGATTTACTCACCATTCTACAAAGTCAATTAAAGATGTGCAAACAATGAAGATAGAACTTGACAACATTTTAGCTGAAAACAATGTGGATTCGTTGTTTTTGTATTCTGACAGTTCTCGAGATGCTAACATGTATTATCTTACACAGTTTTTTGCGCCTGATGCTTTCATTTTTTTGAAAAAAATCAACCAAGAGCCAATTATTGTAGTTAGTCAGATGGAGTGTTCACGTGCACAAAAGCAGTCTACTGTTAAAAACGTGAAGTCATACTTTGATTACAATTATCAAAAAATTGTGAAATCAGCAAAAAATCCTCAACTAGGTAGGGTCGACTTCATCGTAAAAGTAGCTGAAAAAGAGTTGGGCAAAGGTTCCAAGATTTGTGTGCCTCCAAATTTTCCGTTATTGGTTGCTGATTTTCTAAGAAAAGAGGGTCTATCTGTTACGCCTATGTTAGGTGTTGTTGAAAAAGCCCGAGAAACTAAAGGCATCCAAGAAGTTGAAGTAATTAAAAAGATTCAACAGATTAACGAGAAAGTTACGTCTGAGGCAATTGATTTGATTGCTAACACGGAAGTTGGTGCCAACAAGATTTTGTTGCAAGATGGAGAACCATTAACGGTAGGCAATGTGAAAGCGTTTTTTGGTTACAAGCTTTTAGAAAATGGTTGTTTGCCCGAAGAAGACCTCATTGTGGCATGTGGACCAAAATCGTCGGATCCCCATTACGCGGGTGAAGCTGATGACAAACTTAAAGCAGATCAACCAATAATTTTGGACATTTATCCGCGGAGCATACAGAAACGTTACTGGGCAGACATGACCCGAACAGTAGTGAAAGGAAAAGCCTCACTGGAAGTCAAAAAGATGTTTGATGCAGTTTTTGAGGCAAAGAATGCTTCGTTGGATGCAGTTCATGCTGGAGCTATTGGAAGTCAAGTTTACGATGTTTGTTGTGATGTTTTAGAAAAAAATGGTTATCAGACTGAACGAAACGGGCAAAAAGTGACGAAAGGTATGACACATGGTTTGGGTCATGGGGTGGGTTTGCAGATTCATGAAAGCCCTAGAATCAATGAGTTTTCGAGTTTTCCCTTAAAGGAACACGTTGTTGTAACTATTGAACCCGGAGTCTACAATCCAAAAGTTGGGGGATTACGTTTAGAAGATATTATTGAAGTGACAAAATCGGGTTACAATAATTTAACGAAAATGGGCACCCAGTTAGAAATTTAGGCCATTAGTTGGTTTTTGACAGTAAAATAAAATTAGCCTTTTTGTTTGAGTTAAAAAAATGAAGATTATACTTATCTAGTTGGGTTGCCTTTTTTTTCAAGGTTATCAGCGGAGGATTAAAGTTGAGTTTTGCAAAGCAGGCTCTTTTTTTGGATTTGGCAACTGGAAAAGCTGAAACTAAAGCGTTAGACGAACAATTATTGAAAGATTATATTGGAGGCGTAGGTCTTGGAGTCAAGTTGTGGTTAGACCACTCCAAGAAGTGTGTAGATTCCTTTGGTGCTGATAATCCAATAGTTTTTGTTACGGGGGCATTAACTGGTACAATTTCTCCCTTGGGGGGAAACGGTTATGCTGTGGTTTCCAAGTCTCCGTTAACTGAATTAGTTTGTGCTGCAAAGACTCATGGGTTTTTTGGGGCAGAATTAAAACAAGCAGGATACGATGCTATAGTTATTACAGGTAAATCTGAAAAACTGGTTTACGTGTGGATTGACGATGATTCAGTTCAGTTAGTTGATGCTTCCCGTTTAGTTGGCAAGTCTCCTCAAGAAACTGTAGAAGCAATCAAAGATGAACAAGGTGACTGTTATGTTCGTGTCTGCGCGGTTGGTGCAGCTGCAGAAAAGCTTGTTCGGTTTGCGTGTATAATTAATGATGATCAGCGAGTTGCTGGGCGAGGTGGAATGGGGGCTGTTTTGGGTTCCAAGAACGTGAAAGCAGTCGCAGTTCGTGGAACGAAAGATGTGAATGTTGCAAAATATAAAGTGTTTACAGATTTTGTGAGAAACATTTTCGAGCGCATGAAAGAGCCCCAAGCCCGCAACTATCGGCATTTAGGAAGCTCAGACAGCCTAGTTGCTTTGAATCGTTTGGCAGCTTTGCCTAGTCGTAATTTTTCGCAAGCTACTTTTGAGAAAATTAAAAACGTTACTGGCGAATCCTTGAAGGCATATGTGCAAAAAGTTGTGGGTTGTTCAACATGTGGTTTACGGTTTGATTGTTTGTCCAATGTCCCTGATGGGAAATATGCTGGAAGCACTGCGAATCTAAAGTTTGAAAGTTTGTGGGCAGTTGGTCCCCTTTGTGGAGTTGATCGATTAGATGCAATTATTGAAGCAATCAGGTTATGCGACAACTATGGTTTGGATGTTATCTCTGCAGGAGCATCGGTTGCTTTTGTTATGGACCTTTATGAAAGCAAGATTATAACTGATAAAGAAACTGAAGGCTTGAATCTTGATTTTGGAAACCATGAAGCCCTCCTTGAAGTAATAAAGCGGATTGGGGTTCGTGAAGGTTGGTTGGGTGAGGTTCTTTCTGACGGAACAAAATTAGCTGCTGAAAAGATTGGAAAAGGTTCAAACAAGTATGCGAATCATGTTAAGGGCTTGGAACTGCAAGGGTATGACCTTAGGTCACTAAAGACTGCAGCGTTAGGTGCTACAGTTTCGTCTTGTGGGGCACGTTCTGGGGTTTATGCTTGTTTGTTTGATATTGAAGGAAAAGTTGATCGTTTAAAGATTAGAAAGGGTCAAGGGAAACTTGTTGCCGAAACTGAAGATTTGTACAATGTTGTTGATTCTTTGATGTTATGCAAATATTCTAAGCGGGTTATTGACGGATTCAAGGACATGGCAGAGTATTACAGGTTAGCTACTGGCATTAAAGTAACAGAGAAAGATTTGATGAAAACAGGGGAACGTATTAAGAATCTTGTTCGGGCAATTAATCTTCGTGAGGGCAAGGGAACTCGAATTGATGATGTGTTGCCGTGGAAGATTATGAATGTGCCAATTCCAGATGAGGGCGTAGCCAAGGGTTCAGTTGTAACTAAAACTGAAATTGACCTTGGATTGGATGACTACTACAGTGTTCGTAGTTGGGACAAAAATGGTGTTCCTACGGTTAAGAAGCTTGAAGAGTTAGGTTTAGGTGAGCTCGTTAAGTTTGTGGAGAACCAAAAATAGTGGAAGCGATGTGGTTGTCTGAAGTTAAAGATAAAAAGTTAGTTAATTGTGATGCTTCTAAATGTACGGGTTGTCGTATTTGTGAGTACGCATGTTCGATGAAAAAAGAGAAAACGTACAATCCGACCAAGTCACGTATTCGGGTGGTTCGTTTGAATCCTTTTGTTAATTTAGCTGTTTCTTGTCGTTTGTGTGAAGATGCCCCATGTGTGGTTACTTGTCCTCGTGATGCCCTAAAACAGAACGAAGAAACAGGCGTAATTAAAGTTGATGAAGAAAAATGCAACGGTTGTGGATGGTGTATTGAAGCTTGTGATTATGGTGCCCTTGAGTTGCATCCAGAAACCAAACAAGTGTTTGTCTGCGACCTGTGTGACGGCGAACCTGAATGCGTGAAATGGTGTCCAGAAGGAGCATTAGAGTTTACGTCCAAGGATGATGTTTCAGAAAAGACCCGAATAAAAGCAATAAAGAAGCTGTTCCAGAACGCTTTGAAAACATAGAATTGTTAAGGAAGCAAACTTTGAAGCAAAGTCGCTAACGTTTCAGCGGTTTCTTTGAGTTCAGGGGTTAATCCTTCTCCAAAGTCGACATTCATTGGTTGAATTATGAGAAGAGCAATTTTGGCGTTAGCTGTTTTGGTTATGTAATCACAAAAGATTCGCAACGGCAACGTATGGGTTGAAATGGAACTTTTTCGTATGAGTTGCTCAGGGCGAGCGAGCATTGCATTTCCGGGTTGTTTGTTTATTATTCCTGCATCTACCAACAATACGTGGGTGGGTTTGAAGGCTACAATTTTTTGCATATAGCTTTCAGGTATGGTTTCTGCTTCTATCAAGAAAACATGGTCAGATACTTTGGTTTTCAGTTTGCGTACGATTTCTACACCAACAAAATCGTCTTTGCGAAAGGGGTTTCCGACTCCAGCGACAACTACTTTGTTAGATCCAGTTAAAAATTCTTTCAATGGCTTTTCAACTGTTTGTTCTTCAGCACCTGACACGGGCACACAACCTATTCGTTAAAGAATATACACGACAAATAAAACTTGAGTTGTAGAATTTTTCTGAAAAAATTGTTTTCTCGGATAAAAACAGAACTATTGTTTTGTAAGCCCTATGTGAAATTTAAGCAGTTAATACAATGGGAAAAAAATAAAAAATTTCGTTAATAGCTTGATGGAATTGATTGTTTTGCATCCCAAAAATTTAAATAAAGAATTTTGAAACTAAAAATCATGTCTAAACGTTTTATGCTGTTAATAATTTTCATTAATTTGCTATTAACAGCTGTTTACATTATTTCCAGCGTTCAATTATGGGAAGAAATGAATAACTGGTATGATTATAACATGCAAAGCACTTGGACTCCATTTTATGTGTATCCACATCGCATCTCAGGTTTGCCAACAGTTATGATGCCTGTTCCTCCAATGCTTAATTTGCCTTTCATAATTTTTCTTGCTTCCATTATTACAAACTTAGTCTTGCTTTTAGCATATTTTGTAGTTATTCCCTTACTACAAAGATGGGCAAACAAAGAAATTTAGTAAAAATAAAAATGATTGGTAACATAAAAGTGGTATCCGATATTAGTTAATAAAATTTATTTATTGCTTGAAATTTTAGAACCTAATCTTTTTTATAACTTCTGTTTTTTTCTGGAAAAAGGTTGTTTTCAACATTGTAGCTTAATAATTTATGAATATGCAGAATTGTTTGTCCTAAATTTTATGTTGATGCTAGATGTAAAATGGTCGGGAGGGCGGGATTTGAACCTGCGACAATCCGGTGTCTGTACGCTTGATAGGCTAAATGATGCCTACCATAATGGTAGACGTCTACAGCATCTCCATCAGCCTCGAGTTTAGGCTGGTTCGGAAGCTCTACCAAGCTGAGCTACCTCCCGACAGCCTGTTATGAACGTGAAAATTACAATTTATGCGTTTCGTTTCAAACCAACAAAAAAGGTTCAACTATAAAAATGGAAAAAATGAAAATTGAAGAAAACTCAGTTCAAGTCTTATTTGCTGAGTTCAGTTAATGCTTCGTCTACTGCTGCGATTTCTTTTTTGAGGTCTTCTTTGTATTGTGTGAGTTTGGCTATTTTTTCTTCTTTGGTTAGGACTTTTCGGGGTCCGTGGTCGTGGCAGTCGCCTCCGCAGCAACAATCTCCGGTCATGTTCTTTGTTCACCTCCGATTTTACATGCACTACTATCCAAAGGAAAGTATTTAAACTATCAAGTTTATAGTAAAATAGTCAGTATCTTTAAAGAAAGCGACTATCATGTGCGAAAACAAGCAACAAACTTGCATCTGCCCCTTGAAAGGGGTAATCGATTTAATCAGTAAAAAATGGGCACTTTTAATCATCAACGCCTTAGGTAACTGTGGAAAACTCAGATTCAACCAGATAATGGAAACATTAGAAGGCATCAGTCCCAAAACTTTGTCTGACACATTAAAGGAACTGCAAGCAGAACAGTTAATCGAACGGAAATCTTTTGCCGAGATACCTCCACGAGTTGAGTATTCATTAACCAACGACGGCATCGAGCTCAGAAAATCTATTATACCTCTTTTGGAATGGACTGCAAACAGAAGCGGCTTCAATAAAGAGCGGTGCAATCAATGCCCGCCAGAAATGCGCACAAGATATAACGCATATGTAGGTGAAAAAGATGGACCGTAAACAAATTTATGACGTATTATCAGATTATGACCCCCAAAAAGTAAGAATTGGTGTTCTTGGGTCTCACTCTGCGTTAGAGATGGGTCATGGCGCCAAACAGGAAGGATTTGAAACAGTAATTATTTGCCAAAAAGGGCGAGAAAAAACCTACACAAAGCACTATAAGAACCTGTTTGACCACGTTTTATTGTTAGACAAGTTTTCAGATCTCATTGAAGAAGAAAATCAAACTCAACTTCGGGAACTCAACACAATTTTTGTTCCCAATCGTTCGTTTTCAGTTTATACTGGCTATGATAATATTGAACAAAAATTCAAAGTTCCCTTGTTGGGGAACCGGTTCATGCTCCGAAGCGAAGAGCGAAACGTCCCCAATAACCAGTATGACCTAATCGTAAGATCCGGATTGAATTTGCCAAAAATTTTCAAATCACCTGAAGAAATTGACAGACTAGCCATAGTAAAAGTTCCAGAAAAAACAAGAAGCATTGAACGTGCTTTCTTTTACGCTTCTTCTCCAGAAGAATTTAAACGGCGCTCTGAAGAACGGATAACCAAAGGCATAATCACCCGGGAAGATTTAGAAGAGTCAGTTATCGAAGAATATGTCGTTGGAGCTAAATTCAACGCTAACTATTTCTATTCCCCAATAACCGACCAAATTGACTTACTAGGGTTTGATCGAAGGATCCAAACAAACCTAGATGGGGTCTTAGACCTGCCCGCTGATGAGCAACTGGAAGCCAAACTGCCCACTCAAAACGTGGAAATTGGTCACATGGGCGCTACAATGCGTGAATCTCAGATAGAAAAAATCTTGGATGCAGGGGAAAAGTTTGTTGAGACCTGTAAAAAAGAATATCCGCCTGGAATTATTGGTTTGTTTGCCTTGCAAGGAGCTATGAACAATAACTTGGAGTTTTACATTTTTGATGTAAGCCCTCGAATACCTGGTTGTCCATGTGTAGAACCAACTTCTCCTTACATGAAATATAAGTATGGAAAAGAAGTTGGTCCGGGTAGACGAGTAGCCATGGAAATCAAAACTGCTGTTGCAGAAAATAAGCTTGAGATGATAGTGACTTGATTCCCAAAACTCAAATCGATGCCACTTTGGCAGATTATGATCCAAAAGACATCACCATTGGAACCATTGGTTCTCATTCGGCCCTTAACATATTCAAAGGCGCCAAAGAAGAGGGATTCAAGACAGTTTGTGTCTGTAAAAAAGAAAACGAAATCATTTACAAGCGGTTTCCTTTAGCTGACCGGATTATTTCCATCGACGATTACAGTGAATTTTTGGATGCACCAGTTCAAGAGAAATTAAAAGAAGAAAACACAATTTTGATTCCCCACGGTTCGTTTAATGCGTATGTTGGAACAGATCAGATGCTTGACAAGTTAGAAGTTCCTCTGTTTGGTAACAGGGAACTTTTGTACTGGGAAACTGATCGAGAAAAACAACGAGAATGGCTTCAACGGGCAGGTTTAAGGTTGCCCGCAACTTTTGATAATCCGGAAGATATCGATAGATTAGTTATCGCCAAGTTTCCAGGAGCGAAAGGTGGAAAAGGCTACTTTTTAGTAGAATCCCCTCAAGTGTTCCATAAGAAAGCTGAAGATATGGTTAAACGTGGACATCTGAGTAAAGAAGATTTGGAAAGCATTCATTTTCAAGAATATATCATTGGGGTGAACGTGTATCCTCTTTATTTTTATTCGCCATTGACAGAAGAAGTTGAACTTTTAGGAATGGACAGGCGTTACGAAACCACTGTTGACAGCATTGGAAAAATTCCTGCTCATGAACAACTAGAAATCAACGTTAATCCCACCTACACGGTAGTAGGCAATTTCCCTATAGTGGCACGTGAATCCCTTCTTCCAGAAATTTTGACCATGGCAGAAAATGTAGTCAAAGTTTCCAAACAAATTGCGCCTCCCGGACTTATTGGACCCTACTGTTTAGAAACTGTAATCACTGATGACCTTAAAATTTACACTTTTGAGATTTCTGCAAGAATAGTTGCAGGCAGCAACGTAGGGGTGGGAACTTCACCTTATGCGTATCTGAAATACGGTGAAGGAATGTACATGGGCAGAAGAATTGCAAGGGAAATAAAAAATGCGATCACAAAAAATGAGTTAAAAAACGTGGTTTACTGACTTTTCATTGTGTTCATTCTTGTTTTCATTTCGTGTTCAACTACACCACGGTACAGTATCAAAGGGGCAATCTGATCGTTAGGTGCAGTCATGTCAATTTTGTGTTTAATTTTTTCATCCAAAATTTTCTGATACTCTTTAAGTTCAGCTAAACACATAACCTTCAGCCGAGATTTAAGATATTTAATTGGATCATCCATTGCTAATCACTTCGTAATTAGCTCTGTTCAACACAGCATATATGGCGTTTACTATATTGAATGCAATCACGGGTGCACTGTAAAACTTAAATTTGTATAAAGTAAAGCATTAAGAATTAATGATGCTTTAATAAAATATTTGAGGATGGAACTTGCAGATTTATTAGATTAAATATTAATATAAGTGAAGAATAGAACAAAAAATTTTCAGAAAAAATAAAACAAAAAAGCCAAAAACGCAACACGGTTTTAATGACGTGAATCGCACTGGATATGAGAACCAAAATTTTCTCCAACAAAAACAGCAAATGCTCAACTCAGCCTTTATGACGAATTTGCCGTAAAAACAGCAATTAATTCCTTTCCTGAAGATAAGAAACAAAGTTAAAAGTAGATTTATTATTAAATTACAAGCAGAAAGTTTTCCAATTGACAATATTGATAGGAAAAAGTTCCTAGAGATAATGTTATAAATTTATAGAAAAAACTATTAATGAGAAGGTCGCTTCCGAGGAAATGGTTGGATGCAAGTGGAAATGAAGTTTTCAAATTACATGCTAGATGAGCTTCTAGGCCCACTAAATGAGGTTGAAAAAAAACATGCCCCTAAGACACTTTATGTTTCAGGCAAATTACCAATTCCATTACCGGGTCCAAGAGCAGCAATAATTGGTTCAAGAAAAGCTTCTGAAAAAGGTTTAGAAGCAGCAAGATATATTGCAAAAACCCTTGTAAAAGAAAATGTTTTGATAGTTAGTGGACTTGCTGAAGGTATTGATACGTCAGCACACGAAACAGCTGTTGAGGAGGGAGGAAACACAATTGCAGTTCTTGGGACTCCTTTGAACGAGTTTTATCCCCAAAAAAACACTTCACTTCAAGAATTAATTATGCATAATCATTTAGCAATATCTCAATTCCAAATTGGTTGTCCAATTCAGCGAAAAAATTTTGTTATTAGAAATCGGTTAATGGCTCTGATTTCGGATGCTTCAATTATTGTTGAGGCAGGAAATAGTAGTGGTTCTTTGCATCAAGGTTGGGAAGCTCTCAGACTGGGGCGCCCCCTTTTTATTTGGCATTCAATCTTGGAAAATTCTTCAATAACTTGGTCAAGTAAAATGCGTCAATATGGAGCGATGATTCTAAAGGATCCGCAAGAAGTTATGGAAGTCTTACCAACGAGTAAGAGAGTCCTCAAGGTTTTCTCATGACACCTATGCAGCTCACTAATATTGAATTCGGTTCATTTTTGACTTACACACCTAAAGGAACTTCACCATAAACAAGACTAAAATCAAAAATATTGTGATAAATCAGAAAGGTAATATTGTTTTAAATGAGGTCTGCATGTGTTGGTTTTCTGTTAGGTAATTTCATATATTTTGAGTTCTATTGTTTATTTGATTGACGTTGTCTGATAAAATTGATTGCCCGAAATGTAATTTGGATTTGAAAGCAAAGTTGGCGTCTGCTGAAGATGATGAAGAGTTTGTTGTTTTGGATATGGAGTCTGTTCAGTGGGAGAAGATGGTTTTAAATTCAGATGGGTTAGTAGTTGTTGAGTTTTGGCATCAGAGTTGTCCTGCGTGTAAAAAGTTTGCGCCCATTTTTACCAAGGTTGCGTCCGAGTTTGAGGATAAAGTTAGTTTTTTCAAGTTGGATGTTTTGAAAAATAAGGAAAACATGGCTTTGGCCGTAAAGTATGAAGTTACTAGTACTCCTAGTTTGTTGTTTTTGTGTAAAGGAGAAATCGCCAGTTTTAAAGAGGAATGGGACGGGTTTGAAAGTGAAAAGGATTTTAAAAATACAATAACTGAGATGTTGCAGGCTTGTTTAAGCATGGTTTAGTTTTTTAGTTGGTTTGTGGTGTTTTAGTTAGGGGCATGGTTTTGGTTAAAGTCGGGGAAAAGGCTCCAGTTTTTACTTTGGAGTCCCAAAAAGGGGAACTTGTTTCTCTTTCGGATTTAATTGGCAAGAAAAATATTGTTTTGTTTTTTTATCCCAAGGATAAAAGTAAAGGTTGTACTCGTCAGGCTTGTGAGTTCAGGGACAAGTATGCAGTTTTCAAGGACAGGGGCGCAGAGGTTATTGGGATTAGTTCTGATGATGTAGCTTCTCATGAGTCCTTTGCTGATGAGTTTCGTTTGCCCTTTATTTTGTTAAGCGACACTAAAGGTATCGTGCGTAAATTGTACGGTGTAAGCTCTACTTTTGGTTTAATTCCAGGTCGGGTGACTTTTGTTATTGATAAAAAAGGTATAGTGCGTCATGTTTTTTCGTCTCAGTTCAGTCCAAAAAAACATATTAAAGAAGCATTAGAGGCTTTAGAAAAATTCAGTAAGTAGTTTTGAAATTGATTGAAATAAAAAAGGGAATAAAAAATGGGTTTGTTAGCTTATTTCCTGTTGAAGCAGTCCTATTTCGTTTCCTTCCGGATCTAAAGCAATTGCAAAAGAGCCAACACCAGAGATTGTTGTTTTTTGTTGGATAATTTTTCCCCCAGATGTTTTGACTTTTTGTATGATTTCATCAACTGATTCTACTGAAATATAGTTAACTGGTTTTAATTTCGGGTTTTCTTTAAGAAAAATTCCGCCATTGATTCCCGGCCTAAGAGGCATCCCCTTATCATCAATCGGCACCGTCTGAATAAGCCAATAATCCATGGGCATTGGGCTTTTTTCGATTTTCCATCCAAAAATGTTAGAGTAAAATTTTTTTATTTTTTCAACATTTTCAGCTGGAATTTCAAAATGAATAACAGTATGATCCATGTTTTTCTCTCTTTTCGGTATTTTTTTAGTTAACAATGATAGGTTTGAGTTGAGTGGCCATGTTTGCCGTAACTAGGATTTGCAAATGTCTGCTTTTTGTTGTTCTTCTATTCCTCTGGTGCAATAATATGCTGTTCTAAAATTCATTTTTGCGTATACCGGACAGGTTCCACATATGCAGCCATGTTCGGCTAAGTTCTTGCTTTTTCCATGTGTTGGAAAACAATATGCAATAAAGTCATCATCCTTGCCATAGGCCTTGTATGATGGGCAAGTTTCGCAAATACACATGGAATTAACCATTTCTTCTTTCTTTTTCATATCTTCTGGAGATGTTTCTTTAGATTTCAAAATTTAATCCCCCATATAAAATATCAGAGTTTTAATATAAGAAGTTGACGCCCCAAAGGATTGAAAGTTAAGCAAAAATTGTAAGTTAGCATATTATTTGTTACAATTGCAAAAATCACGTATCAGGTACGTTGTTTCAGGGGGTAAAAATGCTAAAAAGGGTACGCCATTTTATTGGTGGTCATATTCTGCAAAGGTGTTATTAATTATGTCTAATTCAACGCCCGCTAATTTGAACAATTCAATGGTATCCTTGTCTGCGTGGTACCGTTTTTCACAAACTACCCGTTTGATGCCTGAATTTATTATCATCATAGCGCATGTTCGGCATGGAGTCATCTTACAATACAATGTAGAGCCATCCAAAGCTATCCCAAATTTTGCTGCTTGGATAATTGCGTTTTGTTCAGCATGTAAAGTTCGAACACAATGTTGGGAAACAGTTCCGTTTTCGTTTAAAACCCGTCGCATGTCATGACCCGCATCATCACAATGAGGCAATCCTGCAGGGGCTCCAACATATCCGGTGGTCATTATTCGTCTGTGTTTTACGATTACGCATCCTGCTTTTCCGCGGTCGCAGGTCGCACGTTTTGAAACAGCTTCGCATAAATCTAAAAAGTATCTGTCCCAGTCAGGTCGACTACAGTCCATCCTGTGCAACTCCATTTTGATTATACACCTGGCAACTAAAATAAAACTGTTTTTAGCGATTTTGTTTAGAAGCCCAGATTTGTTTTGTGGGCAAAATAAAAAGAGAAAAGGGCATCAAAGATGATGTCCTTATGATTTTTCATTTTTCTGGCAGCAGCAGGGAAAGTTTAGTTTTTGGTTTTATTGTCAACGTCTGTTTGTTTGCTGATTTTGTCCAAGTGTTCATGTATTGCATGGAGTTGGTTGTTGATTATTACCAGTTCTCGGTTGGCCATTATTTGGATTAGTTCTTTGGTTTTTATTCCGGTTTTTTTGGATAGTTCGTTTAGTTGGTTGTAGATTATTTTAAGGGATTCCTGGATGGATTCGTTGTTATCGGTCATTTTTGTTTTTCTCCAGTTTACGCAGGTATTGCCATCCAATCAAAGTCTACTTCTAAACTTTCAGCGGACAGGTCAGCAGCTTCAGTGTATAGTTGTTTAAGCGTGTCAGATACGGTGGTCATTGTTCCTCCAGCTTCTACCACACTACCGTTTATGTCTCTGAGTTGTATGCTTCGGGCATAAGGTGCTTTGTTTAAAAGGTCATGCCCATGGGCAGCATCCTCTTTGGTGTAGCCTCCAACATATGCAAAGGTTTCTCCGATGTTAATTCCGGTGAATGCAGTGTTTCCTCCAACAGTTGACAAACTTTGACCTAAAGAAACAGCAGTATACGCCGTGTTGCCCCCAACGGTTGCGAGGCTTTGACCCAACGAAATTGTTGAGAATGCAGTGTTTCCTCCAACGTAAGATATTGTAGACCCTAACGAGACACCTGTGCTTCCTGTTGTTCCGCTTGCTGAACATGTATGGCTGTGGCTTCCTGCAGATGCATGAGAATGTGACCCACCCGCGCTTGTTGTCCATCCGCTGACGACGTAGTAAAGGTGTGAATGCCCTGATGTGATTCCAGTTTGGACTCCGGTTCCAGTCATTCCATGACTATGGCTGCCCGCACTAGCGTGAGCATGGCTACCATTTGAAGTTGTTCCGCCTGAACCAGAAAAGCCATGGCTATGGCTTCCGTGGCTATGGGTTAAGTCTACTGCTGCTGCTTGGTTTCCTGCTCCAAACCCGTGTTGATGGTTTCCATGACTGTGAGCAAGATCTACTGCAGCTTGTTCTGCTCCAGATCCAAAGCCGTGCTGGTGAGTACCATGGTTATGCGCCAAGTCCACTGCTGCTTGTTCTGCCCCTGATCCGAATCCGTGTTGATGGTTTCCATGATTATGAGCCAAGTCTACTGCTGCTCCGCCGTCGAATCCGTGTTTGTGTTCTCCTGTAGAGTTGTCGATTCCCATAGTCCAATCTACAGTTGCCAAGGCTTGGCCGATTTTGTGTTTATGGTTTACAGGCAACACTGTTGCTTTTACCGTGAAGCTTGAAGTAGATTTAGAAGTAACATCAAACCTTACTCCCCGACCAGTAGAGTCCCGAGACTGAACAAACACCAAAGGCGCAGAATCAAAAGATTCAGCAAAATTTACTGTTCGTTCACCATTCGAATCAGTCGTATTGCTACCCTTTAGGGTACCACTTGACAAATCCCCGTTTACTTGCAAGTCTCCATCGATGACCACTTTTCGTCCAGTATTAGGAGTAATGGTCAAATCTTCATCTGCACTTAACCCATTAATGTTGTCAGCAAAAACGTTAGTAGCATCAACCCACTTGAACGGAACATTAGCAGTACCCAAACCCAAACCAGTGTCATTACTAGGATTCTGAGGAACAAGATACACATCAGTATCTGGACCATTATCAAGCGCAATAACAGAAAACACATCATGCTGAGCAGGCATGTCAAGTCGAGCGGCACTCATGGTACCCGCAACATTCACATCACCAGTAGCAATCAAGTTACCTAAACTCATATGGGCAGGAGTTGTTGTTTTAAAGCTGTCACCTTCTATCTCAAGTTTTCTTAAGTGTAAAGTGGTATATTCAGGGTCATAACCAAAATTGGACGAATGGGTAAGAATGATTTTTGGAGGATCAAGAGCATCTGCTCTCCCATGACCTAACCATAGTTCACCTTGATTTGAACCTACAAATCCACCTGCTGAAATGTCTTTTTTGACAACCATTCCTTCGTCAAGGACAAATAATGGATCGTTCGCACTTGCATCACCAGTTACAGTCACCAAAAATATGTTGTAATAATGACCAGTGTCGTTATCTTTGAATCTTAAGTGATTTTTGGGGTTGTCAAAGCTTCCAATGTTCCATCGTTTCCTTCCATCTACATGAGCACCTTGTGAAACTAGATAAGTGCTTGAAAGATCGTAATCCATAGTTAAATTATTGTTAACGGCATCAACAATTGCAATTTTGTTTGTCTCAGAGGCAGCACTATCTTTTATTGTTACAATATCTCCCACTTCATAGTGACCTGCTTCAACAGATTCAACACTGACTACTTTATGGTCTACACCACCTTGTGCATCTGCATCTAATTTACTGAAAAGTCTCTTGCCAGGTTTCCAGATGTAAACTCTAGCATTTCTGTCTTCACGATATATGTACCCAATGGTTTCAGTCATTGTTAGCGTGTTAGCTTGTACATTAATTTCCTGAATTTCCTTTTGCGCAGATTCATCATCATCTTCGATTGTTACAATGTCTCCTACTTCAAAACCTGTGACTGAGTTAACATTAATTGTTTGACTAGCAGGTACAGCATTATGTGGCAGATAGGTGATAACCCATCCATAAATGCCTTCAACGATTTCCCAATTAGTTAAATGTGGAGCACTACTAACAAGCACTGCTTCATTGGTTATGGATGTGTTAATGTATTCTGGTTCTGGACCGATATAATTGTCAGAAATCACAGAACAATCGTAGTATGCAGTTACATCTGTAGATTCAGGTAACAGATTTAAAGTGTCAGCAGGGGTGTTAGAAGTTGTAACTGATGGAGTTCCAACTAAAATCCCATCAACAAAAATTTTTGCGCCATTAGCTGTGTTTTGTTGCCATTTTAGTTCTACACAATACCAAGTGTCAACTGTCGGTGTTGGACCGCCTGTAAACAATTCTTCATCAAAATTTTCTGTGTTGTCTAATGTTCTTAATCCCCATTTCATTGTTCCCGAATCATTTGCAATTGTGGCACAAAGCAACGTTCCAGTACCGTCTGCTTTACCTATATTGAATAACCGAGCCTGATTGCCTCCTGATGGATTAGTTTCCCATCTGACATATACCCTTACCCACACAGTGTCGTTGTCGTCAAAAATTTTGTAAACTCTACTGTTCAAAGGTATACTTGCAGCGTATGAACCATGATGGACTGTTGTGTTTTGAGTTGTTGGAGACCCACTCGTATTATCCCATTGTGAAAAATCTGCAGTTTCAAAACCGTCACAAAAAATATTATTCGCCATTAATTTTCACCTCCAAAAATACGTAGACTTACATTTAGGGGTATTTCAGGCGTAGTTTTAACAAAAAAACTAAAAGAACTCATATCACTAGATAACAATCTCGTAACTCCAGCAAAATAGCTCATTCTCCACCTAAAATTGAGTGTTGGAGACAACACAGTTTCTTTTGTTGATTGCTTTTCTAACATTTTCAATCAAAATTGTTTTATCATTCAAAATTAGTTTAAAGAAGACGAAAGCTTACAGAAACACCCAACTAACAAAAACAGTTCGAGCTAACAAATCCATAACAATCTAATAAAATGGTTTTACTGAAATTAGTCTCTCTTCTTGTCAATTTTTCTTGAGTTGATAGTAAACCAAATGATAAGTTTTTTGTCAATTATTCTTGAGAAAAACCCTTTTTTATCTCATTAAATAAATATTATGATATGACAGTTAAAGTCAACAATATTTTAAATTCACTTCTTCATGCATTACTGATAACTACACTTGTTTGTTGCTTTACACAAACTACGTCCACGATAGTTTTCGCTCAGCCAGGTTTGGTTGTTGTAATTGATTCTGACACGACATGGACCAAAGCAGACAGCCCCCACGAACTTACTGGACCCTTGTTTGTAAGCCAAGGAGCAACCTTAACCATCGAAGCAGGAGCAACAGTGGACCTTAACGATTACAACGTTCTAGTGAATGGCACGTTACGGGCCATTGGAACAAGCAGTCAAAAAATACAACTAATTAGCACAGGAAAAGCAGGGAGTGAAACAATTGAGTTCACCCAACATAGTAACGGCTGGAACGAAGAAACGGGTTCAGGGTCCACACTAGAAAACGTAGTTACAAACCATGTACACATAGACAGCAGCGCCCCCGTAAAGGTTTACAAAAGCGAAATCTATTCAATATATGTTAGCAGTTCGTCAATAATTACGGATAACACAATAAAGGTCCTCAAAGTTTCTGGTGGTTCGCCCATAATCCAAAACAATGACATTTATGTAATTGATATTGATTCAGGAACTCCAGAAATTTTAGACAACACAATTGAACGCATTGAGAACGGGGATCATTGCTCTAGCTCTCCTGTAATATCAGGAAACCTGATTACTTCAATAGGTCATTACGGTCCTAAAACAAATGGTGGAGTTTCATTTCGGGTTTTCCAAGCAAAGTCCATAACGATAACAAATAACACAATTAGACATGGTATCTTTGTTGTTGCAAATTCAGCAGTGATTGCCAACAATACCGTAACAGGCTATACTTTTTCAGGATATGAATGGTTCATTGTTGAAGCCAGACCAATCAACATTACATCTCCTGGAATAATTCTTGAAGGCAAGGGCAATGTTTCAGGCAACATAGTCACAGGATGCAGTCTTGGAATAAAAGGCGGAACATTAATTGAAGGTAACTTGTTGACTAATAACACTGATGGAATAATTGTCACCCAAAACGATGCAATTGTGCGAAACAACAACATCCAAGCAAATTCAACAGGAATTGAAGCCTTAACTGGTGGAAAAGTAACAATTGAAAATAATCTGATCAAAGATTGCGACAAATATGGAGTTAACGTCATCACCTCGGAAGCAACAATTCTAAACAACACCATCACAAACGTTGATCAGGTAGCAATAAGGCTCCTTGAGTGTGGTTCAGCAAAAATCAACTACAACAATATCGAAAACTATGCACAATACAGCATCTACCTAGATGGAACATCAAGCACCATTGACGCCACCAACAACTGGTGGGGCACCACAGACACCCAAGCAATCGACGCAACAATTTACGACTTCAAACACGACTTCTACCTAGGCAAAGTAAACATAGAACCAATATTGACAGAACCAAACCCCAACGCACAACCAAAATACATAATTCCAGAGTTTCCCACATGGACAATTTTGCCTCTGGCAGCAGTAATAATTCTGGTAGCCATAATTTTTAAAAAAAAAATCCCGTGAGGAAAAAATAAATGAAACTGCAGCGGGGCACAGTTATTTTTTCTTTCGTCAAATTTTCTTGAGCAATAGATAAATCAAATGATAAGTATTTTGTCAATTTTTCTTGAGAAAAACCCTTTTTTATCTCATTAAGTAAATATTATGATATGACAGTTAAAGTCACCAAAGTTTTAACTTTAGTTTTTTACGTTTTAATAATAACAATACTTGTATTTGGATTACCTCAAAGGTTAAACTTGAGAGTTTTTGCCCAGCCAAGTTTAGTTGTAGTTATTGATTCAGATACTACTTGGGATAAAGCGGATAGCCCTTACGAGCTTACTGGTCCAGTACGTGTAAACAATGGAGCGACGTTGACAATTGAAGCGGGAGTTACGATAGATTTTAACAATTATGAAATGCGTGTGGAGGGCACTTTTGTTTGTGGTGGGGATTGGGACCAAGTTTACCTTAATAATGGATTAATTAACCTCACCACAACAAGCAATGGCTGGAATCAACAAACAAAGTCGGGCCACATAATCCAAAACACAGTAATGGACAAAATGGATCTTTCCAGCAAAGCCCCAATAAAGATAATCAATTGTAATTCTGAAAAATCTGAAATAACAGCAACAGGACCATCAGTGATTCAAGACAACACAATAGGCACCATTTCAATTCACGGGGACGGGGCATTGATCCAAAACAACAAAATTGGAACACTAAATGTTCACGAGGGCAACGTGAAGATTTCACATCATATCATTTCATACATCAACTGTAAAGGGGGATCACTTGAAATCTCAGACTGCACCATAAAGTCCCTTGATGGATATGGAAAAAATTTCCAAATTTCAAACAACCAAATTGGAAACATTGGTAATTTTTATCCCGGATCCGCTCAAGGTGCAGGAGTTAATTATTTTGATGTACAATCAGCAGAAATTACCAATAACGTAATCCAGCAAGGTGCCTATGTTTCTGCACACTCAGCAAAAATTTCAAACAACGTTTTCCAAGGTTACGTCCACGGCAAACAGTTGGTTGGCGGTCATTTTTCAGGTCATTTAGGGGATTGTCCAATTATTGCAGTTATTGAAAAGGGCGGATTGTTTGAAGTTTCGTATAACACCCTCACAGGTCATACATACGAATACTCTTACGATACGTATTATATGTGGCGGACAACGGTCAACAGAACAACCACAACTTCAGGCATTAATGTTTATGGGGGTTTTGTTACTGTTGCAAACAACACGATTACAGATTGTTCTAGGGGAATATTTGGGGGAACCTTGATTGAAGGAAATAATCTGATTAACAATAGGTTTGGAATACAAGTAAATTTCATGGATTCTGAAATTCGAAGCAACACCATAACGAGTGGAGAAAACGGAATCAGCGTGACCAATGAGGGGTTTTCGATTATTGAGAACAACGTTATAACTAAACAAACTAGGTCTGGAATCTACGTTCATAGTCATTCAATACAGTGTAACAATAACACAATAACTAGTTGCCCTGTAGCATTGGAATTAATCAAATGTGATTCTGCTACAATAAATTACAACAATATTGAAGATTACAATAACAGCATTTACTTAACAGACACGTACGGCACCATCGACGCCACCAACAACTGGTGGGGAACCACAGACACAGAAACAATTGGGTTATCAATACATGACTCCAAATATTCCCTAGACTTAGGAACAGTAAACTTCACTCCATTCCTAACCGAACCAAACCCCAACGCACAACCAAAATACATAATTCCAGAGTTTCCCACATGGACAATTTTGCCTCTGGCAGCAGTAATAATTCTGGTAGCCATAATTTTTAAAAAAAAAATCCCGTGAGGAAAAAATAAATGAAACTGCTTTTGGGCACAATTTTAACGCTAATTATCCTCAGCGGATTAACCTTGTTTGATTCTTCGAAAGCTTTTGCCCAGTCAGGTTTAGTTGTGGTCATCGATTTTGACACTACTTGGACAAAAGCAGATAGCCCCCACGAACTTAATGCACCCGTGCTCGTAAATGAAGGAATTATATTAACCATTGAAGCAGGAACAACCGTGAACCTTAATGGATATTACATCATGGTGAACGGGACATTACGGTTGTTAGGAAACATCCAAGACAAAATTTTTGTTAACAATGGAAGGATCATATTTACACAATTCAGTAGCAATTGGGATGAAAATACAGGTTCAGGAAGCATAATTGAGAATTCAAATCTCGAATCAATTTTTGTAGAAATTAGTTCTGTTTCCCCCAAAATTGTTGGAAATTCCATTTTGAACCTCACCGTTGGTGGCTCATCGATAGTTAGCAACAATTCGATATTTGGTCCAGTGTATGTTGAATTAAACGCTGAAAAACCAATTTTTTCCCACAACATAATCCTTGGAGACGTAAATTGTGCTTCAGACGGCTCAAGTGTATTCTCATTTAATACTATTTCAGGGAATCTTCATGTTGGTTTAGGTCCCCATATAGTTTTAAACAACACCATTTCAGGAGAAGTTTCCTTAAATGATTCTCCCATAATCGCTAATAATACCATTTCAGGTGGAATTAGTGTCAAGAGTGGCTCCCCAAAAATTGTGAAAAATTACATTTCAGAGGGCATCAACAAAGGTGAAACACTTATGTGGGGAGGAATAAGTTCAGCCCTAATTTCACAAAATTTTATTTTGGGAGAAGTAAACATTCGCGCGCGTGGGGAAACAACTACCATTTCAAATAATGAAATTTTGGGAAAAATCAGTGTTACTAATGGGAAAATAACAATTTCAGGCAATTCAATTACTGGTCAACTTGATATGGTACCAAAAGGTAAAGATCCTGTAATTGAAGTGTCAATAGAAAATAACATGATTATTGGAGAAGAATATGGAATTTACATAGAACCTGCAGCAGGCTGGCCCCTCCATTTGCATTACACATCTGCCATTATTCAAGGCAACCTAATTAGCGGTTGTTCAAATGCAGCAATTACTGTTGGTGGGTCACAAATTTATGATGTAGATATAAAGGTTAGCAATGTTGTAAATATTGAAGGAAACATTATCATCAACAACAATATTGGCATTACTGGAGAATTAAATGAACCCATAAAAAACAACATAATTGTCAATAACACATACGGGATTGTTGGTGGCTCACTGATTGAATTAAACACAATAGCAAACAATACTTATGGAATCAGTGAAGCTAATGAAATTAGAAATAACACAATTATCAACAACTTCATCGGAGTTGAAGGGGACTTTACAACATTTCTTTACAACAACATTTACAACAATTCTGAGTATAATTTCCGTTTCATATCATCCAACAATAGAAATGCCACAAACAACTGGTGGGGAACAACAGATACCAACGCAATAAACCAAACAATTTATGATTATAAATATGATTTCAAATTAGGAAAACTAAATTTCACACCATTTTTAACTGAAGAAAATCCCAACTCAGAACCAAAATACACACCACAAATTCCAGAATTTGCCTCATGGACAGTTTTGCCTTTGTTTTTGGGTGTAGCCGTTGTAATTGCGGTATTTAGGGGAAAACTGCTGAAAAGCGATTAGGCGCTGTTGTAATAGAAAGGTACATAACTGTTTTGTATGCTATCAAAGGTCCATGGTTTTTTTGGAATTTTTTTTCCAATTATATGTTCAAGATTGATTGTACCATCAAGATAAGTCTTGTAGCCGTAGTAGCGAGCTTGCAGGCAATAGCCAAAATCTTCACTTGCGCCTTCAGGTCTTACAGGATAAAAATTAACTCGTTTATCCTGAATTATTTTTCTGCTAAGACAAAGACAACCAGCGGAAGTCATCAAAGTTTCATCTAAAGCACAAGTTACCTTTTTATGAAGAGCATAATGTTTTGGATCTCCGGGAACTTGCCATTTTGAAGCCAACCAAACCCCTTCAGGAAATGCCCGCAAGTAGGCTCCGCCAACTATGTCTTTGCCCCAAAAAGATAGACAATCAATCAATTCTTTGGTTTTAGGATAAACATCACTGTCCAAAAAAATTGCATAATCTGGATCAAAATTCCGTGCAAAAGTCAACAATGTTTGTCTTACTTGGGCTATGGTGTCATAAGGGCTTTCGCAGATTATTGAAGCGTCTTTTCGGAACCATAATCGGATTACTTCATGGGGGCGTTTAAATTTCCAAACACGATTTAGAGTGTCGTCATCACTGTTGTTTTCGGCAAAAACATACAAGTCCGGCTGAGGATCAAGTTTGTAAAGAAAACTAAAAAAGGAAGATAATTTTTTGGCACAGTTATAAACTGGGATAAGGATCAAATTTTTCATCAAACCGACCTGTAACCCATTTTTCAAAATCTTGCTTTAAGATAGACGAAAACTTACAGAAACACAGAATAGCCAACATATTCAAAGGGACAGATTCAGGATTTTGATATGGCTACCTTGATTTTGTATACTTGCAAACTACTTGTGTTTTACAATTATTGTCGTTTTGTTCTACAATTGAATGGAATGATTTATATTATGGAATAAATATTATAATTTAGACTACTTGTGTAAATTATGTATATATTGATTTAAAATAACAAATTTACAGGTTTAGCACAAACATGACACCCCTTAAGAAAAAAGACAAAAATTGTTCTTTCATCTTCATTTTCCCAGTTTTCAATAATAAACCAAATCAAGCAAATAGACATGACCTGAAAGGAACTAAAACATTATGAACCTCAAAAAATTGCTAGCTTCTTCTTGCCGACAAAAAATTATAATGTACCTATCACATGTTGGAAAAACTAACATAATGAAACTCGTTCGAGAGACCGGTAGTACATACAATGAAGTTAACCGTAATATACAGCTTCTAGAAAATGAAGGAATAGCCAAATCCTACCGCATCGGACATCAGCGGATTATTGCTTTGATTTTCACCAACAAAAAAACAGTGATACTACTAGAAGCATTAACAATACTCAACAAACTCACTATATGTAATCAATCTAATTGCAAGAACCCAAAAATTGAAACCTAGACCAATCAATGTTCATAATTAAAATTTTTAGTTAAAAACTCTAAAATCAACCTTTCAGGAACCATGTAAATTATGAAACAAAAAAACGTTAACATAAGTAAACGCATTCCCATTTTTTGATGAACTATAACAAGAAAAAACTGCTTCGAATATGACAAAAGAACGAAAAAAGATGAAAAAAAATAACTTATACTTTCATTGAGTTCTCTACTTCTGAAAGTATTCGTCTAGCTTAAAAGTTCTTAATTACTTATCCTTATTTCACACAAGGGGGGTTTTCATCTGAATCTTGAAAGACTGATAGCCTCATCGTGCAGGCAAAAAATATTGATAGAACTATCAAAAGTTAAATCAATTAACATCATGGCACTTGTACGCAGAACAAACAGCACATACATTGAAGTGAACAGGAACATAAGAATTCTAGAAAAAGAAGACATAATCACAGACCAACGTATAGGCCGTATGCGAATCATCAAACTTATTCGAGAAAATCAAAAAACAATATTGCTGTTACAGGCTTTAAAGATACTTACCAAACAACCAACAACAAGACCCAGTAAGGACTGTTTTCCTCCCAGTTCCGGACTGCAAATAACAGCTTCATTGTAAAAATAATCTATAGAATTGCTAATACCTCAACAATTAACTAGTTACTCAAAACAGGAGGGAGCTGACAATAGCTGAAAACGTATACAATAAAATACTTCTTGGATTTAATAGAGGATTGCACATAATCAATGCATGTAATTCATCCCAAAATCCTAAATCAAGTAGATTTGCCATTTTTTGCGATCAAATCATTGATAGCACTATAGTAGGTGCCATAACAGGAATTTCAGCTTATATCTCAGCAGGGGAAAGCGCTTCAATCAATTCAGCATTACTAGCCTTTTTGCTTACAATGCTGATAAAAATGAAAGAATATCGAAACATTAAGTAACACTTTTTTTCCTAAATTACTAACACAATTATCTCATACATAGTCTCCAAAGAAAAGAAGGTCCTCAGAAAACAAAAATCAAGAATCAAATGGAAAATATTATTGGATTTGTATCCTTCTTTTTTCCATTAAATCGACCGCCAAAAAATAAATTCTGGCTAACTCGTCAGCCAAAACATTTTTGATAATTAAACTTTAAAAATATTTTTTCCAATTTTTTAACACCAAGACATCTTCAATAAGATTAAATACCATCTTTGATTCAGACGATAGAGACGGGCTGGTAGTTCAGTCTGGTATGAACGCTGCCTTCGCATGTTATATTACAGAAAAAGGCAGAAGCCGCGGGTTCAATTCCCGCCCAGTCCACCAACTAAGTTTTGAATGAAGGCGGTTTCAAAGGTTTTGTTTCATTGGTTTGCAGTCGCCACCAGTTACCAAGCCGAGAGTAGACAATCCGTGCAGGAACAATGTTAATCAGGGCTTGGGTGCCGTTCATTACTCCTAAGGCAGGTAGGATGCCAACTACTACTGAGATGGGCATTCCGTAGAACACGGGAAGCAAGAAGTAATTGGCTATAGTCATGATTACTGTTCGGGACGTAACTGACGCGATGGTTTTGGAAAGGAATCCTTTGCGTATTGCAGCAAAAGCGAGTATTGTTGCTAATTCTGCTATGATTTTAAAGATTCCACCGTAAATATTTCCACGCAAGAAAATGAAAGAACATCCAATGAGGCAGGTGTATATTGCTCCGATTGGACCAGTGAAAAGTAGACTGATCATCATTGGCATTCCGGTTAGGTCCCATGAGACTCTGTCGTAAAGGGGAAAAGGAATGTCAAAAGGAGGTCCAGGTATTATTTCAAAGACCCCGCTTAGAGCTGCTAGCATGCTAGCTACTGCAAGTTTTTTGGTGTCTAATTTGAGCATAAGGGTTTCACCCAATAATAAAGAAGGGTGTACGCTAAATCATATTTATATTTTTCGAAAAACAATATGTCATTTTTGCTAAATCATATTGATTGATTTACATCATCTTCTTAACTGCAGCAACACACTGTTTAATCAGCTCAGCATTTTTTAAATAAATAACCCGGGAACGCCCAACATCATAGACGCCCACTAAGCCACATTCTTCAAGCACCCCAATGTGACGGTAAACTGCAGCATAGTCCTTTTCAATCACTTGAGCTACCGCCTTTATATGCAAGGGCCGCTGGGTTTCACTTATTAACTCAATGATTTTGAGTCTTGTTGGACTACCCAAGGCGCTGAATATTGCAGAAACTTGTTGCAGTTGCTTTTCGTCAATCATAAATAACCACATTTATTGTGTATGCATCTAATTTATGACATTTTCGCTAAACATCATTTAGTTGTTACCAAATTGGGTGCAAGCATGAAAACTGTTTTATTAGTAAAAAGTTAACCTGATTTGACCCAAAATGAAAAGCCGAATAATTCCGTTAATTGTAGTGTTTGTTCTTTTGCTTTCAACCATAACAACTACAGCTGCTGGAGCAAACTCAAGCCCAAAAACAATCACTGTCCCTGACGATTACAAAACAATCCAAGAAGCAATCGACGCCGCAAACAGTGGTGACACCATTGCAGTTAAAGCAGGAATTTACAACGAAGAATGGGTTTCTATAGAAAAATCTGTTTCAGTGATTGGAGACAACCAAAAAAGTGTGCTAAAATATCACAGTTCTTTGGGATTAATCGTAACAGCAGATAACGTGCATATTAATGGATTCACTGTAACTGGTTTTGACCCCATGCAAGGTTACGCTATAAGCGTATCAGGAGCAAAGGGCTGTGTTATCACAAACAATCAACTAAAAGACAATCTGGTTGGAATCTCGGTTTATGGTGCCTCATCAAGGAACACGGTTTCAGAAAACGTTGTAACCCACAACAACCGCTCCATAGAACTCATTAACGCTCACAACAACATGATTACAGAAAACAACATAACAGCTGCATTGATTTCGGGAATTTCCCTTGATGAATCCACAGGCAACACCATCTCCAAAAACAGGATTTCAGAACTAGCAGATGGAATGGGAGCTCTTATGTTATGGAAATCCTCAAACAACACGGTAACCAAAAACTTGTTGAATAAAGGAACCTTATCAATTCTGGTTGGCTCCACCGGCAATACAATTTCAGAAAACTTTGTAATAAAAAGCACATACGGCGTATACGTCGGACAATCTTCAGGAAACAAATTTTACCGCAACTACTTCCTTGACGTTAACCAGCCAGTGCTTGACAGTCAAACATCTCCAGATTTATTTTCAGAAAACAGCTGGGACAACGGCATTGAAGGAAACTACTGGAGCGACTACAACGGAACAGACACCGATAATAACGGAATAGGGGATTTTGTGTATCTCCTATATGGAAACAACCAAGACAATTATCCCCTTATGGATTTTCCTGCAATTTCAACAGAACCTGAGGCACTCTCAAAACCCAGTACACAGAATAGGTTACCTTCAGAAATAATAATAGGAATTGTGGTTATTGCAATCATCATCTCCATTGTAGCAACAATGAAACTGCGGAAAAAATAGTATCAATCAGTTTTTTGTTATCTATTTTTTCTGAAACCCAACAAAGAACGAACCGAAATGCTGCCATCATGTTTTTTCAGAGCAGCAGTTACGGCTTTTTTGGTTGCAACTGCAATCAATTCACCCATTTTTGTGTGTCCACTGGTGCATTGAATGGCTCTTTTAGAACCGGTTCCCGAAACGATGATTACATGGTCGGTTCCTGTTCCAGTAGCCTGCTTTTGGGGAGTTAAACTGCTTTTGATTTTTAAATCTTGAAGAACAGCAGTTTTTGCTTCAGTTACAGTAATAATTGCCCGTGCCATCGCCGAGTCTGTTAACTTCGAGTTTGTTAAAACAATGATGTTGATAGTTCCAAGGGGACTAACATATATTCCGTTTCTTTCAGTCCAATCTGCTTTGTCTACACCCATACGAAGGGCGTTGCCTCCTGTGCCTGCAGAAGCAAAACAACATACTTTGAATTCTTCATAACTTTCTTTGGATAATGCAACGTGTTCCATGTTTACAGCCGTATTCAAAAGGGCAATTTCTTCAGGAACCAAACCTAACGTCTTGATTACTTTGTGGTCTATGCCTAAATCAAAATCAACGGGCAATTGGTCTCCAAAACTTTTTCGCACTTGCTCAAACAAACCCCCATCAACGTAAGCGTTACCAACAAAATTTACTTGTTTGAACGACTCTTTGGTAGAAAAAACTCGACGCTGATGCTCAAAAGAAACAAGTAAGGTATTAAGCTGGAACCCATCGCAAACATTGTAAACTAGCTTAGCTTTGACACCATCTAAACCGATGTCTATTGGTTTTTCTTTCATTTCTTACCCTCCAGACACCCAAAGAGTGAATCTAAAACTAATTATTGGAACCACCAAAAAAGCTTGTTATCTGTTTTTGCTGGTTTTCTTTTCTAGACAGACTGGAAACAGTAACACCTACCCTTCTCGCTTTTACGTCTGATTCTTCAAAGAATTTTTTGAAAAGTTCTTTCACTTCATCTTTTAGGATTTCCAAACTACTTGTAGAATTCTCAAAAGTGTTAGACCTGCTATGAACTTCCAGATTATCTCCAACAACTCGTATGGTCACGGTCCTGTAAAGCAACCCTTTAGCCAATAATCGGGCATGGACATCTTCACAGAGTTGGTAGGCTTTGTTCAAAATAACCGTCAAGTCTTGGGTGTCCTCTTTAAGGGTCGAAATTCTACCAACAGATACGGGATCACCCCGTTCTTCAACTGGATCATCATCAATTCCTAGGGCGGCGTTATGAAAATAGGCACCTAGTTTTCTTCCAAAAAGATCTACCAACTGTTGCACGTCAAACTTAGCCAAATGACCAACAGTATGGACATTCAAAGTTTCAAATTTTTTTTCTGTCTTTTTTCCAACACCAACTAAACTGCGAACAGGCAATGGCGCCAAAAAACTAAGCACATATTCGGGAGGAACAACAGTTAACCCGTCTGGTTTTTGGTAATCAGCAGCAATTTTAGCTACAAGCTTGTTTGGTCCAACCCCTACAGAACAAGTAAGTTGCTGTTGGCTGAAAACTTCATTTTTGATTGTTTTTGCCAACTTTTTAGCCCTTAAGTAACTGCCCCGGGTTTTTTGAGTTACATCCAAGTATGCTTCATCTACACTAACTTGCTCAAAACGGTCAGCGTAACTTCGCAATACATCCATTATGCGGTCTGAAATTTGCCCATAAAAGGGTTTGTCTACAGGCAAAAACACGGAATCTACGCCTTCAAGTCGTTTTTTAGCAAGAGAAATGGGAATTCCAGATTTAACCCCATATTGTCGGGCTACATAATTTGCTGTGCTTACTGCTCCGCTGTCTTGGGTTCGCCCAGAATACACACAGACAACAACTGGTTTGCCTTTTATGGAAGGATTTCGGCGTTCTTCACATTGAGCAAAGAAATAATCCAAATCAACCAACATCACAATTCTGGCATGCAAAATTTGGCAGCCCCATTAAACCAGTAAACACTAGATAAACTTTGAGAGTTGGAAGTTAATAAACACTCCAAAAATAACAAACCATTCTTTTGTTTTCTATTAGAACAAGTTATATTATCAGACAGCTCAGTAATAATCATGAATGCATGTATTCTATATTACTCACAAACAGGGAACACCAAAAAATTTGCAGAAAAAATATCAAATTCTCTAAAAATTCCCACAACATATGACATGACAAGCAATGACGCCTCCGTTGCAAAACAACATGACATAATAATTCTTGGAACCCCAGTTCAC
The DNA here is from genome assembly GCA_024650005.1 of Candidatus Bathyarchaeota archaeon. Lineage (GTDB taxonomy): Archaea > Thermoproteota > Bathyarchaeia > Bathyarchaeales > Bathyarchaeaceae > Bathyarchaeum > Bathyarchaeum tardum. The sequence goes on along the minus strand of JANKMT010000001.1, from coordinate 1,922,670 downwards.
GGATTTAATCCCTCAAAAGAATCTATAGAGTTTGTGAAACAGTTACCAGAAGGCAACGGAAAAAAAACAATCTTGTTCTGCACATACAGACTATGGAAAGGCAGAGTCTTTAGCAAACTGAAAGGCGAACTCAAAAAGAGGGGATATAGCACTATTTTGTGTGTTTCAGCAAAAGCTAAAGAATTCACTGACGCTGACTTTATTGCTCCTGTGCAAAAGATTGTAGAAACAATAAAAGAGTGAAAAAAGAGCCCCTACTTGTCTTGGACCGATTCTTCGTCGGTGTTAACCAAGGATTCTCGCAGGTAATCGTCTAAAGTTTCCCCTGGAACTACTTCGATGCTGTAGTCTTGAGGCTCAATAGAATGCTTGTAGTTCTTTGCTGGAACTATAACTTTTTTGAAGCCCCACATTTCTGCTGCTTTAATTTTTTCGTGAACTCCGCCAACTGCAGTAACAGGAACCACGTCGTGAACTCCAACATTAATTTCTCCGGTAACTGCGACGTCTTGCCTGATGGGTTTACCCTCTAACAAGGAACAAAGAAGAATAGTCATGGTTACTCCTGCGCTTGGTCCGTCTACACGATAAGCCTGAGCAAAATCAATGTGTGTAAAGAATTCTTGGGCAATATCAACACCGTATTTTTGTAAAATTACACTTCGGACTTTGCATACACTATCGGCGATGAACTGTTCTTGTCCTTCTTTGGCAATTCCGGTAACATTGTAGTAACCACGCAGGGATTTGTCAAATCGTTTGTCCCGTTTTTCTAAGAAGCCTTTGACAGCAAGAACGTTTCCAGTCATTTCTCCACTGTATGAATCTTTGACTACAGCAACACCATAAATCTGCCCTAACTTGGAACCTTCGGGACTGATATCCAAAAGTTGTCCCCGTTCGCTCATTTGATGTTCAAGAATCTGTTTTTGGATCGTTTTACAGTGATTCTCAATGGCTTCTTTTACGTGCTTCGCTTCGACAAACTTTAGGTCTTCGTTCATGGCCAAAGTGCCTGCTGTTTTCACTATGGAAATCATTGGCCGAAGTTTAGTGGACAAGGCATTGTTTTTATTGCTTCTTCTGCGACCTTCGTTAATTATTTCTTCACAGGCTTCTTTGCTGAAAGGAAGCAGCCTAAAACGAGAAACCTCTTGGGCAATAAACTGAACATACTTGCGGCGGTTCTCCATAGTGTTAGGCATGGTATTGTTCATGCGCACTACTTTGCCGTAACCATATATTCGATCCATCAACGCGGGATGAACTTGCCCGATGCTGTCGTAGTTCCCGGCACCCACTAAAAAGCACATACAAGGCACAGGTTCAGTAGCTACAGACATTGCTGCTGTTCCGCTTGCTCCCCCTAATCGGCTGCGCATAGTTATCGGTAACTGACCATCCTCTAAAACAGTCAACAAAGTAATTGCTTCATCAGGTGCCATGTTTTTTATTTCGTCAATGTATAAGATGCCTTGATGAGCACGGTGAACCCCACCGGCGGTTACTCTTTGATGTTCAGGAGTTCCCATTCCTCCAGTCTGGAAGGGATCCCATGCAATACTTCCAAACAGTTGAGCAGAGCCATGTCCAGTGGCATCAATAAAAGGCGCAGCTTTTTTGGAGTTGTCAACTATGAGTTTTGGAACCTTAGAAGATTTTGCTCCCCCAATTCCTTTGGCGCCCCCCATTATGCCGAATCGTCCTAGCACTGTTACTAGAATCAGGAACATGAGCATCATTCCTGCCGGCAGAAAAGTTGTAGTTCCAATGGCCACGAAATTGTCTAACATGAAACTACCGAAGTTGCCATTGTACACAGTTTGAACAGGCTCACCAAAGGCGCCGGGCACGTTCATGTCCCATGCAAGTTTTTCTTGCCAAAGGTAATAGAAGCCTGCAAACATGAAAATTGAAGCAACAATAATCATCAAATAGATTATTGCTTTTACTCCAATGCGTTGAAGGAACTGCCGTTTTGCTTCTTTGAGTTTTTGTTTTAAAAGAATTTTTTTCCCGTCACCTGCAGGGTGGGAAGAAATTTTTGGTTCACCTGGAATGATGTCATTTTGCCAGCATACTACATCTTGGAGTTTAATGTCTTCTTTTTTGTAAAGTTCAGTTAAATGAACCGAAAGGGCACGACCAATCAAAGATTTACCCGTGCCGGGATCTCCAAGCAAAAGCAAATATGGACCAGGAGGAGCAGTTTTTGTTACATTGGGTTTTTCTTTGTCGGGGTCTGTCCATGCGTCGTACCATTTTTCTTGCTTGAGGTTTTTTAGTTTGTGAACCCATTCTTCTAAACAAAGATAACACTCATCAAGGGCACGTTCTTGCCCGATAACCCATTCAAGAAGATTATCAGAAACGGGATAACCCTTAGTGGACTCAAAATTTTTCCAGTCCCAGTTTTTGCCCCTGATAACTTCTGTATCTTCCCCGAAGTAGTCCAAGTTCTTAACTCCTGCCTTTTTTTGACTAGCAACATGTGCAGTTTGCACGTACCTTGATTATAGCCCGTGCTGTCCTGAAACTGAAAAACAATAAATGAAAAGATAAACTGCTATTACCAAAAGCAAAACATTCCGAAACGGTAGTATAGTTGCCATTTCTGGGTTAGTTTTTGTGCAAGAAGATTTTATTAGTGAGTTGGTTTGGAACTGTTAGTTACAAGGTAATTGGATGTAAACCAGGATGAAAAACAACATTGCAGTTATTGGCGCAGGCGTAATTGGCGGTTCTGTTACAAAGAGCCTTTTGAAAAGTGGACATAAAGGCAAAATTACAGTAGCCGACGTTCAACTGGAAAAAGCTAATGAACTAGAAAACATGGGTGCAGTATTAACCAGTGATAATAAAAAGGCAGCAAAAAATGCTGATGTTGTTTTTTTGTGTGTGAAACCAAACATCTTAAAGTCAGTTTTAGAAGAAATCAGCAAAGAAGTTGAAGGCAAACTTGTGGTTTCTACAGCTGCAGCGGTTACTGTTCAGTTCTGTAAACGGGTAGCACCTAAAGCCCGTATTGTAAGAGTAATGCCTAATGTTGCTATTTCGGTGCAAGAATCTTTCACTGCTTATTGTTGTGACAACGATGTAACTGAGCAAGACAAGCAAACTATCAAAACATTTCTGGATTTGATGGGAAAATCCATGGAAATTGATGAAAAATACATGGATGCAGTAACTGCAGTCAGTGGAAGCGGACCGGGATACCTTTCAATTATTGTAGAGGCTCTAGCCTACGCGGGCTTAAAAGTTGGTTTGCCCCGAGATTTGGCGTTGCAAAGTGCAGCTCAAGCAGTTTTGGGAACTGCAAAACTTGTTTTAGAAACAGGACTAAGTCCTGCTCAGATACGGGACAATGTTACAACTCCAGGTGGAACCACCATTGAGGCAATTTATGAAGTTGAAGGCAGCCAGATCAGGCAAGCTTTAGTTCGAGCTGTTGAAGCAGCAACCAAAAAGAGTGAAACCATCAGAAAAAACTGGGAATAACCATTTAGTTAACCAAAAAGTTAATCCAATAAAAAAAGAAAAGTGAATACCATGTCAAAAGAACAAATTGTAGTTTTAATGGGTTCTCCCCGAGATCTTCCTTTTGCTTCCAAAATTAAAGAGTTTTTGGAAAAACAAAAGTTTCCAGTAGATTGTGTATATACTGTTGCTTCGGCACATCGGACACCAGAAAAACTGTTAAAGGAACTCAAAGAATACGAAAAATGTAGTGTGCCCCTTGTTTACATTACAGTTGCAGGATTATCTGACGCCCTTTCAGGAGTAGTTGCAGGGACAACCGTTCATCCAGTTATTGCATGCCCTCCAGACTCTGACCAACACGGAGGAGCCAAAGTGTTTTCTTCCACTGCAATGCCTACTGGAGTTCCTGTTGCATACGTTGTTAAACCAGAAAATGCTGCGTTAGTAGCGTTACGAATTTTTGCCATAGCTAATCCAGAACTCCAAAAGTCCCTAGACAAGTATAACAAAAAAATGGCTAAAGCAATCTACGATGGCGACGAAGAAGTAAAAAAAGTAACACAAAAAAAACACGTTAACCGCCTTGCAGTTTAACTAAAGATCTTAGATTATTCACGGAACCATTAAGGAACAAATCTTGTGTTCCTTTGGAATTCCAGAAAAAAAACCGGTTTCCAACAAAGTTGCATCTATTAATTAGTAATAGGAACTGTTGACTAGATTTAATTCACCGTTTTCTTAAATTCCAAAAGTTCCTTGAGAGTATGTATTTCGATAAGATTGCTTGAATGGGGCATTTTTGTTCGAAAGGCAGCAGTGAACAATACCAGATCTTCGATGTGCAGCAGTTCCATTTTGTGCAGTTTAATTGCAACAGACATTAACCGGTCGTCTTTGTTAGTGTAATCGTAGTGTACTGGAACAACCCCGTAGACTAGCTCAAGTTGCTTTTTGATTTGCAGGTTTGGGGTAACCGCGATTATGGGACTTTCAATTTTAAAACGAGAAATCATTTTTGCAGTATAACCAGACCGTGTTAAAGTTACAATTTTTGTTATAGGCATGCTAGTGCAAATCTTGTGTATAGACCAACTTACGGTGTCGGAAATGTTAACAAAACCTAGTTTTCGCACTGAATTTCGGGTTGCTTTTTGAGCTTCTACTGCGATTCTTGCCATCATCTCTACTGCATCTACAGGATATTTTCCAACTGCGGTTTCTCCTGAAAGCATAGTTGCATCTGTTCCATCTAATATGGCGTTAGCTACGTCGCTAACTTCGGCGCGGGTTGGATTTGGGTTATGCATCATGGATTCCAGCATTTCTGTAGCAGTAACTACGGGTTTCCCTTCTTGGTTGCACATTCGGATTAACGATTTTTGAACTAAAGGCACTTTTTCGGAATCAATTTCTACGCCTAAGTCCCCTCGGGCAATCATTATAGCATCGGATGCTTCTAAAATTTCTTTAAAGTTTGTTATGCCTTCAAAATTTTCAATTTTAGAAAGAACAGCCCCTTCAAAACCTTTTGCTGCTGACCGCAGTTTTGTTATATCTTTGGCGTTTCGGGTAAAAGATAAAGCCAAAAACTCTGCATGATATTTTTTGGCAAAGTCTATAATTTTTTTGTCCCGCTGTGAAAGGGTTGGAACACCAAGAATCTTGTTTGGAACGTTAACTCCTTTGCCGTTAGATATTATGCCTCCACGTTCCACCAATAAAACTAAAGATTTATTGTCTTTTTCGATAACTGCAGTTTTGATTTTGCCGTTGTCAATGTAAACTATGTCCCCAATGTTCATTTCGGCAATAATGTTGTGATTAAAACTGATGGATTCGCCACTAAAACCAACGTATAGCTTGTCACCTATATTGACTATTTGTTGGTCTTCTGTTCTTAACCGAATTTCGGGACCTTTTATATCAATCATTATGGGCAGGTCAGATAATTTTCGAATATTATCAACACTTTGCTTGTAGCTTTCAAGGTCACCGTATGCGGTGTTTATTCTAACACAGTTCATGCCTGCTTGGAGCATTCCCTTTAAAGTTTCAGTTTCAACACTAGCCGGACCAATCGTGCATACGATTTTGGGTTTCTTTAGCAACTAACCTGTCACCTAAAATATGAAAAGGGGTTTTCAACGTTTAAACTTTGAAAGAATTAATGTAACAACTATTGCAACTGCAAGAACTGCTATGACAATTTCAGAGACCAAAACGATGTTTTCGTATTCTGCTTGTTTAGACAAGATACCAAATAGTGCCCAGATGACTACACCACAGAAGGCGACGTCTTTTCGTAACACTAACATAGCAAGGGACAACAGCAACGCAACACAGATTATCAGAACGGCCCAAGTTGAAGCTTCGATTCCAAATCCGTCCCAGCCTATTGCAGTTAAAGCTACAGAAATGTTTGCGATGGTTGCGATGCTTATCCAGCCCAAATAAACACTGAAAGGCAAATGAACAAGAACCATTTCTTTGATCGATACTGCTGCTCTGCCGATGTCTAAGCGTCTGTAGACTAGAATTAGACTTGTCAGCAACCCCAGCATCAGAATTACACTGTAGGTAACGAAATCGTAATGCCAAAGAACCAGCCAAACAATGTTGAAGATGCTGCTTAATCCGAAGAACCAACTAACTTGACCAAGAAACGGTTTGTCCCTGTTTTTGGGTAACGCTTGATAGATAACAAACAACGCCAGAAGAATGTAGATTACACTCCAAATAGCAAAAGTGAACCCCGCAGGAGTAACCAAGGTAGGGTACATGTCTGAAACATCGGCGCTAGTAACTCCTCCAATAATTGTAGTGCTGCCAGCTAACCCGTTTACAATTAAAGTTACTATGTAGGCGACAATGTTGACTGCCTGAAACACAACAGGTCGATTCAACATAATAAAAGTACAATATGCACCATTGTTCATATAACAATTTGCACAGCAATTTATTTAGCACAAAAGTTGAGATTCAAAAAATCAAACATAAAAAAACAAACATTTGCGACTCACCAAAATGTTGATACAACAACCATTTAAAAAAAAAACAATAGAAGTAGTTGTTTTTTGTTACAGGTAAAAAACAACTATTACTAATTTAAAGAAAGCATCAAAACATGTTTGGCAGTTGAACAAGATTTTAAAAAAATGCAAGTTTTGTTGTTGTTGGGGGGTAGGGGGGGTCAACAACAACAAATTGGTTCATTTTAAGTATTTGAGTTAGTTTAACATCAAGGTAGTTTATATTATCAGAGTTGTGACCTTGCAAACATGAAATAGTCTTTTGAAGGTCGATAACTTCAATTAAAGTTTACAATTATTTAATTAATATATACTGAATTAATCACGAATACTGTGGAGATAAATATTTTGTATGTTAGTGCAACATTGAAAACTTCAAAGAATGGACTAAACTCAATGAAGTATTATCCAATCATCATTTAATTTCCAAGAAAGTCGTTTACAGTGCAACTTCTAATTTTAAGGGTACACTTTCTATTTGGGTTCCTTTGCGTGTTATGAGTTTTAAGCGAATGATGTTTTCAGAGATTAGTTCAGTTTGGGTTGTTGGTTCTTTTGTTGGTGTTGGTTTGGTTTTTTGTTTGGTTTGAATTATGCATATTTTGTATCAAGACGACGAGTGAACTTCAATCCAGTACTAGAAAATAATCCAAAAATTATTTGCACTAACATGATGATAATCAGCGTTTGGTTAATTCCATTGTTAGTTTATGCACCTTTTGGAAGCCAAGAATGGTAATTATTTTTTGATTCTTCAGGGAAATATTCTTTGGATTTTTCTTCTTTTTTCTCGACTGGTTTATTGCAATATGGGCAGTCCTTCGGAAGTTCTGCACCCATGTCCCACTGAAATTTGGTGAGGCTAACATTACGCTTACATTTTGGACATTGTTTATTTGGCAAAATTCTATGTTCCCCTTTATGTTTTTAATTTTAAGCTCGTCTAAACCAGCTCATTAACAACATTATGGGCTATGAAGTATTTATCAAGTCGTACAAAAAACCCAGTGTATAATAGAAATTTAAGATTGTTTATTGTTAAATTTTGTAGAATACTACTTCATTTGGTCATTTTGTGGGTTAAAAATATCCCAGGTTTAGGCTTATTTTTCCAATTAAACCAAATTATAAAAATTGTGCTAAATCTCAACAACCAGTTAAAAGTTAGGATACCCATTGGGGGCTTGTGTGCCCAGCAGGAGCACGTGCAAATTCCACCTGTGCCAACGTGCGAGATTACATGTGTTAATTTTGTTGAACATTCAGTACAAACTACATCAGGCATATTTATTTCAAAAACTTGTGCACCACATTTAGGACATATCATATTTAAATACTCTTTTCCAATTTGCCCTTTGGTCAGCTAATTGTTTTTCATATCTTGACATTTTACTTCTCTATTTATTTTGAATTTTTAATTTAGTTTAATAGCTTATGAATGTTAAATTTTAACAGAACATAAGCTCTAATCTATGTCTATCTCAGCTAGTTTTTTGTTTTATTGTATTTCGTTTTGTGTTTTGCGAGAAGGTAGGTAGATAGGAGTAGGGGATTAGAGTTAAACAGGAAAAGAGTAGGAAAAAAAGGTTAAATTTTAATCCCAAACCCAAACATAGTAAAATATTCTAATCCAATCACCATTGTAGATTATGATTTCGTACGCAAGTTTTGACAAACTTTTTATTCCTTTTAAAACTACTCTAAAGGCACGATTTTATGTCAACTATGATTGATGTCAAAGACCTAGTACTGGTATATTCTAATGGCACTAGAGCTGTAGATAATATTTCATTTAATGTAAAAAAGGGTGAATTCTTCGGGTTTCTGGGACCAAACGGAGCAGGAAAAAGTACTACCATCAAAGTTCTGACCACCTTACTGAAAAAAACCTCGGGTTCAGTACATGTTTCAGGTTACAACATGGACAAGGACTCTAAAGAGATACGAAAAATGATTGGTGTTCAAAGCCAAGACACAGCTGTTGATGGAGACCTAACGGGACGAGAAAACTTAATGCTTCAAGGACACTTCCAACAGATACCCACTAAGATCCTAAAACAAAGAGTTGATGAACTACTCAAACTGGTGGACCTAGAAAAATTTGCTGACAAACGGGCAAGAAACTACTCGGGGGGAATGAAAAAAAGACTAGACCTAGCAACAACTCTAGTTCATAGACCCCAACTACTTTTTTTGGATGAACCAACTACTGGACTAGATCCACAATCCCGTTCTGCAATATGGGAATACCTTGAAAAATTAAACAAAGAAGACAAAACCACAATATTTTTGACAACCCAATATATGGAAGAAGCAGATCGGCTCTGCAGAACACTCGCAATAATAGATACAGGAAAAATAGTAGCTAGCGGCTCCCCAACTGAACTCAAGCAACAATTAGGGGTAGACTCCATCAAAATTACCCTAAAAGATTATACCAAAGACAAAACAACAGCTGTCAAAATTCTCAAGAGTTTGACTGGAGTTTCAAATATAACTGAATCAGATGAGTGTTTAACAGTCTTCGCAAAAAACGCCAGTCAACTAATTGCAGATATCGTAAGAGCGCTTGATAGCCTTGAGATAGGACTGGCTGGAATAAGCTTTTCATCACCTACTCTTGATGATGTATATCTGCAAAAGACGGGCAAAAGAATAAGAACCGAAGAGCTAGGAAAAACTCCAAGTACAACATTTATGGGGAGAAAAAGATAAACAATGACCCTATTATCTGATACTAGATACCTTTTTGTTAGATACCTAAAAAAACTTATTAGAAATCCTATACTACTTTTTTTCTCACTGGTCCAGCCGATAATCTTCCTAGTTTTATTCACTCAACTTTTTGAAAGATTCGCAAACATTCCAGGATTTCCTGCAGAAAGCTACCTAATATTTGCAACTCCAGGGATATTACTGCAAAACGCCTTTGGCAGCGCTCTACAATCTGGAAACTCCATTGTTTTAGATATGGATACAGGATATCTTCAGAAAATGTTAGTCACACCAGTCAGTCGTTATGCAATATTGCTTGGAAGACTAACAAGTGATGCTTTTCGAGTGTTAATTCAATCAACCATCATAATGGTTTTAGCATTTCTAATGGGTGCTGTTCCAGTTACCGGAATATTTGGCATATTACTGATGCTTTTTACAATCGCGTTTTTCGGGCTAGCATGGTCAGGAATTTCTCTTGCAATTGGATTAAAAACTCGAAGTTCAGAAACAGTATTTGCATTCGGTTCATTCCTCACTTTTCCATTACTATTCATGAGCACAGCTTTAACACCTCTTGATTTTATGCCCGACTGGATACAAACAGTCTCAAAGCTAAACCCGATAAGCTACACTGTAGACGCAGTCAGAGTCCTAATGATCGACGGATTTGTATGGGATACAATTCTATCAGCCTATTTAGTGATTGGACTTGTTGCAGTTCTGACTCTAGGCTCAACATTATACCTATTTAGAAAAGTAGTAAACTGAAAAAGTGTTTGTTTTATAAACTAAAAATTCACACAGAAGTGCACTAAAAAATTATTAGCATTAGTTTGTTAATATTTATATCTCACTTGAACTTTGCAATTGCTAGGCTGGACATATTGGCAACGATTGAATTTGCAACCCTGGCCATTTTATCGATAGTTGCGGTTATGAATCCTCTCAGCACTATTGCAATTTTCACAACTCTAACCAGCGATATTGGTCCTGAAAAACACAATTCTGAAAAACACCGTAAAATCGCTGCCAAAGCAATGAAAATAGCTTTTATAGTTTTGGTTTTTTTTGCTTTGACAGGCCAACTACTTTTTCAAGTGTTTAACATCGAAGTGTATGCATTCCAGATAGCAGGCGGCATTCTTCTAGTTGCACTCGCATTGAAAATGCTTTCAGAAAAAAACGGGTTATCCTCTGAGGATCGAGAAGATATTTCGATTATTCCTCTGGTGTTTCCTCTAACTGCAGGTCCAGGTAGCATAACGACAGTTATTTTGTTATTTTCGCAAGCAATAGATTTTTTTGATGCACTTTTCGTCTTCATTGGAATAACGATTGGGATTTTGTTATCCTACTTTGGCATGAAGTATGCTTATAAGATAATCAAGGTTTTAGGCGTTGAAGGATTGCATGTTGTAACAGCACTCATGGCGATTATTGTGCTTGCAATAGCAATACAATTTATCATAGTTGGAATAGTTGATGCTATTCCTTACATACCAATCGAATAATCCCAAGTAGATAATCAATAATAAACAAAATCAACTGTCTTTTCTGAATCTAGATTGAATTCAGACGAAATCAAGCGCTGATTTTAGTTAATTTCACTCAAAACCAGACTGCCTGATTTCAGTAAAAGATTTAAAAAAAATCAATTCCAATCATGAAAAAAGCGTTAGTTGGTTGGGGTTAAATTTTAACCTTTTTCCCAATTATCGAAGAAAATACAATAACAAAAATAATAGGCAGAATTGTCCATGAAGGAAACTCTGGAATTGTTTCGAGTTTCATAATTGGGTGGTGGTCGATGTTGTTTGGATTAATGTAAAAGGGTGTGTCTCCTATTCCTGTTCCATTGATTTCTGTGGCATTGGGATATCTTAGAGTATAACCGCTCCAATAATTACCTTTTTCACCGTCATCCCATATACAAGGTTGAGGTAGTTTGTCTTGGCCGTCCCATATTCCAAGCATAGAAACCTGAAAGCCTACCTCTTTGTTATTGTCTATGAAATAATTGTGATAAACAGAGTTGTTTGCGCCCCCTCCTGCAAGCCCGCCTTCAAATTCTATAGCCCAACCAACGTTTTCTGTAAAATTGTTTCCGACAATTTTATTATTCGGAGATGCAGTGCAATAAATTCCGTTTGCGTTTTTGTAAAAAATGTTTTCAACAATAGAATTCCCTGAAGTATGAACTAACTTAATTCCATACCCAGTATTTTCTTCTATTGTGTTTCCAATAATATTGTGTCCAGAATTGAATTGGTCAATGTAGATGCCAACAGTATTTCTTTTAATGTTATTATCAATGAAATTCACGCCTGCAGAACTCAAGACATAGGCGCCCAATTTGTTTTCTGTTAGTGTATTTCCAGAAAAAATGTTATGTGAAGAACTGTGAATCTTGATGCCATAGTTGTCTTCAGTGCCTGTTATTGTGTTGTTACATATCGAGTTGTTGTTCGAAGACTTGCAAAGATAGAGTTCGTAACCGTTGTTTTTAGTTATGACGTTTTCACTGATGTAATTATTTGTGGATTCTAAGAGGTAGATGCCTTCACCGTTATTTTTTGTTATTTCATTATTTGTTATTGTTGAATTTTTGGTTGAAACCAGTATGATGCCTTTTCCATTTTGTGATAGGCTACAGTGCTGAACAGAAATATTTACGCAGTTTACAAGACCAATACAAGCTGCGTCCGATGGAACTGACCTGTTTTCCTGGTTTACCCAATAATATATGGGTGCGCCATTGATAGTGTTTGAATCATCAATGTCATGATAGAAAATTCTGGGACTTGCTGTGCTAACATAGGCGTCATGGGCTGAATATGTAACTTTAAAGCCATAATTATTGGAGTTCATTTGGTTGTGTCTAAGGGTATTCCCAGTTGAAGAAACAATTTCAATTCCATAGTGGTTGTTTGTTAAGTTGTTTCCCAAAAGGGTGTGGTTTCCTGAAATCCTGAAAGTAGGATCTGAAAGAAGTTGAATACCATAATAGAAGTTACTGATTTGCATGTTTTGCACGGTTATTCCGTTTCGATTTTTAATGAAAACTCCTGTAGAGTTTCCATTACCTTGAATAACGTAACCTGCTCCATCCACTGTGACATCATCGCAATCAACCACAATTGTGTGACCAACAATATCATCAGTTAACGAATAGACATGTCCATTTTTGGTTATTGGAACAGTAACATTATCAGTGGAACTAACGTTTCCATCACTTTGAATAATGAAAGCGGGTTTAGGAACCGAAAAAGGCATAGGTAGAAAATTTGCAGTTGCAACCTCAATTTGTTGAATACAGATAAGGAAATAAATAGAAAACATTAATATACCAAAAATTTTCTTTCCTTTTTTCATAATCCACACCAATTACTAATCTATTAATAAATTAAAAAAGGGTTTTTGTCAAGAAACCTTGACTAAAAAGCTTTACTTGAACGATAGTTTAGTCAAGAAAATTTGAGAAAACTAATTTTGATACCTTCAATTGAAAATTTTTTACGAATTCAAGAACGATTATTTAGACTTGTGATGGCGTAAATAAACAAGTAATACAACAAGTATTGCTCCCATAGCAACTGTTAAGATGCAAACAAATTCCGTTGGTAAACTTGAACCTGAAAAGTCAGAGTTATCAGGGTCCGTATTTTTATTGGCATCGAAGGAAATTAGCAAGTCGCCTGGAAGATTCTCGTAGTAATTGGACACAACTTGAAGGGATATTATTTCATTTTTATCATCTTCAGTGATTGTGTAGTTTACGGGATTTTTCATTGCATCATCAAGCGTTATGGTATTCACCTGAAGGTTTGTGTAATTTGTTTCAAACCTTATAGAAAAGTAGGCAGTGGATTTGTTACTCCAAGATGAAAGGTAAGGACTTATGTTTAAATCATACAAAAAAGTGTAGCTTCCATTTATCTGCTTAACAGGGTGTTCATAATGAATTCTAAGAGTGAAATCGTCCACAACAGGATAAAGGTTACAAGAAATCATAGGCCAGTTCCCAACTGCAGTGTAATGAGTTACGTCAGGATAGCTTTGCGTGTAATTACTCCAGTCAAGATCGGCAGAATCCATTTTTATTGATATGTTTGTTGTTCTGGGAGGTGTTGGATAAAACATCTGAAGAGAATCCCCACTAAAAGTGAACAATGAATCATTGGCCGAAGGATGGTGAGTCTGACAATCAAAATCAATTTTAGAAACAGGATATGTTCCATCCACTTTTGCCCATAAAGTTTCGTTCATCCAACAAATTGTGTAGTTAATTTGTTCTTCAGGCATTTTGAGTACTGAAAACAGAACTGGATTTGCATTGGACAATCTAATGATTGGAAGCGCTAAAAATATTAATATTGAGTAAACTAGAATACTGAAAAACAAATCAACTCGCTTGCACTTATTTCTCAAATTCCATCATCTCCAGTTTTTATCATCCTCAAATAAACTTTTTTTGCTATTCATGTTTCTGGGCAGTCTGAATTTGAAGGAAAAAAACAGTGTAACAACATATAGATTGTTTAACTGTGATATGTTGTTGATGGTGGTGCGGCGGGCAGGAATCGAACCTGCGAACCCCTATGGGAAAGGATAGCTCATCAAAACGCTGATCTTGAGTCCTCCGCGTTTGACCTGGCTTCGCTACCGCCGCCCCATTGCACAAAAACAAACATGACTAGTTAATTTAAGCCTTACTTAACCAAATTACTGTTCGATTGTTATTAGAGAAGCAAAATCAAATTACTACCAAAAATCAGATATTGTATGGTTTAAATCAACGGACCTAGACGTTAATTCTTTCAACATGTTCCCTGCATTCTCATCTTTGAACATACTTTTTTGATTTAGCAAAGTTTCGACATCATGATTTTGAAGGAAATATTCTGTTTGAGCAGAAAATTCTGCATTTAGTTTTGCAGCATTGATTGGTACATATCTATTCTTTGGAAACAAAGCGGAATCGGTAGTTTTTACGTAATAATATGTTTCCCTATCAAAGATCCGAGCTTTATGGCTGGGGTCTACATCTGTAGATTTTCGAATTGAAATTTCTTCAGCCCTACTACCAGATGAAGATTTTGGAATAAAATACCGTTGAGGTTCTCGGTTTACACCAATCAAATTAGCACCAGCAATAGCAGATAATGCATCTGATGCGATACTTGTGTCATCATGAGAGTTGGATAATTTTTCACGTCTAATATTTGTAAAGTAACTAATCACTTTATCAAAAGTTTCATCTTTTTTGATAATGTTGAATATGTGTCGTAATCGTCCTAAACTTGTTTCATTGATTGGTTGGCTTTCAAAATCAAACCAATAATAATAGTACTCTTTTTTCAAATAATGTTGCATAAGTTCGTTGAGCTTTCTGATTCCCATCCTCATAGATATTGGAACAAAAATGGGTTTACAATTTTTATTATTTAAAATCTCAAAAACTGAATCGACAAACCGTAAATATGAATCTAAATTTATTATGTCTTGGGTTTTGTTATCAAATGTTTTTTTGAGTTTGATATTTGGTACTGTTAAAATTAGTTTTGAATAGGGATAATATTGGTCAAAAAACCAACTTAAGTGATCGATGTTGTTTACATAATTAAATGGATTAAATTCAAAGGTAAAATTAACCACATTGGGAACGCCAGAGAGCCAATCCCTTTTGTAAAAAAATTGATTAATTTTTTGACTGTCATCTTCGTCATATAATTTCATCAAATTATCATATTTTTTTATTACTTTAGTGGCTTCATAAAACTTGAACGCTTCTTTCAAAGTGGAATAGGTATCTTTGTTTAGATTTTTTACATCCATACTTTTTTCAGGTTTTTGAAAATTGTTACCTCCAATTTTAAATCTCTTAATGTTAAACCAAGACTTTTTATCTTCTATAGTTTCGGTAACGTTAATATCAGAAACCATGTTCATCTGCTCTTTATTTTAGACAAAACTGCACTTATAATTTCTGGTGATACTCGAAACTTCGATTCACTAATCAACATCAAAATTAATGAAGCTTCGGTTTTTTTTAGAATATCATATTCATAGCAACATTTTCCAACAAAACCAACTGTGCCAATCATTAAAGTCACTAAATAAGGCAAATTTCGTTTCACGAAAAGTCGTGGACCTTTATCATCAATAATGAAGGGTTTAGGAATCCCATCAATGTAAAAATCATAGGCAAGTTCTATTATCTCTGTTTCTCCTTTTTCAATTTCTTTTTTACTGAAAAATGGTCTTAAAATTTCACCCAAATTCTTTTTTGGAAACTTGATGAGATTAGGGCTTGACTTAATATGAACAAAATTATTAGACTTGGATACTTCACCAAATACTATAGGCGTTATAATAAAATCAAAACTGCCAAGTATCTTTAACAAAACTTTTGGTTTTTCAATGTCTTCTAAAAAACATAGATAAAAACTGCTATCAGCTAGAAACTGATTTGGGTCATTCTGTACCAAATTCAATCAATTCCTGATATCGGTCAGCAGTGATTAATCCTTTTTTTAGCAAGTTTCCAGCTAGCTGCTTTCTTTTATCATTGTCTTTAACTAGTCGATCATATGCACTGGAAAATTCAATAAAATCAGGGTATGTTATGTACATTAAAAATAATAGTTCTTGCTTTGTTAATTTTTCATAAATATCTCTGATGAGTTTTAATGATTGAAGAAATTGCTGAAATTTTTCATCCTTAGAATACTTGGTTTTAATCGCGTGAAATGCTTGTTTACCTTCTTCAGTAAGGTAGATTTCTCCATTCGCCTTTATTTCAAAAGCATTTTCATAATACATTGGGTCTCTAACAGAATCTTGTAACACTTGAGAGTATGGCCCTTCATAATGCTTGACAAAATGGAATAACTCCTGTGCTTTTGGGTTCATTTTTGTAAAAATAAAGAACTCTTTTTGTAAATGCCATCTAGTGGGGACTGATTTATCAGATATCCCAAGTAAGGAAACGACAAACTCTTCCACTATTTTAAGCATTAATTTCAACCCAACAATAAGTAACCCAGAGGACTTTATTGATGTTGCAGTTCATAGGTGCAATACTTCATTATAAGTCGCACATGGTATCTAAAGTTGCTTACCTGTAGTTTTTTCAACGTTTAATACTGATTTAAAGTTAACCAGCTTATTCGATTACTGTTCCGATGTGTCGCCCCTGAACTGCATATACAACGTAGCCAGGGTCGTGACCGTTTACTACGATAGTTTTGAGTTTGATTCTGCCTAGAATCTTTACTGCTTCGGGGTCAATGACCTGATTAATTCCGGGTTGGTGTTCTTTGGCTTCAAGCAGGTTTCCTAGTTCTTCAAAACTAATTTTGTCGAGGCGTTTTGCGTCAGGATACTTGTTGGGGTCTTTGGTGTAGATTGCACTCACGTTTGAACATTTTACCAAGATATCTGCTTTTATGCGCTCGCCAACCAATGCTGCAACAGCATCGGTTGTGATTCCAGGATGCAAACCCCCCATTACAACAATTTTGCCTGTGTTTACGCATTCTTCTGCTTCATCCAAGGTGGTAGGAACTTTTCCACAGCCGTCATCTGCTAACCCTAAGGTGAAGAGTTGAGCAAAAAGGCGGGAAACATGAATTGCTGCCCAGTCTTGCTGGTCGTTTTCTAGGTGCACATATTTTGCTACTTTTATGAATTCTCGAGCTAATTTGCCGCCGCCTACAACTGCGACCACTTGGTGTCCTTGATTTTTGAAATCCCGTAATACAGTTAGGTAACAGTTTATCATAGAGGGATCAAGAGGGGAAACCACAACTGAGCCGCCAATTCGAACAATAATTTTCATTTAGTAAACCTCGTCCAATTACTGAATAACGTAACCGAGATATAATTTTCCCTAATTCCCATATTCAAATCCTTATAACTATATAACGCAATAATGTAACGACAATAACAACGTAGTTCAAAATGACTTCTGGTGAAGGATATGGAAGGAGCAGAGCTGGTCTTTTTAGGAACAGGAGGCGGAAGGTTCGTAACTATCACCCAAAAAAGGCGAACAGGAGGATTCCGGCTCCTAACACAAACAGAAAACATACACGTGGACCCCGGACCAGGAGCTCTTATCTACTCTTTAGAATCGGGATTAAACCCCCAAAAACTTAAAGCAGTATTAATTTCTCATCGGCACCCTGACCATTACGCCAACGCCGAGGTTCTAGTTGAATCCATGACCCGGGGAATGCTCAAAAAACGAGGAACTTTAGCGGCACCAACAAACATTCTAGCAGGAGACAGCCAAGCCGGACCGCCAATCTCATTGTATCATCAAAAGATGATAAAACAAACAGTAAGCGTGAAACCAGGCGTCAACTTCAAGGTTGGAAACATAAAAATCGTTACTACACAAACTAAACACACAGACCCGGAAACAGTCGGGTTCAAGTTTGACATCCCAGAAGTCGGAACAATAGGATACACCGCAGACACAGAATATTTTGAAGAAATCAAAGAAGAATACAAAGGTGTTAAACTGCTCATTCTTTCAGTAATGCGCCCCAACGGAAGTCCATGGACTGGACACATGACCCCCAAAGAAGCCGCATTAATTGCTGAGGCAGTGAAACCAGAAATGGTTGTTGCAACTCATTTTGGCCTGAAAATGATTTACAGCGGACCTGCTTATGAAATAAAATACATCGAACAAAAAACTGGAGTTCCAGCAGTTGCAGCCTTTGATGGAATGAAACTGAAAATAGGCAAAAAAATCACCATAGGAAAACTTAACAGACCCCAACAAAACATCGAAGATTTCCTGAAACGACAAACAAAATGAAGTAGTTAAGATTTACCGGACAGAATTATTGCGTACGGGTCATTTGATTTTGTTGGAAAAACTGTTTCTTTACCCTTTTTTACAAGAACTCGAGCCAAATCTTCAGTAAATTCACCCACAAACCGAGCAGAAATATTGTTCTGATTAAGAATAGCTTCAACTTCAGTTTTAGATACAGGACTAACAGCAACCAAAAAGGTACCAGTAGATGACAGGGACAACATCTGCGTATCGGATAACTGATAAGCCGCCCTTAAGAGTTGCACCTCCTCAGGAAACACAAAACTTTCCCAGCAAACCCGAAAACCAACTTCGGAAGCCTCAGCCAGCTCATTCAAAGCAGAAGTCACCCCACCTTCAGTTGCATCATGCAACGCATGCACCCCATCTAACCCAGCAAGCAACAATGCCTCTTTGGCGCAACTCTGCAAAGAAATAAGACGAGCTAAATCTTCGGTTCTTTTAGTTCCAAACAAATTTTCAGCTACCATGCTATGAGTCAAAGCAAAATTTACAGCAGTTTCCAAACCCACTGGTTTTACACACAAAATAAGGTCCTTTGCTTTAGCCCCTGCAGGAGTCTTGAGTTTATCTTTGGTTATATGCCCGTAACCTGTACACACGCCAACAAGGGTTAACAAGCCTTCATAGGTTCCTGTGTGACCAGTAACTATGGTTATTCCCAATTCATCGGCGGCGTTGCAGGTTTGTTGCATTATTTTTTTGAAAACTTTAGGTTCTGTTAACGGTGGACCCAGCAAATTGATTGTACAAAACTCTGTTTTTGATCCAAACAAAGCGATGTCTGAAGCTACGTAGTTAATTAGAAACCAGCCAAAAAAATTCTCTGGAACTCCAATGCAAGGGTCTGTAGAAACAACAAGATACTTGCCGTTGTCTAGCTGGTGAACTCCGGCGTCAAAACCAAATTGAGGCTTAACAAGAACTCTAGAATCTGGTTTTATGCATCCCAGCAACTGTTTGAGCTCTTTGATTGGAAGCTTACCCAAGGTATCTCCTCGTTACATGTAAATTTCAAGCACTTTGCTTCGTTTTAACATGTATATGATGTATATGCTTATTACAAGTTCCACTATCAAGTAGCCGCCGTTGTACACTGCAGAGTAAACTAAAGGATTGCCTTCAGCGAATTCAGCAAAAAAGATTATACCCGAAAAATAATGGGCAACAAATCTGCCGATTATTCCCAAAGTTACACCAATAAAGGGACGTTTCTGGAAAAAACCTGCAATCCCCAGTAAACCAAAAGCGATTGGATAGTCAAACAACATTTGAGCAGGATGAACAATGAACGGATCAAACACTGCTTGAATCAAACCATACATTAGAGCCCCAAACAACCCAACTTTTGGTCCTCTGCGCAGAGCCAACCACAAAATCGGCACCATTGAAGCTGCAGTTACTGAACCTCCTTGTGGAAGGCTAAAAATTTTGATGTTACTTAAAACCGTGGCAAGAGCCACAAAAACAACGGTTTCTGCTATTACTTTTGTTGAAAAACTATTTTTTTGTATATTCACTTGTTTTTCCCTCCGCCAGCATTACCTGGATCAGGTTTTCAGGGTCGACAACACGCTAGTTGTCCTCTCAGCCGAGTTAACTCAGCTCCCCATGCACCTTACCAAAACAAGGAAGCTCTTTATATTTAAACATTAACAGAAACAGATACTGTTACCCATGATCTTTGGATCCATTAAAAACGGAGGGTTGGCTTTCCCAACTTTTTCTTTCAAGCTTTCTTTCTAGAAATTGCATTAATTCAGGTCTGGATAAATTTTTTACATTTATTGTATTATCAGTAAGAGTGTCAGTAATTTTCTGTTCAATTGAAAGTTCGCTATTAAGAACTTGCTCAGCAAAGCGGAAAGAAAAAAATGCGAGTTTGATCATTTCAATCAAGATACTAAATATTATGGTAATTACAAAACTTTTTATCATAATTAATTTCATCATCTAATGCAGCATTATTTTTGTTATTATTACTAAAAAGAGAAAATCAATTAAAAGATGATTGTAATTGTTAACCTATAATATATCACAAATCATCACGTATATTAAAAATTAGTAAACTTTAAATCTAAACTAATAGTAGTGATTTAATTGTGATCGAGAGAGCTGTCCAAAACGGTTCGCTACAGGATAACATTCTTGTACTCGGTCGCCTTACTAATTTATTATGTATTTACTGTATCTAGATGAATCAAGTGACCCATCTTCATGGGCTGAACATAATCATTTTGTCATTGCAGGTATAGGTGTATACGAGTTTGAAATAGAAAATCTGAGAAAAAAACTTGTTGAAATACAGAGAAAATATTTCCCTGAAATTAAAATTCCAATGATTTTTCATGCTACCGAAATTCATTCGGGCAAGAAAAGATATAGAAATTTTCCTAAAGAAAAACGGATGGCACTTTTAAAAGAATTGTATGAAATAATACAAAATGAAAAATTTCCAAAAATAGCAATTTTTGGGGCAGTATTAGGAATAGAAAGCGCAAAAAATGCTTATGAAGATCGTAGTAGCACTTTCGAGGAAGTAATTTCTGGATTCAATACCTTTCTAGTGGAAGGATACCGAACCCAACGTAGTAAAAGGACAGGATACGGTAACAAGGGATTGATAATTATTGATAAAAATCGCGAAGAACAATATAAACAGCTTCTTGATACCTTCCAAGAAGAAGGAACAAGGTATGGATATCTAGCTAATATTGTTGACATACCATATTTTGCCCGATGCAAAGATACAACGATGCTACAACTTGCAGATTTATGCTCATACGCAATATTTCGATTTTTTGAAAGAAATGATGATACATATCTAAAGATGATTGAACCGCGAATTTACCGAACAAATAGTGGAAGAATGTTTGGGTTAAAGCATATTACAAATGGCGATTGCAATTGCTTGTCATGTGCTAACCAAAAAATTGTTTATACAGTAAAAATAGATGAAGAAATGGGTTTTGGTGTTAATCTGTAAACTTCAATAAATCTTGAAAGAATCCGACAGCTGATTGTTTCAGCAATTTGGAATGTTGAAAATTCCCTGTAATCGCGAGCCGAAAACTAAGAAAAAGAAAAAAATTTACTTTGTTATTGTCAGTTTTTGCTGCAGAAATATATGGAATCAAAAATAATCGTCGAGCAACTGGTTCAACAAAATCTTAAACAAGGGTACCTAAAAGCAGGAAAGTTGTGCATGGATTGCTTAGCGTGGATTGAGCACCCACCTACTAAGCGGAAGTTCGAGAGTTCAAATCCCGATCCATGCACCATTTCACATCACAAATACTGTAGTTTTTTCTTTAAATAGTTTGTAAATTGTTTGCAGGAACAGGAACGTTTCTATTAGCTGCCACAATTAGAAGCTAGGTAACTTAACTTAACAGTATCACAGAAACAGCCAACCCATAATTGTTATAAACTGTCTTGGATTTAGTTTCTGTTATGTCAAACAAAGTTCATTGTGCACACATTCTAGTAAAAACAGAAAAAGAAGTAAACGCAGTCCTAGAACGACTTAAAAAAGGCGAAAAATTCACAGCCATCGCAAAAGACGTGTCCCAGTGCCCCTCCAAAAAACGTGGTGGAGACCTAGGAACCTTTGGAAGAGGACAAATGGTCAAAGAATTCGAGACAGCAGCCTTTGCATTAGAAAAAGGACAAATCTCAGGAATCGTCAAAACACAGTTTGGATATCATATAATCAAGCGGCTCGAGTAACTGCGGTTACTTTTCTTCTTATTTTTTTGCTGGGTATACCGTAACAACCATATAATACTGAGCAAAAAGTTAGTGACAAGTAGAAAGGCGATTTATTATGGCAGATTACAAAGTTAAAGACATAAACTTGGCTCCTCAAGGAGCATTACTTGTTGAATGGGCAACAGAACATATGCCTGTTTTGGCTCAAATCAGAAGCAGATTTGAGAAAGAAAAACCCCTGAAAGGAATTACCATTGGGGCTTGTTTGCATGTAACCAAAGAAACTGCAGTTTTGGCGTTAACCCTTAAAGCTGGAGGCGCAACCGTTGCATTATGTGGCTCAAACCCGTTATCCACCCAAGATGAAGTGGCAGCATACCTTGCAACTAAAGGAATTAACGTTTATGCGTGGCGTGACCAACCTACTGACGATTACTTCTGGTGCATAAACCAAGTTTTGGACTACAAACCCCAAGTCACCATGGACGATGGCGCAGATGTCGTAGGAATCTTGCACAAAGAACGAAAAGATCTCATAAATAACGTAATCGGAGGAACAGAAGAAACCACCACTGGAGTCATTCGCCTACGAGCCATGGAACAAGATAATGCCCTCAAATATCCAATCATCGCAGTTAATGATGCTTACACAAAATACCTCTTTGACAACCGTTACGGTACTGGACAAAGCACCATCGACGGCATACTCAGGGCTACAAGCGTGCTGATTGCAGGCAAATACTTTGTCGTCGCAGGATACGGCTGGTGTGGACGAGGACTAGCCATGCGAGCAAAAGGCATGGGCGCAAAAGTAATTGTTACCGAGGTAGACGCAACAAAAGCTTTGGAAGCAGTAATGGACGGCTTTCTAGTAATGCCCATGGATGAAGCAGCAGAACTTGGAGACATTTTTGTTACCCTCACAGGAAACACCAGCGTCATCCGAAAGGAACACATGGAAAAAATGAAAGACGGCGCCATAGTTGCCAACAGCGGCCACTTTAACGTTGAAATCGACATTCAAGATCTCGAAAAAATAGCCAAATCCAAAAGAACTCTACGACCAAACCTAGAAGAGTATACCTTGCAAGATGGAAAGAGAATTCATTTACTTGCTGAAGGTCGATTGGTCAATCTTGCGTCTGCAGAAGGACATCCTTCTGAAGTTATGGACATGTCTTTTGCAAATCAAGCCCTGAATGCTGAATACTTGGTAAAAAACAAAGGATTAGAAATTAAGGTTTATCGTGTTCCTCAGGAAATCGATGAGTTAGTTGCAGGTCTGAAATTGCAAGCCTTAGGCGTAAGTATTGACGAATTAACAGAAAAACAGAAAAAATACCTAGCAACATGGGATGAAGGAACTATCTGAATTAACAATAAAGCTTATAATATGGTTACTGATAGAGATGGACTACATCGTGGTGAATAAAAGAAATGGTTAGTAAAGATCAAGCCATCGGATGGATTATTTTTCTGGTCTGTGCAATAATTGCACTTGGTTACACTGTTAGCATGATTTGGCCAAGCGAAGTAACTGACTTACTTGGATGGAACATGGGATCACAAACATTCAGACTATACTTGGTTGCAGTTCCAGTATTGATCGCTTTCGTTGCAGTGTTAGCTATCGGTGCATGGATTGGCTGGACAATGGGAACCACTCCACCTCCTAGACCAATCGAAGACATTGAAACCGAAAGCTCAGACTAAAAAAACAAAATCCCTATTTTCTTCTTTCCTTTTTAATTTTGGTAGTGTTACAAATGGATAAAGTCAAAGGAATTGTTCTATGTGGAGGAAAAGGTACACGCCTCAGACCTCTTACTCATTATATTCAAAAAACAATGGTTCCAGTGGGACTAAAACAAAAACCCCTTCTAGAATATGTTGTTATGCTGTTCAAGCGTCACGGCATTAAAGATATGGTGTTTTTAGTA
Source organism: Candidatus Bathyarchaeota archaeon (assembly GCA_024650005.1). GTDB lineage: Archaea > Thermoproteota > Bathyarchaeia > Bathyarchaeales > Bathyarchaeaceae > Bathyarchaeum > Bathyarchaeum tardum. The sequence goes on along the minus strand of JANKMT010000001.1, from coordinate 1,898,941 downwards.
AACTACAAGTCAGAGCAGATAACTAACTACTTTGAAGACGGCTCCAGATTTGGAGTAAACATCACATACGTCAAAGATGACCCAAATTCAAAAGGAACCGCGGGAGCATTATTAACTGCATATAACCAAGGAGCAGTCAACAAAGATGAAACCTTGCTTGTGTATTATGGAGACATAGTAACAGACATGGACCTTTCAGAACTACTAGATTACCACACCAGCAACAAAGCTTGGACCACCGTTGCATTGTCTTCAGGTTTCAAAGTTAGAGTTGGCGTAGCAAGTCTAGATGATAACTCAAAGATCATTGGATTTGAAGAAAAACCAGTTTTGAAAAAACCAGTAAGTATTGGCATTTCAGTACTGAAAGGCCAATTACTTGAAGTAATGAAACAACTAAAAGGAGACAATCCTGAACTGGATTTTATGGGAGAAGTTTTGCCCCATTTACTAAAAGAGGAAAAGTCAGTTTATGGTTATGTTTCCCCCGCTTTCTGGTACGATGTTTTGAGTATAGAAGCTTACGAAAAACTGGACCAAAAACTAGTAGACGACCTATTTAAGGACATTTTGGGCTAATATTACCCAATTTTTTATGTCGTTAACGTGATCTTTGCGTTAATTGCCCCATGGAGGGCTACCTTCTTTTTATTTGTTGCTCATAACTTTTATAAACCGTTGCATGCGTTAGTAGGACTATTACTGGTGTGATTTCATTGGAACCAAGTAGAAAACCTTTGAATGCGTTAATCAAACAGATGCACAGTTTCGTAGCTATTGTCCTAAAAAATGGAGTAGAATACCGAGGCACCATGGTCCGTTGCGACAGCCACATGAACGTGCTACTAGAAAAAGCAACCGAACGAGTTAACGACAAATTGACCGCCAACTACGGAAGCATCCTCCTACGAGGAAACAACATACTGTACATTTGTGTCGACATGCCCCCTGAAAAATAACTAAATAACACAGATTATTTGTTCAGTTTGCCCAGGTCACGTTAGTTTTTGTAGTCTTCATTGACATAAGCTAGGGCATCTTCTAACTTGTTTTTGAAGTCATATTTTCGCTGGAAAAACGTCAGAACATTTTGAAGGTCCCGTTCTAGTAATTCTTTTGCGTTCGGATGTTTAAGAGAAATGTTTTGCGGCCAATCAATTATGAGAATGTGCTGGTTTGGCTGAACTATAATGTTGTATGGGCTGAGGTCACCATGAATCATTTTGACTTTTTGGTATGTTATTTTCACGTTAGCTAGTATCTCGTCATAGGTTGCGTGGGCATCTTCCAATACAGGGTTACGAAAAAGCTCTGCACCTTCTATCAAGCTCATAACTAAAACATGGCGATTTTGCATGATTGGTTTGGGAACAGAAACTCCTTGGGGATGTAACAGTTTCAGGGCAGCGTATTCTTTTTTGGCCGAGATATGAGACTGGTGGTGCCAGTCCGGAGTGTAACTGTATTTTGTGGTATAGTTTCGTTTAAGTTTAGTTTTTTTGAAACTTGTTCGCCCGATACGATGAAACTTTAAAGCCACTGGGGTTTCATCAGGTGCAAGTGCCTCATAAACATCGGATTCTTTTCCAACCCCCAAAGGCTTGCCAAGGGCTGTGATTATGTTGGCAGTTACAAGAGCATTAATAGCCAGAATATCATGCCCTGCTGTCGTTAATCGATAGCCAATATATTTTCCGCCCCAACCTTGCACTAAACGTTTTTTCATCAAAAGGGGTAATCGATAATCTAGCTCCGAAAACGGAATTTGTGCCTGATTTTGGATGGCATCTTTTGGTGCATATTCATAATTTTTCATTTGCTGTTCAAGGGCTTGCAGTAGATGAAAGTCTTCAGGGTCAAGGTTACGAAAGGATCTAACAGCAATGTGAATAGTAGACATAGTCAACCAGTATTTGTGAAATCTTCACTTAAAGCAGTTTACTGCAGGCATTAAAGAAAAAAGGCCATTCGATACTCGTCACGATATTTGCCGTTGACGTAACTTGCTTTGTGGAAAGTTCCTTCAGTTATAAATCCTGCTTTTTTGTACAAATGAATGGCCCGGTCATTTTCAGCACTTACGTTTAGATGAATTTTTTTCAACTTTTTGGTTCGGGCAACATTAATTATGTGTTTGAGCAAAGCATTACCGATACCCATATTCTGGTAATCATCATGAACAGTAAGCCCCAACTCAGCTTTGTGTTTCAAAGGTTTTTGGGAATTAAACTTTAATGAGGTTGAACCAATGATTCGTTGTTTATCTTTCTCAGTTAACACTGCAACAATTGCTAACAGTTCATCATAATCGATCTCATTTGTCCAGTTTTCTATACGGTCTCGAGGAAACGGAGGAAGCAGATACGATGCACTTTTTTTGGAAAGGGTTGAAAACATTACCCACAACATTTCAGTATCATCAGGTTGTTCGGGTCGAAAAATGATTTTTAACCCATTTTTTGTAGTGAATTCCATTCCATCGAGTTGGATAATCCATTAGTTTATCAACCGTTCATTATTTTTGGGTATGTCACAGTAGACAAGCCAAGGCATCGAGTTGGATAATCCATTAGTTTATCAACCGTTCTCAAAAGAACAGTATTTTATGAATAGGTTATTGAAACTTTTGTTGAATTAATGGGTTACAGAAATATCACATACTATATAGCCTATATAGATTATATGGTTAAAGTATATATTTTTGGATCATATAGGAGAGACATGAAAAAAAGAAAAGTAAGCGCAAGCTAGAAACCAAAAGAAGGGCAGAGGTGAAAAAATAAATGAAATGTCCAACATGTAACTTGGAAATGAAAATAGAAGAACAGCAAGGCTATATGATAAAATACAAATGTGAAGTCTGCAAACGAGCAGAAACCTTGTGGACTGTTTGTGTAACCCCCTGAACACAAAAGTCAAAAATTAAACAATAATCATATTTCAAACTAATTTTGCGAATAAACCAATTTTATCCAAATTTGATTACTTTCTTGGGGTCAAAATTGGTTTCCATAGTCCAAAAAATAGGCTTCACCTTTAGCAACGCGGAAAAGAATCACATCAGGATTCTCAGGTGAAACCCCAAGCCTTTAAGAACTGACGCTCTTCAATCAGTTTTGCCTTCAATTTCACATCATCCACAAATTCAACAGTGCCAGTTACCCGCATCATAGTTCCAGCATTTTCTGATTGATGATAAAAACACACTTCAACTTTGTTATTTGTTTTTAACTGGGAATATATTGGTTTCATGGCACCTGTATGAAAATAGAAGCCAGTTTCGTCAGCAACCACATTAAAAATCATCTTACTCGCTGTTGGTTTCCTTCAACAGTAGCTAAATAACTTGCAGGTTTTCGTTAGCAAAATTGATACAATCTTTAAAATTCATTTGTTTTCTATCTCCCAGATAAAAATAAACATGAAATAATATTAAATTTTCTAACAATAAAGTTAGTTAGAGACAAATGATGAATACAAATTTAGCAACAGCTTGTGGACTTTTTTGTGGAAACTGTGAACATCTAGAAACAAAATGCAAAAGCTGCGGAACCCAAAGGGGCAAACCGTTTTGGACAGTTATGATAAAAATTGAATGTTGCCCACTTTACAATTGTTCTGTAAACACGAAACATCTAGAACATTGCGGTTTATGCGAAGAGTTCCCATGTGAAACATTCAATCAATTACGCGACCCAGCCCTAAATGATGAAGAAGCAAAAAATGCCCTTGTAGAAAGGCAGAACGACCTCATCAAAAGGAAAGAAATTCGAACACAAGAATGGTTGAAACAAAAACAGAAAGGATTTAGCTACAACTCAACTAGTTTTACAGACTCTAAAGAGCGTCCAATCATTCCTTGGATGTCCAGTTTTTCTTCGGCTTTTAGAACGTCTTCCAGTTTTGCTTTTGTAGAAGGCTGGTACGGAACAGCACCACAACCTGAAGCTTTTCGGGTTGAGATTTTGTAGGTTCCAATTTTTCGAGCTATTGCTTCAGTTTCGTGCTTGTCAAAACCTAACAAGGGTCTATGAACAGGATATTCTGTAATTGACTCACTAAGGACTCTCAAGTTGGTCATTGTTTGGCTGGCTTGTTCCCCTATGGCTTCCCCAGTAACGATTCCTTCAGCATGCAACTGTTCAGCAAGGCGTTCTGCAACCCGATACATCATACGTTTACACAAAAGACAGGTGTACTTTCGGTTAGTTTCCATAATTTGTCTGAGGTTTTCACCGTGTTGAACCACGTACATTTTACGTGGACCCCCAATTGCCCAGCTAAACACTGCTTCTGCAACTTTGAGGGCTTTTTTTGTTACATTTTCATCAGTAAAGGGAGAATTATCAAAATAAACAGGAACAACTGGGCTGCCCCGTTTCATCACCAGCCAACAAGCAACTGGAGAATCTATGCCGCCACTAAACAAACCAATAACTCGGGGCTGAACCCCTAGGGGCATTCCGCCAACAGCGTCAACTGTTTGTGAATAAACAAAGGCTTGATTATCTCTGATTTCAACCCCTAAAACTACGTCAGGATTACCCAGATTAACCGATAAACCGAGCTCATCCCCAAAAGTGTCCAAGACCTTTTGACCCAATATCTTGCGAACGTCAGAACTAGAATAATTGTGATCACCAACGCGTTTGCATTTTACAGCGAAACTGTTTCCAGTTTTTAGTACATGCTTTACCAAAAGTAGACCTTTTTCAATTATTTCATCAAGGTTGGAACTAATTTCAACTGCAGGAGAAAGGGAAGAAACACCAAAAACCCGAGACAATTTGTCAGCAGCATCGACTGCACAAGAAGTTTTCATATAGAATCTGCCGTGTTTTCGAACAAGTTCAGTGTATTCAATGTTGTAATGTTTCAGGGTCTGCCTTAGGTTTCTGGAAAGCTTTTTTTCGTAATATTTTCGGGTCCAAAGTTTTTTGAGCCATAACTCGCCACTGAAACGAACAATAACTGTATCGTAAATACTGTTTAGACTAACTTCCACTTGGGTCCCTCTGCAGTATCTTCAATAATTAAACCAGTTTTTTTCATTCGGGCTCGAATTTCATCTGACAAATCATATTCGCCTTTTTTTCGTAATTCCTCTCTCAAATCAAAAAGCAAATGAACCAAATCAGCAGTTACCTGTCCACCAACATCCTTAGGTTTCTCTTGCTGGAACAAACCCAACGCCTTCCCAAGCCCTGAAAAACTGTAATAAACCTGTTCCAAAACACCAGAACTCACCTGCTTTTGCTCAGCCAAAAATCTGTTAATCTCTTTGGACATATCAAAAAGAGCAGCTAACGCCTGCGGAGTATTGAAATCTTCATCCATGGCGTTCACGAAATCTTCCTCAAGTTTCGCAACATTTTCACTAAATATTTGTTCAGACTGAGTTGATTCTCGTTTCACTGAAACTTTTTTGGCATCTTCCAAAGATTCCAAACTACTATAGAGACGATTCAAACTAGTTTCAGCACCCTTCAATCGTTCATCTGTAAAGTCTATTTCACTTCGGTAATGAGTGGACATGACAAAAAGGCGTATAGCATCCGCAGAATGTTTCTTTAGAGCGTCACGAACAGTAATGTAGTTACCTAAAGATTTTGCCATCTTTTCTCCGTTGATTTTCAGAAAACCGGTATGCAACCAATACTTAACAAAGGGCTTAGTGCCTGTAATCGATTCACTTTGAGCAATCTCATTCTCGTGATGAGGAAAAATCAAATCACGGGCGCCCCCATGAATATCAAACTGTTTTCCCAGATACTTCAAACCCATAACCGCACATTCAATGTGCCATCCCGGAAAACCATAACCCCATGGGCTCCACCATTTTAGCACAGTTTCGGGTTCAGCCCGTTTCCACAAGGCAAAATCTCGTGAATTTTTTTTATCCGAGTGAACTTCAAATCGAGAACCTTCAAGCATTTCATCTAGTTTAATTTTGGACAATTTACCATAATCAGCTAGTTTGGAAATGTCAAAAAACACGTTACCGTTTACTTCATAGGCAAATCCATTCTTAAGCAAGGATTGAATCGAGTCAATCATATCAAGAAGATGACCAGTAGCCCGAGGAGAAATATCTGGACGCTTAACACCTAAGGCATCAAGATCTTTGAAGTATTCACGCATGTAAAACTCCACTAACTGCATGGGTTCAACTTTTCGTTCTATGGCACGTTTTGTGATTTTGTCTTCTGCGGTATCGGTAGTAAGGTGCCCCACGTCAGTGATGTTTTGAACATAAAAAACAGAGTAGCCCTTGAACTCCAACCAACGAACAATAACGTCAAAAGCAAGATACGTTCGGGCATGACCCAGATGAGCCCAATCATAAACTGTGGGTCCACAGACATACAATCCGACTTGTTTCTCATGTAATGGCACAAACTCTTCCATCTGACCGCTCATCGTGTTAAAAACTCGCAAACCCATAAATTTTCACCTAAATTTTAACCAAACACGTCACAAACAGATTACAACGTAACAATTAAACAAAAAATAGGACATCACCGATTTAAACCTAATCAAAAAAGTGTTGCGTCAAACAAATAATCTATGAAAATTGGGTTTGGCGACCTGAAAAATTGTTTTTATTTAAAACAAAGAACTTTAAAAAAGGATTAAATCCCCAAAAAATGTCGCTTTTACGAAAGATTTTGTGTATAGATTCGGGATTCATTAAACCTAAATATATTTAACATAGCAAGTCTTATCAAAGAATACTTAAGAGTTGCAGAAAGTTTGCCGAAAAAATCTCCAGCTATTATTTGTCCAAATCCGAAGTGTGGAAAAGAAATCGAAGAGTCGGTAATGTTAAATATTCTTTCTGTTACGCCACCAAAAAAGTACGAAGCTTGTCCATATTGTTTTAGTGAACTGGATAAAGAAGCAATAATCAAGAAAGAAAAAGGCATAGAAACATCCAAAAAACCTGAAGAACCCCGCAGGGAGGAAATAAAAGAATCCGTTTCGGGGGTATTTGACAAAGTTAAATCATTGATTCCAAACAGCAAAGACAGGAACGAAGAAATTCAAGAAAAACCCACATTCAAAAAAGAAAAACCAAGAGAAGATTATTCTAACAAAAAAGAGAAAGAAAAATCGTCCAAAACAGACACAAAATCCGGTTGCCCAGAACGTTTTGGTTACTTAGCTAATCGTCCAAACGATGAACCCATTCCTCAGTATTGTCTGACATGCCCAAAAATGGTTGACTGCATGTTAAGTCCAAAAGAGGAATAAACGAAGATCGACAGCATCAACAAGGTTAAAAAAATTTTGAATATAGTTCACATATACTGGCAAGTAGATTTTAGCAAAAAAGTTTCAAGAACAATTTAATAGCATCTCAAGAAACAAATCAGGTTAACGGTGAACCTGAGTGTCTGAGGCGCCACGAATTCATTCAAAAGCTAACGTAAGCAAAACAGGTGCAATACTGTTAGGAAAACATGTTGCATGTGACGCCTACCACGATTCCAGACCAATTCGAGTTGTTTCTCACGCTCATTCAGACCATATGGTTGGTGTGGGAAAGAGCCTAAAAAACTGCGAAGCAACAGTAATGACTCCTGCAACAAAAGATCTGATTGACGCCCTAAAAGGTCCACGATGGCTAGCCAGAGGTCCCGTGAAAACAGTGGATTATGGGGAAAAATTCACGTATGGCAACGAAACATTGACCTTTCATTACGCAGATCACATTTTGGGAACAGCACAAACCTTAGTTGAAGATAAAGACAATACACGAATACTGTATACCAGCGACTTTAGATATTCCCGAACACCCTTAGTGGAAACTGACATACTTGTTATGGAGGCAACTTACGGTCACCCAGTTCGGGTTAGACCCTTCAGCATGATGGTTGAAGGCATGCTTGTTTCAATGGTGGAACAGGGTTTGAAAAAAGGACCAGTATACGTTTTTGGGTATCATGGCAAGCTACAAAAAATGATGCAAATATTATATGAGGCAAAAATCAAAACCCCATTTATTGTTCCAGAAAAAATTTTTAAAGTATCAAAAATATGTGAGCAACATGGAATGAAACTAGGCAAGAGGCTTCTTGATTTTGACTCAGATAAAGCGCAATCCATGTTAACTCAAAACGAATCGTCTGTTGTCTTTTATCATTCATATTCTCGCAAAAAAGTTGAAAACGAAGCTTTACAAATCCACGCGAGCGGGTGGGAGTTCCAAAAGCCTTGTCGAAAAGTAGGCACTAACAAGTATGTGGTTGCTTTAAGTGACCATTCAGACTTCAATGAGTTACTAGAGTATGTAGAACGTTGCAAACCAAAACTGGTAATCACTGACAGGCACAGGTCAGAAGCAGCAAACATTTTTGCAAAAGAAATTGAAAAACGATTAAAAATACCCGCCAGAGCAGCACCCTCATAAAAAAGGCAGGTTACCAAATAAGAAAACAAACCCAAAAAATTACAACATATCAAATACCCAAATTCTTATTATCTTTCATTAACGTGAAGTGTGTATAATGGAAGTGTTTGCATGGAAGATCCAATTATCAAAGCTGAATCGTTCAAAGAAGTAATTATTATGGAACAAACCCACTTCAAGACAGTAGACGATCTAGCAAGATTTACAAACATTACAGTAGGGGGAAAACCAGCAGGACTGTACTGGGCAAATGGTGTGGTCTTCGTTTATTATCCATTACCAATTTCAACTGAAATCGCTGCAAAAGCATTAATTGAAGAAAAAAAAGTTTACTGGGCTTTTGTGAGTTACGCACTCATGCCCCAATATAAAGCAATAATTGAAACAAAAGAAAGGATAATGGTGCCAGTCATAGACATGTCCACCAATAACTTGTTCGTAAAGGTTGCTAAATGGCTTAAAGAACAAGTTTAAGCTTTCTTTGACCAATTTTCTTTTCGAGTTTCAAACAAATTTTTTCGTTTCAGAAATTCTTCGACATAATTGTCAAAACAGCCGGTTTTCTTAAGATAAGTTCCATACCGAGAAAGGGCAGCCATAGCACGAGCAGCATCTTCAGGGGATAAGTAAGCAGGGATTCCAAGCTTGTCAAATTTTGAACGAATGTGAAGAGCCATTTCCGTTTCGCCAATGTCACAAGCAACAAGTGATTTTTTGTATTTTTTACTTAACTCATAAACACGATCAACAAAGTCGTCCTGAAGAGCAGGAAGATGGTGCAGACCTAAAACAATAATTCCGTCGATATTTGGGTCTTCGAAAAGTATTTTGATTCCTTCTTCAAACATTTCAGAAGTTACAGAGCCAGTTAAGTCAACAGGGTTATAGTTAGTTGCGAACCTGGGAATCTTTCCGTCAGTTTTTAGTTTTTCAAACTTTGCTAATGTTTCTTCAGAGAACCTGTCCACGTTAAGTCCTTGAGCAATACACTCATCGACACACATAATTCCAGGTCCACCAGCGTCTGTTATAATTGCTACATTTTTTCCAGCAATTGGTGCCTGAAAAGCTAGGGCTTTACCCATGTCAAAAAATTCTTCAAGGTCGTTTGCTCTCAAAACGCCAACTTGTTTGAAGGCACTAGAATAAATCTCATCAGAACCAGCAATAGAACCAGTGTGAGACGCAGCAGCACGAGCTCCTGCAACGGATCGACCTACTTTTAGAGCGATAATAGGTTTTTTGCAAGTAACCGTTCGTGCAACGTCCATGAATTCTCGTCCTTTATCAATACTTTCTGCGTACATGAGCATAACACGGGTTTTTTCGTCATATAACAGGTACTTGAGCATCTCTGAAGCGGTTACGTCGGCTTTGTTACCGAAACTTACGAATTTACTTACGCCCATCTGTTTACCAGCCAAGTAATCCAAAGCGGCTGCACCAAAGGCACCACTCTGAGTGACTACAGCTATAGGTCCAGGTCGGGGTCGTGGTGTGGCAATTACTTCATCTCCAGTGCCTAAGGTCTTTGTTTCTGGAAGGAACAACATGTCTACACCGGTTGATGAATCGTAGACACCTAGACAGTTTGGACCAAGAACACGGATTCCAGCTTTTTTGGCAATGTCTGCTACTTCTTGTTCTAGTTCATGATTTCCAATTTCACTAAATCCAGAAGTAATAATTGCAGCAGCTTTTACTTTCTTTTCTGCAAGTTCATGCATAACACCTGGAACAAAATTTGCAGGAACAACAATAACAGCCAAATCAATGTCATCATTTATGTCCAATATTGAAGGATAACATTTGAATCCCTGTATTGTTTTTTCAGTAGGATTGACAGGATACAATTTTCCTTTGAACAGGTTTCGTTGACTGTTAATAACAAAGTTTTTGAAGATAACGTGTCCTGCCTTCATTGTTCGGCGAGATGCACCAATAACGGCAACTGCTTTTGGGTCAAAGAAGGTGTCCATTTGTTCCAAGAATGCTTTCATGATCTTAATACTCCTTGTATCTGAATTTTAACACTCATTTTTGTGCGTTTTGGATTTTATTTCCTTAAATCGGATAATTACTACGGGCCGATGCTCAGTTTGCTCAAGCATCTCCCAAGTAACTCCTGTCAAACTAACCTTAAAGTTTTTAGCCATATCCCAAACAGTCCGACCAGCCCCTGCACCACGAGTTCGGTTAGCAATTTTTGCAACTTCAATAGCGTCATCAGTTGACAATCTAGAACCAGATAAAGCTAAAGGCGTAGCTCGTTTTTTAAGTTTAAGGGACCACCCAACAACATACGCAACAAATCCGCCAAATGAAAAAATTCCTTTTATTGGTTTTGGACGAGGCGTAAAATGAAATCCATTCAAAGAATATGTTTTGTCAGTATCCACAACTGCAACTGAAACTTTTTTTCCAAGTTCATTGTAGATTCGTTCCCTAAGTTCATAAACAATCTTTTCTGCATTTTCTAGGGGAAGACAAACATAAGAAAAAGGCAAATTGCTTCCGTCAATTCCACCTTCTGAGCCATGCATCAATGCATGAAAAAAACCACTTCGCTGTAACGCTAACTGTTTGTGGCGACTTCCTTCTTCAACAGGATAACAACGAAGATCATCTATTGTTTTTTTTCTCAAATGACAAACAGGTCCCAGAACATAAGGCCAAGCTATGCGCATCCAGTATTTGGCAATGAAACGTGCAAGACGGCTCGGTTTGATTTTGCTTTCGTCAACTATGTTGCCAAGGGCGGTGGAAATTGCTTTCTCTGATACAGTGACAAAGTCTCCATCAGCGACAACATGTTTTATGGCTTCAATTATGTCTTTGATATAATCATCGTTTGGTTTCCAGTATCTGGTTTTAACTGCCAGAGCTTTGTATTTTCCAGCCACAGTGCATCACCGTAAGGTTTAGGTCTGTTTGGTAAATCGTAGAGGTTCAATAAATAGATAATATTTTGTAGGAAGAATGCATTTCAGAACATAGAAAACGTTGCGAGACGAGACCAAAATGCCGGGCAAGTATGAGGAGAAAAAATCAAGCTTTTTTGATCTCCTTGAAGATGTGCCAGATAGTGAAGAAGAACAAAAACCAGCAAGTGAAAGGTCTGAACTGTTAAAATCCATGGGCGTTGAAGACCGTTTTGAAGAAGGCACCATCAATATTGACATGAGAACATGCAGAGGAATAGAATGCAACTTGTGTGTAAAGGCATGTCCCACAAACGCGTTGTATTGGAAGGGAGGGGACATTGGAATCATAAATGACCTTTGTATTCACTGCACTGCTTGTGTAGCAAACTGTATGGTTGATGATTGTATATGCGTTACAAGAAAACGTCCTGATGGTAAAAATGAAAAATTTAGTAACCCAAAAGATGTCTGCATGTTACTGAAAAAAATCAACTCAAAAAAAGGAGTTAACAGGGTAACTGCACTTTATCCAACAGTTGAAGAATACCTTGACCGCCACGGCGAATAATTAAAAGTAGGAGTAGCACCAAAATCTAAATTAGTGAAAATATCACGTATTCAAATTGGCAGTTTTTGGTTAGTTAAACTTGAATTAAACTATTATGTCTCCGGTGACTCCATCTATGTGAACACTTTTTTCCTCTTTGGTTTTGACATTTTGAAAAGTTATGACATATATTGGGTTGTATATCACCGCATGTTCAGAGATTTGGAACAATTCATTATCTATGGTGTCGATGTCAGATGGCTTGTTGATGAGTTTGTCTTTAACCATTGTAACTAATTCTTTATTTGAAAGTTTTAGATGTTCAGTTTTGTTTTTGAACTCTTTCAACAATTTTGTAGGGTTGTCTTCAGAAGGCGCAATAGGAACCTGATCAGGCAAAATTTCGCGACCAGTTTTGTCTAAAATAATGTATGCTTTTGCTTCATAGAAAGCCCATTCTTGACCTTCAACAGCAACTACTTTTTTGAATTGTGTAGGTTCTGTGTTAGGAATAACTAAAGTCTGAGGAGTGAAAGTTTTTCCAAGAATTTTTACTTCTTTTGCTTTTTCGTCTACTTCGAGGTTGTAGGTTTTTTTGGTGTAATATTCAATTCGGTATTGTGCATCAACAAGAGCATACGGCACGTAATGTTTGTCAACTGATACCACGCGTATGTCTTCGGGTCTAGGTTTCTGAAATCGTTTGACGAATAACTCGTTTTTCATTTCCTCTGCTTTAAGTTTTAGCTTGGCAGGATCTAATCTAGACTTGTAAACGATAATTTTTTTTTCTGCGATTTTTTCTGGAATCTGAGTAACGGCAGTCAAGTGGAACACCTAGTGGACAGTATAAAAATGAAACATTGTTAATTAATCATTTATGAATGTCAAATCAAAATTTTATGTATATAGAAAAAAGAAAAAACAATGTTCCCCAGAAAAAATGAGGAGTTTTCTTTAAAGATGGGAATTAATTTCAAATGTTATATTTTAGGTCTTGGCGTAAGTTTTTTTTCAAAAGTAGATTCTAACCTTGAAATAGACTCTTCAAGAGCCTTTCTTCGAACTTCCATGGTGATATCTCCCCGAGTGATTTCAATTAGTCGCCTAGCAACATCGCCTTTTCTTCTTAGACCATTAACGATTATGTAAGCATCATCCAAGGCAGTTAACTCGGAGTAGATGTCCTCCATCCAGTTTAGGCATTTTTCGGCGAGGTCGACTTTTCCTTTCCGAATTAAATCCAGAGTTCGGCGTCTTAGTTCTCCGATAACATCCCCCAAAGACAAAATGTAGGGAGTTTCAGGAACATCAATTTCTTCGGGGGTAGGAAACCTGTTTTCTTGAATCAAAGCAAGGAGTATGCATGCTTCAGCGTGTTCCTCATAGGCAGCGTTTACAGAGCCACTGTAAAGCAAATGAGGATAATCTTTGAGCAACTCCTGAAGGGATTCGAAAAGTGTTTTTGCTTCGTCAATAAACCCTTTAGCGTCATCGAATCTATCTTGGTGTGTAACTTGGATTGCTTGCTTAGAAAGACGGGTGGCTTTTCGCATATCCCGATGAACATCGTCTCGGATTTTTTCTCTTTCTTTTAGTTCTTTTTGGATTTGTTCCAGAATTTCCTTCAAAGACATAAAACTCACACCAAAAACAGTTCAAAAGAGCTTAAGCTAACTTAATAGCCTTTTCCAAACGGCTAAGCAAAACAACTCTGCTGTCCACTGATTCATCAATAATGTTGTAACCTATCTCTTCAGAAAGTTTAGTTCCAAAATTTTTGATTTCTTGATGTAAAGGCATGTTAGTGCCGTCCATTCTTAGCCGGGAAAAACCTACATGCATGTATGCTTTTGGTTCCAAATAAGTTGGATTGGCTTTTTCGACAAGTTTTGCAAACTGTTGGGGGTACTCAAGATTCAAGTTCTTTGCCAAAGTGAACCTGATTACTGTAGGGCAGTTGAAGCTGGGAAGCAGTTCCAAAGTTTCATTGAGTTTTTCCCATGCGCTATTACTGTTTGGGCGACAAATCTTCGAAAATGCTTCTTTGTCAAAGGCAGAAACTGAAATGTACAGTTGGGTTGGTTCTTCGCTTAAGTTAGAAAGTGCTTCAGGAATTGTTCCGTTGGAAACGAGAAAAGTGGTAAATTCTCGTTTGTGAAAGTTTTTGATTAATCCATCCAAATAAGGATAAATGGTTGGTTCTCCGGTTAGACTTATGGCGGCATGTTTGGGGTTTAAAGCTTGTAAACGTTTGGTTTGGTCAGCGTTGGGGGTTGCTTTGTATCCAGTTAATATACGTCGTTGTTCGTTAATGCATCCGTCGATTATGGTTTCAGGGTCGTCCCATTTGGGTAATTGAGTTTCGTCCCAATGCATATCATGGTCTCCGCTTTGGGCGCGCCAACAAAAAACACAACCTAACGTGCAATGAAACAAGGAAGGAGTCATCTGCAGGCATTGGTGGCTGCTTATTCCGTAGAATTTTTGTTTGTAACAAGTTCTGCCCTGAACTATGCTGTTGTAAAGCCACCTGCACCGTTTTACTGCCGAGTGGTTTCCTACCACATGATACTTTTGCCGATGCAACATCGCCATTATTTCTTCAGGAACCAAAGAATCCAATATGTTAGCCTACCAATTTGTTAGAAGGATAAAGATTAAATCGTTGTATTAAAAACTACGTGGTGTTGAAAGAGGTGTACTTTGTGTCTTTCAAAAAAATTGTTGAAATGATTCCTGTTGAAAAACGAGGAACACTTTCAGATAAACTTCTGAATTATTTACTGAAAACCAAAAAAGAAGCAAATATGCCAGCTAAAATGGCGACTTGCTTTTTGAGTCAATGGCAAACTGGCACATTTGATGATGTGACGGGTCTTGCAGTTCTGCTTGAGGCAACTGCAACCGTTGAACTAGAAAAAACTGCCGCCTTTTTAGAAGAAGACTTACAGTTGGCAGAAGTAGCCAATGCAGTCAAAGAGGCAGCAGCATAAGGAGTTGCATGAATAATGGTAAAGTTTGGAATCGAATTTGTACCCAAAGAAGCATACTGGAAAACAGTCTATTATGCAATTCAATCAGAAAAACGTGGATTTGACAACCTGTGGATAACTGACCACTACAACAACCGCAACGTGTACACAACTCTAGCAACAACTGCCCTTTACACCAAGAAAATCATCTTAGGCCCAGGAGTAACCAACCCATACATGATTAACCCAGTAATGACGGCTCAATCTTTAGCCTCATTAGATGAAATGGCGCCTGGAAGAGTTGTTTTGGGAATGGGCGCAGGTGACGTTACAACTCTTGCAACTACTGGAGTTGAAGCAAAAAAACAATTGTCTGCAGTAGTGGATGCCATTACAATCTTCAAGAAAATGCTTGAAGGAAAAAGCGTCAAATATGAAGGAAAAGTGTTCTCAGTTAACGGTACCAAATTTAACTTTAAACCTAGAGGACAAATCCCAATTTACATCGGTGCCCAGGGACCAAAAATGCTTGCAACCGCAGGAAAAATCGGCGACGGAGTTTTGATTAATGCTTCTCATCCACGAGACATCGATTACGCAGTTAGTCAAATCAAGAAAGGTGTTGAAGAGGCTGGAAAAAGCATGTCAGACATAGATGTTACGGCTTACACGTCATTTGCAGTGGACAAGAAAGTTGACAAAGCAATGGCAGCAGCATCTCCAGTTGCAGCGTTCATCGTTGCAGGCAGCCCCGACGTAGTACTGGAAAGACATGGACTAAACATGGAAAAAGTAAACGCCATCCGTAATGGTTTAGCTAAAGGTGACTTTGGCACTGCTTTTGGTTCAGTTACCCCAGAAATGATTGAAGCTTTCGCTATCGCAGGCACTCCCGACATGTGCAATGAAAAGATAGCCAGACTGCTTAAAGCTGGAATAACCCAGTTCGTTGTTGGTTCACCAGTAGGACCTAATGTCCGAAAATCAATTGACCTAATCAGCGAATCGGTTATTCCCCAATTCAAGTAAACAAAACAAAAAACCCAAAAAAGTGCCTGTTTTTTCTTAGGGCACAACTAAATTTTTTTATCCGTGACAAGGTTACATAGCTGAAAAACATAAAATTTATTATGCGCTATAGATGTTGCTTACTTTGCTGATATGACGTAACTGCAAAGAATTTTTGGTCGAACGAAGGTCGTGGCACATATTGGTTGAAACAAAATATTGTTCCCCTAAATGTCGTTTGTTTAAATGTGTAAAACGAGCGGTAATCTATCAAGGAAATAGAAACTGGTGTAAATGGACCGATGAAGAATGCAACGTAGCAAATTGTACTTATGCTACATGTGTACGAAGACAATTGCTGCCTAACGGGGTATGTGGCGAATCGGTAAAACGGAAAACCATTGACAAAAAACCAGAAGAAACAAAAGCACCAGCGGTTAGATTCAAAAGTAAAACGCTACGAAAAATCCGAGACGACGACTTTTTCTAACTTCAAATTTTGTATCTAAAGATTTGATACCAAAATTAGAAGTATTTCAGTAGGGCTTTTTTTGCTTCATGGGGTTTTGAATTAAAGCATTCTGAAACATAAGGACCATAAAAATTGATTGCCTTCAAAGCTTCAACAACTTTTTTCCACGGAATAGTACCTTGTCCCACATCTAGGTGGTCATCGGTTTTTCCGTTGTTGTCATGAAAATGAATGTTAATGATTTTTTTCCCAAACTTTTTGAGATAAGCCAATGGACCTTCGTTGATGTTTGCGTGACCAGTATCCAAGCACAAATTGATATACTGTGAATCAAGCTCATTCAACAAAAACGTGCACTCTTCAATACTATCTGCTAGATAGAACATTTCAGAGTTTTCAGGCATAGGATTAACGTTTTCGATTGCTAAGTTCACGCCAAATTCTTGGCAATCTCTTAGAACTTGTTTGAGATTCATAACTAGTCGGTTCAGGGCTTTTTGTTTTGAGGGCTTAACACCGAGACAGTAACCCACATGAGTAGTTACATGGGTTGCATTCAATTCGTAAGCAACAGCCACGCAACGCCGCAAATATGTGATGGTGGCATCCCTGATTGTGGGAATCTTGTCAGAGGGATTAATACTAAACGGGGTATGCAAACTCAAACTAATGTCGAAATCTTCAGACAAGTTTCTAAGATTGAAGATTCTTTCAGCATCAAAAGTTTCGATAAACGAATTTTCACGGATTAAATCAATTTCCAGATGACTCAAACCATACTTTGAAGCATATTCAAAATAGTCCTCAACAGGTTTTCTGACAACATCAAACCCAAAAATCAAGTCCATATCTAACCAATATGAAACTTTGTAGATATAAAATTTGAAGTCCAGTTAACAAAAAAAATAAAGAAGTGGGTGTTTACCCAACTGAAAACAAGGTTAGGGCACAAAAACTGCTGCTGCAAGAACCGTAGTCCATAGACCGTTTTTGTCGCCTTTTGCAGACTGAGTGATGTTGTTTGTTTTGATGATCATGCCACTGGTTTGGAATAACTGCTTTTTTTCGTTCCAGGCTTGTTCTGGATCAAAAGGAATGCCCATTGTTGTAGCTAACATTGTTGCTGCTAAATCTTCAGCATAGTTGCCAGCAAATTCTGCGGTTTCTCCAAAGGAGTGGTGTTCAGAAAGGTAACCATAACTATCTTTGCTTGAAGGCATCGCCATACCAATTGAGGCAGCAATTTGTCGGTGGGGTTCTTTGACTGAATTTTTTGACATAACTGCAAAGGTAATTTCTCCAGGATGAAGCATTTTAACTCCTTGTTCCTTGGAGATAATTTCACATCCAGGGGGCAGTATGCTAGAAACAGTTACGATGTTACAGGCTTGTATTCCTGCTGAACGTAAAGCAAGTTCAAAAGATTGCAAATAGTCTTTGTGTTTGCCAACACCTTTGGTCAAGAATACTCGTTTTGGAATCATTGTGTTTAATTTTCTCCTAAATCGCATTTTTTAGTTTTTTGTATTTTTCATTACTCTTCAGGAAACAGCCATGAAAGGTCGGGCGCTCTGTTCTTTCGTGCATCTGAGGCTACACGTTCATTGAGAGCATGAGTGATAAGGGGCAATGCAATGGTAGCATCACAATAGCAGGTAACGTCCCTTCCGTTTACGTCAACTTTTCCCCAACTTTTTGCCTCTTCCAAAGTACAACCAGATAATCCACCCCATTGAGGAGAATCAGTAGTTATCTGAAGGGCATATTTGTGTGGATAATAGTATTCTTGCAGGCTTTTTCGACAGTTGCCTTCTCGACCTTTTATTTCTTGATCCATAGTTTTTGGAGAAATTGAAATCGCAAGTAGCTGGGTGAAATCTTTTGGAACACCACCACCAACATAGATTACAGCAGTGTTTTTTGTTTTTTCTCCTATGCTTACAAACTGGTCAAATTCTTTAACTTGATCTACTATCAAGTTGTGTCCTTGATTTTTTGCCATCAGAACTGTTTCGCCGTAGGCGCTGTCTAACATTGCAGGGCTGAAAACTGGAACACCATTTTCTGCTGCAGTTGCGGTGATGCTTGGGATGTTTTTTTTGCTTAACCATTTACCCAATAAATGTAAGATTTCCATGGAAGAGTAAGGATAATCTGTTTTCAGGGTTAACAAGAAGTCTGTTATTAGCTCTTCCATTTTTCGGTAATCGGTTTCTATGCCATAAACATCATAGTATCTGTTGATGTCGGCTTTTAGAAGTTCTTCATCGTTAGCGTTACAGGTACCTTGATAGTATCCAAGCCCCATGGCGTCAACAATGTCTTCTGAAACGTTTGCGCCTGTAGAAACGATAACGTCAACGAATCTGTTTTTTATTAACCAATTAACTAACGTCCACTGACCAGCAGTGCTCATGGAACCTGCAAGACCTAAAACAATTACGAGGTCTTCTTCTTTGATCATTTTTTCCCAGATGTCTACGGCTTCTGCTAGTTTTCTTCCTTGATATGCTGTTTTTCCCATTTCAGAAATGAGTTGGGAAACTGATTTTTGCTTAACAGTAAAGCCTTCAACTTTATTAGTCAAAGGGACTCCCATTATTTTCCATCTCCATCGTTAAATTCAAAAGGGACTACAAATGCTGTATTTAAATATACACTTCCCAAGAAATATGTCAAAAAATTGCTTATTTTAAGTAAAAACTCTGAAAAATTAGTTTGTTTGCGTATGAAACTAGTGCTAAGCACCGTGTTGACAAGGGTTTTTGTCATCTTAGCCGGTTGAGACCCTTTTTACTACGGGGGGTCTTTGTTTTTTAAGGACACGATAACCGCAATATGTACATTTTACTCCGCCGCCGCGCAACTCGAGTTCTTCGGTTCTAACTTTGGCGCCACATTTTACACATTCATAAACAAGTCCACGTGCAGCTCTTCTTGACATAAATATTATCTCCAGACTAAAAACGCCTGTTTCACAGACATTTAAACATTTCTAATGAAAGAGGACACAGATATATACCTTTTCAACCCGAAAGATAACGTGGGAATGCAAATGAAAGGACACGTACTGATTCTTGTCGGTGGTGGAGGACACAGCGGGTACGCTTATGCTTTGGCTCAAGCCCTTCAGAACAAAATGAAGCTATCTTTCATCGTTCCCGAAGGAGACATCCTAAGCGAAAAAAGACTGCGAAAATTTGGAGAAGTAAAGTATCTGATTAAACCCCGAGGTCCAAAAACTTCAACCCATCAATTTATCCCACGTTTAGCAAAATCATTCTTGGAGTCTTTAGGTCAGCCTTTTCAAGAATTTGACGTTGTAGTCAGTTCAGGAAGTAATTTCTGTGTTGTGCCTTCAATAATGGCGTGGATGAGAGGCGTTCCCGTTGTTAGCATGGAAAGCCCTGTTCGTTTCACGAAGGCATCAAAAACTGCCAGGATACTTCAAAATTTTGCTGCAGTTACTGTTTTGCATTGGGAAGAACAAAAAAAAATACTCAAAGGAGTGGTTGTGAGTCCAATAGTTCCAAAGGTGGAAATTCTTTCAGAAAATAAAGGATACATTTTGGTTACAGGGGGCACCCATGGACACAAGCTGTTGTTTAAAGCCTTAGATGAAAGCAACCTGACCAACATAGTTTTGCAAACAGGAAAAATTGACCCCAAACCCTTTGCTGAAAGGCATCCGGACTGGAAAGTTTTAGAATTTACAGACAAATTTCAGGAACTTTTAGCAGGAGCCGAAATCGTAGTGACACATTTCGGATTAACTGCTTTAGAGGCAGCAGTTGTGTACCAAAAACCAGTTGTTATTGTTTTGAATCCTGAATGGACCCGAACGGTTGGAGCCGAAGACGCTAAAATTTTGGCGGATAAACTAAATGCCGTGTTTATTTCTGAATCAACTGTAAGAACATTAACAAATGCAATATCAGAAGCTAAAAACAAAAAAATCCTTACGTTGCCGTCCGGTGCTGAAAATCTAGCAAACATTATTATTGAATTAGCAAATAAAAAACGGAAATAACATTTTATAGCCTTTTTAGCCTAAATGTTAATCAAAAAAGAGGATTTTTCAAATGATTGCTGACACGGTTATTGTTGGAAAAAATGTTCAAATCGGTAAAAGTGTTACAATATGGAATTATGTTGTAATTGGGGATAACACCAAAATTGGAGATAACGTGAAAATAGGCAGCAATTGTGACATCGGAAAAGAAGTAACAATTGGCAACAATTGCCTGATTCAATGCCATGTAACCATCAGCAACGGAGCAACGATTGGAGACGAGGTATTTCTCGGACCTAAAGCAACAATTCTCAATGACAAACACATCGATGGTAACATTCAACCCTGCACAATCGAAAACAAAGCAAGAATTGGAGGCGGAACCACAATTCTTCCAGGAGTAACCATAGGAAAAAGTGCCCTTGTCGGAGCAGGTTCTGTTGTAACAAAAAACGTAAAAGCCAAAAAGCTAGTTTACGGCAATCCAGCAAGAGAAATCAGACAAATATAACCAAAAAAAGTTTCAAACATTTATCATTAAAAATCAATTGAACAGAGGTTTAGATTACCTTTATTAGTTTTCAGCAAAATCATGTAGTTTCAGTTGGAAACAATTTGCATGAGGCTTAGCACATGGTTAAACCAGTAGTCTTAGTTGTTGGTTTGGGTGAAGTAGGACATTCTTTGTATGAGTTACTAAAACAAAGCAGAAAATTTGACCTTTATTGTTTTGATGTTGATGAACAAAAAATGAAAGAGATTGTACAAGATGATATCCCAACAAAATTGGATATATTGTACATTTGCTACTCATGTGGCAAACAAGAAGAGTTTGTAAAAATAACAGTAGATTACATAAATAAATTCAAGTCAGAATTAACAATTATCAACAGCACTGTCCCACCTGGAACCACCAAAAAAGTTTACAAGATTACTGGAGGCAATTTAGTTCATTCTCCAATTAGGGGAATGCATAGCAGCTTGCAAACCATGAAAAGAGATTTGCTGTTTTGGACAAAATTTGTGGGCGGCATAGACCAGAAATCAGCCGAATTAGCCCAAAAACATTTTGAAGAACTAGGATTGAAAACCAAAGTTTTGTCAGGTCCCACAGAAACAGAGCTCGCAAAATTGTTTTCGACAACATACCGTGCATGGATGATTGCTTGTTTCCAAGAAATGCATAGAATTTCAAGTAAGTTTGAAGCAGATTTTACTCAAATTATCGAATTTTTACAAGATACCCATTTTGTTCGTCATGATAGACCAATTCATTTTCCAGGAGTTATTGGTGGACATTGTTTGATTCCTAATACTGAATTACTTTCGAAAATCTATGACTCAGAATTCCTCAAGTTGATTTTAAAATCCAATCAAAAACGAAAACTGGAAATGGAAGACCCCAAAATCGCTCGCGAAGTAGAGAGAATACAAGAAAAAGTCAAATCGCTTGAAGAAAAAACAATTAAAATGAAATAAATCCCGAACCAAATAATTTGTGAAATTAAAAAAAAATAATAACAGGTGATGGAAAACAATGAACCGCAAAATACCGATTGCAAAACCTGAAATCGGAATAGAAGAAATGGAAGCAGTAAAAGAAGTCCTTGAATCAGGCATGTTGGTTCAGGGAAAAAAAGTCAAAGAATTTGAGGAAAAATTTGGAGAATACATTGGTGTTGAACACGCAGTTGCGGTGAGTAATGGAACAGTTGCTTTGGACGTAGCTTTAAAGGCAATCAATATTGGTCCTGGGGATGAGGTAATAACTTCGGCTTTTTCTTTTGTTGCTTCGGGTAATTGTATTTTGTTTCAAAATGCAAAACCAGTGTTTGCAGACATAGACCCTAAAACATTCAACATTGACCCATCAGATGTTGCAGAAAAAATAACTTCAAAAACTAAGGCAATAATTCCAGTTCACATTTTTGGGCAACCTGCAAGAATGAATTATTTAAAAGAAATTGCTGACGACAAGGGAATTGTTTTAGTTGAGGATGCAGCTCAGGCCCATGGTGCAGAATATAAAGGGCAAAAAGCAGGCAGCATAGGAACTTTGGGTTGTTTTAGTCTTTATGCCACAAAGAATATGATGGCAGGGGAAGGAGGAATTATTACAACTAATCAACAGAAACTAGCAGATATGATGCGCCTGATTAGAAGTCATGGTGAAACAAAAAAATACACTCATAATGTTTTAGGTTATAACTATCGGATGACTGACCTTAATGCTTCGATTGGTTTGGTTCAACTAAAGAAACTTTATAAATTCAATAAAAAAAGAATGGAAAACGCAAATCTGTTAACCAAAGGAATTAACGGAATTAAGGGGTTAACAGTTCCGTATGTGGATCGCGATGTTGAACACGTTTTTCATCAATATGTAATAAAAGTGGAAAACGGTTTTTCCATGAGTAGAGATGAACTTTCCAATTGTTTATCCGAGAAAGGCATTGGTGTTGCTGTTCATTATCCAATTCCAATTTACAAACAACCGTTGTACCAGGATTTAGGATATGGAGATGTTAATTGTCCTAACACCGAGGATGCATGCAATCGGGTGCTAAGTTTACCAGTTCATCCTCAAGTAACTAAAGAAGATATTGATTACATCATAACCACTTTGAAAGAATTATGATAAAATATCCACTAAAACTTCAGTAGAATTTAGTTGAATTCCAAGTCAGGATGAAAAAAGAACATGAAAGAGGTAATGGTCAAAGATGTTCAGTTGTCGGAGAGAAATTACTCAGGAATCTTCCAAAAACCCTAAAAACAAAAAATTAGATTAAAATTCTTCAGTTATAATTTCAGAGTTTTTACACTTTCTTCATTTTCGATTTGTCGAATTTTATTAAAAAAAACAGTAGTGGGTAAATCAAGTTTTATTTTTTGTTTTGTTTGGTCCAATTTAATAAATTTGTATTTTGTCAAAAATTTTGTGATGTACTTGACAGTGATACTGTTTAAGGCAGTTTGTTTGGGGATGTCCTTAAGGTAATGCCATTCGCCGTTTTCCAGTAATTGAAGAATTGGTTCAGTTGGCACGTTATATGACCCCATTTTGGACAGCTCAGGTTATTACTCATGCATTTAAATTGTTTCTGAAGTGCATCTACAGAAAAAATATATAGAAAATTACGTAGTAAATACTAGATTTTTTTCGCATAGGTAAGTTCGAATAAAATTTTGCCAGTTCTTTACATTAAAATGTTCCTGCTGTTGTTTGCCGGTTTTTGGGATTTTTTGAGGTTAGAAACCATGTTTTTCTTTGGTGAAAAAAAATTAAGTGGTGTTTGGATCGCGTTCTTCACAAACCATGCCGCTACACTGGTATTTGCTTTCAAGTTCAATTGTAGAGTGTTCGATGTGGTGCTTGAGGAGTGTTTCTTTGATGGCGTGCTTTGTTGGTTCAGGGCTTTTGAGAGTCTGATTATCCAGTACTACGTGGGCGGTAAATACGTCAGTTTCTCCTTCTAGAGACCATATGTGAATGTCATGGATTCCAAGTACCCCTGTGATTTTTTGAAGGTCAGCTTTGACTCCTTCAAGGTTGATGTGTTTGGGGACACCTTGCATGAGGATGTTGATTGCTTCTCGCAGATTTTTGGCTACGTTGTAAATGATGAACACGGTTAAGCCGATGGTCATTAACGGGTCCAGAATGAAGATTTCCCAGAAGTAAATTATTGCGCCGCCAACAAGTATTGCTGCCCAGCCCAGAACGTCTTCCAGCAGGTGCCATGATAGTACTTTTTCGTTTAGGCTTTCCCCTTTTTTTAGCATTATGAATCCTGCGCCGTTAAACAAAATACCGATTAGGGCGATGCCTACCATCCCCCAAAGAATTTACGGTTTCGGGGTTTAGAAGTCTGGGGATTGCTTGGAACATGATAAATATTGAGCCCCCTACCAATATAGAGGCAGAAAATATCGCAGAAAACAACGAGAGACGTTGATATCCAAAAGTTCGGTTGGTGTCAGGGGATTTTTTTGCTCCTCTTTCAAACAACCACGAAACCAGCAATGCAACGCTGTCACCAAAATCGTGCAAAGCATCAGATAATATAGCTAGGCTGTTGGTCCACAAGCCCCCAAAAATCTCCAAAATGGTAGAAGCTAAATTCAAAAAAGCAACCAAACGAACCCTCTGCTCACGTTCAGGCATAAAATACACTAACTTTACATTTTGATAAAAAGATATCCAAAACAGCAACTACAATTAAAAACTCTAGAAACTGTTACGCAAACTTCTTTACAATTTATACTGAATAAATTCAACAAAATTTAAAAAATATTCATGGAAAAATATCTAAAGGGTCATTCAATTTAGATATTAACAATCTTGTGAATATGGCATTCCATTTTGCAACAACAAATAATTAGTTCATTTTTGTTCGGTTATTTTTGTGCTGACTTTTAGTTTTGGGGGTTTAAGTGTGATTATTGTGCCTTGGGGGATTTTTGTGGTTATCCAGACGTTTCCTCCAATTACTGAGTTGTCACCAATTACTGCTTTTTCTCCAAGGATAGAAGCATTGGAATAGATGATTACGTTGTTGCCTACTGTGGGGTGCCGTTTTATGCCTTTGATGAGTTTGCCTTTTTCATCCCGTGGAAAACTAAGAGCCCCCAACGTTACTCCTTGATAGATTTTCACGTTGTCCCCGATTTCTGCTGTTTCTCCGATGATGACGCTGGTTCCATGGTCTATGAAGAAGTTCTTTCCAATGGTTGCCCCTGGATGAATATCAATACCCGTTATAGAATGGGCGTATTCACTCATTATTCTGGGAATCAAAGGAACCCCTCGAACATACAACTGATGAGCAACACGATGAGAAGAAATCGCCAACACACACGGATAACTCAAAATCACCTCATCCACACTTCTGGCAGCCGGGTCACCTTCATAAGCTGCTTGAATGTCACCATTCAATAATATTCGAATGTTACAAAGTTCGTCTAAGAGTTCCCCAACAATAACCCGGGCAAATTGATTACAAATATCTTCGGAGCATTTTTCACTTTTTTTACAAAAATATTTCAGGCTTTTGTCAACTTCAACAACCAAACGAGAATATATGGATTCTAAGGTTTTATTCAAGTAATCTGAGATGTTAGTTTTTGTGATTTTTTCTTTTCCAAGATAACCGGGAAACAGTACCGAAATGATGTCTTCAAAAATTTCAATTACAACTTTTTTTGACGGCAAATCTTTCCCATCAAGATGATTAATTCCACCATAAATGTTGTAATTTTCGGAAATTTCTTTAACCAGCCGCGGTAAACTGTTTTGTTTCCATTTTTTTTCGTCAACAACAACTTTACTCTTCAAAGTTTCCATTATTTTTTCAGAATCCCACTCAAGAAGCCCTGCATCAGGGTTGGGTTTAGTTTTCAGGCATTTTTTGGCGCTGATGATATATTCCCCGATTTCGTTTATTCTTCTGCCGCATATAAAGAAGTTGTTAAGTAACGCTCACCAGTGTCAGGTAAAATTACTACAATGGTTTTATTTTTGTTTTCTGCACGTTGAGCAATCTGCAGCCCAGCAAAAGTAGCAGCTCCAGAAGAAATTCCAGCAAGGATTCCTTCATTTTTTGCCAACAAACGAGCAGTTTCTACAGCATCTTCATATTTTACTTTGAAAACTTCATCAAGCAACTCAGTTTTTAGTATGTCAGGCTTAAATCCCGCACCAATCCCCTGAATCTTGTGAGGTCCAGCTCTCCCTCCAGACAACACTGGAGAATCAAAGGGCTCCACTGCAACTACCTTGAATGAAGGCTTCAGTTTTTTGATGAACTCAGCAATTCCAGTTACCGTTCCTCCAGTTCCCACCCCAGCAACTAGAATGTCAATTTTTCCAACTGTTGCTCTCCAGATTTCTGGACCTGTGGTTTCCAGATGAATTTTGGGGTTTGCAAGATTTTGGAACTGTTGAAGAAGAATGGCATTCGGATTTTGTGCAACTAGTTCTTCTGCTTTTTTGATGGCACCGGGCATTCCTTCTTTGGCCGGAGTAAGAACCAATTCTGCCCCATATGCTTTGAGTAAGCGACGACGTTCTAGGGTCATGGATTCAGGCATTGTTAAGATTAGTTTGTAGCCTTTAACTGCACTAACCAGAGCTAACCCAATTCCAGTGTTTCCGCTGGTGGGTTCAATTATTACGGTGTCTTTGTTGATTTTGCCTTGTTTTTCTGCTTCAAGAATCATGGATAAACCAATTCTGTCCTTTACACTGCCTCCCGGATTTTGGGATTCAATTTTAACGAAGATATTGCAGTGTGCATCGTCTGTGATTCGGTTTAGCTTAACTAGGGGAGTATTTCCAATTAGTTCGAGAACAGAATTTTTTGTTTCCATATTTGGCACCCATAACAAATAGGAATATAACACTGTTATAATAATTTTGTCCCAATCACCCTAACTGTTCCAGAATAGCCTTCACACTGTTTAAAGCAGCAAAAGTTGAAGTCTCCATACTTGATGCTGCAGACTCGATGCCATTAAGATACAGCAAATTATCATCAAGACACATGTTGGGAAGCTTTTGTATTGGCTCAAAAACAGGGTAAGCTGCACACCAAGTGTGATCAAACACTGTTGCACCCTTTTTGAAAAGTTCATCTACAAAACTGTCCTCCAAAGGTTTTGTGGAGGTAACCGTCACCCACGACTCGCCCTTCTTTGTTGATTGATTAATGGAAAAACGGGTAAAAGGATCTGCTTCTTGAGAAGTCAATACGATACTAGGCAACTTGGAAGAAGACAAATTAAAGTAACCAGGATTAATTTGACCCTTCATCAGCCGCACATAAATTGTTTGATATTCACGAAGCTGATTTTGAATAGTTACACCATCAAAAGATATATTGGCAACCTCCAAAGGAGCGGCAACAATCACAGCATCAAAAACTGAAACCTTTTCTCCAGCATAAACTAGAAAAGTACCGTCAGACAATTTCTCAACAACCTTGACCTTAGTTTCTAATTCAACTTTGGAATTTGATGCTTCAAGTAGTTTTTTTGGCAAAGCTTGGTTGCCGTCCTTGAGGTTGTAAAGGTCTTTACTGTAAACCCCTAGTAACGCAACCAATCCAGCAAAGCCTCCAAGCGAAGCGTTTTGAGAATAGATTATCCGGGTTATTGGCGTGATCAGTTCATCGATAAAACTTGTGTCTACACCCTTGTCCAAAAGAATTTTTTCAAATGAACTTTTGTACCATTTATCAAGACCAACGATCTCAAAAAGTTTCCAAAATTCTGCAGGACTTTTTTCTTGTTGTTTGTAAAGATTTTTTATGTTTCGTTCTGACAGTTTTAAACTAAAAAGCAATTTTGGAACACTAAACTTGTAATTGTTCACCAAACCTAACATTTTGTAAAACAAGGATTGCCCAGATTGAAAAATAATCTCGTTTCCATTCCAAACTGCAATATCCATTAGGTCGTTCAGTTTTTTTGTTTGAAGACCCAACTCAGTTACCAGACCAGAAACAATTATGTTGCTGGAGTTGAAGAACTCAGCCCCTAACTCATTTTGGATTTGCTCTTGATGATACGTGAAGGCTCGTCCGCCAACCCTGCTTTTTGCTTCATAAATTGTAACTCTTGAACCCGGAATATATTTACGGGCAAAATATGCTGCAGAACATCCACCAACACCTGCACCTACGACCGCTACAGTAATCATCTTAGTTCAAACAATTATTGCTACTTTGGGCAAAATAAGTTTGGGATAAATAACAAACAAAAAATTGCTTGAACTAAAACCAGCAACTAAGTATATTTGAACAAAACTGCAACACTATACCAGTTAAGTGTAGGAAGTCATGGTTTCGATGATAATTCGTCGAAGTATTTTAAGTCCATCCCTGAAACCAAGTTTCTTTTTGCCCAACCGTTTTCGGTACATGATAGGCAACTCAACTATTTTATAGCCTGATTTTCTAACGTGATGATTGATTTCTGCTTCGATGTCAAAGCCTTCAGATTTTGGTTTCCAGCCTTTCAAGACTTCCGAGCGAACAATTCTAAGACCAGTGTAAGGGTCATTCAAATCCACGCCATTGAATAGCCGTTGGGCAAAACCCAAAATGCGGTTTCCAAGGTAAAATTTGTTGCGATCGGATTCATGTTCATAGGTTTTGTTGAATCGGTCCCCTAAAACCATTCCAACATCAGGATTTTGATCAAGAACATAAATCATTTCTTTAATGTGTTTAGCAGGATAAGTGTAATCGGCATCAGTTAAGACAACATAAGATGCATCACCGTTAAGATGACATAGCCCTTGGGAAATGGCGTCACCTTTACCTTTTCCTTTCGTTCTTTGAAGGATTACGTCTGCACCTAGACCTTTGGCTAGTTCAAAGGTTCTGTCAGAACTTTGACCGTCAACAACAACTAAATAAGGTTCACTCAAAACTTCTTTAAGTTCACATATAGTGGGAGCTATTCCTTCCTCTTCATTATACGCTGCCAGCAAAACTGCAAGAGGGGAATATGTCATTTTTTATCAAACTCCAGAGGTCTTCATAAAAAACGGGGGAGAAAGTGATTAATAAAGAGCCAAGAAAGGCTGTTCTAGAAGATAGTTCCATATTTTACGTCCAAAAAAGGGAGATTTCAAATTTTCGCAAAAATAGTTATCAAAAATGAAATTAACCATAAAAAAATTCTAAATATAATTAAATTAAATCCTTATTTATTCTTTTATTATAAAAAAATAACTCATATTACAATGCGAAAATTAACAAAATATCGACAACAAAAGTACTTTTTATAAGCTAAAGGCGACTGCATGTTACACGTTTAGGGTTTCCTTTTTTAAAATGGAATTTTATTCCAATAACAATTAAAATTATTACTAAAAAGGCGGCAATTAGTATTTGACACCAGTCCAGTCCAGCAATTGTCAGTTTTTATTTTGTAGGTTAAGTTTACAGTTCTTGAAACTAACCCGGCATTAGTAAAAACTAAGGTGTATACACCACTTGGTCAGCCATGAACTCAAATTCTGTTCCTTCAGAAACGCTTTCCATATTATGGATTTCAGTTCCGTTTGGTGCTTTAACTAGAAAAATATATTCAAAAAAATGCATGACTGATTACTCAGTTCGGGGTAGATTTTTTCGGTTCCTAAGTAAGGGTAGAATTGAAACAAAGAACACAGCTGACGTTAAAGGCAACAGTTGTGGCGGCAAGTATTCGATCATGAATCCACCTAAGATTGGCGTGATGATTTGGGCGATACTAGTCAAGGAGTTATTTACTCCCAGAATAGTAGCTGTTTCTTTTTGGGTAACGCTGTTTGTAAGGTTGCTGATAAAAATGGGTCTGCTGACTCCAGTTCCATAAGCAAGAAAGATTAGAGGAACAAAAACCAAGAGGTATTCTGCGGAAAATGCAAGAATTATCATAGCTACAGTCATAGAAACTATTGCAGTTATTAGGGCTCGGTTTTCACCCAAAAAACGAAGGATACGAGAGATTAAGGCGGTTTGAATTATTACTCTTAGTATTCCTATCCATGCCATGTAGAAGCTAACTTGGTCGGCGGTAACGTGAAACTGTTTTTCTGCCAGTAAACCAAAATTGGAAAGGAACAGAAAAAAGGCGATGCTATAAACGAAAAACATTGATAAGTAGTTTCTGACTTTTGGAGTTTTTGCAAATTGTTTAACTTCCTCAACTGGGATAACGTCATTGAATTTAAGGGAAATTTTTTCGGTTTTTTTGGTGATTGTCTCTGGAAGAAACAGGACAATCAGAACAAGGGAAATCAAGGTTATTCCTGCTGCAAAAAACATTGGAACAGAAAAGTTAATTCTTGAAAGCAATCCGCCTATAACTGGTCCAAATATCAAACCTGCTCCAAATATTCCGCTGGAGTATCCGTAGACTCGGGTTCGGTGTTTGGGTTCAGTGATGTCGCTGATGTAGGCTTCACTAACAGTCATGTTGCTTCCAAGCAATCCGTCGATTAATCGTGAAATAATTAACAGAAGTGCAGTTGTGGCAAATCCAAGAAACATGAAACCTGCAAAGGTGCTTAGTTGACTTAAAATGAACAAGGGTTTTCTTCCAAAGTGGTCACTTAGTTTTCCAGTTATTGGGCTGGCGAATAACTGGCAAAAACTGAACACACTGGCGATAAGACCAATTTGTACTGGAGTTAATCCAATTTCTAATCCAAGAAATGGAATCAGGGGCAAAACACTGCTAAAACCCAGTACTTCAGTGAACATTATCAGAAAAATTATGTAGAGGCGCTTATCGAACACGAAATCGTCTGTTTCTTCGTTTTTGTTTTTTTTCACAAAAAAGCCTCTACGGTTTAAATATTTTACAGAGTTACATAGTTAAGGATTTTTTAGATGGAACAATTTACCTATAAGCCTTGCTTTTCGTGTTTTTAAAAGCTAGAAGAAATATACCACCAAAACAATAGAAAATATGGTTAAGTTTTATGTCTATATTTGAGGTTATTTCTAATCGCAGAAGCATCAGAAGTTATGAAGATAAAGAAATTCCAAAACAAGTCTTAGATCAGATACTTGAAGCAGGCAGACTAGCACCATCTGCAGTAAATAAGCAGCCTTACAGGTTTATTGTAGTAACAAAGTCTGAACTCAAAAAAGAAATGAAAGCAATCTTTAGCCGTTTTCTTGAAAAAGCTCCAGTCGTAATTGTTGGATGTGCTAACGTAAAATCTCGTTTAACTGGAAAATGGGCAGTTGTCGATACAACAATTGCGTTACAGAACATGGTACTTGCGGCGTGGAGTTTAGGAGCGGGCTCATGCTGGATAGGAAGCTTCAACGAACAAAAAACCAAACAGGCACTCAAAATCCCACAGGACTGGAAAGTAGTTGCCCTAATTAGTTTAGGTTACCCAGCAGAAACCCCAAATGCAAGAAAAAAGAAATCTGCAGAAGAACTGTTGGGTTATAATCAGTTCTAAACTTGGGTTTTGATCGCTGCAGCACATCACGATATCAGGACGTATATTGTGCCATTGAAAAAAACAATAAGATCGCTTCTATTCGATTACAGAAGGGTTCTTTTTGCAAAATAATGTTGGTGACAACTTTCAATCAACTACAAAATATGAACGAAATAAAATGATTGCTGGCTACTTAGACGGGGCAAACAAACACGACACCTACAAGCATTACCTTGATAACAAAAGAGTTGAACTTCCTTTTTCCAAACAGTTTCAAACCCTTTCCTTTGATAAAACAATACAAACTCGAAAAAGTGTTCGCAGTTTTTGTGAAAAAACTAAGCATTGACCAGTTAGCCTATCTTTTATGGAAATCTACCGGAATTCAAAAAAAGAAAGCGGTTACGAGTTCCGTAACTCACCTTCTGCTGGGGCACTGTACCCGATTGAAACTTATTTGTTTGCAAAAAAAGTGGACGGGTTACCCGTTGCCTCGTATCATTATAACATCAAATCTCATGCGTTAGAAGAACTAAAAACTGGCGATTTTTCTGATTATTTAGCAAACTCTTGTTTAGGGCAATCCATGCTCTCTTTTGCAGCAGTAGTGCTTGTGTGGTCAGCTGTTTTTTCTCGGTCAAAATGGAAATACAAACAACGAGCATACCTTTACATTTACTTAGATTGTGGTCATATTGCCCAAAATTTAGCCCTAACTGCAACTAGTATTGGGTTAGGGTCTTGTCAAATTGAAGCCTTCTACGCTGATGAGATTAATGCCCTAATTGACTTAGACGGAACAAAAGAAAGCACGATCTAAGTGCAGTTGGATATCCAATTTAACTTCTGATGTTTTATTTGAATCATTTTTTCTTGTCTTTGTCGAAACCTAGTTAAGGATTCATAATAGTATTTTTAATAGGGGAAAAGTTTGCCACACGTCGTTTTAACAGGAAACATTAGTTTGCGGGATATCTTTGAAAAAATTGAAGCATTTGTTGTCCGTGAAAATAAAAGCATTCTAAAAATTTCAGACAAATTCATCAATCAAGATGAAACCTCAATTTTGGTTGAGTCCTTGACAATAGAAGATAAAAATAAAACAAGTTTTCTTGTTTTGCTATCAAAACGCGAAGATGGCCTAGTTGTAAGGATTTATCCACAAATTGACGTGGAAAAAACTGACGGCGTGAAAAAAATTTTAGCAAAAATTGCTGACAATTTGATTGCTGCTTTTCCATCTCTTGAAGTAGGGAAAACAAATCTTCAAGAATTTTTACAAAATAAGCCATAGCTTGAAAAGTAGGGAGATTCATTTTGAAGTTTGACCAGTTTCCAGAAATTGAAAAAGAACGAATTAAACTTCTGAACAATCAACCGCTCAAGCAAGGAGGCTTTGTTCTTTATTGGATGCAGGCCACTCAAAGAACTGAACACAATCAAGCATTAGATTATGCAATAATGCTAGCAAACAAATTGAATCAGCCTTTGCTTGTGTATTTTGCAATTACAAACAGTTATCCTGAAGCAAATGAGCGCCACTACTACTTCATGCTAGAAGGACTAAAACAAGTTCAAACCTCCTTTGAGGAAAAAAACCTTCAATTTTTGATTCAAAACCTTTCTCCCGAGGTTGGAGTGTGTGCTGTTGGAAAAGAGGCCTCTGCAGTTGTAGTTGACGCCGGATACTCAAAAACGGAAAGACAATTGCGAAATTATGTTGCATCCCATGTTTCTTGTCCTTTGGTGCAACTAGAGTGTAATGTTGTA
Source organism: Candidatus Bathyarchaeota archaeon (assembly GCA_024650005.1). Taxonomy (GTDB): domain Archaea; phylum Thermoproteota; class Bathyarchaeia; order Bathyarchaeales; family Bathyarchaeaceae; genus Bathyarchaeum; species Bathyarchaeum tardum. The sequence goes on along the minus strand of JANKMT010000001.1, from coordinate 1,865,863 downwards.
GTTCCCGTTGAGTTGGTCTCTCCTAAAGAAGAATACAGTGCAGCTACTATCCGACGAAAAATAATGAAACAGGTTACAAAGTTTTTAGTTTTGAATAAGCAACCAGTTCTGGAAAAAACCAAAATAAAAACAGATTTTTCTTCCTTTGAAATTAGTGACCTTGACAAAGCTGTTAAGAACTTAAACTTTGATAAAAGTGTCAAACGGGTAAAAACCTTTCATGGAGGCACCAGTCATGCTAAAAAGCATCTTAAGTTGTTTATTGAAACAAAGCTTGAAAAGTATGATAATCAGCGAAATGACCCAACAAAAAATGTTCTTTCCAATATGAGTGCCTATCTTCATTTTGGGCAAATATCGCCGATTTTTGTTGCGTTAAATGTTTTAGAGTCAAACAATCAGGGTATGGATACATATTTAGAGCAGTTAATTGTCAGACGAGAATTAGCATTTAATTTTGTTTTCTACAACAATAATTATGATTGTTTTGATGGGCTTCCAGAGTGGACTAAAAAGAGTTTGAACGAACACAAAGACGACACCCGAGAATACGTTTATTCTTTAGATGAGTTAGAAAAGGCAAAAACCCATGATGTTTACTGGAATGCTGCCCAAAAACAGATGATAATCTGTGGAAAAATGCATGGTTACATGCGCATGTATTGGGGCAAAAAAATTATTGAATGGACAAATGACCCCCAAACTGCTTACGAGTATATCCTTTATTTGAACAACAAATACGAACTTGATGGTCGCGACCCAAACGGTTTTACTGGTGTTGCTTGGTGTTTTGGCAAACATGACCGACCTTGGAAAGAGCGTTCAGTTTTTGGCAAAATTCGTTACATGAACGCAAAAGGTTTACAACGTAAATTTAATATTGAAAAATATGTAAAACAAATTGACCAATTAACCTAGACGGCATCTTTTGCTTTTGTGTATTGTGAGAAGAGGAGCAGATAGGGGTAGGGGAGTAGAGTTAAACAGGAAGAGAAAGGGAAAAAAGGTTAAATTTTAACATCCACATCAAATTGTTAGTTACCTTTTTCGGGTTTGAAATATTCGTGGAGAAAGGTTTTTGTTTGGTTCGTCTGTTGAATAACGGGCTATGCGTCTGTTTACTGGTTTTATTTTTCACAAAATATCTTTTGGACTTTTGTCGGTTCTTTTACCCCTTTATATAACGCAGGTTATCAGCGGAGGTAATTTGGCAGTTTGGGGTTTAATTGCATCTATGGCTACGTTTGTTGCAATTCCTTTTTCTTTTCTGTGGGGTTCCCTTTGTGACGCTACTCAACGTTACCGTTTTTTTATTTTGCTGTCTTTTGCAGCTGTAACTTTTTTGCTTTACCTATTTTCTTTAACAACTGATCTGTTATTACTTGGGATTTTATACGTGTTCATTGTAGTGTTTCAGGTTGCTTATGAGCCTTCAAAAAATGTGCTGATTGCAGAAAACTATTCCCACAGAGACTGGAAAAGTGGATTTGCGTCCTATTCTGCCTTGACCCAAGTTGGATGGGTTACAGGACTGTTTCTGGGTTTCCTTTTGACCCTGTGGGGTTTCACTAGCGATACTTTGTTTACTATTTGTATAACCCTGAGTTTTACATCTTTCATATTATCAGCAATTTTCGTGAATGATCCAACGTTAACTTTCGAGAGGGGACTGGTCACAATAGAAAGGTCGTTTAGTTTGGTTCAAAGAGGCGTAGAGTTGATAACAAGACTAAATTTTGACCAGTATGATTCAGGCGAGCTTAACCGAGAAAACGTGTATGCTCTATGTTTTGGTTTAATGCTATTCTCCCTTGCAACTAGCATATTTTTCACCCCTTTGCCGGTTTTCTTTTCTGAAACTTTAGTTGTTCCCACAAGTACGGTATTTGCATTGTTTCTAGTCAACTCGTTAGGTTGCCTTTTTGGATATGTTATGACAAAAAGGAACTACAATTCCCTAAAAGAAACATCAATAACAACAAAAATTGCTATACTCCGAGGCATACTGGTTTTCTCTTTACTGTTTGTAAGCTTATTATCATTAACATGGGCAATAATTCTATCAATTATTATTTTAGCTCTTAGCGGATTCGGTTATGCTTTCTATTCAGTATCTGTGCTTTCCCTCTCTATGGAAGTGATTCCAAGAGGCAAAACTGGAATATTCACCGCGTTATTAGGCGCAGGCAGTGGCATTGGATGTTTAACTGGACCAATAATAGCAGAAAATTTTGGTTTCACTTACACATTCATAGCATCTGCTACCTGTTTCTTTCTTAGCTTCGCAGTATTCAAAATTTTCACAAGAAGCAGATACACCGAACACATATAACAACAAGACTGATAGATGCTGTACAGATACGGTTCATAAGCCAAAACGTTTAGATTTGTTGTACAGCCGCAAAATTAAACACATTAGTTCTAGGTTTGGTTAACAGGGAAAAGCTTCACCACGTATGGGCTTGAAAGAACACCAAAAAATCGGTTACCACATAAGTTGTGGCCAAATCTTTGAATGAATAAAACTTTAGTAAAAATGTCTTTAATATTTTGAAGTCAAGCTCGATTAAATCGGATGCCCAACTGCACTCAAATAGACCACGCTTTCTTGTTTTTCGTCCAGTTCCATTAGGTTATTTAGTTCGTCATCGTAAAAGGCTCCAATTTGACAAGACCCCAATCCCATACTAGTTGCACTCATTGCGAGGTTTTGTGCGATGTGTCCACAGTCTAGGTAGATGTATCGGTAGGCGCGTTGTTTGTATTTCCATTTTGACCGAGAAAAAACAGCTGACCACACAAGCACTACTGCTGCAAAAGAGAGTATGGATTGTCCTAAACAAGAGTTTGCTAAATAATCAGAAAAATCGCCAGTTTTTATTTGTTCGAGCAAATGTGATTTTATGTTGTAGTGATACAAACCCATGTCTATGGTGTCTACTTTTTTGGCAAACAAATAAGTTTCAATTAGATATAACGCTCCAGCGCTAGGAGCATTGCGAAACTCATAACTCCCGTCTACCCGTTGAATCCCAGTTGAGGACCATAAAAGATAACCCAACTGCATTAAACTCAAAGATTGCTCAGAAAAACTACGAACACTCCTCCGCCTTCTTACTGCTTCGTCAAAGGATAAAGTTTCAAACTCTCTAGAAAAGGGCAACTCAATTTTTTTATTATCCAGATACTGTTTGTAAGTGTCTGGCTTGTTTGCCCAATCCAGATAGCCCCCAGTCATTTTATTTCTGTTATATTTGGTATGAAACTGAAAATCGTCACCAACAGTGTGTACCAAAAAATCCCTCAAGGTGTCTTAGTTAAAGTAACGCAGGTTCATAGGGGATGAAGAAAAACAAACTTGCCATTTTCTGCTGAACAACCACAAGGTAACTTGTTGAGTTCCTTGAAATTGAATGATTCAACGCCATCAACTAAGGTTCCCTTGGCACCGCATTTTTTACATTCATAGATTATGTTTGATTTGTTCACGAAAACACCACAAACTAGACGAGTTAGAACCACATTGTGCCGTTGGATTCAAGCACTAGATCATTTAATGTTGCTGCGCCCACGATTTTTAGTCCAGGAATCAAGTCGATTTTTTCCCAACCAAACATTTGTTTTGAAGCTTCACAAACCAGAATTTGAACCCCTGATGCGAGAGTATTGTCAATCATTTCTTTCACAGTTGGAAAAGACCCTAGTTTTATTTTTTCAGCCACTCCTAGAAGTAATACCCGAAGTCCTTGTCCGAGATAGTAAACTTTGGCGTCTACACCCATTGTTTTTGCAGTTTGTGCTAAAACAAGGGGAGAGTATTGGCGTTCAGGATCGTCACTGGTTTGAACATATAATAAAGATTTTTTATCAACCAAAAACCATTCCCCCAAATTAATCCATAATAATATTAATGATATAACAATGTTATAAACTTTTATAATAAAAAGATAACATCAACTTTTCCAAAACAGTTAGGCGTATTTTTTGAATATATCATGGTATTTTTGGATAGTTTTTTTGGGGTTATCTGCATATAAGACTGCCCGTCCCAGGCTAATCAGGGGGTTTTTGACGTACCGAATGTTATTTGCTTTTCCCCCTTGGGGTCCGATTCCTTGAAGCAAAAACACTGCCGTATCACCCACTGTTTCTTGAATCTGCTTTACGTACTCAGGTTTAACAAAACAGGTCAAACCAACCACACAACCATCTGCACCAGTTTCTTTGATTGATTGTGCAGTGTACAAAAAGTAAGGTTTCCCGTTTACGGTGGTGTTTACCATCATTTGTTCTGCTTCGGGATTTGACATCAAAGTAAGAACAATCACGCCCAAATCTTGTTCGTGGGCTTTTTCTACAGTCATTTTGGTGTTGCCAGCAAAGGGCGAGAAAGTGAAGGCATCAAAACCCATTTTTTTTATCCAATATAAAGCTGACCCGTTAGTTGAGCCTATGTCGGTTAATTTATGGTCGAGAATTGATAACATACCAAGATCATGAATTTTTTTTGCTATGGTTTGAAGTATCCCAGTGTGCCCTAAATAATACTGGGTGTTAGGTTTAACACAACAACAATAGTCGCTAACTTGCTCAAGGATATCTAACGAAAAATCTAGGAGGGCTTGTTGGTCTTCTTTGTTTGCATAACTAAGGGGAATTGTGTTGCTGCTTCTTTGATTAGGTAACGCAGGGTCAAGATTAAGATTAATAAAACTGCCTTTTTCTTTAGTTATCTGCAAATACTTCGCATAAAACATTTGGTAACCCTTGCATGTAATGTGCAAACCTTTCATTATTAAGTTGGACGGAAAACCTTCGTACAACCACAACAATAAAACAAACAACCACAAACAAAGGCAAAACATGACACATACAAATAAACAGACCAAAAACAACTCTCAAACGCTCAGGAATATACATAAAAAGAATCTCAGCAAACACAAGATAACAATTTTGTTACATACCCTTCGGATTTTTGACCCAAAAATAAGTTGTATTTTTTTGGAAAAATGAAAACATAACTGAAAAAACGGTTACGGCGTAGCTTGTGAATTCAGAGTTAGTTTTTCATACTCATCTGTGAAATGAGGTTTACATATTCGTTGATTACCTGTTGTCGAGCTTTCTTGTTTTTTATGTTCGATATGCTAGATCGCAGATGAAATGCACGACGTTTCATTTTTTCTTTACTCAAATTTATCGCCCATGGCAATACTTCTTAAACAGCGGGTGCTTTTTTTACTTATAAATATTATGGAAATTTTCGACAAACAAATTATAACAACATTTTTAGAAATATTTCCTCCACCGTAATATACGGTTTTCAGAAGTAGACCTTTTATTTGTTCAAGTTCACTCCAAATATAGATAAAAACTCTAGAAAAATAATAAAGAGCGGACAAAAAGTGGAAAACAAACGAAGAGACAGACTTTACATTATTTCTGAAATTTTGAGCATATGCAAAGATGGCTCTTTGAAAACTCAGATAATGTACAAAGCCAATTTAAGCTTCGCTCAGTTGAATGAGTATATAGATTTTCTTATTAAAATTGAACTTATTACAATCCAAAAAGAAAGTGGTAAAAACGTTTACCGAATAACTGCCAAAGGACAAAAGTATCTGGAAAAATACAAAGATATCTCCGAAATTTTGGGGAATACTGATTCCTAAGGGCACGGACTACAAGCAAATCTGAACAAAAAATTGTTAAATAAAGAAAGGTTTCAAAGGTCTTCAAGAAATAACCTTTGCAGTAACCCCATCAATTTTTATTATTTTTTCTTCAGCAGTTTTTTCATTTCTGAAGGTGATCACAAAAAATGGGCTATAAACCACAGCGTGTTCAGAAACATGAAACAGTTCATCTTCAATTTCACCAACATTTTCGGGTCTTTTTACAATACGGGCTTTGACCATGTTAATTTCTTTTTGAGGAGTAAGCTTAACATCTCCAGTTTTTTTATTAAATTCCTTCAATATTTCCTCGGGATTGTCTTCAGAAGGAGCAGCAGGAACCTGATCAGGAGGAATTTCATTACCATCGCTGTCAAGCACAATATATGCCTTGTCGTTATATGATGCATACATTTTAGCCTCCAATTTTATCACCTTGCGAGAGCTTTCTGCACCATTACCAGCTGGTTCAACTTCAGGCGTATATGACTTTTCAGAAATCTTTACTTCTTCTGTTTCAGGATCAACACCCAAAGAGTAAAGTTTTGTTTTATAGTAATGCACATCGTATTTTGCATCGATCAGAACGTAAGGTTCATAGTATTTGTCAACAGAAACAACTCGAATCTCTTCGGCTTGATTCTGAGAGAAACTGAATTTGGTAAACAACTTATACTTCATTTTCTCTGCAGTGAGTTTAACGATTGTCGGATCGACACGAGATTTATAAACAATAATTTTTCTTTCGCTTATTTTCTCTGGGACAGGGGGAATCTCGCTCAAATGTAGCACCTAAAGACTAAAATCCCGATTTCATTAATTAATTATTTATGAAGCCCTAATCCGAATTAATTGTTTATAACCGGATACAAAATTATTAGGCTTTCAAATAATCAAGGGTCCTTTCTTTGAGAAAAGGAGATTCTTCAAGCATAGATTTTATTATGTTCCATCTTGCTTCGTGTACGTCTGTCATTTTTCTTCAGTGATATCATCTAGCGAGTGATATTAAAAATTGTAAGTCGAAAACAGATATATTACCTTTTAAGATGTAAAAATATTGTTCAAATGCACACATGAAACATTATTCTTCCATTAAACACATTTTCAACATTTTTTAATTTAAAAATAATTGAAGGATAAAAACATTAATAAATCATATAGAAGTAAGTTCTATAGGTATTTTCCATAAAATTTTTGAAATATTACATCTTGAGCAATATAGCCTTTATTCAAAGAGTGCAAATTATCAAGCAAGGCAGTAAACAGAAGGTGTATAATACGCATGATTAATCAGACTTTAAGAACAGCTTTCATGGGAAAAAATTATGAAAGCTTAGAAAAAAACAAACAGATAAAGAAAAGAATGCTAACAAGCCTAATCATCTTAACATTAATTTCTTTGCTTGTTTCCACACCACAATTGATCTTTTCTGCATCAGCAATAGGCTCTGAACCAAGTCTAGAAGAGATCCTAAACAATGTAGGATATGGTAATATTGCTATTGAAGATGTTGAAACATTCCCAGCAGGAATTTATAACATCACATTGCTAGCAGAATTTGCTGGATACTATAACAACAACATCCTGAGTTATTATGTGGTTGAAACAACAAACTATCATACAATCTTCACAGGACCCGAAGGGGCATCTGGAAGCAATAATGGCGGATATGTAATTCCGCCAATATCCAAGATGTTAGAAGTTGACAGTCAGTTTGGGTTGACACTGATCACTCCTGAGTATCAGTATTTCACAGAGCATGATTTAAACCCCGACTTTCCTTTGGAACACGCTCAAGTGTTCAGGAATTTAGATAACCCAAACATGTTTCTGATTGGCTTTGAAAATTATTATGGGCAACAAATTGCTCGTGACTTTAATGACATGGTTTTCTCTTTGACACTCATCAACCCCTTAGAAATTGTCAGCGTTAGCAGAATTCCTGAAACTCCCAACTATGATGAATCAGTAACGGTTACTGCACAAGTCAAAGAGGGCAGTTACGAAATTGATTCAGTCATTCTCAGTTTCCAAGCTAACTCAGGAAGCTGGAGCAACGTAACCATGAATTTAGACACCACTGAATATGTTGCAATGATCCCAGCTCAACAATACGGCAAAACAGTAAACTACAAAGTTTATGCCATAGACGTATTTGGCAGTACAGCTGTTTCAACAGTTTATTCCTATACGGTTGGCGACTTTATTGAGCCAATAATAATTGATGTGGCTCGAATTCCCTCAGTAGTTAACTCTCACCAAATAGCTACAATTTTGGCTAATGTGACCGAACCCATTGCCGGAAGCGGAGTCAAATCAGTTATTCTACACTACAAAATAAACAACGAGTGGACAATGAATGCAATGTCATTACGTGATGGGTTATGGACTGAAATTATTCCTGGACAAAACCCAGGAACTCCAGTTCAGTTTTATGTACAAGCTTATGACGGAGCAGGAAATAATGCACAATCACCAACTTTCAGCTACCAAGTCATAATTCCAAACAGCGCACCAAGAGCAGACTTTAGTGTTGCCCCAACCCCGGGATATACTGATGAAAACATAAACTTTGATGGATCTGCTAGCTCAGATTTAGACGGTACTATTGCAAATTATTTCTGGAACTTTGGAGATGGAACCTATGCATATGGCGAAACAACAAGCCACGCATATGATAAGAATGGGGAATTTGTTGTTTCACTCAGAGTAACTGATAACAGAGGAGCAATTGACATCATCACAAAAACAGTAACTGTTGAAAACAGACCAGCCCCACAGCCTACAAACAACAGACCAGTAGCAGTTTTCACAGAGTCTCCTGAACCAGCTTATGCAACTGAAACAGTAACTCTCAATGCTTCTGAAAGCTACGACACAGACGGAACAATCACCACATATACATGGAACTTTGGCGACGGAACAACAGCAACAGGCGCCATAGTGACTCATACCTACGAAAATTCTGGCTCATACAAAATAGAATTAACAGTAACAGACAATGAAGGAGCGACAGACTCAACGACTTCAACAAAAACTATCCTAAATAACGAACCTATAGCAGCGTTTACACAAACTTCTGAAGAAGCAAACAAAGGTGAAAAAATCGTTTTTGATGCTTCCGAAAGCTTTGATGTAGACGGCACAATAGTTGAATATACATGGACTTTCGGTGACCAAACAACATCAACAGGTGTTATAGTTGACCACTCTTACCCCAACACTGGAGAATATACAGTAACCCTGACAGTCACAGATGATGATGGAGCTACAGATTCAGTAACTTCAACAGTAAATGTTGTTAATCAAGAACCAGTAGCAATATTCATTGCAAACACCACAGAAATTACAGAAAACCAAGCAGTCCAATTTGATGCTTCTGAAAGCTACGACACAGACGGAACAATCACCACATACACATGGAACTTTGGCGACGGAACAACAGCAACAGGGATAACTACAGAGCACACCTACACGCAAGCAGGAGAATACACAGTAACTCTAACAGTAACCGATAACGAAGGCGCATCCACATCAGCAACTACCCCAGTGAACGTCACTGCTGAACCAACGGTAACATTAGCAGTTCTTTCTGTGATTGGTTTAGGAATCACTGCATTAACGGCCAGTCTTCTGTATGGCTTGTTTGTGCGAAGAAATAAAAATAAAAAATCCAAAAAAACCGATTAAACCTAGATAAGTTCTAGGTTTATTCCCTATTTATTTTTAATCAATTTTTTAGTTCAAAAAAATTAAATAGACCAAAGTTACCGTGAAAAATTAGTCAAGATCTAAAACACCCTCAAAGACGTCTTCTTCATTGACCATCAATTCTTTAGAAAGCCACATTTTCAGCAAGTTGCTATTTGAAGGAAAATCTCCAGCATAAGAAACTAATTTGCCATTTTTTAAGGCATCTGCTTTAAACGTGTTTTCTGATGTTTTGAAAAGATATGAAACTGTTTCTGCACATTTTGCCATAGCCTTGAAATCTTCCCATTTTCTGCACTTAACGTTTACAGGCTTTGCTTGTGCAACAACTGTAGATTTTTGTGGAGCATCACTGCAAGGAACTAGGTTTGTTATTTCTTCTTGAAGAATTGATATTTTGTCTTCGATGCTCTCAATTTTGCCAGTTATTTCCCCAGTTTCACCCAAACTTTCTGTTATTATACCCAACTGACCTATGAGACGATCTAGGTCTTTTTCGTGTTCTTTCAACACATTAATAATAAAGTCTAATGCTTCCAATGCTTCGTTTTTATTTGGCTTGGATTCCATGTCGTTGTCTCCTCGGCAATTATAGCATAACGCTTGCTAGATAAATAAAGCTAATGCATCATCAAACTGTATCATTACGGTGTTAGTTACATACTAATTAATAATTCAAACCGAAAAAACTAACAGAAAAATAAATACACAAGAACATGAGAAACAAAACTTATGGGCAATTCAAATCCAACTCAAACAAGAAAAAACAATAAACAACAAATAAATTTTCAAAATAAAAAATAAAAAGAAGCTTAAAAGCCTCTATTTACAAAAATTTTGCACCGTGACAGCACAGCTAAGCAGCTGGCTGAGCGGTTAGTTTTGATTTGCGGACGCCAACATGACGAAGTGGTGAGATTTTCTTGGCTTCATTGTAGATGTCAGAAGCAATTTTTCCTAGAACAAGTTCTTGAACGAACTGGTCAAAGGTCAAGACCTCAGATTTGTCTTTGACGATTTTGTTCATTAAGCTACGTATTTCGTGTTCTTGTGAAGTTTTTATTCGTGAAAGGGTGAAAACAGAAACTGCTAAAGTTAATTCATAATTGTCGCTGGTTGTAACGTTTAAGATTCCGTCTACCCGTGTGGTTCGTCGTCTTACTAGGCTTCTCAAGTAGTCTCGAGAATATTCATGTCCTTTAAAGACGGTTCGGGCAGTTTTGCCTTCAACTTCTTCGATTCGGAAATAAAGTTTGAGATATTGATGCGCGAAGTCATTGGTGATGTCATAAAGAGTGCCGTCTACAATCCTTCCAACAAGTTTTACAGGATCGTCTGCGGGTACGGCTCCTAATTCAACTCCTCCAAAGTAAGGTGGAGAAATTACGTTGTACCATTTCTTGTCGCGCCACTTGTCTTTTATGCGTCCTCTTCTCTTTGACATCAAAGTCCCTCGTTGTGGATTGAAAGATTTAGCAAGGAAGTATTAAAAGCTTCGGCTTTTTGAATTACTTTAAACGTTCAAGACCATTCATATACGGCTGTAAAACTTCAGGAATTTTGACGGTTCCATCCTTTTGTTGATACTGCTCCAAGATTGCAATCAAAGTCCTGCTAGTGGCAATTGCTGTATTGTTTAGCGTATGAACAAAACCTGCAGGAGATTGTCCTTCTTTTTCGCGGTATTTTATGTTTAATCTTCGGGCTTGGTAGTCTGTACAATTGCTATTTGAGCCAGATTCCCTGAAGGTGTCATCAGCCATCCACACTTCTATGTCATATTTTTTGGCAGCAATTATTCCAATGTCACCTGTACAAACGTTTACAACCCTGTAATGCAAGCCCAAGCTGTTATAGAGATCTTCTGAATTTTGTTGCAGTTCTTCGTGATATTTCCACGAATCGTCGGGGTGACAAAAAATGAATTGTTCAATTTTATTGAACTGGTGCACTCTGAACAAGCCTTTAGTGTATTTTCCATGGGCTCCAACTTCTTTTCTGAAGCATGGACTAACTCCAACCAATTTTATGGGCAAGTCTTGCTCAAGAATCACGTCGTCCATGTAGGATGCTGCCATTGGGTGTTCGCTTGTGGCAATCAAGTACAAGTCGTCGTTTTCAATTTTGTAGAGCTGATCCCCGAAAAATTCTAGGTCTGTGACACCCAAGTAGGGTTTTCTGTGCATCATCAATGGTGGCGCAATAAGGTTGTAGCCGCGTTCTCTGAGAAAATCTATGGTGTAAGTCATCACGGCAAAGTCTAATCTAGCTAAATCTCCTTTAAGGTAATAGAATCCGTGTCCAGAAACTTTTGCTGCCCGTTCAAAATCAACTAATTCCAAGTCTGTAGCGATTTCTACATGGCTTTTTGGTTCGAAATCAAATTTTGGGAGTTTTCCAACCGTTTTTTCAACAACATTGTATTGTTCGTCTTTTCCAAAAGGCACGCTTTCATGAAGCATATTAGGAAGCTTCATCAACAAAACGTCAGCTTTTTCTCGAAATTCGGCAACTTTGTCTTCAAGTTCTTTTATCTGCTCTGGAATTTGTTTTGCTTGTTCGATTTGTTTGGTTGCGTCTTTTTTTTGTTTTTTTAGGCCTGCAACTTCAGCTGTTATCTGTTTGCGTTTATGGCGCAGTTCACTTGCGTCAGTGAGAAGTTTTCGCCACTGTTTATCATGTTCAATTAACTCATTAAGCATCTCAAGCTTTTCAGGTTCCCCTCGTTTCTCTAGGTTCTTTCTTACAACATCAGGATGTTCACGAATCAGCTTAATGTCCAGCATCAAATATGCCCCGTAACTCTTTCGTCAAAATTAATCCAAACTCAATATTTAACGTTATACACCAAGGCAAAAAGCAAGCATTTGTTTTTGATGGGAATATTTTTCTGAAAAAAGTTGGTTTAAAGATAGCCCCTTTATTTGTTTCCTAATATGGATTGACTGTTCAGAACGCTTAAACCCCCAAAAAATAATGTGCGTTTTAATCGCACATTTAAAGATACTAATAGCCAAATCAGAGGTGATTGTCTTTGGCTAAAGCTGGAAGAAAACCATACTTAGACCGCTCTTATTCTAAAGATGAATTTGTTCAAAAGTGGCTAGTTGGTTTAGCCGAAAAAACAAAACGCAATTACCTCTTTGGTTTCAAATCATGGCTAGACTTCATCAACATGTCAACAACTGCTCAGATTAAACAGAGAATCCAAGACATGACGAGCCACGACCTGACACAAAGAAACTATTTTGAAAATGAATGGCGAAGATACAAAGAATATCTCGAAAATAATGGAGAATTAAGCGACAGCTCAATTAGAAGTGCCTTAAAGATTGTTGCCTCTTTTTTTTCAAGAAATAGTTTGCCTTTGAACCTGAAAAGGGGAGACTGGGAAACAACCAAAACTCAACGAGTTAAAAAGAAACAATGGATTCCAACAAACAAAGAAATTAGACGCTTATACAGTCACGCCAACCTAAGAGATAGAGCACTTCTCTTAACATTATATCATAGCGGATTTTCTGAAGCTGACGTTACAAAACTTAGAATTGAAGATTTAACAGGGATATACGAAAGCCCAGAAACGGAACACTATTTCTTAGAAAAGCCCAGAGAAAAAACAGGAAACATACAAGCCACATGCCTAAGTTTCGAATGTGTTCATGACCTCAAAGCGTTACTTCAAGAGAGAGATAACCCGAAAGATGGATTTCTATTTGTTTCAACTACCAAACAAAAGGGCACAGAACTGAAAGTTAGGGCGATTCATGAAGCCATAAGAGGGCTTGTTGAGAAAGCGTTTGGTGAGGAAAAAGCTAAAGAATTCAAAACTAAGAGCCTTAGAAGTGCTTACAACTCGGCTTTATTGAGAGCAAACGTTCAGCCACAAGAACTTAAAGATGTCATGATGGGGCACAAACGAAGAGGAGCCAGAGGCAATTATGCTTATGATGAAATCACTATCAAGGAATCATACTCTAGAGTTTTCCAATACTTAACAATCAACGGTATACAGTCAAGAAAAGATATTGAAGACCTCAGGAAAGCCCAGTTTACACAAGCAAAATTCATTACTAGATTGGGCGAAGAAAACGAAGTTCTACGAAGAATCCTAATTAGTTTAGTTGGACGAGAAAAAATGGAAGATTTAGTTAAACAGCACATGCCAGCTAGTCAAACAGGTAAAACCGTTAAAGAAATGACAGATTTAGAACTCTTATCGGCTTATGCTTTAGTTTTAAGAAAACAGGATTAAATCCTGTTTCTATTTTTATTTGAAAACAATCACTTACTTAACTCACGTCATTTTTCTTCTGAGACGTATTTTTTTATTTCATCTCTAATTGAAGTTGTAAGTTCACTCAAACGGTCTCTAATCTTATTGTCGTATTGATATTCTGGAAATTCTTTAGCCCAATCTTCATACATTTCTTGGTCATTGTTTGCCAATTCTTCTTCTGTTACTCCATGAAATTCCAAATCTCGTTTAAGCAAAAATGAATTAATATCCGATATACGGTTACTCAATTTCTTTCTTAATTCAAGTGGAATGAAAATACTCTCGCTACTCTTCAAATAATCTCTAATGTTTTGAGTGAATTTTGAAAAACTGGGATAATCAGCATTTAACAACTCATCAAGTTTAATCAACGCTTTCTTTTTATCTTCATGAAAAAGTTGCATCTTCATAACTTTCAAACTATGTTCTTGTTGTCTTTCTAAACTTTTTTTGGTAAAATAATAGGCGATAACTTGAGTGATTATTGCTACTAAACTTGCAGAAACCAATCCAAGAACAAAAGTCGTTTGAGCTTCAGTTATTGTTTAATTCTCCTTTCCATAATTTGTTATTATTTAATAATCAATTGATTTATAAAACACTCCCGTAGGGGGTAAATTTTTTCTAGAAAAAGATACTTTCTTAGTTTTTGGTTAAAATCAATAACGCAAATATTTTTCACTTAAAAACTGCTTTTTATGATTGTATTCTTTTTCCTAAAAATTAAAGTATAAAATTTCGATTCAAATTGTATACGAACCTTCTTAAAAATGAAAAGCGTTACTTTAGTATGACTTTTAGAAAACTTTTTTTGACATACACGCTAAAAGCACTTTTTACATTATAGTTTTTGGCTTTTTCACAATAATATTTGTATTTTTATGTTTGTAATTAAATAATTTGAATAAAAAATAGAATTTAATAGCATGTTTTCACATAGATTAACTCATGAAAAAGCTCCCGTTCATCGTGGAAGTGTCCAAGAACACCAACATTTTGCTAAGCGGAGCCAACAATTCTGGAAAAACAAGTTTAGCATGCTCAATTGCTTCTAGGCTTCATAAAATAGGGTTTACTTGTATTGTGTTGGATGTAAGCGGAACATGGAAGAACGTCTCAGATTTGCCACATTATTCCAAGATAACCATAACAAACGGAAAAATCAGAATACCCCGATTTGAACAAAACATTAGCCGAATCTATGATTTATCTGCACTAAAGCTTTCAGAAACTAAACGAGTTGTTGAAAGACTAAGTGAACAAATCTGGAATGAACGGATAGACCAAAAGAAACCAACCCCTACTTTTTTGTTCCTAGAGGAAAGCGAATGTTTCCTCAAATCAATTCGGGGAAATGATGCCCAGTCAATTTATCGTTTAATCCATGTTGGGCGTAACATCAACACAAGATGCGTATTAGTGACAACAGACCTAGCTTTAATTGATTCGTCAATAATTCGTCTGTGTGGTATAAGATTTCATGGATTTTTGAACGTTGAAGAAAACTCAAAGCGGAAGTTCCGTTCTTATTATGGAAGAGACTTCACTAGAGTTGCTATGGAAGGTTTGGAAACAGGTGATTTCATACGGTTCCAACAATACAACCGAACTAAGCCTCTTGATGTTGTTTCAGTTCCGCTATTCATGCCCAAAACAAAGCCTCGTCAATACTTGCCAGCACCCTCACAGCCAAAAATCAAAGAAATAAAAATACCAAGACAAAGAAGTTTTTTCTCAAAATTTTTGGAGCTGTTCATGACCAAACAAGACCGAATAATTGCCCAAATTAATAGGTTGAACCAACACTACGAAACGGTTGCCCATCATGAAGAATGGGAGCAACAAGACGAAAAAGACTGGTTTGAATGGCTTATAGATGAAGATGAGTGGAAAAACTAACAATACAACAAAAAATGACTTTATATTTTCAAAAAAGACTACGCCTTTGTCTATTTCATAATATGCTTAGGGATGTTAAACTTTTATTTTCATCATAAATATGATTCTTATTCATAAATAATATAAGAAAATTGAATCATTATTATTGTTTAATGTATTTTTAGTATTGATTTTTATCCTAACACTTTGCACCAACTGTTAGATATGTAAATTTTACATAAAATTAAGGAACATAAATCAGGTAAAAAATATTAATTAAATACTATTAATGATAAATAGTGAATATTATATCTAATTTCACTCCCCCGATATTTTAAAATTAAGATGAAAAAAGAAGCCATTATCCCCCTGTTCATCCAATAAATGTTGTTTGTGGATGTTCTTTTTTCTACTTTATTGTTGCAGGGGTATATAGAAGCATTATATTGGACTTAAACAGTAAAACAACTCCAAATTTCCCACTATTTGTTAAATATTTTGTTTTAATTAATCAATTGATTAAATAAAGCGTTTTTGTTAACATAAATTTTATATATATTTTTCTATTTATCTATAGACTATAAGTAAATAATTATATAGTAAAACAAAAAATCAAAGAGATGAGAAAAATGCAACAACAGTCAAAGCAATTACGCTACTATTACAGACACAGAAAAGACAGATTAGAATATCAACGAAGATATTACAATCAACAAAAAACAGCCAACAACAATCAACAAAACAATAACGAAAACACAATAGCAAATAATGAAAAGTCCCATATGTGTAAGTTAATATGTTCAGATGCCCCTATAGATACTAAAAAAGCCCAAAATAAGCCTATTTTGAGCGTTTTTGACCTAGTTTGTGCTGTGTTGGACTATAGAAAGACAGGAAAAGAGGATACTCTACTATACTGCGCAAAGACCACTTTAGAAGGTAAAAAGAAAAGAAGAATTCGAGTAGACCCACAACACACTCAAATCATGGAGATAATGGGCTATTGTAGAAGAACTGATTTTATGGATTTAGAAGTTTATGCCAAAGACATAAAAAAACGAAAACTCAAAAGGATTCTTCAAAGCCTAGTTACTAAAAAATGGTTAGTGAGACAAGGCAGAGGAAATTATGCTGTTTACTCTCTTAATCCATTCTTGGAGTTTTTGCTTAAAAAAGACGTTCAGTTTTGGTGTTTACTCGATTTTGCTAGTTTTAAAATTGATTTCTTTGATTTGCTAAATTTGCCATTAGTTAATTTCGTTAAAGCTAAGAAACTAGCTAAAAAAATTGACATAGATTATATTGAAACCCGAATAGGGACAATAACGTCATTTTTTGCTGGATTTGTTCAAATTGAATTCATAATGCAAAATGGGAAAAGGTTCATTAATTATTTGCCGTGTAATTTACATGCACAACCATTATTAAAATGGCAATACACTCAAAGTGGAAAATATCGAACAACTAATTATCACGGAATGAGGCATTATTGTTTACCGATTAGTTGGAAACTTTTCGATATTAAAGAGTGTAAATATTTTAAGAAATTTGACCAACAATTAGGAAAAACAGTCTATATTCACTTTGATAACAGCATTAGTCTTCTTTGTAATGAGGACAAGGTAATCAGTTTCATTTTTGTGGATTATTGGAAAAAGGCTCTCGAAAAATGGCAAGGATACACATATTTAGAGTTTAGAGAATTTGACACATTAAAAAAATTGTTTAATGCACGATTTGTTAAAGGAAAAAGGCGAGAAGAATTGATTGCTGAATTAGGGTTGAAGCTAAAGAGGATTACTGGAAGACCAAAAAGTAAGTAACTTGATTATATTCTAGTTGGGACTAATTGCCTGTAACAAATTCAATTAATCTTTTAAACACTGAAAAAATTGCATCAAAGAATTGTTTTTGGAAGTCTTTTGAAGTCGAAGCCATGAAGACAACACCAATGCCTACGAGAAAGAACACAGCTTGTAGTTTTTCGGGCATTATTGCCGTTAACCCGATTACTGCAAGAATTCCTCCCAATGAGAATGCATCATTTTTTTCGGTCATATTTTCACCTCATCATTAAATATCATGCAAGGAGGTTTTAAACATATTTATTTAAATAAAATAGACGAAAATCTTTCTTTTTTATCAGAACGTACTTAAAAGCTCCGTTCTATGTTTCTCTACAAAAGTTTAATTCACTATAATCTCAATTTTTTGTGGCAGTCTTTACAATGATTTTTTTTGCACCTTTCCATTCATGAGCACTTACATAAAAAATTGCACGAAATTCACCCCTGAGATAATATTTGAATTAATTCTTGAGCTTGTCATGATTATCCTAAATGTTTTAAACAAAAATCACAATCTTAAGAATGGTAGAATTCATGACAAAATGTCAAATCTGTAATAAACAGGTTAACATGCCTTTCAAATGCAGATATTGTTCTGGATTCTTCTGTGACGAACATAGGCTACCAGAATCGCACAATTGCACATGGACGCCTAAGGAATCTGCTGAACCTGAAAATAATCAACCAATAGCAACAAGAAAGCCTCCACAAAAGAATGAATTCATCAGTGAAAGTGAATACCATTTTGTTAGAAAGGAAAATACAAAACCGATAAAACAATACAAAAAATCGAAAAAATTCCGTGTAAAAAAGGTGATTGGTACAATTATTGGAGTTATTGATGGGCTTCTTATCCTTTTACTTATAGGCTTGTTCTTTTTTGCGCCTGTCTTATTCAATCAAGTTTTCATGCCAACTACAGTAAATGTAGACCAAGTTGAAAATCAAATCTTCGACCTAATAAATTCTGAAAGAAACGATAGAGGACTTCCTGAATTGGCAACAGATTCAAATTTGGAACTTATTGCAAATCAATGGAGTGACGATTTGATTGATTTAGGAAAATTATCGCATGGTGATTTTTCTGGACGAGTTGCTCAAATCGGTTATTCGTATTATCAGTGCGGAGAAATTATTGCTTGGCAACAAGGATGGACATGGAATATTGCACAAGATTTTGTTGATGGATGGATAAATTCAGCAGGACATTATGAAATAATGATGACATCTGCAACAGGTTACATGGGCGTTGGTGTTTCCAAAGAAGGGGCTGATTTTTATGCAGTTGTCGATTTTCGGTTCAATTGACAATGTTCTTTGAGCCTTAAGATTTTTTGAGCATTTATCTAGAGGTTTTGTTCGAAGAAAGCTGATGTCAAAGCAGTACATTATTTATTCAACTTAACGACATTAACAAATCATGTATTTAGCATATCTTGATGAATCGGGAAGACCGACAAAAGATACTTCACAAGAAAAATATTTTGTTCTAGCAACTCTAATCATTAACGAACAAAAATGGCAATATATTGACAACAAAGTCAACGAAATAAAGACCAAGCATTTTCCAGATTTACCGCCCCAAAAAATTGAATTACATGCTAAAGATATGTTAAATCGAAACGGAATTTTCAATGGATTAAATTGGGATAAAATTTATGGGATTTTTGAAGACATTTTTGAGTTTCTGGCAGATAACGAAACTGAAGTTTGTACAATTGCAGTTGTAATTAACAAAGCAAAAATGTATCATGGCAAAGATATAGAAAAATGGGCTTACCGTCTTACAGTAGAAAGAATAAACAAATTTTTAGAAAAAAATAACGGAGAATCAATTTCACGTGGAGAGCCTCCTCAGTTTGGAATCATGATAATTGATTCGTGCGGATTTAAGCCCGATGAAAGATTGCGTGAAAAAGTGTCTGAGATGTTAGATAATGGAACTCATTATTCAGACCTGAAATATCTAATTGAAAACCCCTTGTTTACAAACTCAAAATGGAGAAATTTGTCTCAATTAGTGGATTGCGTAGCATATGCAGTTCGTAAAAAGTTCAGAAACTCTTCAAGCCCATCATTCCATGATGAAAATTGGTTCAAATATTATGACAAAATCTTCTGTAAATTTGATAAAAATGAAGATGGAAAAGTAGAAGGTTGTGGCATTAAGGTTTTTCCATTATAAAAATCATCGCAGGGGTTAGGGGAGAATGCTCCGCATCCCCCCGCTATGTAGCCATTGGCTACAATACACACATTATCTCTATCTTTCTGCAATACGTATAACGTTTTCCATCAACAAAAGATATCGTTACGTATTATATTCTGCTTTTTCACTTAGTGCTGTTAATAAAAATATGAAAAAATATAGCTCTTGTTCAATTATTCATACTTAACAGAATTTTAGTTTCTGAAAGGTTAGAGATTACGGGGAGCGTGTTTAATATTAAACTAAAAAAAAGTCGATATTTCTGTTGATTTAATCCTTTGATTATATTCGAAAATCAATTTTAGCTGACCTAAAGATTTTTTATAGAATTTCGTTTTTTGTATGTCTTAAGGAAACTTGTTTGTTGAAAGAAAAGATATCCTAAATGTGAATGTTTTTTCCTTTCCAACATAAAGATGTAAGTTATTATAGACCTCATTAATTGGGTTCACATAATCAATTACGTTTCCATTATACTCTAAAGTTATGCTTTCTCGGTCTACATCTGCATAGATAAGCTGGTCATAACTGAGTTTTTCTAAAGATATGTCAAAATTGTTTAGATTTGAGATTTGAAAATCTTGTATCCATCTATCATGAGTTGAATTATAGACCTCTCCTCTAACGTTTTCTGCCTTGATATTTACATTATCAACATCTGTGCTTGCCAAATACCTCATTGTAAAATTGAATGATTTTTCATTTTCTGTGTTAAATTGAATCTGTAGTTTTTTTGGGTCAGAATCAATTGGAACTGGAGTAATACTGATGTTTTTTGCAAGAGATTCTGGATAGACAATTCGTAGCACATCAGGTCTATAGTCTATGCTTTCATAATGTCGTATAACAACATCATTTCGTAAACAATGGGTAGGAATTGGTATAGAGAAAACATCTAGTTGGTCAAATATTCCTCTGTTGATTTGCACACTATCACATGCAATCTTTTCAAAATTCACTTCTACTTTTGGCTCTAGGTTATAACCACGTCCAGATAATTCGAGTGTCATAAAATAGCGTTGTTCACCAAAATTGTCTAAATCTGTAGAAAATTCTACGTTGGGAGTGAACAACTTGTATTGAGCGTCTAGAGGAATAATTAAACCCACTATTGAAAAAAGCAAAATGGGCAATAAAAATCGGCGTTTTGATTTGGAAATTGTTTTGAAACGATTTTTTTGATTTGCCAAAAAAAGACGAAATCTACGTTCCGTTGGAGGGATTTCTCTCCTAATTATTTCAGTGTAACCTTTGCCCCCATAAAGAAGTTCACTATCATAGACGTTTTGTATATAATTCGGAAAAAGTAGGCAAAATGAAAAGCCAAATGTCGAGAAGATAAAGTTAATGGTAAAATACAAACCTAAAACAGTTGATTCATTCACATATGTTGGATAAATGTAGACATATTCTAGTAACAATATCCAATTAACAAAAAACCAGCCCATGAAAAGATATAACAATATTTTTGAAAAAAATAAGTATATCACTTTAAGGAATCCAACTTTGTTGGGTATTGTTCTAAATAAAATTGCAACTAAAGCAGTCAACATCCAATGGTAAATCCATGTTTTTTCAAAAACGGGTAAAAATAGGGCTGTGCCTAAATTATTGACATCCCAATAATAGAACGGAAGAATTAAACATAATTCTATTGCCAATCCAGTAATAAGTGATAAAACAAGTTTTAATGTTGCGTCAAAGTTTTTCCATTCTCTTGAACGCCCAAAAAGACAGTAAATAAAGACATATCCCGATGCCCAAATCATGAAAAGAGGGAAATACTCAGGATATTCTAAGAAGTCAAATGGATTCATTTTTTGTTCAATTAGTTATTAAGATTTTAAGTTTAAATGTTTTAACTATAAATTTTATATGAAATTATATCTGAACAAATTTTAATGAGTTGTTCTTGATGGTTGATTACCGCAACATCTATTGTCGAAAATGCAAAAGGAATACGAAACACAAGAGAATAGATGACGACCTTAACATCGTTCTAAGTGTAATGTGTCAAGAAGAGCGATGGATTTGTTCACGATGCCATAATATTAAAACCATTGAACCAATAGAATAGACAATTATTTCATGTGTTTTAAATAGTCTATTTGCAATCATTTATTTGACCTAAAATGTCAGACACGAAACAAAAACATCCTAAGACTTGTGTTTTAAACACAACAAACTTGGGAGATAAAAAAACTGTGCGTTTTGAACGTGTCTCTCTAATATGTGGTTTTGTTTAGGATAGATTTGGTTTTTAAGCAGTGTAACTTATTAAGAAAACTTGCTATTTGGTCAGTTGTGAACGGTATGTCTAAGAAGATGACTTACTCTGACGCGGGCGTTGACAGAGAAACTAGAACAAAATCTAAAGAGGTCCTTTGCATGCTAAAAGGAACCTACAGTTTAGGCAGATACGGTAAAGTTGTTCACCTGCCTTATGGCAACATCTTTCTTGCAGGGAATGGCTATCTAGACCTTGTCATTGAAGGCGTAGGAACCAAAGTTTTGTTGGCTCAATTGGCAGACAAGTATGATTCTATTGGAGTTGATGGAGTTGCAATGGCAGTTAACGACGTAATCCGTTCGGGGGCTACTCCGTTGGCTTTGGTTGACAATTTTCATGCCCATGTTTCTGACCCCAAGTTAGTAAGAGAATGGTTGAAAGGCATAGTAAAAGGTGCTGAAGAGTCAAATTGCCCCGTTACAGGGGGGGAAATTGGGGACGTGGCATCCATAATTAAAGGCTTAACAGAGGGGAAAGGTTTTGATTTGATTGTTGCCAGCGTCGGTGACGTGTTAGAAAAAGACATAATCACCGGAACTACAATCAAACCGGGGGATGTTGTTGTTGGTTTTCGTAGTTCGGGGGTTCATAGTAATGGTATTTCGTTGGTTCGTAAAGTTTTGTTCAAAGAGTGGGGAGGAAAATTTGACCCCTTTGATGTTCCTGACGGTTTAAACCAGGAAGTAGTTTATGAAGCCTTAGAGCCCACAAAAATTTATGTTAAGTCTTTTTTGAACACTGCAAAACAGGTCAACGTGAAAGGTGATATTCACATTACTGGGGATGCTTACGTTAAGTTTGACCGTTTCATGAAATTCTCCGATGGAATTGGGTTTGAATTCGACAATTTCAAGCCGCAACCAATCTTTGATTTGATTCAAAGAACAGCTCCTGAAGTTGGCGGGGAAATAACCGATGAAGAAATGCTAAAAACCTTTAACATGGGTTGGGGCTTCGGAGTTATTGTAGATAAAACCGAAGTAGATGACACAATCGAAGTTATCGAGAAAAATGGTGTTGAAGCAGACCAAATTGGAACAGTAACAGATACAGGCAATATTGTTGCAAAGTACAAAAATAAGAAACTTCTGTTAAAATAGTCCAAGAGCAGGTGATATGTTTTTTGCATCTGAAAATCCAAGGGTTTTAGTTAGTTAACTTAATATCAA
This sequence comes from Candidatus Bathyarchaeota archaeon, assembly GCA_024650005.1. GTDB lineage: Archaea > Thermoproteota > Bathyarchaeia > Bathyarchaeales > Bathyarchaeaceae > Bathyarchaeum > Bathyarchaeum tardum. Next base: position 1,842,801 of record JANKMT010000001.1, on the reverse strand, counting down.
TTGTTGTTTAGCAAAAATTTATAAACTTGGTTGGATCATCCAACCGTGATTCATGGGTTAAGTAAAGACATAGACTCTGGAAAGTGGTCATGTTCGGTAACGGCATGAAGCGTTGTCATTTGCTCCTTAGTCCACTTTCCAGAGCCATCCATCTATAATACAAAGAGAGTAAATGCTTAGTTCTTGCAGAAATTAACTTGGGCAACCACGTAGAATTTAACCGTTCATTTAAATTTTCCAGTAAATAACATTTAAATTTTGATTCTTTCACTTACAATCACAAATGTATCGTGCAAGAATAGAAGTCAGCCTCAAGCCGGGACATTCTGATCCGGAAGGAGAAATGACTGCTCAATCATTAAAGGAACTGAAGTTTTCCGTCAAAAATGTTAACGTAAGCAAGGTGTACATGGTAGTTTTTGAAGCCGAATCCAAACAGAAAGCTGAAGAGGCGGTAGAGGAAATGTGCCGAAAACTTCTTGCTAACCCGACAAAAGATAACTACAGCTTCAAAGTTGAGGAAGAAAAATGAGCCGCTACGTCAAAAAAGACGTGCCTTTTGAACTTGTAGAAATTAACCTTCAAGATGCTGACGATCAAGAGTTATTGCAAATCAGTGCCAAAATGGGCATTGGCTTAAACTTAAACGAAATGAAAATCGTTAAAAACTATTTTGCCCAAAAAAACCGCAACCCCACAGACGTGGAACTGCAAACTATTGGTCAAACATGGTCTGAGCATTGTTACCATAAAACATTCAAAGGTGACATAACCACTCCGGAAGGTAAAATTAGCAGTTTGTTTAAAACTTACATTGCAAAAGCAACCAAAGAACTCAACCCTTCATGGTGTATTTCAGTTTTTGAGGACAACGCAGGCATAATAGATTTTGACAAAAACTACGCCATCGCTGCAAAAGTAGAAACCCACAATCACCCCTCTGCCATCGAACCCTTCGGAGGCGCTGCAACCGGAACGGGTGGAGTAATTCGAGACATTCTTGCAGTTTGGGCAGATCCCATCGCTTGCACGGATGTTTTGTGTTTTGGTCCCTTAGATTATGATTATAATAAACTGCCTGCTGGAACCAAGCACCCAAAATATGTTTACAGTGGAGTAGTAGCAGGAATTGGCACCTACGGAAACAACATGGGCATCCCCACAGTTAACGGTGCCATAAATTTTGATGAAAGCTATGTCGGAAACGTAGTAGTTTACTGTGGCTGCATTGGTATATTACCTAAAGATAAATTTGTAAAAGACACACGAGCTGGAGACATCGCCCTTCTGGTAGGTGGAGAAACCGGCAGGGATGGAATCCACGGTGTAACTTTTGCGTCTGCAGAATTAACTAAAGAATCAGAAGAAATTTCTCGCCCAGCAGTGCAGATTGCAAATCCCATAGAAGAAGAAAGGGTTAAACGAGCCATAGTGAAATTGCGAGATGCGGGTTTAGGCTCAGCAATAACCGACATCGGCGGTGGAGGAATCTCTTGTGGAACTGGAGAGATGGCTGAACGTTCTAATTTGGGAATTCATGTTTTCTTGGAAAAGATTCCGTTGAAGTATCAGGGTTTGGCGCCTTGGGAAATTTATGTTTCTGAGTCCCAAGAACGGATGTTGTTATCGGTTCCTGAAAAGAATCTAGAAAAAGCTCTCGAAATTTTTGAGAATGAAAACGTCACTGCAGCTCCAATTGGCAAATTCACAACCGATGGAATGCTAAAAGTAACGTACCACGGACAAATCGTTGCAGATCTGGATATCGACTTTATTTTTGTGCCTCCAAAATTTGTTGCTTCAACTGATTGGCAGCCTCCAAAACTGGAAGAACCAATACTTTCTGAACCCACAGACCTAAACAAGGAATTGCTGGATTTGCTTTCGTTACCTAACATTGCAAGCAAAGAATCTGTGATCCGAACCTACGACCACGAAGTCAAAGGAAACACCGTCCTAAAACCCCTGCAAAGCAAATACGGTGGACCAAATGACGCTGCAGTTTTGAAGCCTCTTGTGGATTCATGGATGGGAGTAGTTGTATCTTCGGGATTGAACACTAACTACGGCAAAATTGATCCCTACTGGATGGCAGCATCCTGCATTGATGAGGCTATCAGAAACAACGTGGCAGTTGGGGGTAGAAGAATTGCTTTGCTTGATAACTTTACGTGGGGCAATCCGCAAAAACCTGATAGATTGGGTTCGTTAGTTAGCGCTTGCAAAGCCTGTTATGATTTTGCTAAAGGTTTTGAAGCTCCGTTTATTTCAGGCAAAGATAGCCTATATAACGAGTCACCAATGGGTCCAGTTACTCCTACTTTGTTGATTACGGCCATTGGAATTATTCCTGACATACGAAAAACAGTATCCATGGAACTCAAACAACCTGGAAACAGTGTTTACCTTGTTGGCAAAACCTATGCTGAATTAGGCGGTTCCCATTACTACCAGAACAAGGGTGTTTTAGGGAATTCTGTTCCTCAAGTTAGGCTTGAACAGGCAAAGAAAACAATGAATAAAATAACTGAAGCCATAGACAACGGTTACTTGCGGGCATGTCACGACCTTTCTGAAGGTGGTTTAGCTGTAGCGTCTGCTGAAATGGCTTTTAGCAGTGGATTCGGCTTGGATTTAGACCTTGGCAAGGTTTCAAGAACTAAAAACGTTTGCAGAAACGATTTTGCTCTGTTTTCGGAGTCCAACAGCAGATTCCTTGTTGAAGTTACACCAAAATACAAAGACTGTTTTGAGAAAATGATGAAAGATGTTGACTGCGCAGAAATTGGTTCGGTAACTAAAGATGCAGTTTTGTCTGTTACTGGTTTGGATGGTAAACTAGCCTTGTCTTCTAGCATAGATGAACTGAGGAGGCGCTGGAAAAGCGTTCTAGGATCGTGATTGCATGAAGGCTGAAGACATTCGTGTTCTGGTTATGCGTGTTGGTGGAACAAACTGTGATGCTGAAACTAAACGAGCGTTTGACGATTTAGGGGCAAAAGCTGAAGTTTTTCATTTCAATGAAGTAGTGAAACATGGTTGTATTTTGGATTATGATGCTTTGGTTTTTCCGGGTGGATTTTCGTATGGGGATTATGTTCGGGCAGGTGCGATTTGGGCAACTGGAACCGTAACCAAGCTGCGTAAAGACCTCAAACAGTTCGATGAAGAGGAACGCCCCATCATCGGAATCTGTAACGGTTTTCAAGTATTAGTCGAAGCTGGACTATTACCCGGTTTTGATGGAATCACTGATTACCCCGAAGCAACTTTGGCAACTAACATTCCAATTGGTTACCGTTGCAAGTGGATTCATTTAAAGCACGAGAACGCGGGTAACTGTATTTTTACTCAAAACATCTCAAAAGGCAAAGTTATGCATCTGCCTGTTGCTCATGGTGAAGGTCGATTCTTGTTTGCGAAAGAAAAAGAAGAAAAATATCTGCAAAAACTCTACGACAACGACCAATTAGTCTTCAGGTACAGCACTAAAGATGGGGACTACGCCAATGGAAAATTCCCAACTAACCCAAATGGCGCATTCCACGACATTGCTGGAATATGCAACCCTGCAGGAACAGTTTTTGGTTTAATGCCTCATCCAGAACGAGCTTTCTATGGATGGCAATTGCCTGACTGGACAAAAACAGAAAACCTGCAAACGTACGGAGACGGAAAATTAGTTTTCGAATCCATGATAGAATATCTAAAGAAAAAATTCTAAAAGTTCTTCAGGTCAGGTAAATGGGGTAGTCCTGTTCTTGCGCCCATCTTTTGCACACATCTAGAAGCAACAAAGTTACCGATTTTTCCGCATTCGTACAAGTCTTTTTCTTTAATCAAACCATACAGAAAACCCGCACAAAACGCATCTCCAGCACCAGTAGTGTCAACGGCATGTACCTTGTATGCTTCAATGGTGTAATGTTCGTTTCCGTCAGTAACATAACAGCCCGCTTTACCCAACTTGACCGCAACTACTTCAACGCCCAAATCCAGCAAAACATTAGCGCCTTCTTTGTAGTCTTTTCCGGTAAGTTGTTTTAGTTCTAACGAATTCGGGAACATGACACTGCTTTGTTGAATTATCGGCTTCAAACCGTTCATGCCCTTGTTTATGTAAAGAGCTCCGGGGTCAAAACTGATTTTCACGTCTAAAAGCTGGGTTAGTACTTCTTTTTGGGTGCGGAAGGTTTTTTCTCCAACAAAAGAGGTTAAATGCAAAAATTTTGTGTCAGAAACATAATCCATATTGACGTCGTTGACGCTTATTCGGTCGTTAACTCCGGGGTCCACATAGAGTGCACGGTCACCGTTTGTGTCCACAAAGCCCATGACTGTTCCGCTTCTTCCAGTTTTGGAAACAGTTATGCCGTTAATGTCAACACCTTCTTTTTTGAATTCGTTAAGAAGAACCTGTCCTTCGCGATCTTTGGCTACTTTGCCAACGTAACCTGTTTTAAGGTCTAATCGCGCAGTGCCTACGGTTGTGTTTGCTGCAGAACCTCCGGGAGATTCTGTTACATTGGTTACGAAGCCTTCCTGTTCTTCTTTTGCGATGATGTTCACTTTGAAAAGTTTATCCAAGTTGAGGGCGCCAAAGCCAACAACATCAAAGGTCATCAGAATAGCTCCCGCAAAAATATTTTGTGTTTTCCTAGTTTGCCTTCGTAGTTCCCTGCAGAAATTTTTACAACACCATCAACTGCCATTGCAGCTTCGATGCCGGTTTTCATGGCTTTTCTCATGCCTTCAAGGGAAGTGCCGTTGATTACAATTTCTGGAATGTAGTTTACATCTTCTTCAACCATTGAAGCTAATCCTAACTGTTTCTTCAAGGTCGGACAGTAAGGATGATTAGTAGTTGGACCAATCAAAGGATAATTTGTTTCAGGTTTAGAGCCTGCAGAACAAATGTCAAAAGGGGTAACTATTCCCGGGATCGTGTGTATTGCTTCTAAGGCTTTGTTTCCAGCTTCAATTACTGCTTGTTTTGTTTGGCACATGTACCAAAAGTTTGCTCCCATAATTCCTTGGGAATAACCAATTTCCCGTTCAATAATAAAGTCAGAAACCATCAAAGGAACAGTAATCACGTTTCGTCCAGAACGCTTCTCAACATTCTCATAACCATCCCCACAGTGACCAACCCGCTCCATCATATCCAGTTTTCCTTGAGGATTTTCCAAAGCATCATACAATGCAGTAAAAGGCTTAACCAGAATGTCTTGCCGAATTCGGAAAGAAAGTTCAGCTTCAAACTTTTTCACGTTCTGTTCAAGGGTTTTGTCTTCTTTTATTCCCCCCCAAAACTGCAAAATCGCACCCACACGACCATCAGGGGTCTCCTGAGGCGTCAAATACCGTTCAATTCCACCTTCGACCCTGCCAATAACAATAGAAGGAGTCGCAGTTGCATCGTCTGCTGCCCGTACCAACACTTCTGGGTGGTCTGCAGTTACAATAACGCGGGCGTATAATCCATCAAAAGCTTCTGCGTATGTATCTTCAATTTCTGGTGTCATGAAATTACATCCCCACAAAATTGATTATCCTAACTGTCCTATAGCTTCTCCCCTTACAGTCTTGCGGAAAACGTTACTTTCAGAAATCAATCGGTCCACTGACTCTTCAGTTACAAGCTCAACTTTTGGAAAACCGCCAGAAAACACGTCAAGCATCTGGTTGCACAACTCAGATGAAACACAATGTTTGGCAAGACCGGCTGGGCTCCATTCTTTAACTAAATTGATTGCTTCGTCTTTGCCTTTTCTAAAGAAGGCATCAGCCAGAACAGAAGTAACTACAGTATTTACAGACAAAACAGCAATGTCTGCTTGGCGAACAGAATAATCGTTACCATTAAAAGAAACTGCCAAGCCACCATTTTCTTGAACAAGCTTCAAAGCCTGAGCATCAGTTATGCTATCTCCCACATACATTATCTGGTCAAGGCTACAATCAAGTCGTTGAACAATATCTTCCACAGAACGAGCCTTCTCGGTTCCACCCACAGGGTTAACATCAGACAACATTTTGCCTGACGTCATCTCACGAAGTTGAGTCCAAAAAATGTCATCTAACATCTTGATAGTTTCTTGATCAAGGGAAGAAAAATCACCAACAGAAGCAGCATTTTTAGGAATTTCAATCATCGGCATAACCGAAATTTCAGCCGTTAACTGTCGAAGCAACATAGTTTCTTCAAGAGGAACATAATACTTATCCAAATCCAATAAAGTACAATACGTATTATCAAAAGAGAATCCAGTTAGTTCGCATAACGAAGCGATATATTGTTCATAACTGGTGCTGACAATAAAAGAAGGCACACTGCTTTGAACAAAGTTTAGAGTTTCTTTTGCTCCAGGAACCAACAAAACGTTTTTTGCTGAAAAATCTAGTATCTTCTTGTTTGTAGCCCCATACGCCTTCAAAAAGGGCAAAATAAGCCGGAGGGTGTCACCTGCTTTGTAATTGGGTTTTTTTACAACATCCGCCAGAACGTCATCATATTTACTTATCAATGAAAAAAAGCGGTCCCCGTCTGGAATGAAATGTTTTGCCAACTCAAAGGCGTTGTCGTTCTTTGATATTGGTCCTTCACAGTCTGTAACGAACACACGGTGACAATTAATGGAAGCTTCGGACATCAGAGCCCCCTCAACTCGTGCATGTGTCTTATGCTTTGTTCAATGTGAGATTTTAAAGCAATATCGGTCCGGTTCCACAGTTCCCCGCCTTTAATTGCATTTATGCATTCTAAGGAGTTTTCGCGGGCTTCAGCAATAGTGTCCCCAATTCCAACAACACCAACAGCACGAGAACCCAACGCAAAAACTTGGTTATCTCGCAACTCCATCGACCCCGGATAAACTCGAGTTTTTCCAGTTTTAGCAACCAAACTGTAAGCTACACTCAAATCCACCTCAGAGCCGACTAGATCTTTGTTTATTTTAGCGGGAAATTTGGTTGCGTAACCGCCATAATCCGGAGGAACCTTGTAAGTTACAACAGTTGCTTTGTTATTGAAGTTGACTTTGTGCAGGTTTCCGTCCACCATGTTGTAGCAAACGTCCACAAAATCGTCCTTCAAATCAGGCAACAACGTCATTATTTCAGGGTCACCTGGGCGGCTGTTAACTTCCAAAATTTTCGGTCCTTTGCTGGTGTGAATAAACGCTGCATAAAATGGAACGCCTCGCAGTCCGGGGTTACTGCCTTTGCCTTTTAGTTCAGAAAATACTCGGGTAACTAATTCAACTTCTTTTTTTCGGTCTTCTTGAGTCATGAACGGAAGAATGTCTTTAGCGTCTTTGTATGCACCCATTCCGCCGGTATTGGGTCCTTTGTCGTCGTCAAAGGCGCGCTTGTAGTCACGGCTTTCAGGTAAAGCAACTAACCGTTTTCCGTCACAGAAAGTCTGGAAACTGGATTCTTCACCTTCCACTTTTTCTTCAATAATAACTGGTCCGTGCTCGTAATTGGACAGGAAATGAGCAAAAACTTCTTCTGGACTGTTAAAGTGGTCACCCCAGACGCCAACTCCTTTTCCTGCAGTTGCTTTATCAGGCTTTACTGCAACTTGATTGTCCAACTCTTTAAGCCAAGCATACACGCTTTTCTTGACCTGAGTGGTACTGCTATAATCTTTGGGGTCAAAAACTTTGAATTGGGGATTAACTTCAGGAGCAACTTTATGGAACAGTTCACGCTGAGCAATTTTGCTGCCCTCAATTGCATACTCTTTAGTTGGACAAATAATCGGAATTTTTGTTTCTTTCTCGACTATGTCTCTTACTCCAGCGATGATGGGTTTTTCTGGACCAACAATGCCAAAATCTATATTGTCTTTGTGTTTTTTTGCAAATTTTGCAATTTCTTTCAAGTCAAAATTAGAAATAACAGTGTGCTTTTCAGCATGTTTCAGGTTAAAGGGGTTATTTTGTTTGTCAACAACATAAAATCTAGGGGAATAATCTTCGCTTCGGGTAAAAGCGTCGATCATTGCAGCTGCTCTTGAACCATAGGCTACTACTAGGATGCCAACTTTTTCCATCAAAGTCACCTAAACATTCTGAAATAAGTTAATCTAGTTTATATGGAATTTTCGTATATTCTGCCTTTTTCGCTGTATCCGCTCTCAAAACGTTCTTTCATCTCCTCAGCCAACTTCTGAGCCAAGGGAGTCGGATACTTACCAGTTATACAACCTAAACATAATTCAGCCTTAGGTAACCCAGTAGCCTTAACCAAACCCTCAACTGACTGATAATTAACTCCATCAGCACCTACAATTTCTGCGATTTCTTCTGCGTCGTGCTGAGAACCAATCAGTTCACGGTAGGTTGCCATGTCAACTCCATAGAAGCACGGACCAATAATTCGTGGAAAAGTGATAAACAAAAAGACCTTATTCGCACCCATCTGCCGAAGCTTCTTAACTACAACTTTGGTTGTGTCCCCTCGAACTATGCTATCGTCAACTACAGCAACGTTTTTGCCAGTTAGTCTATGGTCTACAATATTGATTTTACGATCTATTGTGTCATGTCTTTGGTCTGAAAGCAAAATAAAAGCACGTTCTGCCACGTATCGGTGGCGTCGGGATGCACGTTCCCACCGTATTCCAGTTAATTCATGATAACCATAAGCTGCATCGTTACCAGTTTCAGGCATCGACATAATTATATCCACTTTACTGGTAGTCTCAGGAAACTCCCACGCAAAGTTTCTGCCAAAAGCTTCCCTTGCCTCGTAAACGTACCTGTCACCCAACCTTGAATCTGGACGAGCAAAATAAGCAAACTCAAAGGCACAAAGGGCTTTTCTTTCACCAGTGCAGATTTGTTTTCTTTCAAAACCATCTTTTTTGGCAACCACAAGCTCGCCGGGGTTTACTTCAAAATCAAAATCAAAACTGTTTATGTCCAAACCAACAGTTTCAGACGAAACTGCACAGGTTGCTCCGTTTTTGCTGCAACCACAACAAAGAGGTCTAATTCCATGGGGGTCTCGAAAAGCGAATAGTTCTCCAGATTCGGTCAAGCCAGCAACAGAAAAAGCTCCTTCAATTTCTTTCATGCATTTTTTTACGGAAGAATCCAAGTCCCAACTCTTACCGCCCCTCAGAAGTTTTTTTGTGATTAATTCTGCATCATAATTAAACCGAAAATTTGGTTGCTCTGCTTGAATCTCTTTGACAATATCCGGTGTGTTAACTACGTTGCCGTTGAAGGCTATTGCTACCTGTTTGTCGCCTTTCTGTTCTAGAATTGGTTGGGTGCTTTTTACAAGAGAATCATAATCTGTTCCACCCGACGTAGAATATCTTACATGTCCTATTCCAACAGGTCCTGGCAGGTTTACTAACCAATTTTCTAAGTCTTTTTGTTTTATTTTTGGAACAAGGTCTAATCCTTTGTAATTGTGGAATTGACCATCAAAGGTTGTGATTCCGTGGGATTGGTGACCGCGATGATTTTGTGAACGCAATCCCCAGTAAAGGTAAGGAAAAACCGGGTTGTCAGTGAAGTCCTTCGCCGCGAAAACCCCACATTCCTCTTTTAACTGTTCCAGCATATTTTGTTCTATTAATGTGACCTATTTATCAATGTTTACTACAATTTTATAGCAAAATCTAGGTCATAGAAAGCCATTGTTCAGTTAAGTTACAGAATTGTTTGTATAGGAAAATTATGTTGTTTAGCATAGTTTGGTTGCTCAGAGGATGTTGCTGGTATTATCGCAAGGTATATATGAACTATCGGGATTAGGCTTTTTCATCAAGGTGTTTTTCATGAGGAACATACTTGTTAATGATTCGAAATGTACACCCCTAGACAAGCAACCAGTAGAGATTGTGGAACGCAAGGGTGTTGGTCATCCTGACTCTATGTGCGACGCCATAATGGATCAGGTTTCAGTGGAACTTAGCAAAGCTTACCTGAAAGAATTTGGGGCAATTTTGCATCATAACACCGATAAGTCCCTACTTGTTGCTGGAGATGTAGAATGCAAGTTTGGAGGCGGAGTGGTAAATGAACCCATGCTTCTTATCTTTGGGGACAGAGCAACCTTTAGTGCCCAAGGAAAAGACATTCCTGTTAAAGAAATCGCCATCAACACAGCTAAAAAATGGTTAAAAGAAAATATCAGGTTCGTAGACCCTGAAAAACACATGAAATACCAAATTGCAATCAGACAAGGTTCACAAGGACTGACTGACATTTTCAAACGCGAAACCTGCATGTTTGGAGCTAACGACACTTCAGCAGCAGTAGGTTACGCGCCTTTAACCCGCACAGAAAATATGGTTTTGACTACTGAACGCTACATTAACTCTAAAGAGTTCAAGAAAAGATTCCCAATGAGTGGGGAAGACGTTAAAGTCATGGGCTACAAGAACGGCAATGTGTTGAATTTGACTATTTGTAATGCATTTGTTGATCATCTTGTTTCTGACATTAAAGATTACATGCGCAGCAAATCTGAGATTACAGCTGATGTACAAGAATGGGTGAACGCAAAAGCTGCCTTTGATAAGGTTAATGTTTACATCAACACTTTGGATGTTGAAGACCGAGGAGTTGATGGCGTCTTTTTGACTGTGTTGGGAACCTGTGCTGATGGTGCAGATTCAGGACAAGTCGGACGCGGCAACAAAGTCAACGGAGTAATCTCTCTTAACCGACCAATCGGAACTGAAGCAGCTGCAGGCAAAAACCCAGTCAGCCACGTCGGAAAAATTTACAACGCCCTATCTCACCAAGTCGCACGAAAAATCTGTGAGGAAGTACCTGAAGTAGCAGAAACCATTGTTTGGCTCCTAAGCCAAATCGGCAAACCCATAGATCAACCTGCAATCGCAGCAGCTCAAGTGGTCATGAACGAAGGCTCAGTTTATGACAAACAAATCCAAGGCAGAGTCAACGAAGTAATCGATGCCGAACTCGCAAACATCGAAAATTTCTGTGAAAAACTGACTTATGGGAAAATTTCAGTCTGGTAAAAACCAGATTTCTCTCTTTTCATTTTTCTTTTTTAGGTTAATTTATTTTGTTAAAAGCTGCGGTTGTTTACTTTTGTAATTTTGAATAAAAAATGTTCAGTGAAATCAAAGGAACAACAGATGTTAAAAGGAGAACAGGAACAATATTATTGAGGTGAATAAAAATATCAAAAAAAGATGAAATGTTAAAAGAACTTCAGCAGATACGAGAATTGTTAGCTGCGAAACCTGCTCCTCCACCTCCTGAGCCTAAAGGAATATGGAACGAATTCAAAGCGTTCATAGAAAACTACAAGGTTATGGGACTTGCTGTTGCTTTCATTTTGGGTTTGTATCTTGGTCAGTTAGTGCAATCAATGGTTACAGACTTGATAATGCCCGTCATTGGCTTAGCGTTGCCAGGTATGGATAATTTGTCCACTTTGACAATTCCAGTGAATAATCAAGCATTCGGAATTGGAAGCTTTCTAGTAGCTCTGATAACGTTCATTATAGTAGCATTTGTTATTTTCATTATTGTGAAAGTAACAAAACGTTGGGGAATAAAGTAAAAACTTTCCCCGTTTTCTCATTTTTTATGAGTTAAACTTTTTCAGTAGACAAACCAATGGATTCTACCGCAGAAACTATCTTGGGTTTATGTTCTCCTTTGATTCCTTTCCAATCTAAAATTACAGAATCTACAGGTTCCAAGGTTCGTTCAACACATTGGTGGATTATTCTGATATCAATATCTTCAAGGGCATATTTTGGAATCATATGACCAAAGGCTAATTCATTGTTTAGAGCAAGTTTTGTGAACTTTTTGTTATAATGAGGACCACCAATCCCCACTACTGCAGAACAGTTGGAGCATTCACAGACGGCAGCAACTGCTGCATCTGCTACAACTTTAGCAGCTTCAACATCAACCCATTGCTTCGGTGAACTGCCCAATTCCACAAACATAGACGAAAAAGGTAAAGAGGGACCATGATGGGTGCACTCGTAAGAAACTTCGTAGTCCAACTTTGTTTCGTTTACTTGTTTTGCCATCTCAGAAAGAGCATTTTTCATTGCTCCTGCGGGAGAGATGGAAACCGTATTGGGTTTTCCACCAAATTTTGCATCCGACAAATTTCCAGAAGTATGAACAGACAAGGTAGGAATACCCGATGTGCTGCTGTGCCGAGAAAGAAAAATCATTAATTCAGGGTTAACTAGGGCGTCTAAAAATTGTGTATTTACAATTTCATTGTCAACAAAAAGCAGTTTGGTTTCTTTGTTATGCAGTGTTTTTGAGTAAACAGGGTTATTTTGGAAGTGTTCTGAAAGTTTCTCAAAACTGTAGTTTTCTATTAGGTGGTTTGCGATGTTCATTCCGGCTGTGTCTTGTTTTGAAGCTATGAAAAGTATCAACGTTGTGTCGTCCTTGAAGGGTATTGTAAAAGATTGAAAGATTAAGGTTGTTATAAGAATCCATGAAAATGTTTATTTGCGTTGGAGACCAGTTTACCCTTTATCAAAAGGTTTAGATTTAGCGGTATATTTTTTTGGAGCAAATTGTCTATAATTTAGATATAGAAAAAGCTACCATCACCGCTTATATTAAACGCCCACAAAATTAGGAGTTATTGCTGATTAGGAGTAAACATGTTGAAAAAAATCCGAATAAAGCGATATCCTCCTCGTAACTTCCCAGTAAAATCCCTGTGGGAAATAGTAGCAGCTCCTCCAAAATCAGAACAAGACACTGAATTCATGATGCTCTATAAAGCAAACCCAAAACACCCAGCAATCATAGAAGAAATGACTGAAGTCGTAGAGTTTGAAGTTAATGAAAAAGCCTTCGGCGAACTTATGTGGCTCTTCAAAAAATATCAAGTCCCCTGTAGACCCATCGAAGAAGGCATAGAGATCAAACACACTGGACCAAAATCCAACTGTGTTAACGACAAAAAATTTGAAAACCCCTAATTTTTTGGGGAAGCATCTACTTTTTACATGAAACGGAAAAGTTTTGTCAATCCGATAATTTCTTCAAAATCCAGACCTAACGCGTCAAGAATCTGATCAAACGTCGATTGTAGATACGAAACATATTTGTCTACATCGACTTCACTGTTTGTGGCTATTTGAACAGGCTTAACACCTTTCATGACCTTAACGTAACTTATGAGGTCTCCAGTTTTCAGCTCGTAACCCATTTTTTCTAACTCACGTCCCGCTTTTACATGCTGAGGAGTAGTTTTTTTGTAGTCCGCTAAGGGTTTTCCCAAAACAACATGAAACGCCAGATCGTCAGGAGTTTCCCCCCATTTTCGTTTCTTCAAACAATTGTAACGGTCTCGGATGAGTTGTTTAATCTCCTTTTTCGCCTCTTCGAACTCTGCGGGGTTTTGTACCTTTTGAAGGCGTTCTTCAAGCTCGTAAAAGGCTTTTTTAATGAATGGAGGAATGTGGCGTTTCTTTCCAGTCATTCCTTTTACGTCAACGCCTCCGCCTTTCAAGATTCCAAGATAATTCTTTTTACGGGAACTAAAAACAGCGTATCGGTACCATTTTTCAACTTCAAGTTCCATGCCCATCTTTGTTATGGACCAATCTGCCAGAACTTTTACCTGTTCAGGAGAAGGATTTTTCAAAAAGACGCTGTCTGTGTCGCCATACAGAACTTCCACATCTAAGGACTTGGCTTTGTCGATGGTTTGAGTGATAACGTGTCTGCCGATTGCTGCGGTGGCTTCTGCTACAGGGGGACAATATAAACCAAAAGCAGGTGAGCCAAAAACACCATAACTTGCGTTCAAAACGACTTTAAGGGCACTTGGAATAACAGCGTACCAGCTTTGAACATGTTGGGGCAAAGTTTTGTCTTTTGCTTTTTGTTTATACCATTTAACCCGAAGGTCACGAAGTGAACCAATCAGCAAGCTTTCTAGTGCCTTGTTTTTGGTGCATATCCAGTGAGTTGTTTCTGGAACCTTGTTTTGTTTACATTCTTCGTGGTTGCAAAGCAAAGTTTGGTAGCCCAGATTGTAAACTTTAATGATCGACGGATACAGACTAGCAAAGTCCATAACTGCCACGTTAAAGTGGACACCAGGAACAGGGTCAACAACTATTGCACCCTTGTATTTCTTGCCTTTAATCATAGCAGTTGTTGTAGTTCCACCTTTGAGGGCAAGGATGTCTGAGTCATTTGGAATAAGCATGTTTCGCTGACGATGCTCATGATACAAAAAGTTCCGAATCCACCGAGAAACTCCTTGCCGGCTTACATCTTCCATGGGCATGTGAGAAATTCTGGACATTGCTAAAATCAGTTTCATGACTAAGTTGTCATTAAACGCAGTTAAATCAAAGGTGATTTCTGAGTCTCGCAGGTTATATTCAGCTAATTCGGTGTAACTTAGCTCAGAAAATGCTTTTTCATGTTCAATTTTTGGAAGTTCTAAAAGGGCAGTACCGATTGCATCAAGGGTCATGTCCCGATATTTGTTGCCAAAAGCGTAAATTTGGATTGAACGATTAAAGAAGAACTTGTAAAGGTCAATATGAACACCATGGGTAAACGAGCAGGTTCTTCTGCCTACTTCGATGGGAATTTGTGTTCTGTCTATTCCAAGGTTTTTTGCCCGATTATACAGAAACGGTAGGTCAAAGTCGTCACCATTGAAAGTTAAAACAAAGGGATATTCAACGGTTGCCTCAAACACTTTTTGAAGTAACTCTTTTTCGTCATCAAAATAGGTAACCAAAGCGTCATCAGGCAGTTTTCTGTCACCGTGTTCAATTCCTTCGCGCTTCAAAAGGAACAACTGTTTTTTGCGCTCTGAACCATACAAAGCAACACAAACAATAGGGTCAGTAGCTTTTTGGGGATCAGGAACCCGAGTGGCAACCGCTGAAGCGACTTCTATATCTAATCCGACACGTTTAAAATCAGGTGCGGGTGACTCAAGTAAACGCGCCCACATTTCTACTGTGTCTAAAAACTGTTTGTCTACACCAGAAAACTTGTCAAGAATCTGCTTGATGGTTTCTTCAGACGATTTCTGTATTACCCGAACAAGATTTCCGTCTTCTATTTTGTACAACATCCCTATGGCAATGTTTTTGTCATAAATGTAAGACTGATAATATCGAATAAATGACTCCCAAACTTTAGGAGGCTCTTCAATACCTGTTAGGGCTTGATACGCATCGGGAATTATGTCCCTTAAACAACCGCTTTGTCGTCCACCAATGGCGAGGGGGTCTTTGGCGACGACCTTTGTTACGGTAACCAGTTTGTCTTGAAGAGAGTCATATTTTTCAACAGTTTCCACATGGTCATATCCAATATGGGATGTTACTCCACCGAGTTTTTCAACCTCTTCGGGAGCAAGACTGGTTAAAAGGTAAGGCTTGTGACCAGTGTTGTCGTACCAAAAATAGATTCTTTTGGAAACAGGCTCATACAATGAAAGTTTGGCTAATGCTTTTTTGCCGTCATAGGAAACAGACACAAGATACGACGGGGGTAAATTTTCTGGAAAATCTGGATAAACAACAGGTTCTTTCTCTGCTGAATCTTGTAGGAGTTCTTCAATCACTTGGATTTGAGTTGATTGAGGTTTTTTCTTTTTAGGAACATCTCCGAACGCCAATAAAGAACTCTGCGTAGCCATTTTTGCTCATGTCCGTTAAGGGTATATTCCTGATGCCTACTAAAAAAAGCATTTGATACAACAATTAAGGTCTAACACATTCAGCTTTAGACCGGAAAGGACGTTTACGTTTTGGTTTACTGTGTTTATCACAGCGTTTAACACAAACCATAATGCCTTCCTCAATCTCGTAAACGCAACCACAAAGATCCTTTCCTTGTTCAACCAACGCTAATCCACATCTTCAGTATTTGTAGTTAAACTTCCAGATATAAAATGTTTCAAAAGGTCTCCAACTCCGAACATATCAGGAAACTAATAGTAGTTCTATGTTGAAAACAACCTTTTTTTTGAAAACCAAAAGAAACAAAAAGCCTTCTTTAGAGCTCAGACAACACGCCCATATCTACAACACAGAACCGCTGAAACCCTTTTTTGCCAAATTTTTCGGCCAATTTCTTACAATAAACGTGCAATGCATTTAGAACATCTAACCCCCCGATTTTGTTTTCAAAAGACATGCTCATAACCCAGCCTTTGTTTCGAAGATACCCAGTGCCAGTAATCAAATCTGCAATTTTTACTCCCTTTAATGCAACACGCTCACAATTTACTCCAAATTTTAACAATTCTTTAAAGACTACACCTTGAGCAAAACTCCAAATTGCTAACTGTTTTTCGGTTCCACGATTATCAAGGTAAGTTTTAGAGTCAACAACAATCTGTGAACTTTCTGGATTCAATTTGCCGTTTTCACCAAATATCCAAAGAAATCTCAGAACATGAGTTCTTTGCTTTTCAAGAGTGTAGTGCTGAGCAAAAGTATCAGTGTCCCGTAACCCGAAAGAAGAATTCCAGAGTTTTTCAAGTAACTTGTGAACTTGTTTGAAAGAGTCCACTTCGGCTACAGGCAAATTTTTGGGAAACTCGACTAACTTGGTTTTTGTCATTACTTTTGGGGGTTCAACAAATTCATTTGATTTTAAAGAAGCCCGCAGGGCAGGTAATCGGCGCAAACCTTCAAAGGGTTCAACAAACCGAAAATAATCTACGTCAGACAAAGACTCACCAAGTTTAGTTTCGATAACTTCACGGTTCCATACATCTGCAGTTCCCTTCAGGGTATCGCAAGGAAACTTGGAACAGTAACCACAGTTTTTTATGCCTGCTTTGTCAACACACTGACGAATCAAACATTTTCTGCTAGGCAACTTTGACGTTTTCGGAATCTGCGCATCTGGAATTTGACAAGTTACACAAGCGGTCCTAATCGGCGTATACCCCAAAACCTGTTTAGCACGAACCTTAAACTCATCAAACTCTTCAGCAGACATATTCTGCCGAGGAAAAGGTCCCCAAGGACAGGTGCCACAATCAATACCACATTTAGAAATCAAATTAGACAAAATATACCCCTTTAAGAAAAAAGAAAAGGAAAAATAAAAAAATTTTGATGCCAAACCTACTTGTGGGCAAAATATGCAGTCAAGTTGTTGGTAACTGCGTCAACTCGCACAAAACCAAACCGCTGAAACTGCACAACCTCATCAAGTTTCAACTTTTTGCATGCATCTTCGGCGACACCTTCAACAACAGAAGCGTCAGGCATCACAACTTCACAAGGAATTCCACTGTCAACAGGAAGCCAATGAACCAAAGGAGCAGACAGCTTTCTTGCCTCTTCGTATGATTCATTGTGAAACACCGCTTGAACATTATTTTCTGCAATTTTTTGTACAGTGAAATTAAAAAGGTCCATGAAACGAACTGCAGGTTTGCCCTTTAGCAGACTTAAGTCATTTTTTGAAATCAGAAAAGTTGCTGTGCCATTTTTTGGAGCAACATCAAAGGTTCTGAAACCCATCTCCGAGTGATCGGGGTGCACGGGAATTTTGGCTGAATAACTGGATGGAATGCCAGTTACCGTAATTTTGATTGGGTCAGATACAAAGAAGAACCGTTTAGCAGTTGGGTCAACAAGTTTTCTGTTATGGGCATACAAGTTTTTCCAGCTCAGAACTACATCTTGAGGTTTTGGACCCACGTCAATTATTAGACTTTGAATAGCTTCTGGTTGGATTCCACGCTTTTTCAACGCTGCAAGAGTAGCAAGGCGGGGGTCGTCCCAGTGTTTGTAAAGTCCATTTTCCATGCCTTTTACAATTTCTGATTTACTAAGTGACGCTCCAGTAATTTTGAGCCTGCCATAATGAATGGTTTCAGGATAGTCCCATCCAAAATGCTTGAACATGTATTCTTGCCGAGCCTGATTGGTCAGATGCTCTTTGCCACGGATTATGTGGGTTATTCCCATCAGGTGATCGTCAATTCCAGTAGAAAAATTGTAAAGAGGCCAAACACGGTACTTGCTTCCCACTCGAGGATGAGGATACTTTACAGTATCAACAATACGCAAAGCAGGCCAATCCCGAACCGCAGGATTAGGATGACCTAACTCAGTTTTCACACGCACTACTGCGTCTCCTTCGTTGTAGATGCCAGCTAACATTTTGTTCCAACGAACCAAATTTTCGTCTGCAGGCAATATTCTGCACGGACAAGGATGACCTGCGTGGGATTTTTCGCGAAAAACTTCCCGCTCACAATTACAAACATAAGCATTACCTGCGTTAATTAGCTCTTCAGCATGCTCATAATAGATTGGCAACCTGTCGCTTTGGATAAATTCTGAGTCCCATTTACAACCCAACCAATCCATATCGTGCCGGACGCCATCATAAAACTCAAGTTTTGGCTTTTTGGTTTTTGTGTCTGTGTCCTCAAAACGAAGAATAAAACTTCCATCATACATTTTGGCGTAATCATAACTAAGCAAGATAGCTCTGGCAGAACCCAAATGCAAAACAAAATCGGGGTTTGGAGAAAAACGGGTAACCACCTTTTTGTATTTTTTAACGTTAGGCAAAGGAGGAAGCTGTTTGATTTCTTCAACTTTTTCTTCAACTAAAGTTTCAGGCCAGTTATCTGCTACAATCGCTTTTTGTTCAGCTAAAGTCATTGAATTGATTTTTTGGACAATTTCGTTGATTATGGATCCGATTTCTTTCACGTTTTTTCGGAATTCAGGATACTCTCCCAAAAGTTTGCTGAAAATGGGTTTGGGGGTTGCTTTTCCATCATAACGAACAGCGTTCAACAACACAATTTTGTTAATTATTTCTCGGGTTTGTTTTTCGTCGGGTGGGTTCAAAGTGGACCACTTAACTTAGTTTTGTCTGTCAAAAATCAGGTCAGCTAGGCTTAATAGGTCTTCTTTATCTGCACAATCAGGAAACTTGGCTAAGACCTTCTTGCATTTAGTAATATACTTGTCTGCCATTTTTTTGGCATAAGAAATGGCACCCAAAGAATCAATCAACCCAATTGTTTCTTTAATCTGGTCAGCAGAAGCGTTTTTATTTCCCAAAGTTTCCAAAATCTTTTGACGCTGAGTTTTGGAGGCTTTCTTAAGAGCATAAACAACCATTAAGGTTCGTTTGCCTTCTCGGATGTCGTTTCCAACAGGCTTTTTGAGAACTTTTTCATCTGCAGTCAAAGCCAAAACATCGTCAATAACCTGAAAAGCAATACCCGCATAGCGCCCAAACTCGCCCAACCGTTTAACTTGTGTTTTGGTTGCGCCACCAATTATTCCTCCACATCGAGCTGAGGTTTCAAAAAGTGCAGCGGTTTTGCCTTCAATCATTTCAAAGTATTCAGCTTCTGTAACTGTTTCGTTATCTTCAAAGAGTATATCACGGGTTTGTCCTTCACACAAAACTATCGTTGCTTCGCTAAGTTCTTGCAAAATGTGCAAAATACGTTTAGGTGTCACATTTTTTTGGTCTGTGTTTTTTGTGATTACCTCAAAAACCTTGGCAAACAACAAGTCTCCAGCAACAATAGCAATGGGCACACCATATTTGGTGTGAACACTGGGAACTCCCCGACGTTTTTCGTCTTGGTCCATTATGTCGTCATGCAAAAGAGTGAAAGTATGAAGCAATTCCATGGACGAAGCCGTTGCTATTGCGTCTTGTTCCTTTCCGCCTACTAGACTGCAAGTTTTCAAAACAAGAAAAGGACGTAAGCGTTTTCCACCAGCGTCAATTATGTGCCGGGAAGCTTGGTACAAAACCTTGGGTTCAGCTTCAATGTCTACTACCGTTTCGATAAATTTGTTTACTTTTTGGGCTGAATCAGATATTTGAGTTGATAATGGGCTCACAATTTTCTCCTCGCATAAGTTTTAGGTTTAATGCCACGTGCCCGTAACCACTCAGCAGTTTTGCCAGTTAACACAACTGGAACATTCTGGAGTTTTTGAACTGAACTGGCACCCACAAGGAACATGGCATTTTTCACTTCCTCAACAAAATACATGAGTGCCTTTTTAACGTCTTCTGAATCTTTTGTAGCGGGACCCAGAAACGGAAAAGTTGCACTTGTCAAACTTGCCCCCAGTGCCAAAGATTTTACCACATCTACTCCAGTTCTTATTCCACCCGAGGCGATTACAGGCAAATTAACAGAATTTACTGTCTCTACAAGACTAACTGCAGAGGGTATACCCCAGTCCCAGAAAGTTTCCCCAAGTTTTTGACTAGACCCATCGTTACGAGCCTTAGCACGGAAATACTCTACACCCGCCCAGCTTGTGCCCCCAACTCCAGCAACATCAATTCCCGCAACACCAGCAGCCTCGAGCATAGCAGCATCTTCTGCCGAGACTCCGGCACCAGTTTCTTTGACGATTACGGGAACATCTAAATCTTGAACAAGCTTACGAATTTTTTGCAACAAATTAGAGTAATCAGTATCCCCCTCAGGCTGAACAGCTTCCTGCAAAGGATTCAAATGAATTGCCAAAGCGTTGGCTTTTACCATTTCCACTGCTTTTTTTGCTTCGGCTACACCGTATTTGTTAACTAACTGGGGACCACCAATGTTTGCCAAAACGAAAGCTGTTGGAGCTTTTTCTCGCACCACACTAAAAGAGTCCGCAACTTCAGGGTTGTCGATTGCTATTCGTTGGCTTCCCACACCCATTCCAAGACCTAGTTCTTCAACAGCTTGGGCAATTACCGCGTTAATTCTTTTGGCTTGGGGAGTGCCTCCAGTCATGGCTCCAACAAAGAGGGGTGCAGAAAACTTGTACCCAAAAACAGTTGTTGAAAGGTTAATTTGTGCCCGGTTGATTTCAGGTAAAGCCCTGTGCACTAGAGTAACGTCCTCAAATCCGGTAGTTACGTTTCTTGCTTGAACGTTTTCCTTTAGACTAACTTCTATGTGGTCAGCTTTTCGTTCTCCAATAATGTCATCCACTTTTGTTTACCCCTTAACAATAACGGTTCCAACTACGTCTTCACCCTTAAGTGCCTTGCAGACCCTCATGGGTTTTGTGGCGTTCACAATCAACGTTTCGATTTCTTCCTCAATTGCAGGAACTAATTCACGCATCTTTCCCAGCATGCCACCCGTTACGTCAGTTGACTGCGAACCTTCTATTTCATGCTTTTCAGATTTTAATTCTTCCAAGGTAACCCGTGGAATCAGTTGAGCAGAAGAACAAGTTTTTGGATCAGCAGTGAAAAGACCATCCACATCTCCGCCCATTACAATCCGAGAGGCATCAAAATTGATGGCTAAAGAAGAAACTAGCTGATCTCCAGAAAGAATTGCAAACCCTTTCTCAGAATCAAGAACTGCGTCACCATAAAGAACGGGGATAAGTCCCATGTCCAGCATTCGTTTAATTGGTTTTAGTTCAATAGTTTGGATTCTCCCAGATTTAGTTACCACACATGAAGACGGCTGAACAACTACCGCGTTAACTTTGTTGTTAAACAAAGCTTCCATAACCAAACTGTTCAATTGGGTCATAGCACGGTGGGTTTCAGAAAAACCAACAATTTGTGAAGCGTCACCAAAACCGCCGGTTAGATGGTATTTTTTGGCAACAGGATGACCAAAGGAGCCGCCCCCATGAACCAAAATCAGAGAGGAAATGTTAGCTTGAGCAATTTCTTTTGCCAAACGTTCAATTGCTTCAAAATTTGGGGTGGCGGGTTTGTTTTTTTCTGTTATTACAGAACCGCCCAGCTTTAGAACAGTTGGCTTGGTTGTCATCCTTCTCACCATTACTTTACTGTGTGAACAATAAAGGAATAAAGTTAACTGGGTTACTTCTTTATTGTGACAACATCGTTTTCTATACGAACAGTGTCCCCACTCAAAATTTTGGAAATATCAATTTTGTCAACACACGGTATCTCGGAAATTATTGCGCCAACGGCAACTACTGTTTCACATTCGCTGTTTATGATTCCCGCTGGAGCAACACCACCTTTTTTGAGTCGATAAAGGGTATATGAGCCAACGGTGGAGCCTTTGCCGGTTGGGAAAACTAGGATTTTGCCTTTGATTGATTTGCCTTGTAGTTCATGTCCTTTTTCGAGTATTTCGCTGGTTTCTGGGTCTACTCCACCGTAAAAAGAAATTGGTTGAGTGGTTGTTAATGCTTCGGCTTCAACAACACCTTTTGAGATTATTCGCCCTTTTAGCTCCATTTTCCAGTCACTCCAGCTTGTATACATTCTTCTAAGCTGCCCATTTTGGTTAACATCAAGTTATGCCGTGAATAGTAACAACCTTTTGCGGAAGTTGTCGCAATTGCCTTAAACCTTCCTTTCAACGGAGCAACCGCCATGCATGTGTCACATGCAAATTTTCCGCCAGCATCTTCAATAATTTTTGTGTAACCACGTATGTCAGCAAGCTGTTTTGCAGGCCGTGAAGATGCAACCCAAAACTCCGTGGTAGGCGAGATTTTTTTGCCTTCAAGCAAGTTTGCTATTTGGGCAATTTCTTTGATTGAAGCATGAGGGCATCCAATGCAAACAAAGTCGATGTCTTCGGTGGCATCATTAATTGCGTCGTATGCTTCTTGTAGTGCCTTCTTATCGATCGTTACTTTTTCTGTTGGAGGATTAACTTTCTCAGATGCTGGAGTAATATCCTTCATGTAAAACAAGGGTTTAGAACCAAAAGTAACCACAGACGCACAAAATGACTTTAACTCATCAATTGATGCATTTTTGATTCCAGTAATGTATGGAATTTTGCTTTGTGCAGCTTTTCCGATACAGTATCCAAGGGCTCCCCAATCGGAAATTTTGGACAATTCTGCGGTTACTTCTACTTGAATGTCGGGCACACGGTTCTCATCAAGATGAAGACCATAACAAGGAGTTTTCCCAACAAAAGCTGCTGCTAAAGCTGATGGACCACCTTCTCGGTTTGTTTTTGCTCCGATAACTGAATTCGCAAATGTAACTGCAGAGGATTCTGCCCAAGCAATGTGTTCTCCGTACCTTGGCAGGTTACCAATCAGGTAAGGCGTACAAGTACAAGAAACAATAATCCCCATTTTGCTGAAAGCGTCAATAACCAGCTTTTGTTTTCGGGCAAACTCAGGGTCAATTCCAAGGTTTTGCCAGTTTTCTAGATCCATTCCTGCAGGATTCAGAGTTGTTAGTACTTTGACTTTGCCGTCTTTTGCGAGTTCATCCAAAAATTCCAGTCCTGCATCTCCAAGATTATGATAAGAAACCCCAGAAATTTGAACAGACCCAACGTCGATTAGTTTTTCTGCCCCGTAAATGTTTCCAAGGGCAACCAGTATTTCCATGGACTTTTTTACAGCGTAGCCTTCTTCGCCATCCAGCATTTTTTCTTCATTTTTTGTTAAGTACATGATGAATCCACGAACTTTTTCAAGTCAACTTTTTCGTAATTTATTTTATCGAATCCTTTGCCCGTTCCAGTCAAAGGAATCGTAGCATCCAAACCCATTTTACAGGTTCGCGCTTTTTTGCCTTCAGACAAATCTCCTGAAGGGTCAAGAGAAGACCCCGGCTGATTAGGCATAATAACTGCTGCTTTGTCTGCTTGAAACCTTGTTGCAATTGCCCATTCTACATCGTCGCTGTCGTAAATGTTGATATCATCATCCACGACAACACAATGTTTCAAGGATTTGTGGCCATTAAAAGCAGCTTCAATTGCCTTTTTTCCGTCGTCAGAGTTTTGTTTAGTTATCTGCAACACAGCATGAAGCCAACTACATCCACCAGTAGTAATGTAAACGTCGTTACACTTGCAGACTTTGTTTGCCTCGTTAAAGATAGTAGGCTCTTTAGGCATACCCATTAACACCTTGTGTTCATTTCTTCCAGCAAGAATTGTTTGATAAAATGGGTCTTTTCTATGGGTCATACATTTGACTTCGATAACGGGTTGCTGCCTAACACGATCAGGGATTCCAGTCAAGTCAAGGAACGGCCCTTCTGAAACTGTTTCTTTTGTTATCCGTCCCTCCAGAACGATTTCACAATCTTTGGGAACTTCAAGGTCAACGGTTTTGCATTTGACAAGTTCCGTTTTTTCTAAGGCATTTGCCATTCCTAACTCGTCAACACCCATAGGCAACGACGTAGCCGCAGCCAAAAGAACAGCAGTTGAGTTTCCAATGCACATTGCAATTTCTAACTCACCGCCAGCTTTTTTGAGGGCAGTGTCAGTTCCCCTGTTTTCTACAAGGCGAGCAACAAACTTGTTTTTCCCAATCATCATCAAACGATGAAAACACATGTTTCTGCCAAGTTCAGGGTCTTTAATAATAGAAACAGCAGATGGAATGTATTTGCCTCCGTCTTTTGCGGTATAACGCATTATGGGCAGTATGTTTAGGTCAACATTTTTTTCTACAACTTCTTGACATTTCCCAGTTTTTACAACTGCAGGAGGGACAGGATTTTCCAAAACACCAGAAAGTTTAGGCAAAATCTGTTGCACGTTCATGTTCAAAGCTTTGGCAACTAATTCTTTAGAAGAAACTAAACCACCAACCAAGGGCATGCTTGATTCTTTTACTTTTTCAAAAAAGCAGGGTTTTTCCCCTAAAGCTTCAAGGATTCCAGCTAATTCTAGGTCGGTTGAAACTTCTTTTTTGATTCTGGTTAGTTTTCCTTGTTTTTCAAGTTGTTCAATAAAATCTCGAAAACCCAAAACTTTTCCCTCACATTTTTCTTACGCCAATTTTTGTTCTTAAAACTTGTAAACCTTCATTTTCAATGGATGTTGCAACTTTTTCTTGCAGGTCTTTTCCTGGAGTTAAAGCTAACATGCAACCTCCGCCTCCCCCTCCGGTCATTTTGGCTCCGTAGGCGCCTAGTTTTCGGGCTAAATCAACTAAGTAATCAAGTTCTTTGCTGGAAACTTCAATTTGTTGCAATAAAGCATGGTTTTGGTTCATCAGCTCACCAACTTTCTTCAAGTCAAAAGCGTCCAAGGCTGATTTTCCTTTAATGGCTAACTCTTCTGCTTGTTTGAAAATTGGGTCATATTTTTCGGGGTTAGCTTGTTTTCGTTCGGCTACTCCGGAAACCATTGCTTTGGTGTTAGCAACAATTCCTGTGTTTCCTATGACAATTTCTACAGGTTCCCGGATGTTGAGTTGTTCGATTTCGTTTATGCCACTTTGCAGGTTTTTCTTAAACCAAATCAAACCACCAAAAGTTGCGGCTGTGTTGTCAATTCCTGACGGGTTACCTGCGTACGCTTTCTCTGCTTCATAAGAAACGTCATTAATTTTTTCATCTGATAAATTCAAACCAAATTCTTCAGAGATTGCACGGGCAATTGCAACACTACTTGCTGCAGAAGCACCAAGACCACTGAATCCAGGAAGATTTCCACCCAACCAAATATCTAGACCAACATTTTTTGGGTCCATCCCCATTGCTACTAACATTCTTTCGATGGATTCTACCTGCTGAAGTTTCTTTTTTTCTGCATAACCCTTTGCGCCAGTTCTTTCGTCAGTTACTTTGATGCCTTGCGCAATTTTTTTTACTTCTGAATCAGCTGCAGAGTCAACTGCCGAAGCAATTCCAGGTACACCATGAACAACGAAATGTTCACCAAACAAAATTGTTTTTCCAAAGCCAGAACCTTTTCCCATTGAAAACAACTCAAAACACAATTACGGGGATTAAATAAAATACTTTTAGGTAAATCATGTTTTACAAAAAAGAGGTAATAAAAAGGAGACAAAATGAAGGGAAAATTGGGGGTTTAAGTTGGGGTTTGTAGGGGTCACCTCGAGTTTGCTTATTGTGCCAAAAAGAGTTGTTAATTGTGGCAGAGCGTGATTGGTTGTTTTGTTAGATTCTTGGGAAGAACCAGATATTAGCGAGCTCTTTGAAGGTTAAAGATTCGTTTAGTTCTAGTTCAGGTTTGTTTTCATTTACGATTGGTGTTGCCATATTTACTCACACTCATTCAGTTAATTATCATTATATAATATAATTATATATAAACATTCCTTATTACTGAATATATATTCTAAAAATATTTTATTTACTGAATGAAATCGAGGTGTAGCCCACTACAGCAGATTTGTCCCCCAAAACATCACCGCTGGTCCCATAGCACAACAAGTTTGAATTTTTTGCACCCAACTTTTTTGCCGCAGTTATCGCAGCAACTGTAGGACCATAACCACAAGTAGAAATTCCAAACAAGTCTACATTACGATAATATTTTTCTTCATTCATCTCAAGGGCAGCATCTATGGCTAGTTTGTCTTTTTTTTCTGCCTGACTTTGAGGTTCATAATGGGACAGGTCAGTTGATGCAATAACCAATCCGTTTTTGTTCTTCAAAGCAGCCGCAACTGCTTTTCCAACTTCACGACTGGTATCGAGGTCTTGCATCATAAAACATATGGGAACAAACTTGAATTCAGAACCATAAAGATACTGAAGAAAAGGCAACTGCATTTCAATAGAATGCTCGCGAAGGTGGGCACGGTCGTCTATATCTATGACGTCAGAATTTTGTAAAATCTCATTGGCGATTTGAGTGTCAATTGGAACATCCCCTAAGGGTGTTCGCCAGGCGCCTTCGTTCATGAGAGAGATTGCGCTTCCAAGTCCAGTGTGGTTGGGACCTAAAATCACGATAACATCAGGTTTTCCATCAAAAGCAAGATGATAATATGCATGGGCAGCTACAGGACCAGAAGCCATGTATCCTGCATGAGGAACAATAAGACTAACAAAAATTCTGGGACCATCCTGCATTACTAAAGGAAGGCTTCCAGGTCCAAGTTTATGAGTAAAAAGATTTTGGATTTGGTGATTTAAACCATCAGGAGTACCAGCATACCATGAACCGGCTACTGCTGGATACCTGAGTTTCAATCTTCTTCGACGTCCCCTCGGTCCCTTGTTAATTTAATTTCGAAGTCTTCGATAGACTGACTAAGATCACCGTCTGCGGGGATTTCGCCTTTTTCGCGTAGCATTTGCCTTGCAAGGAGCCAGTAAATAACTGCTAATGCACGTCTTCCTTTGTTGTTGGTTGGTATAACAAAATCAACAAATGAGAAGTCGTTATCTGTACTGCACAAAGCAACAACAGGAACACCAATGGTAGCAGCTTCTTTAACTGCTTGAACATCAGCTTTTGGATCAGAAACAATGATCACACTAGGTTCAAGGCGATCAGGATACAATGGATTTGAAAGCATTCCAGGAATAAATCTACCAACTATTGGGGTTGCTCCAGTTACTTGGCAGAATTTTTCTACTGGAGAATGACTGTACAAGCGTCCAGCGACAACTGCAATCTTTGAGGGATCAAAACGGGCTAGAAACTTGCCAGCAACGCGTATGCGTTCATCGGTTTTTTTAACATCTAATACGAACAGACCGTCTGCTCTAACCCGGTAGATGAATTGTTCCATGTCTTTGGTTCGCATTCTGGTTCCTATGTGAACACCCGCGGACAATAGGGTATCCTGGGGCAACAGCAATTCTTCTTCGCTGAAATTTTCCATGTTTTCTTCATTTTCGGACAAACTTTTTTCCTCCAACTATAGTATTGACATTTGAGCTCTATTTCCAAGATTTTCTTCAATTCTGATTAGTTCATTGATTTTTGCGACACGTTCTCCATGTAACACACCAGTCTTTATAACTGGACAGCCGAAACCAACTGCTAAGTGAGCTAAATGTGTATCTACTGTCTCACCAGAACGATGAGACATAACTGGAACATATCCAGCCCATTTCGCCAACCGAGTGGTCTCTAACGCATCTGTAATGGTTCCAACTTGATTAACCTTTATGACAAGAGAATTACCAGCCCCCATTTCTATTCCCTTAGCCAATCGGTCACGGTTTGTAACAAACAAGTCATCACCACAAATTAAACAATTAGTTGATTTTTTTGTGAGTTCAGCAAAGTTTTCGTAATCATCTTCATCGAAGGGGTCTTCAACAAAAGCGAGGTTATATTCTTCAATTAGTTGCAACATAAACTCAAGTTGCTCACCAGAATCTCGTTTTTTGCCTTCCATAGAATAAACATAAACACCCTTTTTGGGGTCATAAAAACTAGAAGCCGCAACATCAAGACAGGGTCTACATTCAATATCCATTTCGTCTGAAACTTCTTGACAAGCTTGAGAAACAATCTTTAGTGCTTCTTCGTTCTCAATGTTTGGTGCCCACGCACCTTCGTCACCTCTTCCACCAGTAAATAATTTACATGTTTTTTTAAGAAGAGAACCAACTTTTGCATGGACTTTAATGTTTGCAGCAGCAGCCTCTGAGAAACAGGATGCATTCAAGGGAATGACCAAATATTCTTGGATGTCAGTTGTTTTTCCAAGAACATGTTTTCCGCCCCCCAAAACGTTTCCGAGAGGAAAAGGAAGCTCATTACCCAAATATCCACCCAAATATTGGAATAAAGGCAAATCAAGAGACGTCGCAGCTGCTTCAGCAGTAGCTACAGAAACCGCAAAAGCAGTGTTTCCTCCAATATTACTAAAGTTTAGGGTGCCATCAATTTCATGAAGAAGAATATCAATGTCACTTTGTTCTTCTGCATCCATTCCAATAAGTTCTGGAACAACAAGTTCTTCAAATTTCTTTAGGGCAGCGTCAACTCCACCTTCAGGATAAGGAACAACTTCAGCTTTACCCGTACTAGCTCCAGCAGGGGCAGCAACGCTTCCAAATCCATCAGCAGTTATTATGTCAACCTCTATTGTTTCTCGCCCGCGACTGTTGAAAAGTTTTCTAGCTGTTACCTCTTCTATGATAGACGACATGTTGTTTCACCGCTAATATGGTTCAGAATTAAAGTTTGCTTTTTGGCTATAGAACCGGAGAATACTGTCAGAAATTTCAATGTGTCCAAGAACCATCCTACGACAGCAATATCTTGTTACACCTAAACTATCAAGAACCTTTTTCGGGTCTTCTCCAGACTGAACCCGCTTATTGAAGTCTTCCCATACATCAGCAACCAACTTGCCACAAGTAAAACAACGAACTGGGATTATAATTTCAATTCGACCTCCTACACATAATTTTGACCTTCAGGTTTTTTCCAGTTTTTTCAATTTATACTCATACATTGGCACCGATTCAGTGCCCTTAATGCCTTAGCTACAAATACATCCATTAAATGAATGCAGTTACCTGTAGCTTTTCTGATCCCTAGCCCTAGCGCCTGGTCCTCCAAACTTTTTGGGCTCACTTCTTCGGGGATCACCTGCAATCATGGTTCGATCATAATCGATAAGAGTTGTTCGAAGGCGGGTGCTTTTGGTCCACTTAAGTAAACTTTTAGCTACTGCCATACGAGCGGCTTCAGCTTGACCCATGTATCCTCCACCAGCTACAGTGACATTTATGTCAAGTTGATTCCAAACTTTGTCATCTGTAAGTAGCAAAGGTTCAAGAATTTTGTCTCGTGCAATTTGTGGTTCATAGACTTCTAAGGGTATATTGTTTATGCGTACTCGTCCTTTGCCCAATCTAACTGTTGCTCGTGCTATTGCAGTTTTTCGCTTTCCACTTAAGACCATAACTTTTTTTGTTTTTGACATTCTAATCTACCTCTGGGGTCCATCCGCCGATTTCTTTAGCCAATTCGCCCACGGTTATATAAGGTGATTTTAATTTGCCCGTGCTTGCTTCAATAACAGTCTGAAAATCTTTGCCATCAAATTCAACGGGAACCCCTAAGTATACCCGCAATCTTTTGAAAGCTTCAATACCTTTAGATTTTCGCCGAGGCAGCATTCCACGGATAGTTCGACTTACAATTTTGTCGGGTCGTCTAGGATGGTTTGGACCTTTTCTGGGGTGACCAACTTCCAAGAAAGTTTTAGCGTCAGTAACTATGTGCTGCTTCTTGCCAGAAATGGCTGCTTTTTCAGCATTTAAAATAACTACACTTTCACCGTCAAGAAGACGTTTAGCTACATTACTAGCCAATCGACCAAGAATTAGACCTTTAGCATCAATTATTACAGAATTATTAGAAGACATCCCAATTCACTCCATTATTTTCACGTTTTTACCTGTTGGGTTTTTTTTCATCAGGTCGCGAATAGACAAACATTGTCCTTTACTGTTCGCAATTTTAGTTTTAGCAACATCAGAGAAAGAAAAAGCAGCAATATTCAAAGGATGATCTGCTTGTCCGGCACCTAAAACTTTGCCTGGAACTACTACGGTTTCACCTTCTTTTGTGTAACGATTTAATCGACTCAAATTTACGGCTACACGACTTCGGTTCGAACTGTTTAAACGTTCAGCAAGGCTAAGCCATAGTTCAGTTTGGCTTTCTTGTGACTGTTTTTTCAAATCACGAATGAGCGTAACAAGCTCTGGATTAGTTGACTTTAATTTCTTCACTTCTTATTACCCTTTTTAAGTTGATTAGAAAATTCTTTGATTTCGTTGTCAAGAATTTTTGTTGCTTCCATAACTATTCGTTCTACTGGAAGTGCTCCAGTTGATTCGATTTTAAAAATGAAAGTTTTATCATCCCAAGACACGTTTACAGCGGTTGCTGAGTCTTTGGGACATGCATCTACACAGTCCATACATAATGTACAGTTGATTTCGTTCTGAACTTTTATTCCGTCATCAGTCTGTTTTAGAATGTTTTCTGGACAGATTTTAACACATTTTCCACATGAATCACAGAGTTTTGGATCAATTTTGATTTTAGGAAGATAACTATAAACGCACATAGAAACTGGTTGCCATTTTGCGTGTTTTTTGCCTTTTCCTAGGCGTGCATAAGCTTCCATTTTGATTTTTTGATCTTGAGCCAATTTTGCAAGTGGAATCTTGTCACTTACTGGAGCAATGTCAGGATTTTCAGGGATTATGTCACCCGAATAAACGGTTGTTATTTTTTCGTTTGCTTCAATTTCTAGTGTTAGATTTGCCCGACAAAGGCTACATCCAAATTCGCTTTCACATTTACAGTCTTCAGGTAGACTGTAAGAATCTAAATCAGTTTTAAGAGGAATGAACCCCATTCTGTGTGAAAGGATTTCATCAGTAAGAATTGACGAATTTTCAAGAATTACAATCTCGTCTATAGCCATTGCTGGGACTTCAGTAAGGATTATTCTTCGTAGTGCGTTAACAAAAGGCGTATTGACTCCGCTAACAATGAAGCGCATGTACTCGCTGGTTTTCTCAATTATTTGAATTTCTACCACATTTAAGCCTCTGTAATTAACGCGTTTAAAGCTCGTGCTTTTCAAAAAGAGCTAAAGCCATTATTTCAATATTTTGGTTATCAGACAAAGCCGATTCAATACTTTTTTCGGCTATTGTCCAACATTTCACAAAAATAATGAAGAAAAAAGGGATTTAGACTCTACGTCCTCTGCGTCCACCCTTCCTTCGAGTGCCATCGTGAGGAATGGGAGTAACTTCTTCAATTCGCCCGACACGGAATCCTGCTCTTGCTAATGCACGGATTGCAGATTGTGCTCCAGCTCCCGGTGTTCGGGCTCCTGAGCCTCCAGGGGCACGAACTTTGATGTGAATGGCAGTTATGCCTTTGTCTTTGGCAATTGTTGCAGTGTGTGCTGCTGCACGCATTGTAGCATATGCAGAAGATTCTAGTCGGTCTGATTTAACGTGCATTCCACCTGAAGACCGAGCAATGGTTTCCGCCCCAGTGATATCTGTGAAATGAATTATCGTATTATTATATGAACTGAAAACATGAACTACAGCCCATTTGTCAGCTTTTTTACTCATTCTTGGTTTCCTCCTCTTCTCCCATCATAGGTTCACCAGGTATACTTGCTGCCCGTGTTATGGGGTGATCAGGACTTGTTAAAGGACTCTTTGGAGAATATTCGATTTTGTCTTCTTCTTCTCGGAGTACCAAATAACTTGGTGCAGAAACTTTTTGCCCATTAATGGAAACATGTCCATGAGCAATCAGTTGACGGGATTGTTGCATTGTTTGGGCTAATCCTCTTCGGAAAACAAGAGTTTGCAGTCTTCTGTCAAGTATGTTTTCTAAGGTAAGGTCCAAAACGTCGTCTAGTTCAGATTCTTCGTGAAGGATTCCTAACCTGTTGAGTCTGTGCAGAAGTTGTTTTTCTTGAATACTTCTCTCATCAGCAGACTTGCCTAGAAGTGAACGCCCAATACCCCTGTATTTTGAAAGCAGAGTTTTGTGGCGCCAAATTTCTCGTTTGTTACGTAAACCATATTCACCGAGAAGTTTGAGTTCTGCTTCTAAAGCGTCTATTTGCCAAGGAAATCTTGGAGTGTCAAATTTTTTGCGTTGTCTTTTCGGATCACCCATTTACTATTTTCCTCCTCGTTGTACTTGTTTTCGTTTTACACCCATGGCCTTTCCTTCCCGACCTGTTGATTTGGTTCGTTGACCTCTAACCTTCAAACCATAGCTGTGACGGAATCCCTTCCATGACCTTATTGCTTTCATTCCGTCGATGTCGTTCTTTGTTTGAACGATTAGGTCTGTTCCTAAGAGATGAAGGTTTTTTCCCGTGTCCATATCTTTTCGTCTGTTTAGAAGCCAAGCGGGAATACCATATTTATTTGGATTTGTGATGACGTCTTCGATTTTTGCTACATCAGCACTGGAAAGAAAACCCATTCTTTGTTCGGGATCGATTCCAGATTTTTCTACAATTACAGTTGCTAATTTGATTCCTATACCCTTTACATTAGTTAGGGCGTAAGTTACCGGCTGACTGCCTTGAATATCTGCTCCGGCAAACCTTATGATGTGCTGAAATTCTCTAGACATCTTGAATTTTCACGTCTCTTTTAAGCTAACTACCGAAGTGAATAGTTGTTTATTTAAGTTTTCCTTATGGACAACAATTTCTCTTCAATAAACAATGCAAACAGGTACCAAATTTGGTTGTTTTAGTTTAGAAAGGTGTAGATTCAAAAAGAAAAAAGGCTGATAGAAAGTTTAAGTAAAGTTTTCTCGATGAACAAGAAGAATCAAGGATACCACCAATAAGAGTATAATGTAAACTATCAGAGCCACATTTAGCATAATAGCACCTCCAAAGGTGTTTAAAGCAACAGAACTAGACAGAGTTGTCACCCCAAAGGTTAATCCTACAGCTAAAAGAGCAGCAACAAGGGGTACAGCCAATTTTTTCATGCTGAAAACCAAGTATCCAGTAATTAAGCTTAGAATCCCAAGAAGTGGAAGATGCAAAGGCGCACTAGAGCCCTCTAATGCAAAGGAGCCTAATTGGACAATTCCGGCTGCTATGTAAAAAATGGAAAACATCAAAAATGTTCGATTTTTTGTCGCCATGCTTGTTTCTGAAGCCATATTGTATTCCCTGCTACCGCTATAATACGATTAGTAATAAAATAGTTTCTCAAGATTGATTTCCGAAAGAACAGTTTTATGCATAAAAAACAAGTTCAAAGAAAAAAGAAGAATACAGATTGTTGATATGGAAGATAGATTTGGTATAATAATTTTGTTTTCATAAGGGTTATCATTCGTTAGCCTAATCTGTGTGCGATAAAGATGGACACTAAAAAACTGCTTTCAAAGGAAATATCTGCAAGAATAAAGGGGCAAATTAATGAACAAATAGTTTCTGAGAAAGTTGATCAGTTCTTCAAGCATGGAAACACCTTTCTTCTCTTAGAATTAATGAGCCTAAGAAGGGAAGTGAAAAGTCTACGAGAAGAGCTCCAATACTATCAAGAAAACAAGCAAAACTCCCTTCGCGCTTTGATTGTTCCCTAAACTGTGAAAATTTGTTCGCTCTGCAAATAATTCATGGAGAACCATAAACATTGCAGGTGTGGTATTGTCGGCTGTTTTCGCAATCTTTAAAAGTATACTGAATAATGGCATATGCAGTTGAGGATTTAAAATGGTCGAATTTCCCGAAGACGTTTTAAAAAAAGCGTTTATGAGAGCAAACATGCGATGTCAATGTGAACGAGATACCCATGATCATGGAACTTTTACGTGTTTCAAACAAATCATTTGGGAACACCGGGGAAACGCAAATGAAAGAAGTGGCTGGGAAGCCGTCTTTTTTGTCAGCCCAGAAAAGGGTGGAAAACCCACAGTAGAAAACTGTGAAATCCTGTGCTGGGACTGCTACACAAAAGTGAAGAGCCAATAATCCTAAATCTTCCTTTTTCCTTATTTTAAAACTAATGTACATACTGCGCTTATTTTTGGGGGAATGACCAAGTATGAGTTATCGTGACCTCTTTGTATCTCCATCGCCAGTTTTTACTGGAAGTCAAGAAATCTATGAAGCAGCAAAATATGCAATTTTGGGAGTGCCTTTTGACGTAACAAGCACTTATCGTTCTGGCGCTAAATTTGCGCCTTTGGCCATCAGGGATATTTCCCAAAACATCGAGTGTTACAGTTTTCGGTCAGGCATAGACATAGAAGACCTGCAAACCCATGATTTAGGAGACCTTCACGTTGCAGCAGATGTAGAGTTAACTCTTGGTCGCCTAGCCTTAGTAGCCCAAGACCTTTTTGACGAGGAAAAAATTCCCGTGTTTATCGGTGGAGAACACACCATAACTTTGGGGGTCGCGCGCTGTTTTGATGAAAACGTTACTGTGGTAAGCTTTGATGCTCACTTGGATTTACGGGATAATTATCTTGGTCTTAATGTTTCTCATACAACGTTTATGCGAAGAATCAATGAGTCTGTTAAACCCACAAAGATTTTAGAAATTGGAACTCGCGCAGTATGCAAAGAAGAGCTTGATTACGCAAGGGAAGCAAACATTGACTATATGACAGCTCTTCAGATAAGAAAGGATGGGGTTAAAAAAGCAGTTGAAGAGATAAAGAAGGCTCTAAAGGGTAGTAAAAAAGTATACATTACTGTTGATATGGATGTTTTAGACCCAGCCTTTGTACCTGCAGTGCCAAACCCTGAACCGGAGGGGCTTGACACGTCAACACTTTTGGACTTGCTTGAAACAGTATGCGAATATAACGTAATTGGATTTGACGTGGTTGAAGTAGCACCACAATATGATCAGGGCGTAACAGCCACTCAAGCAGCAAAAGTAATCTTTGAAATGTTAGGATTTCTGGAATGCAAACAAAAACGAAGCTAATTTGCTTTGTTTATTTGATTTCTTTTTGTAGTTTTGCTACAAAAAAGCCGTTACATTTGTGAATATGTGGATACAAACGTTGGCATTTAGTTAATCCTCGAAGTCCAGGCAAACCAATTTGGGGTTTTGGGTTTACTAACTTGAATTCAGGGTTTGTTTTCAGGAAGCTTTCGATTACACACTCGTTTTCTTCAACTGTTATGCTACATGTAGAATATGTTAAAAACCCACCCTCCTTCACGTATTGTGCACCTTCTTCTATCATTTCTGATTGCATTTTTGACATTCCCAATATGGACCGCTTACTGAGACGCCATTTTGCAGCAGGTGTTTTCCCAAAAGTTCCTGTGCTTGTACATGGGGGATCTAAAATTACCACATCAGCAGAAAATTTCAAAGGTAAACTGTTTCGTACATCAGCCACTATGGGCAGCACGATGCTTGTGCCGAGACGCTTGGTTTGTCGTTTCCAGACACCTATTCGCCGTTTTGAGTAATCAACAGAAAGAATTGTCCCATTATTTTCCATTAGTTGTGCCAAATATGTTGTTTTAGATCCGGGAGCGGCACACAAATCAAGAATTGTGTTTCCTGGTTTGGGATCTGCGATTTCTGAAGCTAAGCAACTGGCTTTGTCTTGGACATAATAGAACCCATCATGGAAGCTTTGTGTCTTTGTAAGAGGTTTTTTTGTTTCAATAAGTTTGTAGGCGTGCCTAAGATGTGGAACCTTTTCCAGAATTATAGATTCCTCATTCAAGGTTTTTAATATTTTTTGCTCAGGTGCATTCAGGGTGTTAATTCGAACGTAAACGGGTGGAATTTGTGTGGATTTTCCTAAAAATTGGAGGGCTTCGTATCGTCCCAAAAGTTTGTAACAGTAGTCAACAAACCATGTTGGATGATATATTTGTAATCCAATTTTTTCTGTTTCTTCAAGACAGTTTAGGACTTTTTTTGGGTTGAGGCTTAATATTTTACCAAGAACTTCTTCTACGTCATTAAGTCGTGACCAGCCCAGAATTCTGCGACCCATTTGGGCGATTTTTGAAGCATTATCAAGGTTTGAATCAACAAATTTTGTTTCATGAACATATAGTTCAAGAAAAGCGCGGATATTCAGTTTTATTTCATCAATTGAACGAGGGACTAGGACAATGTCAAGTATATGGTCTATGTAATTTTTTTTTCGGAGGGTTTCAGTAATAAGCCGATGGGCTAAGCCAATTGCGCGGGGGTCTTTTATTTTCAGTTTTTTTGTTGCGTTTGTTAAGGCTAAACGCTCACCGAGTCGTTTTAATTCTATACAGCTTAAAGTTTCAATGGCGAGAGCCCAAGCATCCCTTAGCATTTATGGTCATATTGTGTCTTAGCTGGGCACATATTAAAGGCTTGATAAGGTTAAATAATTACATGTTTGGATGAAAAACTAAGCAAATGTTGTGAGCCATAATGAAGCTACAAGAAGTTCCTGAAGGAGTTGTATTAGATGTGTTTGTTAAACCAAACGCTGAAAGGTTTCAACTAAAAATTGAAGAGGACGAACTTGTAGCTTTGTCCAGTGAGGCTCCAGTGAAAGGTAAAGTTAACAAGGAATTGCTTAAGCAGTTGACAAAGATTTTTGGTCATAAAGTTGAGTTGGTTTCAGGGTTTACTTCACGTCAGAAACGGTTTCTTGTTACGGGAATAGACGCAAAAGAAGTTGAACAAATCTTAGAGTCTGTTTGAGGAAAAACAAATGGTTGAGCTTTCAAAAGAAGAACTTCAGTATTATTCGCGACAAATCATGATGGAAGAAATCGGTGCCAAAGGTCAATTAAAACTGAAAAATTCTAAAGTTTGCGTGGTTGGTTTAGGGGGTTTAGGTTCTCCTGTGGCGATGCAGTTAGCAGGGATGGGGGTTGGGCATTTGCGCATTGTTGATGGCGACTTTGTAGATGTGACAAATTTACATCGGCAACACCTTTATGGTGTTGACAAAAAGGGGATGTCAAAAGTCGATGCGGCTACAGAACGATTACGGAAGTTGAATCCCTACATAGTTATTGAGCCTGTGAAGACTTTGGTAAACAAAACTAACGCAAAAGAAATAATTCAGAGCATGAACGTTGTGGTTGACGGCTTAGACAATATGGAGGCACGCTATGCGGTTAATCGAGAATGTGTTAAACTTGGTGTTCCCTATGTATTTGGTGCTGTAGCAACCACTACAGGGAACGTTTCAACGATAGTTCCTGAAAAAACTGTTTGTCTTGAATGTTTTTATGGAAACAAATCAAAAAGTGAATCGGAAATTGTTGGGGTTCATCCGTCAGCGGTGAACATTATTGCAAGTTTGGAAGTCAGCGAGACCATAAAGTTGCTAACAGGTCAAGAGCCCTGTTTGGTTAACAAGCTTCTAAACTTTGATTTAAACGGGTTAGAGATAAATCTAGTTCCTCTTTCAAAAGTTGATTCTTGTCCTGTTTGTGGACCAAACTCATAAATATAGAAAGTGTGAAAGTGGGTTTAAGGAAACATTTTTGCTGTCCTTTGGTTTTCAAGAAAAAAGCCGTTTTCACCAATGAACTACTATTAAGATTGTAATAGTGGTTTAGGGTCATTTAAGTTTTAAAATAATATAGAAGGGGTTTGTTGAGCTTACCCAAGTAATCGAGAGTGAAAAAATTGAAAAAACAATGCCACTATCATTTGTTTCATCATTTTAATTCTTTACATTTTTTTGATAGCTACAATATTGTTCACAGTTTAGATTAAATTTTTCCAAGAAATTGATTAGAAAATTAGATAAAATCAAATTTAACAACCAAAATCCCTTATATTATTACCAAAGTTGTTTTGTAACAAATAAAAACCACTTTTTACTACCAGAGTCCTATAGGTAATCTTTAAAGAGGTTAAATCAATAAAAGGTTTAGAGAAAATTAGATGGTTATCCAGTTTATTCGTCGGAATGCCTTCTGGATTTCTGCAAGCTTATTATCTTTATTAGTTTGGGTTCTTCGTTGGATTCCTGAAAGTTTTGTAAGTTTCTACAACATAGTTTTCATTTCTTGGGAGTATTATCCACATGTTTTAGTTAGAGGTTCAATGTACGCTATCGCTCCAATTGGAATGATTTCCCGTTTGTTTGCAGTGATCCTAGCACTATCAACAGTATATCTTATTTGGAAGGAAAAGACCGATTCTTTTTATATATCAAAAATTTTAGCTGCTTCAATATGTTTAGAAGGCATTTATTATGCTTCTTTGATACCCTCGATACTATACTTATTTGCCTCGACATGGACTCAAAATTCTCTGTTCTATGGAATGTTAGGTTTTGGCTATTTCTTACATGTAACACTAACTTTTCCCTTTTTGACATTTTTAGCATTAAAGCTTTATCAAAATAAAGCTGAATTGAAAGATTTCCAATCCTTTAAGCTAATAGCGATTACATTTCTAGGTTACATTATAGCGTTATGGGCAAATGCAAGTTTTCGATGGATAGGATTGGCTTTAACAGTAGACCTGTCCTTTCTTTGGATGGAATCTACTAGTTTACTGGCTTGGAATACAATTATATTTATGACATTAGCTGTTGTTTTTGCTTCTTATGGAGCTGTTTATCTTTCAAAAAAGAAGAAAAGAGCAATAAAATGGGTTGCTCTAGCTTTAACAGCGGTTGGTTTGCATTATCTTATTTATTTGATTTATCACATAATTAGCGGTAATTATATTTCCATTTGGTTAATTGATGTTTGGGCTATGGCATTATTAGGTTTAGGATTATCAATAATAAAATACAAACCATTGTCCACTAGCCAACGAAAATAAAGGAAGCGCAAAAAAATACATCGTAAATTTCATTTAATTCAAACAAAACCCCATAATTCAACTAAAATCGTCAAACTAATAATAAGAAAAAATTGAAGTTATACCCTACTGGAATACATCCTAACGTATTATTATAGCCAAGGATTTGCACAATAGCGAAATCATTCAAAACATATGCACCATTAATAACCAAAGTGACATCATTTTACTAATATCGTAATTTTTCTTAGAACCAGTATACTAATATACGGAATTTTTTGTTCCAAGTTACTTTCTTCACTAGATAAAATGAAGTTTTTGTTTGTTTGGGTGGTTGTTTTTTCTTTTTTTGACCGAAAGAAATAAAGAAGAACTGGTTACTATTTGGTCAGAGTATATACAGAATGGTGATTACATGGGCAAAATCAGGGTTGGCGTAATTGGAGTAGGAAACTGTTTTGCAGGTTTAGCTCAAGGAATCGAAATTTACAAGCGAAACAAAATTGAGAAACTCGGTTTAATGCACGAAAAAATCGGAGGGTACGGCTTAGAAGACCTAGAATTTGTTTGTGCCTTTGACGTTGGAGAAAACAAAGTAGGCAAACCCTTAAACGAGGCAATATTTTCTGACCCAAACTATGTAGATTGGGTGGAAAGCGTTTCTAATTGTACCTCAAGAAAGGTTAAAGAAAGTCCAATTCTTGACGGTGTGGGAATCTACGTTGCAGCAATGATTAAACCAATTAACCAGACTAAGACCATTGAAGAACTGGAAAAAGAAGTAATCGAAGAAATCGAATTGACAAAACCACAAATCCTGATCAATTACTTACCTGTTGGTAGCCAAAAAGCTGTAGAGTTTTGGGCAAACATTGCCCTCAAAACTGGATGTGCCTTCATTAACTGTATGCCAGTTTTTATTGCGTCAAACAAAGAATGGCTCAAAAAATTTGAAGACGCAAAATTACCCATCGTTGGAGATGACGTCAAAGGCGTAATTGGTGCAACTATTACTCACCGAACCCTAGCCAAACTTTGTGTCGACCGCGGAGCAACCATCGATCGAACTTATCAAATTAATGTTGGGGGAAACACTGACTTTGCTAACATGCTTGAACGCGAACGCCTAGAAAGCAAAAAAATCAGTAAAACAGAATCGGTGCAAAGCCAAATCCCAGAAAAACAACGCCTAAACGCTAAAGACATTTACATCGGACCTAGCGATTTTATCCCCTTCTTGGGTAACACCAAACTTGCTTTCATCAGAATTGAAGGACGAATGTTCGCAAACATACCATACAACATGGAAATCCGCCTTGACGT
Source organism: Candidatus Bathyarchaeota archaeon (assembly GCA_024650005.1). Lineage (GTDB taxonomy): Archaea > Thermoproteota > Bathyarchaeia > Bathyarchaeales > Bathyarchaeaceae > Bathyarchaeum > Bathyarchaeum tardum. The sequence goes on along the minus strand of JANKMT010000001.1, from coordinate 1,802,527 downwards.
AGACGACAAAGCCAACTCAGGCGGAGTTGCAATCGATGCCATCCGATGCGCACAACTAGCCCTAGACAAAGGCGTCAGTGGTAATCTCAAGTTCGTTTCAGCGTATTTGATGAAACATCCAATGGAACAAATGGGTGACGAAGACGCCAGAGAACATTTGGACGCGTGGATTGCAGAACTAGAAAACAAGTAACGGGAATAACATCTTGACCCACAACAACCGTCCCCTTCTTCTTTCATGCGGCATTTTACGAGAGGAAATTGAAAAACTCATCAACGAAAACAAACTTGACGTTGATGCTGTTTTTTTGGATGCAGGTCTGCACGCAGTTTATTCTGAATTAGAAAAAGCGGTAACAAATGCCCTTGAAGAACACTCAAAACATGCAAAAAGGGATATAGTTGTAATTTACGGTGACATGTGCCATCCTCGGCTCAAGAAAATCGTCAAGAACTATGACAACACCGTTAAAGTTGATAGTTTAAACTGTATTGATTGTTTATTTGGTGGACACAAAAAACTTTTAGATGATGACCCTAAATGTAGCCATTTTTATTTGTCTCCAGGGTGGATGCCATCTAAACTGAAGAAAAATAAGTACTTTAAAGAAATTTTTGATTGGAACCTAAAAGATATAAAAGAACAATTTAAACATCTTGATGGCTTGATTATTGTTGATTCTTTAGGTAACTTGGACAAACTAGAAAGTGACATCAAAGAGTTCAGTTACAACAGTGGTCTTGAAGTAAAAAAACAAAAATCAGTGGGATTAGACCGGTTAAAATCTGTAATCGAGGAAGCTATCAAAAAACTTCAAAACAAATAATGCTAACAATTAGATAGCCAAAGCGTGTTTGCGATATTTGAACAATCCCGGAAAAATGTAATATGTTGATCCTTTGATTGCATAACCCAAAGATTTTGCGATGTCAAAACCTTCGCTTACTCTGCTATGTGTTCTTGTGAACACTCCTGCATACTTTTCGTAAGAGATTCTTCCAAACTTTGTCATTAGTCGGGAAATTTTTTGGTCTTCTGATATTCCAAGTTCAGGGTCGTAGGGTCCAGATTTGCCATTTGACATTTTTTCGGCAACGTCCCGCAGTACCGTCATACTGGGTCCTGGAACAGTTGGTCCCATTACAGGAATTCCGAAAATCTTTATCGTGGGCAACATAAGGGAAACTTGTGTCACCAAGTTAGCTCCCATTATTCCAAATCGTCGTCCAAGTTTTAGACTGTCACGTGGTCGCAGGGAGGGGGCTGAAGCTATGATATCTTTTCGTTTAAAGGCGTAGTACATTACTTCAAAATAGTTTTCATATTTGTCTAAATCAGAAAAAACGTAATCGTTATCCATTTCTGTGCCAGTTGAAAAAAGAGAATCAATGTCGTTAAAAACGATCATCTTACCCTTTGAATGTTTGAAACCTAAATTTCGTCCTATTGCAGGAGTATCCCATTTTGGATACTTTATGATTCCTTCTTTCCAAAGGTTAATTCTGTAATCCTCATATTCTACTGGAGAAATAACCCGCAAATCACTGATTTGTGGAAAAGCTGAGTTTTCTCCCGCGTCTGCAACTAAAAATTCGATGGCGTGGCTTTTTCCGGTTTTTTCTTCAAAAACCTTTTTTGCAATCTCCCAGTTGTTGAATGTCTCTTCGAGGGCTTGTGTATCTCTTTCACCTCTCCCAGTTGCAATTACTGAGAAAATTGGCTTTGACATAACCTCCAATTAAAACAACAGTGCTTTTATCTTTTGCCCGAGGGTCTGATTACACAATAGGGAGAGAAATTAAGGCATTTATCAAGGACAAATTATTTTTGAAAAAGTAGGGGGAATATAAATTTCTGCTCCATAATACTTTAAAAACTATGAAGTGTGATTGATTCTATTAATTGATTAACTCTTCGTTGGTCGTTGCGAGAAAGGAGAAAATACATGCCAAAAGATTCCAAAAATCAAGTGGTAAACTTATCCAAGAATTCAAAGGTGCAACGTCTTATTAGCAAGTTTGTTAGCGGAGAGATTAAAACATTAAAACCAATTTTTGACGAAAAATACTGTTTCACTTATCCAATAGTTGATGAAATAATCGGTGAAGCTAATACAGAAATGTTCTTAGAAGAACTTACTAAAGGCGGAATCCTGAAACAAAAACTTCATGATAAAATCATAGAATGCCCATCATGTAAATCTTCAAAAGTTGCAACACATTACACTTGTCCGTATTGTAAATCGATTAACATTAAAAAAAGTGCCCTAATTGAGCACATAAAATGTGGCTACATTGACATTGAAGACAAGTTTCAAAACGAAGACAAGTTAGTTTGCCCTAAATGTGGAACTGATTTAATTCGTCCGGACTTGGATTATAACAAAGCAGGAGTATGGTGCAATTGCAATAGCTGCAACAAAAGTTTCGACATTCCGGTCCCAGATCATTTTTGTCGAGAATGTGAAACAAATTTCAATTTTGACGATTCAACAATCAAAGATGTTTACGCGTATACTTTGACTCCACAAGCCGCAAAGGAAGCAAATGTTGAATCTATTTTAACAACTCCAATTACTGCACTTTTACAAGAGTTTGGATATAATGTAGAAAGCCCAGGTTATTTAACTGGAAAGTCGGGGACCAAACACAAGTTTGATATTACTGCTACTGACGAAAACAAGAATTGCGTTACAGCAATGGATCTTGCATTTGCAGACGACGTTGTGTCTGAACAATCCGTAATTTCTATGTTCGCCAAAATCTTTGATACTGTACCAGACAATTCTTGCCTTGTTGCTGTTCCACAAATGAGTGAAAATGGCAAAAATTTAGCCAAACTTTACAACATAGAACTAATTGAGGCAAAAGACCAAACTAAAGCCCTAGAAGCTTTGAGGCGATTATGTCTTATAAAATAAGAATTTAATTTTCAGAAAATATTGCTGAATTTCCTCGTTCAGTTATAACCTTGACAACATAGTTTTCTGGGGGTAATTCAACATCAAAACTAACATAATTTTTGGTTGCGCCCGAATTTAAGAAAACATCTATGTCATAACGTTGATGAGTTGTTGAGTTTGATACCCACAACGAAACCAAACGCACAGTTAAAGAGCCCTGGTTTTTGAATGTAAACTGAGTTCCAGTAGTTTTCACGTTTATTCCCAGAAAATCTATGTCAATACTTGTCTGGTCGATGTCACCACCTTCATCTAAAAGCTTGACATTAATTGTGCCATCAACATCAACATAATCTTGCCAAACATCAGTGAAATTCACGGTGTAGTAATCCCATCCGGTTGTTGGGGCGTGACCAGCAGTAACGTTGAATCCATTGTTACTGTAGGTGGATGATGACCAGTTATAGGCTTGAAGGTACCATTTTTCTCCCGCATCACTAGCCCGGTAAATCAATTGTAACTCAATTGTTTGAATGTGGTTCATTTGATAATCGGACAAGTCGACAAAAAAGTCTCCAGTAATATCAAAGGCGTATGTAGCAGTAGTTGATCTTTTTTTTATTGTTACTTCATCAACACATGCTATTTCGTTAGTCCCAACAGTTTTAGCCCACCACCGAATCTGGAAGTTTGAAACAAAATATTGACTGTCTGTAACTGTTTGGCTGTAATGGTGCCAACCATTTGCAGATTCTAACAGATTAAGGTCTTGGATAGTATCCCATGTGCTTCCGTCATAATACTGAAGAATAAAATCATCATTGTCAAGACGATGGTCATACCACCAGAACTCTACATATATTATTTCAGCATCTGAACAATTCAAGATAGGTGAATACAGATATCCTGACTGTCCTCCACCACTTGAGAAGCCATCAAATTGTGCAGAATATGTTCCATCATGTTGGTATTCATTTTTTTTGTTCCAGTTACCAGTTGCACTCCAACCAGCTGGTGGCCATTCAGCTTCAAAAGATTCGTTATTGATAAGAGTTACATTGTTTGTATCCAAACCTTCAGTGAAGCTTGCAAAGCTACCATCAATGGATGCTGTAGCAGTGTACGTTCCACTTGTTTTGGTTCCGGTATTAACTGTGTATTCGCTTTGTGCGGTAAGCCATAAAGCGGTTGTAGAAGATTTAGTGTTAACTATGGCTACGTTTTCTTTCATTTTTTCCCAGTCAGCTTGGGTCATTTCGTAGTCCCATAAGACAATGTCAGAAACTATGGCCAACATAATCACTAGGCTGAGGGCAACAACTATGATGTTGCTTACGCCCCGGCGGTCGTTTCTAAGGCGACGAAACATAGTAATCCGCAACTTGTGTTCCTCTCCCGGTTACAACTTTAATTTCATATTCAGTTTCTGGACTCCAACTGTAACTAACATGTAACCAACCATGTTTGCCCTCTTCCAAGTCCAAAGGTGAAAAATCTTGGCGTATCTGGTTAACGTAAACGGCATCAACATCAATTTTAATCCGTCCAATGTTACGAACATAAACAGAAATTTGGTCTGAATTAAACCAAACATCTTCAACAATGACTCTTTCACTCATGTTGTTGTGCAGACCATCAGTGATGATATATGTTGCGCTAACAGCGATGGACATACCCGCCACTGCAATTACAGTCAATAAAAGACTGCTCAGCACGGGGCTTACCCCTTTTTTGTTTCGCAACACTTTTCGCACTTATGTTCTCTCCTACACTACCAATTTGAATGCCAAATATCCAAAGACTAGCAAAATGACGCTATGTTTTAGACCACCGCCAACTGTTCCTTCCCCCATTTTTCCTGCGACTAAACCGCCAAAGAAGGCTTGAATTGAACTCATATGAAAGAAGATACGTTTTGCTTCGTTTGCAGGCATCATTTCGAACTGGCTGAGTTTAAAATCAGCTATGTCAACAAAGAACGATTTTAGAAGTATAATAATTGTGAACAAGAAAACAAAGAAAGCAACATAAATAATTGCAAGATAGGGTCTAGTTTGGGTTTTGCGTTCTTCATCAAAGGTTAAAGTTGTTTGCACAAAACTTTCTAATGGTTCAAAAATTTTTTCAACTTGTCCACCTGAATGTTGTGATTCAATAATCAACGGAATTGTTTGACGCATAAGAGCAGTATCAACACGTTTACCTAACGACTTCAAAGCGTCTTCAAACGAAACTCCCCAGCTCATTTGGGTAACCATTTTTTCTAGTTCTTTACTCATGGCACCGTAGTTTCTTTTAGAAGTATCTTCTACTGCTTGGGGCAAGGTCATTCCAGATTTTTGTGCTTGTACTATGCTCCGAAACAGGTCGGGAAGATGTTTATCTATAGACCTTTTCCATCGGTGATCAACATAATCAAGAACCGAAGCGGGAAAAACTGTAATCACTACTGCCAAAAGCAAATATTCATCGAAAAGAGGTGTATCCCAAAGCAAAATCACTGCTACGGCACACACAATAACCCCTAAGGTGCCGGAGACGATCCACGCAATTTTCTTTTCATGATTTTCGATTTTTGGCATATCTATCGCTTCGGTGAAACCATATCTATTATTACTAAAAATACCACAGAACCAATTGGTAATCCAATATAGGTAAGAAGCTGCAAGACAAGTCGTGAATCTAATGAACCAAGAATGCCCCCACCTAACATTGCCATAACCGACAACATAACTACAAAGATGAGGGAGCCTGCAACCATCAAGGTAACATAAAATTCTGCCAAGACTGCAAGGTTATCCGAGAAACGTTTCAGTGAAATTTGTTTTAGTTTCATGTACTGTTCTGAGCGATTTCGGAGATATTTTACTAAACTTCCCCCAGAGTGAACTACAGAAATGAATCCTTCAATTAGTTCTTTGAATTTTTCTGACGGTGTCCGTTTGGAAGTGTTTTCTAAGGATGAAATAATGTCAAATCCTAGAAGTTCTACATCCCGAACAACATTTTTTGCCGTGTTAGAAACAGATAACGAATTATCAACTTGCGCCAAAGAATGCCAAATAGAATCGGCAGGCACACCTGCTCCTGCCAAGATTGACATGTAACCTGCTGTGAATGCAAGGTCGTCTTCTAGGTCTCGTTTTAGACTGTCTGCGCGGTAACTAGGATACGTGTAAAAAATGACTGTGGTTAATGCCCCGCCAAGAAGGCTCAAGCCAACTCCAAACAAAATTGACAAAAACATAGAGAGTTTAACTACAAAAAACAAAACAGTGGGAACAACCAGAATTATTGAAGTAAAAACCAACAAACTAACTAAAATTACGGTGCTAACGTATGCCTTGAAGTTTGTTTTCATTCCTGACTTTTTTAAACTAGAGTCAAGATCAGCAAATAACGGAAGAGCCTTTTTCACTTTTTCTCCAATTAGCTGATAAGCAAAAACATATGGCTTAGATTTCCCAAGATGAACACCATCAGATAACTTGGAAACTTTACTGTTGTCCCCAGACTTTTTTCCCCTGAAAGCACTATTAATGCGCAAGTAAGCTCGTTTGAGCCACTTTCTTAGTTTTTGTGCACTCACGATTTTTCCATCCTAGCTCTGCGGAAAACCCGTATAGGATCAGCGTAATAGTCTTGGATAACTGAAACTACGTCTGTGTAATTGCGGATACCTTGGTTCACCATCCAGTCCAGAACGGTTTTTCGGTGAAAAAGTTCATCTTGAAGTTCTTTTTCATTAAGACCCTTCTGTTTCATTTTTTCGTCCAATAGATAACTATGACCCGAATAGACGAACCGGTCAAATCTGGCGTCCCATCGGTAGACTTCGTGAGTTAGCAATTCTTTTGTTTTAGGGTCTAAACCAATAATTTCCGTTACTGAACGGGTTCTTCGAACTGGTTTACCTTTAACTTCTGTTCGCAGCTGAACAGGTATCGCATGTATCATGGTTAAAAGAGGTCGTGGAATGTTCATTGGCTCTGATTCCAAACGGTGAATAACAGAAGTTGCAGACTCGCCATGAATTGTTCCCATACCCAAGTGACCCGTCGCCATTGCTTGGAAAAGAGTATACGCTTCTTGACCTCGAACTTCACCAACAATCAGGTAGTCTGGTCGTTGCCTTACTGCTGCCTTCAACAAATCAAACAAAGTAACGTCTCCAGCGGCTTCATTCGCGTGACCAAAACCTGTTCGAGCAACAGAAGGAATCCAGTTTTCATGGGGTAAATTCAATTCAGCAGTGTCCTCTACGCTTACTAATTTCAGTCCAGGTTTGATGAACATTGAAAAACAGTTAAGAATCGTAGTTTTTCCTGAAGCAACGCCTCCAGCTACCAGAAAAGATGCTCTGTTTTCAATTGCAAACCAAAAATATGCCCCCATTTCTGCTGAAATTGTACCAAGGGCAATTAAATCTGTAATTGTCAAGGGGTCCAATCGGAAACGGCGGATCGTAAATGTTGAACCTCGTCGCGTGATTTCGTTTCCGTAGGTCATTTGAATTCGACTACCATCAGGCAACGACGCATCAAGAATTGGTGTTGCTAAAGAGATATTCTTTTTTGAAAGATACGCCAGCCTTACAATAAAGGAATTAAGTTCTAAACTATCTTTGAAACTAACATTTGTTGAAAGGGATTCATAGTCACGGTGCCAAACATAGAGAGGTATGCCAACTCCGTCTGCTGAAATGTCTTCTATAAGAGGGTCTTTCATTAGGGCATCAATTTTTCCATAACCCAAAAAATCCCGTATTATGTAATAAGCGAGTTTGTCGATGGAACCCTCTACGATTTTTATTCGATAATCCTTGATTATTTCAGGAATTTTGGATTTCAGATAATCTTCTGCTTTTTTTCTAGTCTCGATTTCTTTGAGGTTAATGTCGATTTCTTCAATGAGTATTGTTTTGATTTCTTTTAGTAACTCTTCCTCTTCTTTGAGCAAGGTGGGCTCAATCAGTTCATATTTCAATTTTTGATTGTTTGATTCGGTAACTATAGCTGCATAGACGTAGGGCTCATTTATTGGGTACACCTCACGGAAAACTGAGGCTTTTCGTCTAGGAGTGAATTTTGAATCCGTTTTCATCCGATCTCACATTTAATCGATTCTTGTTAGCCCTAGCTAATTGATTGGTTTTGGTTTTTCAAGTATTGCCTAAAAAAATAGGGCTTCTTAAGACTTAATAAAACATGTGTATTTAAAATCACTTTACAAAATTAACAAGCAAGAAATCAAACACCCCAAAAGGGTGATTCACGGCGCATAAGTTCCGTATATTCTACCAAAGCTTCAAGTTCATCAGGAGACAATCGGTCTTCAAACTTGGTCCGCAACATTTTAGCATGCTTTTCAGGTAAACGCACAAAGAAAATTTCACCTTCATGAATATGGCGACCAACAATCGTTTTATTTAACGAAACTGCAACCTGAGAACCAACCTTTGCTTCAGAGGCAGCTTTGCCTTTATCCTGAATTTGTGAAATTTCTCCTATATTTTTTCCGTCTTCTTTAACAAGGATTTGTTTTGGTTTTACTGTTCCTGCTAGAACCTCAACACCCACAACTGCTGGTTTTGCTTTCCGAAAAACATAACCTGGAAGAAACCTGACTTTGACAGGCTTAATTAACCGGTTGAATTCTTCGTCAAGGCGAGCCTCATCTTCTTGTTTTAGCCAGTCAGTGTATTCGTCAATCAAACTGTAAATGGTTTTTTCGTTAAAAATGGGTATATCACGGTTTCTTGCTTCTTCTTCAGCGTCAGGTAAAACTTTAACATTAAAAGCCAAAATCGCTCCATAGAGAGGCTCACGTTCTTTGACTACTGCCGCTTTGGTAACATCCCGTTTAGAAACATCGCCAACATCAGCTAATTTTATTGGGACCCCACTGTTTTTTAGGCTCTCGGCAATTGCTTCAAGAGAACCCAAAGCATCAGTTTTCAGAATAATTCCATCTAAATCAGTATCAATTTTGATTTGTTCAACTTCATCAGTAACAAGCTGAACAAACTCGTCAAGACGATCTTCAGACGGAACAGTATAGACCGGTGCACCTGCTAAGGTGTCTTCAAGATCTGGAGCCGCAATTTTCACTCCCGCAGCTGCAGAAACACAATCAACAGAAGTAAACTTGTCTCGAGGATCCCGAATTTCATCTAAGGGTTTGGGCAAGAAAACCGCCCGAATGTTAGTCACAATCGGTTTTTCTTTAGCACCCACAACAATAAGATCACCTTTTTGCAGAATTCCATCATAAATAATCACGTTTGCTGTTATGCCTAGCCCGGGCTCTTCTTTTACTTCCAGAACGGTTCCTTTGGCTGGACCTTCTGTTGTTTTTAGCCTATGCTGCAGATAATGCTGGGTTAAACCGATTAGAACGGCTAACAGTTCTGGAATTCCTTCTCCTGTTGTTGCACTTGTAGGAACAATGGCGATTGTTTTGGAGAAATCTTTTACGTTGTCGAATTTGTCGGTTCGGAATCCAAGACGAGAAAAGGTTCCCATAAGGCGATACAAGTTTTCATCCAAAGCTTGTTGAACGTAAGGGTCTTGGCTTTTATATGACGCTGTGAAACTTTGTCCTTCTTTAGGTTTCCATCCCGGAACCCTGTCAAGTTTGTTTGCTGCAACAAGAAAGGGAGTTTTTTTTTCTTTCAAAATTTCGATGCACTCATAAGTTTGGGCTTCAAACCCTTTCAAAACGTCAACGACAAGAATTGCAATGTCAGCTACTGCGCCGCCTCTTTTTCTTAAGTTAACAAAAGCTTCGTGACCTGGAGTGTCTACGACAAGTAACCCCGGAAGCTGAACATCTTTTTGCATTCCTTTAAACAAAGGTCCGCAGATTTTAGCCAAAGTTTCAACGGGAAAATAGCTTGCCCCAATGTGCTGGGTTATTCCGCCTACTTCGCGGGCTTGGACACTGCTTTTTCTGATTTTGTCTAGCAGTTTGGTTTTTCCAGCGTCTATATGACCTAATACAGAAACAATTGGTTGACGTATTGGCAACAGCTTTTCCTCAATATTATTTTCAATAAACGGCGGCTATTTAGCTTATACTTTAAAAAAAGAAAAAGCTGAACTAGATTTGAACCTAGTTTAATTTGTCAATAGCAATGTAACATTGAGAAAGTATCTTTTCAACTTCATCAATGTTGTAGTTGGCGTCAATGTCAGCTACCAAACCTTTGTTCCGCAAATAATCGGTAACTGGTTTGGTTTTTTCGTGATAAACTGCTAACCGGTTTTTTATGACTTCAGGTTTTTCGTCCGACCTTTGAATAAGTTCTCCACTGCAACCATCACAGACACCTTCAACTTTTGGAAGTATATTTTTTACATGATATGTTGAACCACATTTGTTGCATGTTCGTCGTCCGCTGATTCGTTCCATTATTACTTCGTCAGGAGCAACAAAATTCAACGCCAAATCGAGTTTTTTGAAACTAGGCATTGCTTCTGCCTGGGGAACTGTTCGGGGATATCCATCTAGAATGAATCCGTTTTTGCAGTCATCTTCGTCGAGTCGGTTTTTTACTAGTTCGTTGACTATTTCGTCGGGAACAAGTTCACCACTGGAAACGATGCTTTTTATTCGCAATCCTAGAGGTGTTTCGTTTTTTATGGCATTACGGAAAAGGTCACCAACAGAAATAGTTGGGATGATATATTTTTTTGCAAGATATTTTGCGTATGTTCCTTTGCCTACTCCAGGCGGGCCAAGGACAACAAGATTCATGGTCAATCATTTAACCTCCGAAGTATGACAAAAAATAGAGAAAAATAAGGAATTAAGCTCTTCCTTTCTCTTCCTTTCCGAAGTATTTTGTCCACTTGACTTTTCGTGAGTCACGCTTTAAGTTGATAGAACTTTTTCGGCACTTGTTAGAACAGAACTGTAATGTTGTTCCGTCGTTTCGGACGTACATCATGCCTGTGCCTGGCGGAAATTCATGCCCGCAAAATGAACAAATTTTGGACTTTGGCACGTTAATTCACCTTTATCTTCTGAGCCGTTTTGCTTCCCGTTCAGTGTCTCGCAAAACAAGAATGTCGTTTGCACGAACTGGACCTTTCACGTTTCTTGTTATGATTCGTCCTTTGTCTTGTCCTTCAAGAACACGAACTCGAACCTGAGTAATTTCGCCAGTAGTCCCTGTTCTTCCAACTACTTGGATGACTTCTGCGGGAACTAGCTCATCAGATTCTTCTCGTTTGCTCATTCAGAGCCCTTCTGTTTAAGTTCCTCAAGTCTGCTTGAAATTTCCTTCACCAAAGCGACAGCCTCACCAACATTGGCGATTGCTGCTGCAGCTGAAGAAACTTCGATTCCGGAGGAAACTCCAAGTTTTTCTCTACTGGGTACGAACACGTAAGGAATTTTACGTTCTTCACAGAGAAGTGGAAGATGTGCCACAACTTCCGGTGGGTCAACATCGTTTGCAATAACTACAAGTTTTGCTTGACCTCTTTCTACGGATTTTGTTGTTTCGTTAGTACCAATTCTAACTGATCCTGTTCGGCTGGCTATTTGCAGGGCTTCATAGGCTGCATCTGCCACAGCTTCAGGAACCTCAAATTTTGCATAAAATGGTTTTGACATATGCCTCACCCTTAGTTTTTCAAGTGCAGAGTTTATCGATAACAGGCTTTATCAATGTTTCTACCTGAACTGCCTAGGAAATAAACATTTAGATTTAGAATTTTAGATTTTTGATTGCCATTTTGTTAGAAAAAACAACATAGAAAAGCCAAGTGCCCTCATCGGGTTTGTACCACGCCACCCTGATAATTCAAATTTTGGTTATCTCACGTTGAGATGATACATAAACGGGATTTACGCATGCAGATCAAGCTCACGATGAGAGCAAAAAACGGATAGGCCGAGTTACAGTAATAAGTCTTATGAATCCACAACCAAGCTTCAACTAATGGTGAGGACAAAACAGCCTCACAAACATATCGTTATAACATTTGAAATACTATTATTTCATACATTTACTTTTTAATTTACAAATTTGGGGTTTCAGAATATGAGGATGTGGATGGTTAACCCGAAAATAATGTGTCGGCAGCATCTTTTGGGGGAACATGTCGAAATTCACATGTTTATTGGGACCTTAAATCAAGAAAAATCAGTGAAGGGATATTTGGAAAAGGGGCTTCTTGAAGTACATAATTTGTATTTTCGCCATCAAAAACTCGTTGAAGAAATGAAACGCAGAGGGTATAATCATTGCTCTGAAGTTGAGTCGGAATGGAAATTTGCAGAAAAGTTGGGAGTAGTTAATATTGAAAAAAATCTTGAAGAACTCATCAATCGTTGTCCAATATGCAAAAAAAGATACTTTGAATCAAAAAATCAGCTCAAAATAAGTTAAGGTTGGCATCGGTCTATGGTTTGGTTTTTTTTAAAAATGGCAGTTTTCAACATAGAACTGCTATTATTAATAGTAATATGATTTTTTGATTAGGGTTGATTTTAGTCTTGAAAATATAGAAAAACTGTTAGTTTTTTTCTATATTACAGATAGATGTAGCAACCGCAAGCAAGTAAGGGGAATGAGCTAAAATTCCATATTCGCCAGTGACTGCGTCTTGAAATGGTGAAAGGTGTGGAGGATAGAAAGTGAAAATGACAAACAAGACAGCTAAAACTGCCAAGGCAATTATTGAAATTAGTTCTACTGTTTTGTTTTGTTGCTTAAAGCTCAAAAGTTTGTAGCTAAGAAACTGTCCAACAATGACGGCGATAATGAAGCTTAAAATGTCTATTACAAGAATGGCTTCACAGGTAATGCTTGTGTAGCTGTAAAAAATTGCTGGAATTATTAGAATTATTGTGAAAGCAGCAACGGCTTTTGCCAAAAAGAAGTTGTTTGTTTTATCTCTTATTTTCCAGTATTCAATAACTGTGAATATTATTAATGGCCAGAATCCTAGTTTAAGGTGTTCCCAGACACTTTCGTTTACTGCAGAAAAAGCACCAACTATAGGATTGAACCCTGACAATTCGAATATGAAATGAAATAAACTTCCTAGAACAGTAATGAAAAGCACTCCAATGATTTCGTAAGTTAAAACGGTTCTTTTTTGAAATTTATCCATTAAAATCACGCAGAATATATTTGACCCAGTTTGGATTTAAGATTTGACATGGTTTTTTGAAAACGTAAATAGGGGGGTTTGTATTAGTAGGTTTAAACACCCAAAACGTGTTGGTTGCGATGGTTTGGTTGCTTAGAAAATGTGTGAAATGTGAAAAATATACGTTAAATCAGGATGTTTGTCCTGCGTGTGGAGCAAAGGTGCGTATTCCACATCCAGCTAAATTTTCGCCCGAAGACCGTTATGCAAAGTATCGACAAGCAATAAGAGAGCCGAAACAAAAATGAAACAAACAACCATTGAAGAACAAAAAAAAGTTGAATTAAAAAATCCAATCCTAATTGAAGGATTTCCAGGCTTGGGCATGGTAGGCAGCATCGCCACAAAATACCTTGTAAAACAACTAAAAGCTGAAAAAGTTGGAACCTTGTATTCACCCCATTTTCCATACCATGTAATCGTAAGCAAAAAAGGTGGAGTTAGACTTCTTCGTGGAGAATTCTATGTATGGAAAAACGAGTCAGGAAAAAACGATTTCATATTCCTGATTGGAGACAGTCAAGCCCAAACAATTGAAGGGCAATTTGAAGTAGCAAATACTATTCTTGATTTTGCTGAACAAAAAAACGTTGAGACAATTATCACCATTGGGGGATACAGAAACGAATTCGAGGGTGACCCAAAAATTGTTGCAGTAGCAACCAATCCAGAGCTGTTTGAACAGGCACAAAAAGCAAAGGCGTTACCCAGCGAAGCAGGAACTCCAATCGTTGGTACTGCAGGTTTACTGTTAGGATTAGCACAATTCAGAAATGTTCATGCTCTCTGTTTATTAGGTGAAACCAGAGGCTATTTACCCGATCCAAAAACTGCAAAAAGCATCATTGAAGTTTTGCAAGGATTCTTGAATGTAACTGTTGACCTAACAGAATTAGATAAAGAAATAGAAAAAGCCAAAGAAGTTCTGGGCAGAATGCAAGATATAGAAAAACGTCGAGCAAAATACATGCAAAACATAAGAAAAGTAGAAGAAGAGAAGATCACTTACATCTCTTAACTTCTTTTTTCAGTTTATTTTTTAGTAAATGACTTTATAGACACACACCATTGCTGTAAAGTATCCTCCATCTGATGTTGGATACAATTCAGGTGTTGTGAAGAAGGCTTCTTCGAAGTGTTCTAACACAATGTTGGAACTACCAGAGATAACCATGTCACGGGCATAGTGCATCAACTTGTATAAGACAGAACTGTTTCCAAGCTCATTTACAACCAACTCGCTATCTGCCACCGAGCCATCTTGGTTTGCGTCTACCCAATCCTGTCCCAAACTGTAGTTGCCGTATTTCTTATCATCCAAACCAGCAATTCTTGCCATCCAGCGCCACTTGCCTTCGTCACCGTATCCGATATCGTTTCCGTCTATGTCGAAAGTCATGAACAAAGTAACATATTCTGCATCGAAACCTTCCAAAATCTGGATAGATGCAGTTTCATTAGAAACAAACATTTCACCGATTTTACCAATCTGTGTAGTGTTCACTGTACCGTTATCCGCAAGAGTTGTTACATTACCAATCGTAGTAATCCAATAACCATAATCCCACCAAGCCGCCACCACAGTGCTTGAATTTAGATTGGTTCGCATCCAGTTAAGTGAATCTAACCAATAACTAACTTCGGCCCTCAAAGGCAAACTTGAAGCAGCTATGGTTGTTGGAGAATAGGCTCTGTTTATGGTACGTGAATAGGATGCACTGTCAGCCGGCAACACAAAGTTTACAGTCAACAACAAAAGCAGCAAACCAATAAAGCCTGCACTGAATTCTTTGCCTACCTTAGGTAGGAAACGCTTTTTACGTCTCGAAACTTTAGGGTCATCACGCAAAATCTCAGCAAAAGGCTTAACCAATTGGACTAAAGCCAAAGCCCAAATAATGCTAACGGCAGGAGCCAACAGCAAACTCAACCTTGCCATGGATCCTGCAAAGTAAATTGCAGTCAAACCAAAAATCGCAACAAAAATGTTCCGGTTTGTGGGTTTTTGTAATATAAAAAACAAACCTATGGGAACAAAAAGTGCTCCAATTCCCAAATCATAATAATATGATCCCCAGGTGCTGGGTCGATGTTCTTGTACAGATTGTACAAGTTGTTGTGTAGGAGTTTCACCAAGACGTTGACTGGGGTTTATGACGGTTAAGAATTTTTCTCCTAAAGGTCCCATTAAATTAAAAGCAGCTAGCGCTGCGAATACAACGACAATAATGGTTAAGAACCCAACAACAAACATTAGTTTATTTTTTGGAACAGTAATACGGGTAGAAACTTCATACATTACAAGTAAAAGAAACATTCCTGCAGTAGCAAGAACTGTAGGTTCCACCAGAAAACCTACACCTAATTTTGGCACATTAATTGCTATCAGAAGACCAACAGCAAAAGTTGTAGCATATGAAAGTAGCAGACGTGTTGAATATCTACGTAAAATAAGTAACACGAACACGAAAACTAAAACAATTCCAAGAGGATACCTTGCTGCACCCCAAGATGCAAATAGGTAACCTAGGGATAATCCGCCTAAAGCACCATATGTTATTGTTCCTTTGTTTGACCTTTGTTGGTCAATTGACCGTAAGAAGAAGAAAACAAACAAAAGGATACCAAATATTCCAATATTTTCGTCGTCAAAAAAGCCCAAAGAAGTTCTGCTGATATAAGCTGCACTTACGGCTAAAAAGAAAGCTGAAAACAGACCAACTCCTTTGCCGCCAATGTCTTTTCCTACAAAATACATCACTAGAACGGTCAAGGTTGCCATTATTACTGGAAAGATTACACAGAAATTGAAAATTGGATCAGCATTTAACGGATGATAAACTGCTGAACCCAGAACAGGATCAGGGGCAAGGTTCAGTGCATTAGCTATTTGATAGAAAACAGCTGCTGTTGTAGCCAAACCGGGAAGAATAGCGGTTGAAATATCATATCCCCCAGGGTACCAACTCATGGGGTCTATCCATGATGTGTAACCATTCAGTCCGTTTTCTACTATGAATTTTGTTGCCCGATAATGAATATGGGGGTCAAATTCTGAAAGTTGATATCCCCAACGTAAGGGAAGTAATCTGATCGTAGCTGCAATAACAAGAATAATTGCTAGTAACGAGAAATGAATCAAAGTTGAATGAGAAATTCCAAGACGGAAAGAGCCAATGCTAGATAATGTACTACCTGCGCTTTCTTTCCTAAACAGTTTTCCAATTTTCACTGCGAACCCTTCTCTTCGTGAATGAGGTCGTGAAGCATATATCTTTTTTGTGGTATCCCATAGTGGTTGAAGCATATTACGGAACAGAAAATTTAACGTTTAGGCTAGTTTAGGCAAAAAATCAAAAAAAGGAAGAAAAATATGGGTTATAGGGAAGCTAAAAACAAAAGTGAAATGATTTGTTGACAATTAGTGTCTTCGTCTGGAGTTGCCTGCAGATTTTACTTCAACTTTTGTTGGCACAAACCCTATTTTTTTACCACAGTTAGGGCATTTTCCCGCATGAGTTTGGATGATTTCATCCGGGGGTTTTAGATCTGTGCCTTCGTATAAAACAAAACCACATTTATCACAAAGTACTTGTTGAGGCAATGTCTCACAGCCTTGTAGACGCAAAATAAATTCATACATGCTTTTATATATTCCGACGTTTTATTGACGCCATAGTGGATAAATTACGGTTATCTGCTAGTTTACCCTAAATATTGTTTGAACCGTTTATACAATTTTAATGATTACAACAATAGAACAGGAAACGTTAATGGAAAAATACAAGCTGATAGTCGCTGAAAAACCAGATGCTGCAAAAAGAATAGCATATGCTCTTGATTATCAGGGTAAACCAGAAAAACTCGACGAGAATGGTGTTCCATATTTTATTGCTAAACGAGATCGATTGCTTGTTATTGTTCCAGCCATTGGTCATCTTTACAGCATCAGTCAAGAGGGTGGAAAAAAAAGTTGTTATCCTGTTTTTAATTACAAATGGGCACCCCGACATTTGATAGAACGTGATGCAAAATCAGTTCGCAAATGGGTTGAAATATTTTCCAAACTTTCCCAGAATGCAGATGCATTCATTTCGGCTTGCGACTATGATATTGAAGGAAGTTTAATTGGATATTGCATTCTCAAGTATGCATGCTACAACAAGGAAACTTCTGCAAAACGGATGAAATTTTCTACCCTTATGAAATCTGAACTAGAAAAAGCCTACGAAGAGCCCCAAGAACATTTGGATTTTCTCTTAATAGAATCAGGAAAAACTAGGCATGAAGTTGACTGGTTATATGGAATAAATCTTTCACGAGCATTAAGTTTAGCAGCCCAACGTCAGAGCGGGAACTACTCAACGTTAAGCACAGGTAGAGTTCAAGGTCCCACATTACAAGTTTTAGCAGATAGAGAGAAAAAAATCAACAATTTTGTTCCAACACCTTATTGGCAAATAAAAACAGATGTTCAAATCGACAATTCAGTTGTTGAAGCTGAGTTTGAAAAAACCCGAATTGAAACAAAAACAGAAGCAGATAAAATACTAGAAGATTGCAAAAACCAAACTGGCACCGTAGCAAGTGTAGATTTGAAAACCGTTCATCAGAAGCCTCCGGTGCCCTTTGATGTTGGTACATTACAACGTGAAGCCTACAGTATTTTCGGATACACGCCACGACGAACGTTAGCAATTGCTCAACACTTGTATCTTGATGCATTGATTTCATATCCTCGAACAAGTAGCCAAAAGTTGCCTCCTGAGATTGATTATCGAAAAATCCTTGGTTCTTTGAAATTTCAACGAGGATACAAAAATTTAGCTTCAAAACTCTTAGAACAGGATACTTTGAAACCGCGAGAAGGGATTAAAGATGACCCAGCTCATCCTGCAGTTTATCCGACAGGAAAATTACCTGAAAAGCCTTTAGGCATTGATGAAAAACGAGTTTGGGACCTAATTATTCGCCGCTTTATGGCTGTTTTTGCTGAAGATGCACTCAAGGAATCCGTAAAGGTATGTCTTGAAATTTACAAATATGGTTTTGTTGTAAAAGGAAGGCGACTATTAAAAGAGGGCTGGATGGAATATTACAAACCTTTTGTGCGAACTGAAGAACATGTTTTACCAGCCATCGCACAGGGAGATAACATACGAATACTAGAAATCAAAGGGGAAGACAAGTTTACTTGTCCACCTTCTCGTTATAATCCTAGTAGTCTTTTGAAAAAGATGGAAAAACTAGAAATTGGAACGAAAGCTACCCGAGCAAACATTATCCAAACCCTTTACAGCCGCAAATACGTCAAAGATGAAAGAATCACAGTAACAGAACTAGGATTCAATGTTGCTAAAGTTCTAGGTCAATATGCTCCTGTTTTGTCTTCAGTGGCGTTAACCCGAGAAATTGAAGAGAAAATGGAACAAATCCAAAAAGGCGGTATGAAGCGAGAAACAGTTATTGAAGAAGTTATTGAAAAATTAAAGCCCCAACTGGAAACATTCAAAGAAAACGAAAAAACCATCGGTGAATTACTAAGTGAGGCAAAAAAGAAAACCCATGTTCAAGAGCGTGTTGTGGGAAAATGTCCGGTTTGCAGCTCAGGGGATTTAGTGATTATTTATTCCCGAAATACAAAGAAGCGTTTTATAGGCTGCACCAACTATTTTAATGGGGTTTGTAAAACTTCTTTTCCACTCCCTCAAAGGGGCACGATTAAGCCAACAAAAACTAAATGCAAGGCTTGTGGTTGGCCCCAAGTTCTGGTTTGGACAAAAGGGAAAAAGCCATGGAGTTTGTGTTTTAACCTTAACTGTTCGCTTAAAAGCAACAAGAGGAAGAAAAATTGAAGTGCATAATTTGTGGCAGATCCTCAAATGAGGAGTATTGTTTGTTTCATAAGAAAGCTTGTAGCAATCTTATTCAAAAATTTGATGAATGGCAACAAGCTACAGGGGTTTCGTGGAAGCAATATTTAAAAGCTGTAGTTGAGAATTCATACACAGGCGCTTGGGCAAAAGAAGTTGCAGAGCATTTATTGAAAAACAAGGATGGAAAAAATATTGTCTAACAGTTTCGATAAAAAAAAGTCATCCCTTGCCTTTTCGTTGCAAAAAACTTACGAAAAAATATTGAACTTTAAACCTTCATTTTTCATTATTGGTCTTTTAGCTGTCGCTGCTTCAATCTTTTTGTTCGCTGGAGGAATCTACAACCTTTTAATGAAGCCCATCGTGGCAATTGTCGCTGGTGGATCAATAATTAGTTTTTATCCATATGGAATAACTGAACAATTACTCCTAGAAAGCATACTAGTTATGATCTTTTACACCCTTGGATTTGCAGGTTTACTAATATCTTACAGAAGCACAAAACACGCATCCAATCCTCGGGAAGCATACAGGTTCCTTTTGGTAGGCGTTGTTCTATTTGTTATAGCATATATTCTGTTAGAAGTGAACTTGTTTGCTTAGTTAAGCAGCTGGTTTTTTCAGCAAAAATAATGTTTACTTGTTTTTTCGTTTATTTTTCATGTTTAACAAGGCTGCCCCCAAATTTGTTAACCAATGCGTAGGTATAGTTATCAAGAGAATTATCAAAGCAGAAACCAAAGAGGGGGGAGAAACTGGAATTGAAAACAAGAAAGCACCCAAGATGAAATCCAGTTGATCTGCTATTGGAAGGTTGCTCCCAGGAGAACGGTTTAGGCGCCGTTTAATGCAGGATTCTATTAGGTCTCCGGTTACTGCTCCGACGGATATCATGAACCCAAGAAGTATGCTATATTGAAACTGAGGACCATACTGGAACAGAACTTGTTCATAGATAATGGTTTGAATCAATCCGACAAGTGTTCCTATTATGATGCCTACAAAAAATCCCCGGAAGGTTTTGTGGGAACCAAACAAGGGTTTGCCGTCAACGAAATTTTTGCCAAAATCCATGGGTTTGCCGCCGCCAAAGATTACTGGCGCCCCGTTGGCACAGTATGCGGGAAAAATGAACCATAATGCAACAGCGATGTCGATTAGTATTTTTGTCATTTCGTTCATACCTTATCCGTTGTCCAAGAAAATAACTCTAGTGTCTGTAATCAGTTATTCCAGAGCTTTCTATCTTTACATGAACATATCCAGTTCCCTTGATAGTAGGATGTTTTTCTCTAAGGACCTTTATGACCCGAGTTTGCCCAGACTGGCGCATATCCAAAACAATATCTGACCAGTAATTCAGAACACGGGTTGCTACTGGTTTGGTTTTGACTGACTCTCCAATAGGGACACTTCTCACCTGGCTGATTATAAGGACTGCCACGTTGCGGGTTTTGGCGATTTGTTTCAAAACTGCGATTTGCCGGTTTAACTCACGGTTTAAGGCATAAGTTTTTTCTATGTCGTCAAGTTCAGCACGGTATAACGACGTGACGGTGTCAACGACAATCAAGCCAAACTTGTTTGTTATGATTTTTTCTAAGTGATCTAGGGCTTGGGATTGGTCTTGAAAGGTTGTTGGGCGCATTATAATCAGGAAAGGAGAAATTTTTTCATAATCATATTCTGCTATCTGGGATAGCCGTTCATAAGAAAAGGTTCCATCGGTGTCTATGAACAGCGACTTGATGCCTCTGCGTGCGAGGGTAACTGCACATTGAACAACAAGGGAAGTTTTGCCGGTTTCTGCTTCTCCATAAATAAGGGAAATGGATTCGGTGAGGAATCCTCCTCCCAGTAGTTTGTCAAGGGAAACACACCCAGTCTTAACGTAATTCTGCAATATGCCTACACAAGAAACGAAATATGGTATATGAAATAATAAGGATTGTTCTGGTTCAGTTTTAGCTGGATAAAGTTTCGGAACATATTTAAGCCAAAAACCAAAACAAAAACCACACGTAGGTTCAAGGTCATGTACACATACTGTTCTTCAAATTCTATACATGCTTTTTTCCCCGTGAAAAATGGAAAGGGTAACAAATGAAGAAAAAAATTGCAGTTGCAACTGTTAATGGGCGGGCGTACTACGAACTTGTTAACGAATTATACAACAAACGGTTACCGTTCTTGAGCTTCAAACCTTGGGACAGTATTCCACCATACATTAAAGTAGTCTTAACAACCAAAGAAGAATGTGACAAGGTTTCACATCCTACAGTTTTATGTTATAAACAAGGCTCAAACCCTGAATCTGTTGTCGATGAAGCGGTTTTAAAAATACAAGGGAAACAAGTTTACGAAAAAATTGTTGTTGGAGTTGACCCAGGGGACAGCTGCGGCGTAGCAATTCTTGGAGACAACAAAGTTATCGAAACAAAAACAGCTTCTAGCATAAACGATGCTGCAAATTTGATTGTAGAAAGTGTGAAAAGGTTTCCTGCAGAAAGTAAAATCGTGCGAATTGGAGATGGAACTCCAGAATACACCCATGTTCTAGTTAGTTTGTTAGATGAGATTTTACCTCAAGAAATTTTGGTTGAAATCGTGAAAGAAGCCGGAACAAGCCGACTACTCCGTACATCAGTGAACCGAAGGGTCCTAAGAGACAAAATTTCTGCAATAAAAATAGCTGGAAAAACAGGACAAGTTTATGCACGAAAATAATGGTTAAACCCAAATTTTTCCAAACATTTGAAAAAGTTTCTTGCTACAAAGGCTAAATAACGTGTTTAAACCATTTTTACAATATAACATGGGGAGCATAGAATTTGTCACGAGTAAAAATAACAAAACACGAACTTGTAGATAAGAACACAATATTTTTTTCTGTTCTGTTGGAAACAGCAAACGCTAATCAACTTTTCTTAAGTGAAACCGAAGATAAACTTGGAACATTAGCGGTATCTATGCCCCAACCAAAAAAGATGGTTGGCAGTCCTGTTTCATCAGTTCTTTTAGGCGACCGCAACATGATGATCACCCGCTTGTTAGCAGAAATTTTGGCTAAAAAAACCGAAAAAATGAGTTTAGTTTCAGTTTTTGTAAAATCTCTTAACGAACAAGAAGCGGGTCCAATTCTTCGAAAACTCTTGGATGAGACCCTCAAAAAAATGGAAGAAAAATAACATAAGCAAACTGTTTGCCGTTTTTGTTGTTGGTTTCCAGCTAACACATATATTTGACCTATTGTACGTAGTTTTGGAAATTCCGGAGGAACCGTGATGGATTTCGACGTTATAATTGTAGGTGCTGGTCCGGCTGGAATCTTTTCTGCCCTTGAGTTAGCTGACAAAACAGACCTTAAAGTCTTGCTTTTGGACAGAGGCTCATCCATAGACGAGCGCAAATGCCCTGCCAGTAGAGGATTAGGCTGTTTAAACTGTGACCCATGCTCCCTGTTAGCGGGATGGGGAGGCGCAGGTGCATTCAGTGACGGAAAACTTACCTTGTCCACAGAAGTTGGTGGATGGCTCAATGAATACTGCAACGAAAAAGAACTATGGGACTTATTACATTACGTTGACGACAAGTACATCGAGTTTGGAGCAACCAAACACATTTACAGTGTTGATCAACAAACCTTTGAAGCCCTAGAACAGAAAGCATCCCTTGCAGGATTAAAGTTAGTTCAACAAAAAGTCCGCCATATGGGTACAGAAAAATGTGCTGAAACTCTTCGTATGATGCGAGAACATATAGAAGACAAGGTTGACATTCGAACCCGAACAAACGTAAAAACACTCCTAGTCAAAGATGGAGAAATCCAAGGCGTAGAAACAACCAAGGGAGAAAAATTTTACGCAAAATATGTCATTTTAGCCCCCGGAAGAATTGGAGCACAATGGCTTAAAACGGAAGCAGAACTTCTTGGACTAAAAACACTAAACAATCCAGTAGACATTGGGGTCCGTGT
Organism: Candidatus Bathyarchaeota archaeon; assembly: GCA_024650005.1. Lineage (GTDB taxonomy): Archaea > Thermoproteota > Bathyarchaeia > Bathyarchaeales > Bathyarchaeaceae > Bathyarchaeum > Bathyarchaeum tardum. The sequence goes on along the minus strand of JANKMT010000001.1, from coordinate 1,779,606 downwards.
TGAGCTTCAAGCTGCTGTTATGGCAAATCTTACAAAAACCTTGTATGAGCCTAAGTTGATTTATCATTCTAAATCCTTTGATGATCAAGTTAGAACTTTCTGTGTTTCTCCATTGGGAGAAGTTATCACTGAATCCTATGACGGCGTGTTAACAGTAAACGGACAAAGTTACGCTGAACGAAAAACCAAAAACACAAACTTTGCTATTCTAGTTAGCACTTCTTTCACTGAACCCTTCCGGGAACCCATCGCATACGGAAAATACATTGCCCGACTTTCAAACTTGCTCAGCGGAAGCGTAATTGTCCAAAGATTAGGCGACCTAAAAGCTGGACGACGCTCAACCGAAGCACGAATAAAACGAAGCCTATGCGTTCCAACCCTAAAGAACGCTATACCGGGTGATTTGAGTTTTGTTTTGCCTTACCGTTACTTGTCAGACATTAAAGAAATGCTCCAAGCATTGGACAAAATCTCACCGGGTGTTTACTCAAATGACACTTTACTGTATGGAGTTGAAGTCAAATTCTATTCCACACGCCTTGAATTAACCCGCCAGCTTGAAACAAAAATCAAAAACGTATTCACAATCGGTGACGGCGCAGGAGTAAGCCGAGGACTCATTCAAGCTTCAGCTTCAGGGGTTATTGTTGCCAACGAGATTGCAAAACGTGAAAAACAAAACATATAATCTTCCCCATTTTTGGGCACATTTTTTATTCTTATAACAAATAGCGCTAGTTTTGATGTTTGGTGGGACCGCCCGGATTTGAACCGGGGTCACGAACGTCCGAGGCTCATAGCCTAGACCATGCTAGCCGACGGTCCCTGTTTTATTGGATGGTACTGCAGTTTTAGATAAGGATTCTCGTCTAAGAATTTTGATTTCAACCCAACTGATTTCAGCTATTTTTTGGGTTATTGATAGCTGAAGCTGGTTTAAGACTATACATTAAACAAAAAGTAAAAAAATATTTTACTGGGTAAATTTGTCGCGGTTGCGTTTGAATTTCTTTTTGCATTTAACGCTGCAGAAGTAGTAGGTTTCTCCGTCGTGAGTGATTTTATATTTGGCGGTTTTTTCGTTCAGGTTTACGCCGCACACTGGGTCTCTTGGCATTTTGTTTCCTTCTTCTCACAAATAGGGAAAGGTATTAGATAAGCTCTTTGCATGCTAAACGTCGATTTGGAGGCTTTTTTACCAATAAAGAGTTCATTTAATGGTCAAAGTTTTTGTCAGGTAATGTTTAAAAGTTCAATTTCAGTAAACGTGAAGCTGTAAAGGATAGGACGTTTTATGGTTGACGTTAAAATTGGTGACAGAATAAAGATTCCTGTTCACAGTGTTTTTCATCAAGAAGCTGAACACTACGGCAAAGTCGTATACATCAGCGAAGACAAAGAAACAATAACCGTAAAATGTGAACGCAAACATGGCGGCAAAACAGTCGCATTCAACATCGCTCTTGTACCAAGACAATATTAAACAATTACATTTTTCATAAAAGCGCATTGAAATGCACTCGACCTGAACTAAGTGCAGGGTGCTAAGTTTTGTGAAAACTAGGTGTAATAACCCTCAAACCATGTTATTAGCTCAATAATATAGTTCAGTGTTAAAACAATTTTTTCCAAACCAAAGAAAACAAAAATGTAAGCCTAAACGAAACTATTTTTCTCGGCTAAAGGAACCTTTGCCGCCATTCTTAGAAATGTAATCTATTGCAGAATCTGTAGATTTTTCTAAAATGCTTTCTGCACTTTTATAGTCTTCAGCGGCAACTACAATTCGATAATTTGGGGGAGAAACAAGATAGATGGCTACTTCGGCTCCTTCGGCTTCACCTACTTCTTGAGCTTGCTTGAGAGCATCCTTGATTACAAGAACTCCCTTTGGACTAGGATTTTGTAGGTCCAAAATTCCTTTCACATTAACTAAAGAAACCTGAATTTTATCCTGGGCAATTTCAGTTAAAGCGTCAGCAAGTTCTTGATTAATACCTAACTCAAGGAGAACTTCAACACCATCTTTTGCAGTCTTTTCCAGACCTTCATACAATGCCCCAAAAGCATTTTCGATTAGGGCTCCCCCTTGTTCATAGGCGTCTTCAAAACTAATGTTAAGTTTCTCAGCAGCAGTCCGAAGAAGACTTTCGGCTTTTCGGTCTTTCTTCCAAGACTGAATTTTTTCTTTCTTATCCCGTTTTGTTACTCGTCTACGGGAAAGATCAACTTGACCTTTGTCTGCTTTAACACGTAAAACTTTAAGAACAACTTTTTGGCCCTCACGAACATAATCCCGAATGTTTCGAACCCAACGGGAAGCCACTTCAGAAACATGCAAAAGACCCTCTTTGTCGTATTCGTCAAGCCTAACATAAACGCCGTAATCGGTTATTCGTTCAACCGTGGCGATTACTAAATCGCCAACTTCAGGCCATTCAGGTCTCCTTAAACTCATGTTTCTTATTTCCCTTTTTTCTACCTTACTCTAATTCGGCAGTAATTTCGCCCTTGACTGCGACCTTTCCACCAGAAGGCTCAGCCAACACTGCACTACAAACATTGCAACAAACAGATGTTGTAGCATGACTGAAAACAAATTGTTCATTTCCACAGTCAGGACATTTTATTCGATAGAAACTGCTTTTAGGTTTTGGTATAACTTTATCCCATTCACTCAATATTTTTCCACTCCATTTTAGACTATGGTCAATTTCTTAAGGCGCATACCTTTTTTATGGCGCATAAAGCCACAACTCTTGCATTTGAGTCGCAGCGTCATTTTCTTAGTTACTTTTGCAAACTTTCTTTGCCGGGGGAATTTTTGTCCACCATAGCCTTTCTTTTCCCGCAGTTCGTGAGCTCGCTCACCTTTGGCTAAGGCTCTCCTCTTACCTGCCTTGTACAAGGAAACAGTGTGAACTTTATGAGTCTGACACTTAGGGCAGTACGTGTTTACTTCTTTTGGAGTATTCATTGCGACCACTGACTAGTTAAGTATAACACAGCTCCCTTAATTACTATTTATCTGTTTCTTTTTAAAAACAGAAACGCATATCAAAACACAAAATAAATTTTTGATTTTAAGAAATTATGCCATAAAATTTTAGATGTACCAAAATAAACCATTTACAGATATAAATAAAGTGGAGAGCACATTTTGGCGCATAAACCAAAAAAATGGTTCAAATAAAGAAAATGTTGCACTACCAAAACGTGCTTGGAAAGTGCTTAATCTCCAGATTTTTTAGAGCTTATATGTCGTCTGCTAGATATTTGAGGTCAAAGTCTCGCAGGGTGTTTCCTGAACCTATGCTTACAAGGAATGATTCAAAATTATCCAACGAAGAGCCCCAATCCATAGAGAACGAACGGATAAATGCCGAATAGGCGGAATAGTCTTTGTGGAATGAGATTAAAATTAAGTCCTTTCCAAAACCTTCACCATCAGTGGCAAATATCACATTAGGACGTTTGGCTATCCATTCTTTGGATGTTTTCATCATCGCCTCGAAAGTTGTGTTTTCGGGGTTTGTTTTCATTTTTGCGAGAGTGAATGCCATTATTTGGTAACCAAGTTTTTTGAAGTCAGGAATTATTGTGTAGGTATTGATGTATTCTTTTTCGATTCTAGCCCGAGTTCTGGAAACTGTGGGTTGTGAGACGCCAAGAATGCCAGCTAATTCGCGATCGCTTTTTTTGGAGTTTTTAAGCATTTCACTTACTAGTCTAAGGAGTTTTTGCTGTTTCATAATATAATATCTTATGTAAGTCCTTTAAAAGTTTGATGCATTCTATAGCATCTCCTTTATAAAGAGACGGGGGTTCAACAATAGTTTTGATACATTTTTTCCAATTTTTGTACGCTATAACAGGATGAAATGAGTGAAAATACAAAGGCAAACAGGTACCAAATGAATGAAAAATTAAAAAATATAGAATAATGAGCTGAAAAGAATTATTTTGAAAATAATTATTTTAAGTTATTTTGCGTCAACTTGTACAGCCAAACCTTGTTTAACTAGAATCCGAGCATTTTCTTGGGGCAAGGTTGCGATATCTTCAGGCATAAAGGGACCATAAGTTTTCATGTCTGCCCCAATTAAAGAAGTAATTTCCTGAACAAAACGAAGAACACAAGTATCTTGTTTTGATCCTTTTTTTACAACTGACAAATGACCACGAAGAATGTCCTTCGAGAAAGCATAATATTCTTCCGACAAAGGCAATGCAGATTCATACAATTTTTTTTCTTCTTCAGACAAGGTGTCAGAGGGCACTGGTTCGCGACAAAGAGCTTTTTCTTGAAGTTTTTGGTAACGCAAACATAAAAGTTCTCCAACCATAACTTTGAAATAACTAATTTCAGTGTGCAACAATTGGGCTTTTGGGGTCTTTTTATCTAACATCCGATTTTCGACTTTCAATTTTTTATAATAAGAAGTAATTTTACTATAGAAGTTAGTTGGAAGACGCTGAAGGTCTTCATGTTCTTTTTCCTTTTTCCAAAGTTCATACACTTCATTATACAAGGTAACTAAACCACCTTTGCGAAACCTTTACACAGTAACATCAACGCTGCTGCAGTAGGCAACTCAACATCTTGTTGATCATATGGACCGTAAAGTTGGTCCTCTACCCTAAACTGAGGCGCGCTTGAAACATGAACAGTAACATCCCCCTTCTTAAAAGCTACTGCACTCTTTAGAGGATCAAAATCATCAATTCGGTTAGCAGAAAATTCAAGTTTTTTCAACCCTGTTTTCCCATGCAAAGAATTAAGGAGCCGAATCAGTCGATTAACGTCAGGAGTAACCACTGTGTCTATGTTCACGGACTGTTTCTCCACACCATATTCAGCAATTTGCCGCCAAGTATCTGCACTAATATCTTTAATTGCACCCCAAGGACCTTTCTCTTTCCAACTTTCCAAAATTGAGTCTCTGTATGTAAGTATGACATTTATGTGCCGAGGCTTTAAGCCAGCACGCATTAAGTCTTCTTTTGAAGCAGTTTGGATAAAGTCGTAAGTTCCTTTAGCCAACCGACCCCTCCAACCTTTGTCATTTAAGTCAGGACCAGAGACCTTCTTTTCAGAAGTTGCACTTTTTCCTAAACCATGAAATTTCGCTTCTAAACCAATCCCCATCACATAATCAACTATTTCTTTGCGACCCAAAGAATCCAAGTCTCGAATGGACTTATCTTCCACGTGAACATGGTATCCTCTATGCCCAGAAAAAGCTACAGTTAATTCTTGTAAAGAAAACCCAAAATCCGCTGATAATACATCTAAAAGTTTGATCGCTTCAACCTTGGAAGCTTCTAAACAGATGTCACAGGGCATAGTTTTCTCTTTAAATTTAGTTCCAGTACACTTGAAACATTTAGAGGGATGCTTCCCTTTCCCCGAGACACCACAAGTGGTACAAACCCAAAAATCGTGAAGGGACGCACATGGAGTTGGTATATGGTCAGCATCTATATCAAAAACCAAGTCAGCACCAAGCCATCCTTTTGATTTCATTTCTTCCATTGGTCGTTCATAATACGCACTGGAATAGTAAGCATCTGAAGGCACAGTAGAAATTAATGAAGACCGTATTCCTTCCACATTCCTGAACCCTTTGTGTCTAACCATAACTTTTTTGTCAAGAAGAAGAAAACCAAACTCCCGTCGCTGCAAAGATGAAGGCGCCATAATTGAGGCGGAATTTTCTTTGTAGTATTCAGCAAATTTGTTTTGAATAAATGTCTGGGATAAAGAGGACATGTTTTTCTGCACAATTTACAATAAAACAAAAACAATATTTAAACAAAATTAGAGCCCAAATAACTTAGAAAAAAGCTTGTAATTTTATATTAACCTTGTACAATAGTATATTTTGAGTACCATGAAAAAACTAAAAAACAAAAGGAGTTCCAAAAAAGAAGAGGGCGAAGAAAATGAAACCATGGACATTTATGACGAAAAACAACTAGAAGAAATGCTAGATAACGACGAAATAACTGAAGCCGAATATAGTTTCATGCTAGGAAGAGAAAAAGTCCGAAAAGAAAAGAGACTAGGTCTTGAAAGAAAAGAACATCAAGACAGTCATTCAGGCGAATTAGCAAAAACAGAATACGAAGACGATTGAGCAAGATTATTTGTTATCAGTTGTAGATTCAGCTTCTTCAACAGGTTGTTCTTCAGGAATGTTCTTCAATTTTCGTTTGTAACAAATCAGAGGATTCACTGCTCCTTGGCATTCTGGATCACGTGAAACACAAATTCCATGAGTGTGTAAGGTGGCACAGTTGGGGGGAGTGTATTTTGTACCTGAACCGCGGGTTCCGGCAATGTGCTCTACTTGATAGCGAGTCATTCGTTCATTGAAGTCTGAAACAGAACGGAAAAAACTGAAAACATCTTCTGAACTCATACCAATACTAATCATAAAAGACGTTAACCCGAATCGCCCCAAATGGGAAACAGGACGACCAGCTGAAACCCGATTATAAACATCCTTGATACAAGGAGGAAAAGCTTCCATCACTACCCGCTCGGGCATTTGTTCAAGACGGATTTGCTCTTGTTTTTCTGCTGCTAATTCCCTCAATTTATTGACACGATCAAACAGAGCAGGAGGAAGAGAACGAATCGTTGTATCAAGGCGATTTTCAATATACTTCCGAACCTCTTCTTCTAATAAGCGGCTTACCTCTCGCGTTGTAAGATAAACTGCACCATCAACCAATAAATGGTTAACAAGTTTCCAGTTTTTGTCATGAAAACCTGTCGCGTTACGTAAGAAAATTGGAAAATTTACTGTAAAAGAATAGGGCTGAAAACTAAGATCATCAACAAGTTTTGCATTCCAACCAAAATTGTTTGTAATCTCCAAGAGTTTTTCCTTTTCTTCATTTTCTAGTAAAGCAGATGCACGTTTTGCTTCTGCTAGGGCGTATCTACTTTTTATAAAGGATTCTTCAGTCGCAACAACCAGCATGATAGCGATTGGAAAAGAAAAAATTTCAATCTCATGATCTTTTGGTTCATCACGAGGTTGAGTTTTGGAATATGCCGACATATCAAGTAAAGCGTCGTGGATCCGCTTTTCGGCACGATCCAAAAAAGGAACAAAAAAATCACTTTCTAGATCGCTAATATCTAGACCCATTTGTCTTACGTGATCAGCAGCATCTTTCATGAAAGGATATTTTGCTCGGTCGTAAGCAGTTAGTAACTGCTTAACCTCCTACATTGTTTGTTATTCTACTTCTATTCTAGGAGCCAAGAAAAACTTTAGGCTTCCTTCTTTTTCTTGCTTAAAATCCAGTTGGATTGGCATGTCAGTAGAAAATTCAATAACAACAATTTCTGAAGTAGGCACAGCAGCTTTCACAATTTCAGAAAGGTAACTCAAACTAAAAGTGGCTTTAGAAGCTTCTTTTGCTTTCATTTCCAAAAGAACATCAGAGCCGGTAGCAAATTCAATTTTTGCCCCCATTATGTCCCCTGCTGCAGTCATAATCATCTTGTCATTATCAGCCTCAATTCTTACATGGTCACTTACCAAAGAAGCGTCTTCGATAGCTTCACGGAGTCCCTGAGTAGTAGTTTTTGCACAGACATTAAACGTGACTTTTGGAGTTGGAACTTCTTCATCCATGGCTTCCAAGGTAGGCATATGGAATGTACGTGAGTAATTTCCTTTAATTGAAATTTTGAGTTTTCCAGTTTTTTCATCTAAAGAAAGTTCAACTGATTCGTCTTTACCTGTACGCCTAAGCAACTTCAGCATTTCACTGATGTTGATGCACATTTTCATGGGTTCAACACAAGAATATTCATCAAATACAGTTTTTGGCCATTCGAAATCAACCATGGCAACTCGTGAGGGGTCCATTGCGCGAAGCTTGATTCCCTCGGGTGTTACATCAAAAGTGGCTTCGTCTACCAATATCGAAATGGCGCCCATCATGTCTTTCAAAAATTTTGCATCAGCCATTTTCGCCTTGAACATTATCAAATCTCCGTTAGCATTTATGTTTAAACTACCTATAATTTAAGGTGTTTGATTCCTAAACATGATCAATAAAAAGAATAGTTTAGACCGTTAATACAGCAAAAAGAAAAAATTAGCTGTATTCACGGAAAGTATAGTTACATTTTGTACAACGGAAAAACTGTGTAGAAGATTCGTCAGTTCCCCTTGTTTGTACTTGCCATGCATAAGCTGTATTGTTCCCACATTTTGGACATTCTATTCTTACGGTAGGCAAAGTACGAAGTTTTTGTTGTTCTTTATCGATAATAGCTATGGAGGCATCGGAAGAATGGTCTATAGTTTTAGGTACAACAGATGGTTTTTCTCCAGTTTTTCGTTTGTAGCCACATTTGGGGCATACAAGGTAGAAAACAGGTTTTTTTGAATTCTTTTCGCGACGTGAAACAAGTCGCATTCCGCAATCAGGACAAAACTCCACGCTATTCACCTCATGGTTCTGCGCAATCTGGGTTACAGTTTAATCATTTAAATCTTTGCTTTGAATCTGACTTAAACCAGAGGCAATTATATGGGCTACACGCAATGCCTCAGGAATCTTAGCAATGGTTAAAGTTTTTTTCAGAATTTTTTGGGCGTCTTCACACGAGATGCCTGCAACCTGTAAATAAACAGGTTTTAATCCAGGTTTAACTTCAACTTCAAAAAGCTCACCAACATTTTGTATAGCATTCCATCGCACATCAAAGTCTGGAAGATTTAGTAAAGCGGCTTTTATTTCATCTAAATTTGGGTTTTCTTCCACAACTGTAACTACAGGCAAACCAATCAAAGTGAAAAGTTTACGAATATCTACAACGTTAAACCCACCAAAAGTAATACCGTTTAAAAAAACCACACGAATTTCTCCATAATAGGGAGAATTTTTAATCATTAAAGCAAAATTTTCTGTAGCATCTAAACCATCAATTGTTATTTTGGTTTTCATTACACCTTCAAACAAGTACGCCCCACGATAGACAACCCCCACAATGTCTACTGTTCCTTTAGTATGAGGAACAAACGTTCCATCATCAATACCTAAGACGCGAATTTCAGGCTTTATTGAACGAAAAGGTTTAGGAAACAAAATTGTTCATTAGCCAATCAGTTTGCTTAGCCTTTAAATTTTGTTTATACATTAAATAGACTTTAACAAGCAGGGAAGTACATGTTCACATTAAATAAAAACCATGAAACCCTTAGCGAAATTTTGATGGATCAAAAACTTGCCAAACTAGGAGATGCATATGTGAATTTCCTTTATTCTTTGGCATTGTCAAAAAAAATCGGCGAAGCTACAGGAGTTAAAGTTAAAGGGAGATTACTTGCAGACGCATTTAAAAAAGCAGATTTACGAAAGTTTTTACCCTCAAGAGTTGACTGCCATAAACAAGCAGATGCTGCCGAGGCATTAATTGTATATCCATGGATACAGGGTACAATGACAATGGAAGAAGGGTTAAAAATACTCGAACAAACAGAAGATGACGTAGATGCTTTCTGCAACCTTCTACTTATTGCTAAAACAAAAAGTAGAAAATAATAACTTTCAGTCAGCCTTGTAAGATTTAGATGCCTTCTTGAAGGCGGTATGAAAATCTTTGCTAAGGTCAAGGACTTTCTTTGTGGCTCCAAGTATAGCGTCTTCTGGCTTTAGTTTGTCTTTGGTGTGAACAAACAACACACCACTATCAATTAGCGGATGGGGCACATGATATCCTGCAACTTCAATTTCAGAATCTTCCAAAAGAGTCTTTTGAAGTAAATTCAAAATGGAGTGTCCAGCACCTTCAATTTCAATTTTCAGTTCATTTTCTGAACTTTTTATAACATTAACTTTCATTTTGCTCAACCTCACGAGTAGTTGTTATTTCATCTTTTCCATAATCTGGAGCTAATTTTCTTCGTTCATTGTTTCCGCAACTAGAACAGTGCAATCCCCCACGATTTTCAGGCTTTAATGGATGACCACATATGGAACATAGGGCATAAAGTACTCCTAAATCATTGTTTGCAGTCGTTAAAAAGAAAGACCTATTTTCAGTGCTAATCACTTTTGCACGCAAAAGGTCACCAGCCTTACAGATATTAAACATGTTATCCACGTAGCCACGACTTACACCGGAAATGTGCAACATCCCTTTGAACTCGCCAGAAATTTTTTTGTCACCAACGTGAGAAATCGACAGAACAGCATTTTTGCTTTTTACGTCTGAAACCATCCCAACTACAATATCTCCAACGCGGGGAAAAGTTGCTGATTTAACAAGAGGGAAGACTGAAACTTCTCGGTTTAACATGTCTAACAGTGTACGACCAGTAATTTTTGAGTGAATTACTCCGTCGTCTACATATGTTCCCGGTCCAGACGTAAACTCTTCTATGACGCCTAAACTGTCTCCGGGAACAACGAAGAGTCCACTTTTTCTTTCAGATTCTGTCATTAATTTTTTCCTTCTATTCGATACAAATCCACATGTGTAATTTGTTTTTCCTTAGTGTGAAACTTGAACATCCTAGGAATTTCCATTGTCATAGGAAATATGTTAGTTATTTTTCCGCCATGCTCCTCAATAAACCTTTTGATAAAGGCGCGGTTACTATCCCCACCTTTATGAAATGAATAAATTGTATGACCTAACTCTAACGATTTAACTATGAAACGCCTATCAGCGCGCCTTTTTTGAACACCAAAAGGAGGATTTTGCAAAACAGTATCAAAATTACCACAAACAACATCGATGTCCCCCACAACCCAATTTGTTTTTTCTTTAAAATTCATTAAATCAGCATTTTTTTGAGCAATTTTAACTGCAACAGAATCAATATCCACTCCAAAAACTTCTTTAGCACCCAAGAAAACAGCCCCAATCGCTAACCGAGCAGTCCCACAACCTAATTCCATCACAGTTTTATCGAGGATATCATCAAAAACGTAGGCTGCCAAATGTAGAACATCTGCCGCAACAGTTGATGGCGTAGCATACTGTTCAAAGCAAGCTTTAGGTGCAGGATTAACTTCAATGGATGAAAGCGCCCGTTCTAGATCGCGTTTTCTAACCAACCGTTTTTGAGCAGGTCTTCCCATTTCAGCTCCCCTAACAAGACACGTGTTTCATTAATTGACAAAATAGGTTTATCAAAATTGGGTGCGTCATCCAAAGCGAGTCTTGGACAAGCAGTATTCACGAAGGCATCTATAGTTGGAAATTGCATAAGCGCTGGCGGTGAAATTTCTTTTAGGGCAAACAAAGTAGTAGAAAATCCATTTTTTTCAAGTTTCTCTTTGATGGTTTGTGCGTTTTTAAACTTCATCTGTCCAGGTTTTAGGCTCACTAATATTCCAAAATGTTTTGCAGTTTTAGCTTCAGATATGTTAGCCCAGCGTTGCATCACAATACGTCTGGTTTGATCCTGAATAGGATATGCTATTTGTTCATATGGATCTGCAATTATTGTAGGTTTTCCAGTCGTTAAGGCTACCCCTATTGCATGAAAGCGACCGCCACCAACATAAACGTACGCTTCAACATTTTCTAAAACAGCTAATGCATTACTGAAATCGCAGCCCAGAACTTGTCCAGGATACTTGAGATGCCCAGCGTTGCCGACAAAAACAGTTTTTTCTGCAGCTTCCAACTGATTTTTTACTTCATCCAACTGGTGAATATGCTGAACAGTTGTGATTAAACCAATTTTATTCCAACATTTAAGAAGAGACAAAGCTTTTGCTATCACTTCGCTTATCCCGATTTTAATTGGGGCTTCAAAATAAACTGTTGGAATTTTAGAATTTTGGATCATTGAAGTGTGTCCATAATGTATGATCAAATCGGCACCCAAAAGTTCAGCTTCAGAAACAGCTAAGTCACAAGCTCCATAACAGGGATCCGATGAAACAATAGGTAATACTCCAAAGTCTTGAACAATTTTAGCTAGACGGGGGGCTTCTGGTTTTAGTCCTTCAGGAAGCTGCAATAACACAATTTTTGGAGCTCGTTTTGTAAGCTCTTCTTTGAGTTGGTTTTCTTCAAAATCAAAGGACATTTTTTCACCTAACATTTGAAAGTTAGAAATCAGAAAGAAAATGCTTCAGTAAAGAAGCAAAATCATCTATTACTGTTACTTAAAAGCAACAATCAGGTTATTTAATGTTCAGACAATCATGCAAATTTTTTGATCAGATATTTTGCATTAGTTTCAGTTATTCCCAATTCTTTGGCGATTTTTATTGAATCTTTATTGTTTTTCTTGATAATATCGATTAGTTCAATTTCTATGTCTTTGACTGAAAGCAAAGTTTCAACAACTTTGTCAGGGTTAACACCAATAGAATCTAAATGCATAGTTAAGAACTTAAGAAAACCTTTTCCGAGGTCACTTGGTGCTTGACCACATATTCCAACAGGTCGTACAGGATTCATCGAATGGGCTCCTTCACACAACATTTCGATGGCTTTTGTTACTGCAGGATTAGATTCGTCAAATTCCCAGGCAATTTTTTCACTATCACGATCAATTCCAAGAGTTAGTTGAGTTAAGTCGTTACTACCAATACTGAAACCGTTACAGTATTGAGAGAATGCTTTTGGAATAAAGCAAACACTAGGAACCTCTGCCATGAAAATTATATCAGGCAAATCTAAACCTTTTTTGCGGAAAGCAGTTTTAATCATTGAAGTTACTTTTTCTGCTTCAGTTGTTGTTCGGACAAAAGGAACCATTGGCACAGCAGTTGTCAAACCTAACTTATGAACTTCGGTGAAAGCCTCAAGTTCTAACGCATACGCGTCACAGAAAAATTTGTCAATGTATCGGGAGGCGCCTCTAAAGCCAATCATTGGATTGCTTTCTTCGAATTCAAGTTCAATTTTGTTAATTTCAATCGCTTTGGAACCACACATAGGACAAATTTGTTGCGGACCCAAGGAAATGCTATTTCCACACTTGCAGCTTATGTCATAATAGACTGCTCCTGGAAGGGAAGCATATTCGTTTGTTTTGAAATCAGAGAACCGAATAATGACTTTGCGAGGCTTAAAGGCTCCAGCAATTATCGATATGCCAGCCTTCAATCGGGTAACATACTCTTCAACGAGAGAATTTACCATAGGATATTTTTCTTTAATATCTTCAGCCCAACGGTCTGGCCCAAGATTGTCTGCGCGTAGAGCAAATACTGGATGTAATTCTGCATTGGAAACTACGAATTCAATTCGTACAAGAGAACTTCCCTGAGAAGGTAATTGACTCACATGGAGTGCTTCATCTGGGCTGGCAATGTTTACCATTACTTTTGTTACGGTTTCAGGAATTTCTTTTAGTTCAATTTCTTGCACTTCAAAAGGTATTTCCCCAGCAAAGATTTGGGCTTCACTTGAGGTACAATCCAGAGTTATTTTTTCGCCATCATCCAAATTAAGAGCGCCAACAGCACCAACAGCGCAAGGTATTCCACGTTCACGAGAAACTATTGCTGCGTGAGAGGTACGGTTTCCTCTTTCACAAATTAGGGCAGAAACTTTATCGAGACTCATGATAACTTCCCAGTCAGGAGTAGTCATGGAAGTAACAAGCATTGGTCGTATTCCTTTCTTGTTAAATTCTGCAACTTCTATTACAGCTTCTTCAGTAGTTACTGCTTTGGCAACGATGCCTGACGCAATTTTTGTCCCAACAGGAATACCAACGTAAAGGGGTTTAACTTTTGGTCTTTCTTTAAGCTTGAAAAGAGTCAGTACAGTTCGGGTTGCATGAACTGTTTCTGGTCGAGCCTGTGTAATGAATACTTTCCCGTTTTCGACTGCATACTCGATGTCCATAGGTTTTCCGTAACTTTTTTCGATACAGGTGACATGATTCGCAACCTGAATCGCTTCATCGGGCGTAATTACTTTAGGATCAATCTTGCCCACAGGAATTTCGACATTTGTTTTGGTTTTTGGATCATAAACCATTTTTTCTTTTTGAAGACTTTTGGGAGGAATTGTTCCAAGAAGTTTGACTTCAGGATCTTTGATAAATCCAGTCCAAGATGCACTTTCTTTTCCTTGGACTATCATTTCACCCAGACCATAAACTGCTTGAATTACACCAACATTACGATTTCCAGTGTTAGGATCTATAGAGAAAGCAACACCAGACTTTTCCGAGTCAATCATAGTTTGAATAACTACAGAAATCAAACCCTGATTAAGCAAATCAACTTCCGACAAGTCCAGAATTTTTTTCTTACGCAAATCTTGTCGATAATCAATAACTCTCCAACCAAAAGCAGATGCAATACATTTCAAAACGTTCTTTATTACACTTGAAGATTCCAATTGAACATTAAGATAAGTATCAAACTGTCCAGCAAAAGCGGCAGTAGCCATATCTTCAGTTATACCTGAACTTCGAACAGCAACACGAGCACGTCCGACACGTTTCTTTAGTTCACAGATTTTTTTGTCTAATAACTCAAGCAGTTTGGGTTGTGTTTTTATGTTTTCAATGACTGTAATAATTTTTTCTGCAATCTTCTTGGATTCAACTTCATTATCGGCCTTCAAAGCAGCATCTAATTCTGTAACTAAATCAAAAATTTCGGGATCATGTAGTAACAACTTTGCAAATTCAGTAGTAACCATTATGGCATACGGAACATTACCTTCCCCTAAAATATGGAAAAGTTTAGCTAAATTTGATCCTTTGCCGCCCGTAAGGCTACCATCGGTGGCAACTTCTTCTTCAATATTAACAATTAAATTTTCAGAAACCACATTAACACCTCATTTTAACTAAATGTAGTAAAATTTAACAATACAAGGAGTGAAAAATTAGTGCATGTCTTGCCCTTGTGGGTAGACCTCTGCAACCATACTCCCTCAATTATGCCTCAAGTTTCTTGACAACTACACGACAGGGTGTAGGTAGTTTGGCGCCTCCACGTTTCAGCGCCGTTGTAGCAGCTTGGAGTCCTTCGTCGTTGACGTCAGCGATTATTAATTTTTGACCTGGTTTTACTCGTGCAGCAAGACTTATGGCTTTGCCAAAAGCGTTTCGCATTCCATCTTGAAGTCGGTCAGCGTGAGCCCCGAAAATCATTTTGTTTTCGCGAAGCACAATATGGGGGTAAGGCAAAATTTTCAGGTGATAATTGTTTCCCAGTTTTTCTGAGAGAACCCTGTTAGATGCTATGCGTGCAGATTCCAAGGCATTGTGCCTAATTTGAACTGATTTTTCAGCAATTAATTGGACTTGATATTTGTAAGTACCTGAGGGATTGCCCATAGTAAATTTGACAATTTTTGACATAGGGGAACCACGGATATACTTTTTCCGGGTATAGGCTTGCCCCTTTACTTCACGATAGTTATGAGCCTTCATTGTTTATTCCTCATCTGCTCTGACATCATAGTTTAACAGATATTATAAAAACTATTCTGTATAGCAAATAGTCATTTACAAAAAAAACCAAAAAACAACATTGTCAACAAAATTTTTGTATGAAATTCACCATCAAAAATATGGGTCTAACAAAAACAAGCACACAAGGGATAGCATCACAGAAAAATTAGCTTTTGAATTTCTGAAAGATTTCATTTGCCATCGACCCGAAGTCTTCTGGAGCCAATTCACGTACTCTTTTTTTGCTATAAAACAAAGAGTCGGCAAAAATAACAGCTTGGTCTTTAGGCAGTTTATGCTGATGTAAGAAAGGAAGGACAGCATTTCTAACTTTTTTGTTTCGCTGAGTGAAAAGAATCCTAACAAGGTCAAAAAATAACGCCTCATCTTCAACAGGAAAAGGTGGACTTCTGGGTCTTAGACACAAGATCATTGAATCAACATCTGGTGAAGGATAAAACATTGTTCGTGGAACAAGTTCTAAGAGTTCAACCTCTGCTCGGTAGTGGATAGTAACTGTTAGGCGTCCATAATCTTTGGAGCCTACTGGAGCAGCTAATCTTTCTGCAAATTCTTTTTGTAAAATCAAAAATGCGGAATCAAACTTATTTTCAAGAAGACGAAATAGAAGCGGTGACGAGATAGAATATGGAGGGGCGGCTACAACTTTGTTAAATCGTGGAAGAGAAACTTTTAGAATGTCACCTTCAATTAATTCAACATTTTCCAAATCTTGAAGATAATCTTTCAAAAACTTTACGAGTAAGGGGTCAAATTCCACAGCAATAACTTTCTTGCAGATTGTAACAAGAAGTTCCGTTAAAAACCCAAATCCAGCCCCAACTTCTAAAACTATATCATTTTTTTTTAAACAAGAATGAAATATTAAGCGGTGCAACACATCTGAATTAACTGTAAAATTTTGACCTAAACGTTTTTTTGGATAAAAATTGTAAAGGTGAAAAAAATGTTTCACCCGTTTAAGAAGATTGGGGCTATCCACTAGGGTGCTCTCGTAAATAATCTGTACTTACTATCTCCAGCCAGTTCCTCCAATATCCTTCTTGTGATAAGCTTAGAGGGATTAGGCATGTTAGCACGTTCTTGTAAATCTTCTAAGTTTTGGAAAGGTTTTCGATCCCGTTCATCAAGGATTTGCCACATGTACTTTTTTCCTATACCAGGAATTAGTTCCAAAGCATGCATTCGAGGAGTAATTGCTTGAGCAGTGTTAAAGAAGTCAATAAACCACTTTTCCCGGTTAAGTACTATTTTTTCTATAGTTCCAGAAAGTTCCATTCTAGAATTTGAAGTCAAATCTTCATAGGGTATTCGACCAATGATATAGGTAATTTCACTTCGAGAATCTTTTCCAACGTAGACTCTGTCAGCTGCTTTAAGGGGAACTCCTTTGCGAGCAATTGCTTCAAGAAAAGTAAAATATTCTTCACCAACCACCTGAACTAATGCCCCAGCACGGTACCCCGGATGAGTCCCGGGTCTTCCATGCGGAAGATAATCCAAAACATAGGCGTACTCTTCGTATCTCTTTTCACTCTTTTCCACGCTTTACCCCTTCCCGAAATGGTTACAATTGGTTTTAGATATTATATAATATAGAAAGTCCTTTATTCGTCTTTTCTATATTCGTTCAAAAAATCCAGTATTTTTTCTAGTTTAGAGGACTCAATAATCTTACGACCACCAGCCAAAAATACTCTAATTTCTTGGACACTTTCGGGCATAGCATTAACTATCTGGACTGCACCGTCCGCATCTAATTCAAATTCTTCGACCAGTTTGGTAACAAGAATGTCAACGTTTGAAGGCTCAACTTTGCTGAATTTAGTTGCATAATCAAGAGAACGCCTTTGGAACTGGTCCAGTCGTTCTTCACCGATGGATTCTAATGCTTCCTTTACTTGTGGAACAGTAACTGTCTGTTCCTTGAGAGCCTTTCGTACCATTGTTATGCCCCCTTATGAGGCGTAATGTGTTCTGGCCTAACAGTAATTTCTTTAATTGCTTTTCCTTGAGAGACGTTAATTACGTAGGCTCTTCCACGTTTTTCAGCAATAACACCGATTCGACCATGGAATCTTCTGTGCGGCATACCCTTATGTACACTAGGGTCTAATTTGATTACAACTTTTTCAGTAGGTTCGTATTCACGTAGTACCTTACTGAGTCCTGTTTTTCCCCGGTCTCTAGGCTTTCTCTTCAAGAGGTAACGGGTTCTCCTTCGGTAACCTTTCGCTTTTCTTCCCAACTATGATTCCTCCATAATAACATTCAAAACGTCTAAGTCAACAGGCTTGGCTTGTGCATTGATAATAGAGGCTACGCTAGGGACGGTTCGCCCTTCATCGCCACTTACCAACTCTTTAATATAAAGCCCTCCTTGGCAACGTATTTTCATCTCTGCGCGGTTAGGCGCCAACCTCTTTAGATACGCCTCATATATGTACTTTTCCCGAACTAGGTCTGCTCTTCGATGCAAAACACGTAACGGAGTTCGCTGTTGAACAACAGATTTTGACAATTTTTCAGTTACAGACAACAATTCTTCGTCAGAAACATCACGGTCAAAATCAATAAAAACTTTGTAAACTTTTGTTGAACCTTCACCTTTCTTTAAGCGTTTAATATCTGCTTTAGTTGCAGAAACAAGGTTCAAAATTTCAACTTTTCCTTCCCCGTGTTCGTTGATTATTTTTTCCAGTTCTTTTAGATTAATGAACCGTTTTTGTGGACGTTTAATTTCCATGATAAAAGGTCGCCCCATTCCAAGCATTCGGGCATCTACATCTTCTCGTCCAGCTGCATGAAAAGCTACGGCATCGCCTTCAGTTTTTTTTAAAAGAGGTGCCGCAATTATTTCTTCAACAGATTCGGAGTACATTTTTCCGGTTCCCTTACAGTTTTTGCAGCCTTCGCCGTGGCATTGTCGACAGAACCATTTAGATTGCGGAATATCTCGGACAAGTTTTTTGTATGATCCTTTAACATACAGGGGATTTGATTGTATGATAACTTCTCCGGTGAAAGGTCTTACGAGAACTACAACATCAGGTTTTTTGAATTCTGCAAGTTTTTGTGTGACTTTTGAAAGTTTTTTGCCAATGTGGCGACTGAATTCATTTCGCATACTTTCGCCATAAGCCACATCATGTAGCGCTTTGAACTCGTCTTCTCTTTCTTCAATTATGTTTGGCAATTCGACACCAACAAGAAAGGTATTGTATTCGTAAGCTTTGAGGGCTTCCAAAGCGTTTTCAACTAGAATATTGCTACTTTCAAACAAGCCTTGGCAAAGATAACATGGTTCCTTTTTTTTGGCTCGTTTTCTCATTTTTTTCAATAATTCAGCAGCCATCTCAAAAGATCCACGAGAAACCAAAAGTCTAAGAGTTGAAAATCCTTCTTTTTTGCCAGCAAGAGCTAACTGGTGATTTTTCATGGTTAACATAAGTTTTAGGGCTTCTCCTCGTTCGCTGTCGTCTAAACCATAACCAAGAAGGGCAAATTGTCTGCCTAAACAGTGGTCACACAAAGGTTGTGCTTCCAGAAGGCGCTGGGCTTTTTCAAGTAATTCCACGAATATTCCTCAATTTTATGTAAATAATCAAATTATGTACGCAGATTCTGTTCTACCCTGTGGGTAAACCTTTTCCCCCGAAAAAGTTGGGCAATCGTTTTCGTCTGAAACTCTTCATCATCTTTTTCATTTGATTGTATTGGGTTAGTAGTTGTTTAACGTCTTTTTCTGTAGTGCCTGACCCACGGGCAACCCTACGGATTCGAGAAGATGAAAGAATTTTGGGTTTTTCTCGTTCCTTGAGGGTCATAGATTGGATGATTACGCGCCATTTTTTCAAAGCGTCTTCAGCTAGGTTCATTTGATCATCAGGAATGTTGTAACTCATTCCAGGAATCATCTTAAGTAGTCCCTTTAGGGGACCGACTTTTTTCATCGATTCAAACTGTTCATACATGTCGGTTAAAGTGAATTTTCCGCTCATAAAGGCGCGGGCTTTTTTTTCGGGCACTTTTACTTCTGCGTCTCGAACCTTGTCAACAAGGCTTTGAAGGTCACCCATCCCTAGTAATCGCCCTACGAACCGAGAAGGAATGAAGGCTTCAATGTCCTCAAGTTTTTCTCCGGAACTGATAAATTTTATTGGTGCACCAATAGCAGCAACCGCTGAAAGAGCACCGCCCCCCCTTGCAGAACCATCAAGTTTGGAAACAATAATTGAACCGATAGGCGTCGCGTCATGAAGGGCTTTGGCTTGTAGCGCCGCTTGTTGTCCTATGGTTCCGTCAATAACCAAGATCGCTTCGTCGGGTTTGATGACCTTTTCTAGACGTTTCATTTCGTCAATTAAACCTTTTTCTTCTTTATGTCGACCAGCAGTGTCGATTATAACCAAGTCATAGTCTTTGAATTGTTTCAGACCCCTCATGGCAATTTTTTCAGACTTTTTTTCATGAGGTTCACCATATACTGGGACATTTATTCTGCCGGCTAACTGTTTGAGTTGTTCGTAAGCTCCTGGTCTATAGGTGTCGGTACAAACTAGAGCAGTTTTTAGTCCTCGTTTTTGGAAATATTTTGCGAGTTTTCCAGTTGCGGTCGTTTTTCCAGAGCCTTGGATTCCTACCATCATGAGGACTTTTTGTTTTCCAGGTTCAATTTTTAGGGTGGCTGATTTTTCTCCTAAGAATCGGGTTAACTCTTCATAGACTACTTTTACTACGTGTTCGCGTCTGGAAACGCCCGGGGGGACTTTTTCTTTTAGGGCGCGTTCTTCGATGTTTTTCGAGACTTCCAAAACCAGTTTGACATTAACATCTGCTTGAAGCAGGGCTCGTTGTATGTCACGAACAAGTTCTTTTACTGTTTTTTCGTCCATGACTGGCGCTTTGAATACTTTCTTTAAAGCGTCATTTAACGAAGAGCCTAGACGGTCCAGAACCATTGATTAATTCCCAAGATAAAAAACAGGAGTTGCCGTTTATAGGTATTTAGTTTATCTCAGAAAGAGATTCAACAACAGACGTAACAAAACATGTTAACGTACATGTAAAAAGTAGACAACTAATAGGTACAGCAGAAAATTTTAGAAAAAGTTGCTCTTCAACATTTACTGCTAATAGAATACATATATGCTATACCAACGTGTTAAAAACAACAGTTTATGCTGAAATGCTGTTAATTGTTTTTTGTGCCCATGTTTTTGCTGCTGTTAGGTCGTTGTTGTCTGGGCGGCTGCTTCTTCTCATATTCCACTTGCCGTAGCTGCTAAAGAATCCGTCGATTACGATTTGGTTTTTTTGTTCTAAGATTGTTCGTACCTTGTCACTAACAGTTTCGTCGGTTTTCCCAGTGCCGCCCCAAGTTAAGAAAATTGCGAAGAGTTTAGAGTCGGGTAAATTAAGGGTGTTCAAGTAAGAAACCAGCTCGGGGAATGGGTTTCCAGCCCGGATGCCAGTCCCAACAAAGATTAAGTCATAATTAGTTAAATTAATATTTGGCATGGGGTCAGGGTTTGTAATTTGAAGGATATCAGAGTTTGTTTCTGATGCTATTGCTTCTGCAATTTTTTTGGTGTTGCCAGTTTTTGTAGAATATAAAACAATAGATTTCATTGTTAACACCTGACAAAGGTTAATCATGTAAAGGGCGTGGTGATTTATTTTTTTATTCTTTTTTGCATTGAGTTGTGTAAGAAAAATACACAGATGCAGAACAGAAGTTTATCTCAAGATTATGAAAAGTTTTAAACTATCCATGAGATGTTATCTAAATGGGGAAATCTTTTGCAAGAATCGGTTACAATCGTAGAGAAAGCCCCCATTCCGTCTGAGGCTAAAATGTTAATTGGTCTTCCTGATGTGGGGTTGGTGGGACTTATTGCAACATCGTATTTGATTACTGAACTTAAGTTAGAAGAAATTGCATACATGGAATCGGATTTGCTTCCTCCGGTAGTTGTTTTACATAATGGCTTGCCCCATGCCCCATTACGAATCTATGGAAATAATAAACTGATTGCAGTTATTTCAGAGCTTGCGGTTCCAGCTCCGGCAGTGTATACTATAATGCAAGAATTAGTAGATTGGGCACAAACCAAGAAAGTTAAGCAAATAATTTCAATGGGTGGAATCCCAACAGAAAACCGGCAAACCATCAATACCCCTGAAGTTTTTGGAGCAGCTTCAAACCAGAAACTCCTTAACAAAATAACAAAACAGGGATTAAAAGTCATGAATGAAGGCTATATTGTTGGTCCCCAAGCTCTAAGTATGAGATATAGTGTGGAAAAGAAAATGCAATCTATCGCGCTTTTGGCTCAGTCCTTTTATAATTATCCGGACCCCCAAGCAGCAGCTATTGTACTTAAAGAGCTAGCAAAAATTTCGGATGTTACTGTTGATGTTACTAAACTTATGGAGAAGGGAGAAGAAATTAGGCTCAAAGCAAGGGACATAATGAAACGTACCCAACAAGAAATGAAACGCATGCAAAAATCTCAGGAATATGATATGCCACTATACGTCTAGGAGAAATCAACGGTGGAAAGAAGAAAAAAAGGTTCAAGCTTTGAAGAAATGGAAGAATACTTGCAAAAAATTGAAGAATTAGCACAAGAAGTTATGGCAGCAGCGTTTCCTGAAGGTCCTAGCTGGAACACAGAAACTTGTTGTCTACATGCCTTATCAAACGTTTTCATTACTCCAAGGGAAGTTATTGTTACCGCAGATCTTCCAAACGTTGCACCAGAAACAGTGAAAGTAACAGCCATAAACGAAAAACATATCGAAATAATAGCAAAAATGAAGAAAAAAGTAAACTTCAACGATTTAGGCATATGCCATAGACAAGGGGAGTTCTCGTTTTTGCATTGTCAAGGTCATCTGCAAGTAGACATTGACGCAGACAAAATGCAAATTAACTGTGAAGACGGAATACTAGAAGTACGGTTCCCAAGAAAAAACAGGCAAGAACTAGAATAACAAAATGTTGTGTTTAACAGAAAAGCCCATTTACGATTTATTTTTTGTTACAGACTCCAACGCTGCAGCAACAATTAAAGGAAAAGCGATAGTTGCATCGCAGATAACGGTTACTTCTTTGCCTTCAGGTTTTACTTTTCCCCAACTGATTGCCTCTTTTAGGGTGGCTCCACTTAGACCCCCAGGTTCAGGGCGATCCATAGTAATCTGAATGGCACGGTCTACGCCTTCTCGGAAAGTGTTAGCAAACAAAGCATAATGTTTGGGCCAGCCACCGCCGAGGATTATCATTCCTACTTTTTTGGCGTCGTAAACAATGTCAACTATTTTGTGAGTGTCACGAAGAGGGTTAAGTCTCAAGGTGTTATCTTGACCATACATCCACAGATGAAAACCAGCAATAGAGTCGACCAATCCAGGACTGATAATAGGAACCCCCTTCTTTGCAGCAGTTGCAAGTATCGAGTTTGGGTCAGAAATATTTATTCCAAGTTCATAAAGAAGTTCGTTTGTGGATATATTTTCTCGAGTTTTCTCAGGAATTTTTGCTAAAATTTTGGTAATCCATTCTTCTAACCCTTTGAAGGCGTCTTGTTCAATATAGATGTCGCCGATTCTGCCGATGTCTTGTTCCATTAATTCAGTGTCTTCAGCAAGAAAAGTTCCGATCCAGTGATGGTGCCCAATAGATTCAACCATATCATGTACCATGTTAGCGCCAGTAGTAACAACGGCGTGAACATAGCCTTGATCTATCAAATCCCTAATTATTTGGCGCATTCCACCCGGAACCAAAGCCCCAGCTAAGGTCAAAAATACAGTGTAGTCTTTGTCTGCAAACATTTCGGTTACAATTTCTGTTGCTTTACCAATGTTTCCTCCCCCGAGGACTCCGCATTCATTCATTTTGGAAACTAGGCTACCAACTGTTTGAGTGTTATCAAGTTGAATGTGTTTTACACGCTTCAAAGTTATCAGCCACAAGTACAAGTGCTAAAAGTGCAATTAAGAACTAAAAAAGGTAGTTACATTACACAAAAAAGGATTTAAAAGGATTGTTTAGCCTTTTATTCGGGTTATTCTAGTTCGACCTAGAATGTGCCAGTATTCTACTTCAACGCCAGATTCGAGTTTAGATTTGATTTCTTCCTCTTCGGGGTAGGGTGATTCAGTCATTTCGTAGGATTCCAAGTTCATTAACTGAACAGCAGAAGGCAAAAGAGCAATAACTTGCCCAGTGCTTTTATCGATAATTGGAACATCAACCTGTGCACTTACAGGTTTTACGATTGTTTTTTTTGCTTCGTTAAATACGCCTATTGCTACGATTCGAGCCTTTGCAGCCCCATGTTTTCCAGGTTTGGATTTGCTGTAACTCACAATTTTACAGGGTTCATCATCAATGATTATGTAACTACCAACTTTTAGTTCGCCAACATCCTTAGGTACGCTCATGGTAATTGTTCTCCTGCTAGAAGAATTTCACGCATTTCTTCGTTAATAATCTATCGCCTCAAAAAACAAAAGAAAAACTCCAGTAACGTAAAATAAATCATACAACTCCTTATAATACGGAAAAAAATCCTAAAAAAGAAACAAAACTCCGATTAGAGGCATAAAATATTGAAACACAAAACCCTAGTTCTTGACACTTCCGCATTTATCGGTGGATTTGACCCGCTTTCATTTCCAGAAAAACAATACACAGTTGATGAAGTCAAAAACGAATTGAACCAAGAATCAATGATTTGGGTGCGTTTCCACACAGCAATTGAAAACGGAAAAATCATAATTTTGCAACCCAAAGAAATGTTTTCTCAAGAAGTTCGAGAAGCCTCCAAAAATTTGGGGGACATGCGTTACCTTTCCAAGGCAGACATGCAGGTTTTGGCATTGGCTTTAGAACTAAAATCTGAAGGGGCAACACCCTTAGTTATAACAGACGATTACTCAATGCAAAATGTCGCAAACAAAATTGAAGTAGAGTTCACATCATTAATGACCTTTGGAATAAAAAAGAGGTTCAAATGGATTTTATATTGCCCAGCATGTTACCACAAATATCCGTCTGACTATGAATTTAATTCTTGTGAAGTATGTGGAACTGAACTTAAACGAAAACCACAGAAAAAATCACGGTTAAGAAAAACAAAGAAGAATGGCGCCGGGGATGGGATTTGAACCCATGTGGCGCCAAGCACCACCGGTTTTCTTCTGACACAAAGTGCGTCATTTCGAGACCGGCACATTACCGCTCTGTCACCCCGGCACAAAAAAGTAGAGCTTTTTACAGATTTAAAGCGCTTTCGCCCAAAGTCTTGCTAATCAAATAATTACCCAAAAAAGGTTTGTATCTTTGCATTTTGTTTTTGAAGACAAATATGCTTCAACCAATTCTTGTCATCAGTGTTTGGAAAATCTTCTCGGTAATGGGTTCCACGACTTTCAGTTCGGGCATAAGCAGCAGTTGCAATGAGATTGGCTACAGTTACCATGTTAAGTAACTTAAGAAACCGCGTGTTTACTCCAACCCCACCAATAGAATTTAATCTTGAACGTAAACGATCCAGTTTTCTAAGCATCAAAATGATATTTTCTTCATTACGAATAATCCCGATGTAATCCCACATAGATTTTCGTAAATCAGCTTTGAGGTAAGTTAGTTCTGGAGTGTCGATGTTTGCGAAACTTACAGTGTTCTGAGTTGATGTGTAAATCGAATTTTTCAAATAATTTTTGGCTTTTTTTGCCCCCAAAGTAGAAAAAACCACAGACTCTAACAAAGAATTGCTAGCAAGCCTGTTAGCACCGTGAACTCCAGTGCAGGTGCATTCTCCAAATGTTAAAAGATTACCAACAGAAGTTTCACCATACTCGTTTGTTTTAATTCCTCCACAAAGATAATGAGTGGCAGGAGAAACAGGAATTAAATCTTTAGTAATGTCAAGATCATACTTCAAGCACTCATTGTAAATCATGGGAAAACGATCTAAAATAAATTCTTCACCTTTGTGACGAAAATCCAAATAGACAGGTCCAGTTTTGAGTTCATTAAAAATTGTCCGAGCAATAATATCTCGAGGAGCTAGATCGCCCATGGGGTCATGTTCTAACATGAAACGTCTACCATCCTGGTTTACTAAAATTGCCCCTTCACCACGAAGAGACTCGGAAATCAAAAAATGAGGGGCGCCAAGCTTGTTTAAAGTCGTTGGATGAAACTGCACAAACTCCATATCCTCAACAATAGCTCCAGCTCTGAATGCAATTGCTATGCCGTCTCCAGTTGCAATTTCAGGGTTTGAAGTGTTCAAGTAAAGATAACCCACGCCCCCAGTTGCTAATACTGTTACCCGAGCAAAAATATCAAAGATACAACGTTTAGGAATGTCTAGCATTTTTGCTCCGAGGCATTTACCGTCTTTTATTAGAAGATCAACGGCGTAACAGTTTTCAAAAACTTGAATGTCCTTGTGTTCCCGAACATTTTCCGTCATTTTTTGCTCAATTTCTTTTCCGGTAGTATCCCCAGAATGAAGAACCCGGGCAATGCTATGACCCCCTTCTGTAGTTGAATGAAGAATATCATCTTCTGTGTCAAAATTTACCCCAAAAGAAAGAAGGTTTTGTATAGCTTCAGGACCATGTTCAGCAAGGATTTTTACCATTCGTTTGTTTGACAATCCAGAACCAACAGTCAAAGTGTCGTCGATATGAGACTGAATAGAGTCGTCTTTTCGGGTTACAGCAGCAATTCCACCCTGAGCAAGGTTGGTATTGGATTCCATAATTTCTTTTTTTGTTACAAGGGTTACTTCCCCATATTTAGCAACTTTAAGGGCAAAATTTAATCCAGCAATACCGCTGCCGACAACTAAAAAATCAGTTTTCAAAGGGTCATCTCCAAACTCAGGTCTAAGACTTTCACGGAATGAGTCAGATACCCCATGGACACTACATCAACCCCAGTTTTAGCGTATTCGTGCACATTTTTAGGAGTTATGTCACCTGAAGCTTCCAATAATAGATTGTCGTAAAGGTTGCTTTCACGAAGAGTCTCCATAGTTTCTTGGATTAATGTAGGATTCATGTTGTCAAGCATAATAACACAAGGTTTTTTCATTTTTAATACATCAAAAGTTTGAGCGGCAGTTAGAGCCTCTTCGTGAGATGTAACTTCAATTTCAACAAAATCGATATTATCTAAAAATTTTGATGCTCTAGTTAATGCAGTTTCAATGTAAGCAGTTATTCCTTCGTTTTTCAAGGCCTCCAAATGATTATCCTTGATTAAAATGGCATCCCAAAGACCAAAACGATGAGTTAAACCGCCACCCAAGAAAACTGCTTTCTTGTCAAGATAACGCAAAAGGGTCTTTCGCGTTGCAGCAATTTTGGTTTGATATTTTTTGAGGGAATCAACTAAATGTTTAGTCTCTGTGGCGATTCCGGACATTCTTTGTAAAACGTTCAAACATATTCGTTCGGTTGATAGAATGTCTTTTTTCCCACCTTGAAGAGTTAAGACCAAATCGCCTTTATTCACTTTTCGTCCATCGTTTACATGAGCTTTAACTTCAAGACCATGTTTTTTTAGAAACCAACATGTTTCTGCAAGACCTGCAATAACTCCAACTGATTTTGTGTACAAAAAACCAGTCGTCAGTTTATTTTTTGTTAAAATTGCGTTACTAGTAATATCTCCTGTGTACACGTCGTCATTGTATTCTCGATTAAAAAAACCGGTTAACCAACTAAGATAGTTCTCGTTGCTTAAGGTTAGTTTATTTCCTTTCTGGTAGGCGAGTTCAACAAGATTTTGCCTGTCCAAAACATCAAGCCACATTCAACATTCTATCCAAAGCCTTCTTGGCCCTGACCCTTATATTTTCTGGAATTACGACTTTAAACTGCTCCTTTTCGAGGGAAGCTAAAACAAGCTCCAAAGTAGTTTTTTTCATTTGCAAACAAGTTCCCCCAGGAGGAGCTTGATAAAACGTTTTTTCTGGAAACATTTGCCGTAGCCGTTCAACCACACCAATTTCAGTAGCAATAATGAAAACATTATCTGAACTGCCTTTTACGTAGTTAATCATTCCAGTTGTGCTAAAAACTTCGTCAGCTAAATTCACAACTTCTGGAACACATTCTGGATGAACCAAAACTTTTGCATCCACATGTTTAACTTTAGCTTGGAAAATTCCCGCGGGGGAGAATTTGTTATGAACATAACACCAGCCATTCCAAGGGATAATTTGTTTGTCAGTGTTGCGCATCACATAATTTGCCAAGTTAGAATCGGGAACAAAAATTACTTTTTTTCCAGCCAAAGAATTAACCACGTTAACGGCGTTTGCGCTGGTGCAGCAAATATCTGATTCTGCTTTAACTTCAGCAGTTGTATTGACATAACTCACAACAGAAGCATCAGGATGTTTAGCCTTTAATTCCCGTAAACCATCAACGTCAACCATTGCAGCCATTGGACAATTAGCTAGTTTTGTTGGAATTAAAACTATTTTTGTGGGATTTAAAATGTAAGCAGATTCAGCCATGAAATCAACACCACAGAAAACTATGATTTCTGCGTCAGTTTTTGTTGCTTGTTTGCTTAGTCCGTAAGAGTCACCAATGAAATCTGCAACTTCGTAAATTTCGGGTCGCTGATAAACGTGAGCTAAAATTACTGCATTTTTCTGTTTTTTTAGCCGGTTTATTTTTTCAATTAGGTTCTTTTGTTCCATTTGCCACACGCTTACCATAAAAACTAGAAGGCAATCTGACAATTAAATATATCAGGACCGTTTTGGAATTACAAGATCGCAGAATGTTTAGACCGTTATTGTAAATTTAACGAATCATAGAGGCATTAGAAAGAATATGAATACCTATTTCAGGAGGAGGATCAACAAAAGTTGACTAAAAAATAGTAATTTCAAAAACGTTTTGTTCAAATTTAAGAACAGAGTTAATAGGATACTTGGTGTATAATACCGTTTCAACAGAGGGATATAAACGACACAAGAAATTATGAGTGAATCTAACAAGCTACAGCAAGCTGTTTCGTTCACGATATCTTCAGGATTCCAGTTAGATAAAGAGGCTTTCGAATTCTTAGATAATATTGCAAAAACAGAAGATCCCCTTTATCTCATGGAAGAAGTTATCAAAAAAATCAGAAATTCATCACAAAAACCTCTGTTTATCGATCGAAGTTATCTAGAAGACATTAAATTAGAACCGTGTATTGGAAAAAGGGATTTAGTTGAACCTGATTCAGGTTCAATTAGTATTCAATCAAGAAAAACCGTTAGAGCATACGCCAAAGATGTGGATGAAGATGTTAAAGTTTTACTGGACCCAACCAAAAGCAGCTGTACCACAGGAACAATCAAAGAATACATGCAATATTTTCAGGACCGTTTCGAACGGTTAAAAAAAGTTCTGAGAAAAAGAATGGATGTGAAGAATGCTGTTCCTATTTCTGTTGCTTTAAAGGCGCCAATGAAGTCAAAAGTTAACATTATTGGAATGGTTACAGAAAAAATTGAAGTAAAGGATAAGCTCTTCGTGAGAATGGAGGACCTAGAAGCAAATGCCACGGTTCTTGTGTCCCCTAATTTGGAAAAAGAAATTATTGAAAAAGCAAGATCCCTGATTCTAGATCAAGTAGTTTGTGTAAATGCCGTAAAAGGAAACAATGACTTAATTATTGCCAAAGATTTCATTTTGCCAGAAATGCCACAAAAAACTCCTCATAGAGCAGATATTCCAGTTTATGCGGCGTTATTGTCAGATATTCATGTTGGAAGTAACAAGTTTATGGAAAAAGAGTTTAATCAATTTTTGCTTTGGTTAAAAGGAGAAAAAGGCAATGATAAACTACGGGAATTTGCAGGTCATATTAAGTATTTGGTTATTGCAGGAGATATTGTAGATGGAATTGGCATATATCCAGACCAGCTAGACGAGTTAACTATTTCAGATATTTATGAACAATACAGTCATGCAGCCAAACTTTTGGAGCAGGTTCCTGATTACATAAAAATTTTTGTTATTCCAGGAAACCATGATGCCTCCAGAAAAGCATTACCACAACCTGCGTTACCTAAAGATTACATCGAACCCCTGCAGGAAGCTCGAGAAATTTATTCCCTTGGGAATCCTTCAACAATAAGCCTTCATGGAGTAGAGGTGCTTGCATTTCACGGAAGAAGTTTAGATGATATTGCGGCTTTTGCTCCAAACGTCAGTTTTGACACCCCAGACAAATCAATGAAACTGTTACTTAAAGCTAGACATCTCGCGCCAATTTACGGAGAAAGAACCCCAATAGCTCCAGAAAAAAGGGATTTCATGGTTATCGAAAGACCCCCAGACATCTTTCATGCTGGACATGTTCACATTCTCAAATGCAATAGATATCGAGGAACTTTAATTGTAAACTCAGGTGCATGGCAAGAACAAACAGATTTTCAACAAAAAATGGGGCTTGTTCCAACTCCAGGAATAGTTCCAATAGTAAACTTGCAAAAATCTACTATTTCAACAATAGATTTTACTGAACCCTGGTAAGCAAACCATTTGAAAACAAAAATTTTTATTTTAGTGGGCTCCGAAACAGGTTGGAACATAACTTAACAGATCATGAAATCTGTCATTATTCATGAATACATTTCTTACAAGAGTGCGACCAATCCCCAAACGGATTTTTTTTGTGCGCCCATGTCGACCCATACTAACGACACGAGCATTTAACAGACCAATCATGTCCAATTCACTGATTAATCCACTTACACGTCTTTGAGTAAGAGGTGAAAGCCCATATTGGTCACATAGTTCAGAATATATTTCATAAATATCTCCAGTAATTGTGTAACTCATTTTAGTTTTACCCAACAAATATACACTACACAATACTAACTTTGAATGCACAGGAAGATTTTCTAAAGCCTCCACGATGCGGTCGTGTTCTACACGTTTTTCTGCTTCTCGGACATGTTTTTCAGTAACTGAATCTGTGCCTTCTCGTTCTGATAATTCCCCAGCAACCCGCAAAAGATCCAGGGCTCTACGAGCGTCCCCATGTTCTGCTGCAGCTAATGCAGCACACAAGGCCACGGCACTATCGGTCAGGGCACCATCAGAAAAAGCGATTTTTGCCCGTCTCCATAGAATGTCTTGAAGTTCAGCTGCATCATAAGGTCGGAAAACGATTTCTTCTTCACTTAATGAGCTTAATACACGGGGATCCAAAAATTCTTTGAAGCGTAAGTCGTTTGAAATTCCAATTATTGATGTTCGACCATGACGAAGAGTCTCATTAACACGAGTTAATTCATAAAGAAGGGTATCGCCACGGGTTTTAATCAGGGCGTCAATTTCGTCAAGGACCACAATGAAAATTTTTCGTTGCTTATCGAGCCCTTTTTTGAAGCGATCAAACACTTCTCCAACAGCAATCCCAGTAAAAGGAACTTTGACATCTAAAGCGTCACAGAGGCTTGAAAGAACTCGATATTCCGTGCCTGCTAAACGGCAATTAACGTAGCAGACTTCAATAGGTCTTTTTAGTTGTTGTGCTTTAAAAGCGAGTTTATTTAAAACAAATTTTGTTACCGCTGTTTTTCCTGTTCCAGTTTTTCCATAAATAAACACATTAGAACAGGGAGAACTGCGTAATACAGGGGCTACGATACCACCTAAGCATTGGATTTGTGTATCACGATGGGGGAGTTTATCTGGGATATAATCATGACGTAATACTTCTCGGTCGTTAAAAATGTTGGTATTACTCAGAAAACGGTCGAAAACGTCTTCAAGAGTATCAATTTTAGTCAGTGTTGTAAACTCCTCTAACAAGTAATAGAATTATTGCCTCGATAGGTTTTCCAGTAGATAAAATGTGTCGTAAAAAAAAGTAAACAAAAACCACAAAATCCTAAAGGGGGACTAAAGTTTTGGGATAATCCTGATTTTAAGTTAATATTAGATATAAAAAATCTTTTAGTGACACTCGGACCCCTTAATTTCGGGTGGAAAAATTAAGGTGAATTCTTGGTGTAAAACTAAAAAGAATCAATAATTACGAAGATAATATTATATTAAAAA
The DNA here is from genome assembly GCA_024650005.1 of Candidatus Bathyarchaeota archaeon. GTDB lineage: Archaea > Thermoproteota > Bathyarchaeia > Bathyarchaeales > Bathyarchaeaceae > Bathyarchaeum > Bathyarchaeum tardum. Next base: position 1,748,050 of record JANKMT010000001.1, on the reverse strand, counting down.
AGAATCTCGTTGGTGCTATACTCAGAATTAATATATAATTTTATTTATAAAAAAAATTAGAGTTAATTCTACATTATTTTATGTTTACAACTTTTTTAAAACGTAGGATTATTTTTTTGTTACAATGGAAACTAAGGGGTCAGTGTCTTTGTCTAGAATTTTTTGTAACACACAAAATATTATTCCACGAAGAGTCTTACTAGTTAACCTGTTAACACATGTGTTTACATCAATGTGAAAATTTGTGAATAAAAATCAACTTTAATTCTTTAATAGACTTTCTTTTTGCTAAATAACTTCGATTCAAGCTCTTTCACAGCAATTAGTCAACCCCTTTGTTTCTACTGGAGAATTAGAATTGATTAATTCTTTGTTTTATTTTTACGTTTGGAACTCTTTGTGAAGTCTGTGAAGTAAAATATTTGCAAAAATTCTTTAATTTTCATTTTAAACTAATTTTTGAGCTTTTTTACTAAACACTATATACCGTAATACCTATAACTAGTGAACTAGTAGTAAGTGAACACTAATTGGTGTAAAATATGCCAACCAAAAAAATGCGAGTAGAAGTCTTCAATAACGGTGACCGTTATACCGTTACCTTTGAAGGTCAAATTACTCGGGATAAGGCTCTTCGTGTACTTGATTTGGTTGAGCTATTAGGAGGATCACCAGCAACAAATTCTGAACAAACTCTTGCAGCAACTGAAATATCCAAGATAGACAAAGTGCGATTAGTTGCTGAAAAAAACTTTCCTGTAGGATGGTTCTCCTCCAAGGATATGCGTGATGCATTCGAGAAACAGTATAACGAACCAATCAGCCTTAGCACTGCTTCAACTTACTTGTCTAGATTAACTGATCGGGGATATTTCCTCAAAAAAGGCTCATCTAATCAAATGCGTTACAGAATTATGACTGCACTGTCCACTCAAATTCAAGAAAGATAATAAACTTCTTTTCTTAAAGAATAATTGATTTAATAACCTGCCTGTAAAGCTTTCTTGTTTGAGGAGATCACTCATATATGAGTAAAATTCAGAAAAATTTGACTGAACTAAAAACTAAGCTTAAATTGTATGTTGACAAAGGTCGACAAATAGGTTTTAGTGATGTTAAACCTCAACCTTTGATTATTTCTAAACCTGACATAGCCAAAATTAAACCCTTACAAAAAATTAAAAACTGTAATTCCCGATTTTTTGCTGTGGATTGTTCCACTCGAACATTAAAACGAGCCCACAACTGGGGAATTTACCTGATGCGAGTCGCTTACGCTTCGGTAGAAAACCGTAAAGTAACATGGGATTATGAAGAAAGCATCGTTTGTGCAGTGGGAGACCGCCGTTACCGTTCAAACTTTTTGATTGATAATCGACTCCAAATTGAAAGCGAAATGGCCTTAAAACTTATTCACGAAGAGGCTACTCCGGGAAGCTCTGGTGAGGATACTCTTCGCGAGTTAGGTGCAGGGGATTATATTCTGTTGGATGGAGCCAGTTTTTTTGGAGGAAAACGAGGTTTCCACACTTCCCTTTACGAAGAGGCTCTTCGTAAAAAGATTAATCTTCTTGCCATAAGTAAACAGTCTCCTATGCTATGTGACGAAAAAGGACGCGATTTTATGGCTTCAACAAGTGTGCTTACCCCTTATTCCCTTTGGGTATACCATCCAGTCAAAGAGGCAAACATGGAAAAACACCTTTATGGGGACGTTTCCCTTGTGAAGCTATGTGAAGATAGTAAACACATATTTCGTTGCGACATAATGGATTCAACATCTCAAAACGTAACTGAACTGCTCTCTCCATTAACTTCCCTTTCTGAAGACCCAAGGTGTTTAGGATACCCTGTTACCCTTTGGCTTGCCCACGAATTCTCTGGAGCATCAGCCTCTAAACTTTTACAATATTATGATTTAATCGAAAAAGAGTTAGAGACTGCTGGCATCTTAGAGACTCTTCGTGTAGAAGAATTATCCTGTAGTTTTGCTGACAAAATTCATGGAATAACAAACCTATTTGAAGGAGATGAAAGCTTTGATAGAATTTGAACCCGTAGGCTTTGTTCGAGAAGTAAAAGGCGACACGGTTTCTTTTTTCCTGAATCAAGGAATAACACTTTCCTTTGGCCAAATCGTACGAATAAACTCTGAAAACCGAAATTTTTATGCTCGAATAGTTGATGCTGGAAGCTCTTCTACCCTGAAAACAAATGAACAACTTCGAGAAGCAGAAGGCAAAGAATCTTTTGGACCCTACTCCAGCTATAGACATGTTGACGCTGTTTTGTTACTAGAAAATAATTCTGGCAGAATAAGATCTCCGACTTTTAACCCAAACTATATGGATCATGTTTACACAATTAATGAGCAAGACTATTTAATTTTGCAGCTTTCTGGAGATCTAGAGATAGGAAGATTGCGTTCTGGCGAAGAAGTGCTAGGTGTAGTGGGAATAAACGCTAAAGCAATTCCTAAAATGATGGGCATGTTTGGGATGACCGGCTCTGGAAAAACTAACACCGAACTTATTTTGAACGCTCGAATAATTGATGACCCAACAACAGTTGGCCTAATTTTTGATTTTGCCGGTCAACTCCTTTCTGGCAAAGACTTCGGAGAAGAAAGCGGTCTCGGGGACCATCCCCTCTTTCATAGCAGGGTTAGTTACTATTCTGCCCGAGATGGCAAATTGTCCATTGGTTTGCGCAGCCTTACTCCTGGGCGGTTGTGGACTTTGTTCCCCGATATTGGTCGACCACAAATCAGGATTGCCCGACGATTGTATGAGAGTTTAGGCAAATGCTGGATTGAAGAATCCCTTGAAGCATACCGCCAAGAAGGTCACTCTGGGGTTGGACGTATTATTAACCACCAACAAAAGGTTGTGATTATTGCTCTGATGAGCCGTCTTTCTGATTTGCCGCCACACTTGTTTCCAGTTTCAGATTACAACTTCATAGAAGATGTTGTACAAAACATAAGCAAAGGCGTTACTTGTCTTGTTGACATTTCCGGTTTGACCTCCGAAGAACAACGCAATGTGACTTGTCTTACTGCAACATTTGTTGCCCAACATTACAAACGTTTGTGGGAAAACAATTTTGAAGATTGGAAAAAACTTCCAACTTTGTTGATAACTTTGGAGGAAGCTCACGAGTTTTTGGACCCAGAAATACGAAAAACAATCTTTTCAGACATCGCCCTTACTTACCGCAAATACCGGGTTGGTTTAAACGCAGTAACGCCTAGACCCTCAAAAATTAATCGTGACGTGTTTGCAGAGTTGTGGACCAAAGTTATCATGAAAACTGAGCTTAAACGGGACCGAGACTATCTTACCCAAAACACTCCTTACATGGAATACAGTGACACTGAGATCAAGATGCTTGACATCGGGGAAGCCTTGATTATTTCAGAGCCACAGATTCGCTTTGCTGTTCCAGTTAAAGTGATTCATTATCCGACTTACCTTAGACAAAAAGGAACTGCAGACTATAATTTGCCCGATTCAAAGACCCTTTCTGAAATGAATGAAAACCTAAAGCGCCTCAAAGCCGCTGGAGTGTCCCTCACTGGTAAAGCGGAAACTAAGACGGATTAATTTCCCTTCTTTTGAGAATTTTTTCCATTTCTTCTTTTAGTCTATAAACGTACGGCATTCTATGGGTGTCTCTTTCTAGGTAGCCATCTTTGTAAAGTTTTTTCATTAGCCTTGCAGTATGCTCCCGCGTCAGACTAATCATTTTTTGTATTTCTGGAGCAGTTTTTTCGCCTTCTTTACCTATTGTTTCAAGAACTATCAATTCTGTTTCCGTCAACGGCTCCAGGGCTTTCTCTTTTTTTATTGGAATCGCTGCTTTGATTTTTACATCTGGTGCATGTCTTTCATATTTGATTTTTTCAATTTCAACAAGCTTTTCAAAAACTTTTTCTTGAGTTTCCTTTATTCCTTCAAATTCGTTTCGTATCTCGTTAATTTGACCTGAGAATTTTTCTTCAAAATCTGAAGGGAAATCAGTTATCCGATTACTGATTTTAATTAATTTTTCTTCATATTCTTCTACTTTTTTTGCAACTTCTTGATTTTCTACTGCAACCTTTTCGATTTTATGGGCCACATAAAGTACGCCCTCTTTTTGCCTCATAAGTTGATTATCTATGCTTACCACAATGTCACTTACTATTCCTTTGGCGTTATGATACTCATGTCGAAGGGTTATTATGCGCTTGTAATACAGAAATAACACCGAAATCGTCCCAAACAACAAAATAGACGTCAATATTAGAAAAACATCTGAAATCATCAAAATCGCTCCTCACGTGTGATTTGGGTGTGATTTCGTGTGATGTGCATAACTAATCACATATCACACTAGTATATAAATAAACTTAAGTTTTTCGTCAAATCTTAAAACGTGACATCACACGTCACAAACACCTCACATTACAACCACACGAAAACCATTGACTGTTTGTATCCCCCAATCTTTTTTTATCCCTGTGTTTTATCAATTTTTTTAATAGGCTTTGATTTTGTCAATTATTTTGCTAAATAAGCCTAAAATAAGCTTTATTTTTTTGTGTTTTTTCTTCCCCGAAACATTTTAATGTGCCAATAATTACCGTCACCATGGCGTAAATATTCATTACTTTTTGTGAAAAAAATACTGTGATTTGTGATGTCACATCTTTTTTGATATTTTGCGTGGACTGGACAGCTCTTCAAGACTGCTTTTGAGTTCTTCATGGAGTCTTTTGATGGTTTTAATTTGTTCCTCTTCTGGTCGTTTTTTTATTAATTCTCTTTGAGTGTCGATATACTCTTTTAATTTGTTTGCAGCCTCCAAATATGGTTCTAGGCTGATTTCTTCGAGAACTCCCAGGTATCCTAGTAACAAAATCGTGTAGATTGATTGCGTAACATTGTGTCTGGCCTGCCTCAAACTCCTATTAAACGCGCCTCTACTTACGGCTAAAATACGAATCTTAGCCTTTTCATCATATTTTAGACCCTTATCGGCTATATTTTCGGCTAAAACATCAATCAAAAGTGTTTCTAATTGTATTTTTGTTAAATTGCTGTTTTTTGCTAATATTTTGACTAAAGGGTCGTTTAAAGAGTAGTTTAGCCAATTCTGAGCCCTTTCCTTTACATTCAAATTAGTTTTTACAACTCCTGTTTTAAAGGATACATTTTTGTATACCTGCCATGTCCTAAAAACCTTTCCTGACTATTAAAACAACTGCCTTTTTGGCTTTGATGCTTTGCAATAAATTTAACATTCCAACCAAACAAACATTGAAACAAAAATACTTTTTGCAAAATAATTGAATTGCCCCTTCTCATGTTGGCTGATTATAATTCGATTTTTCTTGAAAAATTTATCATTTTAAAATTTTAATTAATCAAATTGCATAGATTTGCTATTTTTTAAATTAGTGATTGGGAGCAAACCCTTTTTTTATATTTATTATGGTATTTTTTTAATATTTTTTCCTTTTTTTCTTCAATATTATGTGTGATTCTTGGAAAAAATTTACATCACGTGTGATTATCACAGAATCACATGTGAGATCACGTTCGAATCATTTTTCCAAAAACCTCAAATATTACTTTATTTTCATTTTAGCACTGTTTTTTGGGTTTTTTATTTGTGATGTGATTTTATGTGATAAGATTTTGTGATTCCTTTGGCATCACAATTTTTTCATTCAATCTTTGGAAAATGGTCAGTTTGCTTTTTTTGTTTTATTTTTTTGTTGATTTCGGAACAAAGTAATTTTTTGTTTGATCTATTTTGAGTTCTAAGGTGGTTAGAGCGATTTTTATTGTCCCCCGCTCATTAATTGTTATTTTTTGTCCTAAATCCTACAAAAAGATATATTGAATATTTTTTAAAAAAAGTAATTATTTGATAGTAAATTAAAAATAATATAGATTAATAATAGTTTTACATTCATATTTTCTATATTTACGTGGATTCTTTAACATTTCCCTTTTTTAACTTGATTGCTTTTTTTCTTTCCATCATTACTTATTTGATCTAATTCACTCCCTGGATTTACGCAGTTTTTGTTTTGGTTTGGGCTTTTAGTTATGTTTTTAGGACAAATATTTAAGCCAATGTTGCGTTATACAATGAAACAAGCGATTTCGCTAATAATAACTAATGAATTTGTGTTAAAGGGGCTTTAAAATGGGCAGAAGAAGACGCAAAGTTGTTCACATCCCAAAAAAGAAATTACCTACAGTTTTTCTCTGTCCCATTTGTGGTAAACAAGCAATTACTATCGAAATATTTCCTGGTGGGGTCCGTGCCAAAGTACACTGTACGGGTTGTGAATTAACCGAAGAATTTGACACAAGACCCGCTTTTAGTGAAATTGATATATACTGTCAATTTACAGACCTTTTTTATTCAAGATCCTCTGTCTAGAACTGGGATCAAACATGATTGGCACGGTAGAGCAATATCTCTTAAATAAAATTAACAAAGAAGGCGCCATTCATCTTACATTAATTGATCCAGAAAAAGTCACGCCATGCTCTGCAGTTCGGACGGCTAAAGAAGCAGAATCCTGCAACACAGCAGCAATAATGGTAGGCGGATCAACATCAATCACTGACCCTCACTTAGATGATGTTACTAAAGCGTTGAAAGATTCAGTAGAAATACCCATAATTTTGTTCCCTGGTAACCATAACGGAGTAACTAAATATGCAGACGCTATCTGGTTTATGTCTCTTTTAAATTCTTCAGATCCCTATTTCCTTGTTGGTGCTCAAATTTTAGGTGCTCCAATAATCAAAAAATTCGGTATAGAACCCATTTCCATGGGATACATAACTGTAGGTGAAGGCGGAACTGTAAGTATCGTAGGAAAAGCCACACCCCTCCCTTACAGTAAACCTGAACTTGCAGCCGCTCATGCCCTTGCTGCCGAATATTTCGGTATGCATTTTGTGTATCTAGAAGCAGGTTCTGGTGTAGGTAATCCTGTGCCTGTTACTTTGATAAAAGCAGTAAAAACTGCAACCAACCTTCCCATAATTGTGGGTGGTGGAATACGAACAGGTAAACAAGCAAAAGAAATCGTCAATGCAGGTGCCAGCATTATAGTAACTGGCAATGTTTTAGAAGAAAACAAAAGCAAAAACAAGATTCAAGAATTGATAAGTAACATCAAAACCAGATAACCCTTGACGATTCCTATTTGTTCTAGAAAGACTCAATACCTTGTTTTGTAACCTCTAAAACTAAGGAGAACCCTTTTGACGATTCCCATGAGCAAGGAATACAAGCAATACGCAGACAGTTTAGAGAAACAGCTTGAAGACATCTACGCCGTAGTAACCAAAGCAAGAAAAAAAGGCTTAGATCCTGCTTTGGTTCCCGAACCCGAGGTTGCTAAAGACTTAGCTGCCTTGGTAGAGGGTCTTGTTGGACCCCCTGGTGTTGCTGAAAGTATTCGGGACTTAACCAAAACCCTATCTCGTGAGGCTCTTACTTTCAAGATTACTGAACAGATAATAAATGGAAAATTCGGAGTAATGGATTCTCGGGAAGCTGGAGAACAAGCCATGAGAACCGCTCTTGCCATATTAACTGAAGGAATAACTGCTGCTCCTATACAAGGTATCGCAAAAGTAGACATTAAGACAAATTCTGATCGTACACGGTATTTGGCAATATACTATGCAGGACCAATACGTTCAGCAGGTGGCACCGAACAAGCTTTAACCATAATTGTTGGCGACCATATTCGCAGATTACTTAAACTGGATCGTTACAAACCTACAGAGGATGAAATTGGGCGATTTATTGAAGAAATTCGTTTGTTTGAACGCTCAATTGCACGTTTCCAATATCACATCTCAGACGAAGAACTACGGAGAGGTCTACAAAATATTCCTGTGGAAGTAACTGGCACTGAATCCGATCCTGTTGAAGTTTCAACTTTCAGGAATCTGCCACGAATTGAAACAAACAATGTTCGGGGTGGCGCTTTGCGCGTAGTGAATGACGGAATAGTTGGTCGAGCAGCAAAAGTATTAACTACTATTGAAAAACTTCAGATACCTGGTTGGGAGTGGCTCGGAAACCTCAAAGAGTTTTCGAAGAAAAAGAAATCTGGATTTATGGCTGACGTAATCGCTGGTCGACCAATTTTTTCGTTTCCTTCTCGGTTTGGAGGTTTTAGGCTTCGTTATGGGCGGTCTAGGAACACTGGTCTGGCTGCTGTTGGGATTCACCCTGCAACCATGTTAACTGTTCAGAACTTTCTTGCAGCAGGAACTCAACTACGTTTAGAAGGTCCAGGAAAAGGAGGAATTACTGTTCCCGTAGACAGTATCGAGCCACCTGTTGTTCGACTTAAAAATGGCTCAGTTGTTCGTGTTACTCTTCAAAATTTTGATTCCATCAACAAAATGATTGACAAAATCCTATTTTTGGGCGATATCTTGATTGGTTTTGGTGATTTTCTATATACTAACAAGCCTCTTCGTCCGGCAGGATATAACGAGGAATGGTGGGGTGAAGAACTTACCGTGGCTGTAGATGAAAAGTTTAGTGGTGATTTAGATAAAACTGCCAAAGCATTGGGGCTGGAAAAATCTTTTCTAGAAAAAATTTTGATTGACGTATACCAAAACACGCCCCCCCTCCCTGATGCCCTTCAGCTTTCTTCGATTTTGGGTGTTCCTCTTCATCCATTTTATACTTATTTTTGGGAAACTCTTTCTGCAGAAGAATTTGTGGCTTTAAGGAACTGGTTGTTAGCTTCTGAAATCAAAGTTGAAAATAACACTGTGCAAGAGATTGTTGGTGTGAAAGATAAATCAATTAAATTTATTCTTGAAAAGCTATGTATTCAGCATGAATTAATTTTGAATACGGTGAAGATCGGGGGTGATGAAGCTCACATTTTCGCTTTTTGTCTTGGATTTAACAAACCTGATTGTACAATTGAATCTTCAGAAACTGTTCAAGATATTATACGAAATCTCACTGGGCTTATTGTTAAGCCAAAAGGTGTTAGTTTTGTTGGGGCTAGAATGGGTCGCCCAGAAAAAGCCAAACATCGAGAAATGAAACCCCTTGTTCATACTTTGTTTCCGGTTGGTCTGGCTGGGGGGTCTCGTCGTAATCTTATTGATGCTTCAAAAAAAGTTGCAATCGAAGTAGATCTTGTTAAGCGTCGTTGTGTTAAATGTAATGCACCAAGTTTCACCCTTAAATGTGTTCAATGTGGCTCAGACACTGTTCTAGAGAAAACTTGCCCTCAGTGTGGTAGAACCTTAGATCTAAATGAATGCCCTGCATGTAAAACTTCGACCCGAAGCTACGCTAGACAAGAAGTTGACATCCGAGGCTTATTGTCTATGGCTTGTAAGAATCTAGGTCTTCCAATGCTCAGCCTTTTCAAGGGGGTAAAAGGCATGACAAATGAAACAAAAACTCCTGAAATACTGGAAAAAGGGCTTTTACGGGCAAAACATGGTTTGTCTGTTTTTAAGGATGGTACAATCCGATTTGATGCTACTAATGCTCCTCTTTCACATTTTACCCCTAAAGAGGTTGGCGTTACAGTTGAACAAATCAAAGCAAATGGTTACTCGCATGATTACAAAGGAAACCCCTTAACCACCCCTGAACAAATTTGTGAACTCAAAGTTCAAGATATTGTTATCCCTCGAAAATGTGCAACTTATTTTCTTAAAGTCGCCAATTTCTTGGATGAACTACTTGAAAAAGTGTACAAACTGCAAAAATACTACAACTTGACAAAATCCAGTGATCTTGTGGGTTGTCTAGTTATTGGGTTGGCTCCTCACACTTCTGTTGGCATTGTTGGTCGAATTATTGGTTTTACACCTTTGAACGTTATTTATGCTCATCATATGTGGCATTCTGCAAAACGACGAGATTGTGACGGCGATGAAGATGCAGTAATTTTAGGTATGGATGCAATCTTGAATTTCTCCAAGGAGTTTCTTCCTTCCCAAATCGGCGGAATTATGGACGCTCCAATTTTGATTATTCCTGTTGTAAATCCCTTAGAAGTACAGCGGCAAGCCCACGAAGTAGATGTAACAGGAAAATATCCTCTAGAGTTTTACCAAAAAGCCTTGGAAGAAGCAGACACTCGGCAAACAATGGGTATTATTGACGTTATTGCAGATCGGTTGAACACTCCCGCTCAGTTTGAGGGTTTCAAGTACACCATTCCTGTTTCAAATATTAACATGGGCAACACTGAGAGTGTTTACAAAAAATTTGGTAAAATGATTGATAAAATGCACAGCCAGCTTGTTTTGGCAGAAAAAATTGCTGCCGTAGACGCTGACGTGGTGGCTAGAAAGGTTTTGACTACCCATTTCATTCGTGATATTGCGGGAAATCTTCGTGCTTTTACAACTCAGCAGTTTCGATGCAAAGGTTGTAATCGAAAATTCAGGAGAATGCCTCTTATTGGTAAATGTCCTTCTTGCAACAGTGATTTGATTCTCACTGTTTATCGGGGTGGAATTGAAAAATACTTAATCGCAGCAACACGGCTGGTTGAAAAATATGGTTTACTAGATTACTATGCACAGCGTCTCAATATGGTAGAAGAAGAAATTTTAACATTGTTTGAAGGCAAGAAACCTCGTCAATGTAGTCTTGAAGCTTTTTCATAATTTCTAAGTTGATGTAAATCTTTTTTGATTTAAACTCTAACATACTTTGAGCAAGAATGTTCCACTTTAACTATCATCCAAATGCTTTCCTAACTTCAATAAAAAATATTCGATCTGGTTTGGTCGCTAGAACAAAAATTATTGCTGTTCTTGAGGATGAAGTGTCTAAAACTACGAAGATTTCTAAAAAAGCAGAACTTAGTTATCCTGTTGTTCTTTATCATTTGCATCTACTTGAAACTGAAAACATCGTGCGCCACATAGGCAAACGGCGGTATCTTTGGAAATTAACTGGTACAGGACAACAAAGATTGATTTACACCCTTTAGAATGGACAATCACAAGGGTTTAGTTTACATTTTGGACATTTATTGTCATATTTTGATCGTGCAGCTTTTTCCAAATCGATACCCACGACGTTTGCCAATGAAGCTAACCATGCCAAAACGTCGGCAAACTCTTTTTCTGCTTCTTGCATGTTTTCTTCTTTTAGAGCCTCTCTTAGTTCTTGCACTTCGTCTTCAAGCCAAGATAATGTTTTTTCTTGACCCCTTTCTGCATCCCGCGAAAAATATAGCTGTTTCATCAGTTTTTGGAATTCATTGATATCCATTTATGTGTCCTCATTGTTAAAATGCAAATCTACATTTGTTTTAGATTTTTCTTTGTTTATAGCCTTCGATGCACCCTTTTTTTATCTGGGTTACTAATTTGGCAATCTCGGGCAGTGTTTTTACAGGGGTTTCCAAGTTTTTCTCGTACACTTTAGCGTATACGCTTCCTGCTATTGCTCCGTCTGCGCCTGCGGCAACTACGTTTGCGGCTTGTTCTTTGGTTGAAATTCCAAACCCCGCTAACAGTGGCATGTCTGTGTGTTTTCTTACCCGTTCAACTAGTTTGAATGTTGAATCGCCTATGCTTTCTCTTACTCCGGTGACGCCTTCAACCCCGATAACATAAAGAAAACCCGATGCAATGTCTGCAATTTTTTTTAATCTGTCTTCCGTTGTTGTTGGTGCTACTTGGAATATGGGGTGAATTCCTGTCTTTTTTCCTTCAGTTAACAAAACATCTGCTTCTTCAACAGGAACATTAGGCACAATTATCGCTTGAGCCCCTGCTTCCTTTATTTTATTCAAGAATTTCCCAACTCCCATCACATACGGGATGTTATAGTATGTTGTAACTACAATCGGATTTTCTATGCCTTTTGCTCTTATCTTTTTGATTCCTTCAATACATTTGTTTGGTGTAATACCGTTTTGAAGTGCCCTTTCACATACTCCCTGAAAAGTCGGTCCATCTGCTGTTGGATCAGAAAAAGGAATTCCAAATTCAAGGATGTCTGATCCGTTTTCTACTAGTGTCTCTAACAGTTTAAGTGAAAACTCTTCGTGGGGGTCACCATAATAAACATGAGGCATATGTGCCCCTTCCCCTTTGTTTGTTAGTTCTTTGAATTTGTCTTCAAGCTTCATCAAAATACCTCACAATGGTTTCTAGGTCCTTGTCGCCTCTGCCTGAAAAATTCAAAACAACCACTTCGTCTTTTGCGAATTCATCTTTGTTGTCCACCATATACGCAATGGCATGAGCAGTTTCAAGAGCAGGAATCAACCCTTCAGTGCGACACATCACCTTTACTGCTTCAAACACTTGATTGTCAAAGGCACAGCTAGCCTTTACTCTACCACTATCTACCAGTCCTGAAATTTCTGGACCTCTTCCAGGATAGTTAAGTCCTGCGGCTCTGGTTCGGGACGGCTTTATCTGGCCATTTTCATCTTGTAGAACCTGCATTACTGCTCCATGAAGAATTCCTGGTTTGCCGATTTTGAAAGCTGCAGCGCTGTTGTCGGCTTCTAGGTTTTCTCCTCCCCCTTCAACAAAAACCAGTTTGACCTCTTTTTCTTTGAGGAATGATTTGAAAGCTCCTAAGGCGTTGCTGCCTCCACTTCCGCAGGCTACTATTCTGTCTGGAAATCTGCCTTCTTTTTCTAGGATTTGTTTTTTGATTTCTTTTCCGATAACACTTTGGAATGTTGCTACAATTTCTGGGTACGGTCGAGGACCAACAGTTGACCCCATCAGATAATGAGTAGTTGTTGAGCAAGTTGTCCATTTTCGTAAGGTGTCTGAAACTGCATCTTTTAGCACTCCCATTCCAATGTTAACGGGGGTTACTTTTGCTCCTAATAGTTTGATTCGTTTGACATTGCTTGCCTGTCGAATAATGTCTTTTGATCCCATGAAAACTTCTGTTTCTAATCCGCAGACGTTTCCTGCCATGGCTGTTGCCAGACCATGTTGGCCTGCTGCAGTTTCGGTTATCATTCGGGTTTTTCCCATTTCTTTTGTGAGCAAGGCTTGCCCAAGGGAGTTATTGAGTTTGTGTGAGCCTCCGCAGACTAGGTCTTCTCGTTTGAGATAAACTTTGCATCCGATGAGTTTGCTAAAGTTTCTTGCATAATAAAGAGAAGTTGGTCGTCCTGCGTAATCTCTTAGTAACTCGTTGAGTTTTTCTTGAAATTCTGGAGTTGGATAATGTTTTTCAAAGGCTTCTTCTAATTCGATTAGAATTGGCATCAGTATTTCGTTCACGTATTGTCCGCCAAATTTTCCAAATTTTCCTTTCGTCAACATATTACACCTATTTTTGTAGTTTAATCTCTTTTGCGTTTTCAACAAAAGCATGAATTTTATTATGGTCTTTTATTCCAGGGCTGGCTTCAACTCCACTAGCAACATCGACCGCGTACGGCTTTACTGCTAAAATTGCTTCTTTGACATTTTCTGGCTTTAATCCACCTGCCAAAATCACTGGAACTGGAGCAACTGCCTCTTTGATTTGTTGGCTTACTGTCCAGTCATGAGTTTTTCCTGTTCCACCGTACTGATTTTTTGTGAAAGAATCCAAAAGAACCGCATCAAACTGTTTCAATTCTTCTATGTTTTCTTCTTCTAGGATATCTGGTTTCACATAAACGGTTTTTACTAAACAAGTATCCGTTACTTTTTCATGAACTTGGGAAAAAACAAATTTTTTCTTTCCATGAATTTGGATTACAGATGGCTTAAGTGTTTCACAGATTTCAACTATATCTTTAACACTTTCTGGAGCCGTAACAACTACACTGTCAACAAAAACTGGAACTAAATCCAACAAAGTTTTTGCCTTTTCTAGGGTCAGATTCCTTGGCGACGACGGAACCCCCACAAGAAAACCAACAGCATCCGCTCCTGCATCTACCGCAACAGTCAAGTCTTCTTTTCGGGTTATTCCACAGATTTTTACTCTAACCTCTCTCATTGGGCGTTAACAAACTCCTTAACAGTTTTTTCTAGGTTATCCGACATCATAATCGAAGAACCAATTAAAAAAGCATCAGCGCCACAGTTCCGCAAAAAAACTATGTCAGACGGAACCAATATGCCGCTTTCACTGACGACAACTTTGTTTTTTGTTTTAATTTTTTCCAAGATTTTTTCGGTTGTTTTGATATGCACTTCAAGCGTTCTTAAATCCCGATTGTTAATACCAACCAAATCTGCATCAGTTTGTAATGCAGAGTTAAACTCAGATTCGTTATGTGTTTCCAATAAAACTTCAAGATTTTTTGAATGAGCAAGTGCAATCATACCTTCTAAACTTTCTTCACAATACCCTCGGTCAAAAAGGGCTTTTATCAACAAAACAACATTTGCACCAAGTTTAGACCCCGCTTCAATCTGTACCGGACTGAGGATTATGTCTTTCATTAGAATTGGTAACTTTATTACATCTCTGATTTTAATTAAATAATTAAGGGAACCCTTGAATTGCTTGGGTTCAGTTAAAACAGACAAACCAGTTGCTCCACCCTTTTTCATGGCTTTTGCGATTTCTGCTGGATCAAAACCTGTTTTAATAGTTCCTCTGGATGGTGAGGCAGCCTTCACTTCAGAAATTACTGCGTTTTGTTTTTGTTCTATAACTGCTTGTTTAAGACTAACCGAAAAGAAACTGTTCTTTCTTGAAATTTCATAGTATCCTTCTACAATAGTTTCTTTAGCATCCTGTGCTAGCTTGTCAAGAAAATCAGACATATTTTGTTTCCAACTCTTCAAGTTTAGTTAGGTCTCCACCGGAAAATTTGACAAGCTCCTTAAGTTTTTGGTATGCTTTACCGTTTTCAATTGCTTCTTTTGCTAGTTCAATTCCATAGCCAAAGTCATCAGCTTTACCCCCCACTATGATTGCAGCTGCACCATTAATTTGCACAATGTCCCGTTTAGGATCATTAGACTCAGTCATGCCATACAAGAGTTTGAACATTAAATCAGCGCTCTGTTCTGGTCTAACTCCTTCGATGTCTTTTAGTTTAGCCTGTTTTACGCCAAAATCCTTGGGAGCCATTTCTATGTTTGTAACTTTGTTATTTCTTAACCAAGAAATACGGGTCTTGCCAATGGTTGAAATTTCATCCAATCCATTCAAGCCGTGAACAACCATTGCCTCTTCACTGCCTAGATTTTTGAGAGAATTAGCAAGAGGCTCTGTAAGTTTGGCATCATAAACTCCTAAAAGTTGGGCATTCGCGTCTGCAGGGTTAGTTAATGGACCAAGAACGTTGAAAACTGTGCGTATTCCGAGCTCTCTTCGTGGACCAATGGCATACTTCATTGCTGGATGAAAAGCAGGTGCAAACATGAAACCTACTCCAACTTCTTCAATTGACTTTTTTACATTTTTTGGTTCCAAGTTAAGGTTAAGCCCCAACTCTTCTAACACATCGGCGCTGCCGCATTTGCTGGTCACTGACCTGTTTCCATGTTTAGCCACTGAAATATCTGCTCCTGCAACAACAAAAGCTGCAATTGTGCTAATATTGAATGTTTTAATTTTATCTCCACCCGTTCCACAGGTGTCAACCAGTCGACCTTTGACTCTGGGATGAATTTGGTTGCAGCATTCTTTCATTATTGTAGTGAAACCTGTGATTTCTATGCTTGTTTCCCCTTTAATCCTAAGAGCCGTCAAAAATGCGCCAATTTGGGCGTTTGTTGCTTCACCAGACATTATTTCTTTCATAACAGTTGTTGACTCCTCATAAGTTAAGGCAGTACCATCAATCATTTTTTGCATGCTCTCTTTGATCATTTTGTGTTTCTTCCCTCAAGAAAATTTTTGATGATTTTTTTTCCGTCTTCACACAATATGGATTCAGGATGGAATTGAACACCCGTTATGGGGTATTCTTTGTGACGAACCGCCATAATCTCCCCATCATCTACAGATTTGGCACTTACTTCAATACACGACGGAATTGATGATTTTTGCCCAACAAGGGAATGATAACGAGTTGCAGTAAACGGATTTTTTACCCCTTCAAACAAGCCTTTGCTATCATGCTTTATTCTACTCGTTTTACCATGCATCAATCTGCTGGCGCGAACGACTTTTCCCCCAAAAACCGAAATTATCCCTTGATTTCCCAGACAAACTCCTAAAGTGGGCGTTTTACAGCTCATCTCTTTTAGTACTGCAGAACAAACTCCAAAAAAGTGTGGGTCTTCTGGGGTTCCTGGACCTGGAGAAATTACTATTCTTTCAGGATTCAGTTCCATTGCTTGTTGCAATGTCAGTTGGTCGTTTCTATAAACTATTGGGTCGCCTCCGAGTTCTCCGATGTACTGGACAAGATTATAAACAAAGGAATCGTAATTGTCGATAACTAACACTTTCACTGTTTTTCACTTCCTGAAACTTCTTCCAAGGCATTCATTAAAGCGCGGCCTTTGTGCTCGGTTTCAAACCACTCGTTTTCTGGTACCGAATCCGCTACTATTCCTGCTCCAACTTGAAGGTAGGCGTTTTCGCCATTCGCAACAAAGGTTCTTATTGTTATGGCAAAATCTGCGTTCCCATTATACGAAAAATAACCCACTGCCCCTGCGTATGGTCCCCTTCTTGTTGGTTCTAATTCTTCAATTATCTCCATTGCACGAACTTTTGGAGCACCTGAAACTGTTCCTGCTGGAAAAACAGCTCTTAGGGCATCAAAAGCATTGCATTCATCTTTGAGGTCTCCTACAACCCGTGAAACAATGTGTTGAACGTGACTGTATTGGTGCACTTGCATGAACTCCGGAAGATGAACACTTCCAAACTTGGAAACTTTTCCAATATCATTTCTGCCCAGATCTACTAGCATCACATGTTCCGCACGTTCTTTTGGATCTGCTAACAGTTCTTCTGTCAGTCTTTTGTTTTCTATTGGGTCTTTTACGTGGGGTCTGGTTCCTGCGATTGGAAATGTTTCAACAGCTCTTTTTTCAACTCTTGCGAGCATTTCAGGACTGGAACCAACTATCTGATGTTCGCCCGCCTTCAGAAAATACATATACGGTGACGGGTTTACCTTTCGAAGATTGCGATAGAACCCAATCAGGTTACCTTTAATTTGAAAATCATACCTTTTGGAAAGTACAACCTGAAAAATGTCTCCAGCCGTTATGTAATCTTTTGCTTTTTCTACAGCATCTTCAAACTTTTCTTTGGAGATGTTAACTTTTAGTTGTTTACACTCCAAACTTCCGTTGTTTTCTGCCTCTTTAAGTTGTTTGTTAATTTCTTCTAGTCTGTTCTCGTTTAGGTAATAGTAGAATGCTTGCCTGTTTTTGTGGTCGTAGATTATTCCATCATCAAAAATTCCGACTTTGACATCTGGAAACTTTTGGTCATCTATTGTTTTTTCGGGCAGTTTTTCCCAGTATCTGACTGCATCATAGCCAATGTATCCAACTGCTCCGCCCACAAATCTTTGATCCAAAAATTCTGGTAATGATTTTAGAGTTTTCGCTATGGTTGATAATGGGTCGTCACTTTTTTCTGTTTGTTTGTTGCCCGTTTTTTTGTTTTGAGTCGTTGCTTCACCATTTTTTATTGTGATTGTTGCTACTGGACAAAATCCAATGAAAGAATACTGTGAAAGTTTCTTGGGGCCTTCTATGGACTCAAGAATGTAAGCGTTTTCATATTTGCTATAAAGTTTTGAAAAGATTTCCAGAGGAGATTTTTCAAAGGATAATTTCTTGATTTTCAATTGGCGTATTACTTTAGAATTCATTGGCGTGCTGCGTTTGCGGGTGCCAAACATTATCCCTCATTTTCTAACTCTCCTATGGGATAACTATTGACTCTAATGCATTATTTAAATCTTCTCAGTATAATATTATACGTTATAGTGCTTAGTATATCGCTTCATTTTCCCTTCTTATTAAGTCTGAAATCTACAATAACCGACCAAAACTCTTCAGTTTTCCACTTTATGAAAATTCATGCCTTTTGATTTTTTAAGTTGGATGCGTAACTTTAATAAAGTTCTCATGAATCTGTATGAATTGAAGCAAAATGAGTGTCCGAAAAAAAAGACGACAAGACGGTGCTCGCATGCCTGCTCAAGGTGCTGGTTTATTGCGATTCTTTGAAGAGGACACCCGAGGCGTAAAAATCAAACCAGAAAT
The DNA here is from genome assembly GCA_024650005.1 of Candidatus Bathyarchaeota archaeon. Classification (GTDB taxonomy): domain Archaea; phylum Thermoproteota; class Bathyarchaeia; order Bathyarchaeales; family Bathyarchaeaceae; genus Bathyarchaeum; species Bathyarchaeum tardum. The sequence goes on along the minus strand of JANKMT010000001.1, from coordinate 1,729,856 downwards.
AGCTGTAATAATGGCTGTTGCTCTTATGGTTGCAAGCATTTTGGGTCCAGTATTTTTCGCATAAAATTTTAGTCTTCGTGCAAAACTTCTATTCTTTGTACTGAACTCAGATTGATGAACACTTCACTTCGGTCTTCTCTGCTTACTATCTGAGGTACAGGTTGAGCTATGGTAGACCGCAACGTAACAACTTCTGCTTCTGAAAGCCAGATTCCTGGAGGTTCCCTTGTTATTGCTGCCAAAGTTCCTTCAAACCCGTAGGACGGGTCTAAAATTGCAATCATTTTTCTCCCAACATGCCTTTCAAGAATTTGAAATACTGATGGCGGAGGGGGTCCGGCTTTTGACATAGCCCTTCAATCTAACTTGCAATCAGCATAAAAGCTTTTACGCCCTAAAATTATGATTTTAAACCCTTTTTTGAGGTTTAACAAGGTTAATTCCAAATATTTTATCACTGTTTTATCATAAAATCATCGATAAAATTGTCTTAATGTGTTCCCATTTGTGTAAAAAAGCTTCCTTTTTTCTTTTTTAGCGGCACATTTAAGTACCAAAGACATCGCAAAAACTATAACATATTAATATTTTTGAAACTTTTCTAAAATTACATAAAGAGGCGACACATTGACAGACGAATCAACCAACAAATATATTGACAAAATAGTTGACCGATATTCACAACTGTTTACTCTTCCCTCCACCCGCAAACTTGCTGTTTATTTTGCTTTGGTGGGTCTACATGGTGGGGTTATTTCAGTATTAGCGCTAAACTTGTCTTTAGACAACTTTCTTCATGGTTTATTTTTTGGATCAACTTTTATTCTTCTAACTTTTTTTGCAGACCTAATAATCAAAGCTACGGCAATGAAAAATGACCATGTTTTCAATTTACGTCGGTCTTTTGCCCTGTCTTTTTTTTCTTCACTTGTGTGGTTTGCAATTCTTCTTTTGGGGTCCTTAGTTAGTGGTTTTCTTGGGGTTTCAAACCTTTGGATACGCTTCTTTTTTCTCGGATTTGGGGGGTCCCTCATTCTTCGGTTACTCGTGTATTCAGTAACCTCCTTTGCAGGCTTTGCAGGAGCAACTTTTGCTTCTATGTTGCAGCCAGTTCTTTGTTTGCTTTCACTATTTTTTGTACCCTCTACAGTTGAGTCTTTTACACAGAGCCAACTTCTGCTGTTTGTTTCTATTCCTGTTTGTATTGCTTTCCTTACTGTTCTACTTTTCAAGTATTTCATGGACCGTGAAGGCACTGGAAGTCTTGGAATTGCGTCTTCTGTTTTGTTTAAAGCCTTTATAGCCAATTGGACTGAAGACCTTGTGGCTCCTTTGGAAACTTTTTTTGAAAAAATGGGTACTTTAGAAGACGTTAAAGTTTCGTTGTTGACTTTTAGGACTGAAGAAAAACTAAAAGCTGCAATTATTGTACCTGCTTTACATCCTGGACCCTTTAAAAATCTTGGGAGTAGTCTTCTTCCCTCTTTGATTCAAACAGCTGTTCAAGAAAAATACGGTTGTGTTGTTTGTGCACCTCACGGTTTAGTTGGTCATGAATTAGATGTTGCTTCGCAGGCTCATAATCAGCGGGTTTTGGATAGTATTATTGGGTTTCTGGGCGAATCAAATAGTTATTCAAAAGCTACGCCAATGGTACGAACAGAAAGTCGAGATGCAAAAGCTAGTTGCCAACTTTTTGGGGATTTTGCCTTTGTCACTTTAACTACTGCACCAAAAACAATTGAAGATCTCCCCCCTGAACTAGAAGCTTTTCTTTCGGAAGAAGCAAGAAAGCGAGGCCTTTCTATACTTCCAATTGACGCCCACAACAGCATGGGGGGTGAATTTGACTTGAAGAATGCGGTGTCTTCGTTTAGTCAGGCTTCTATTGCTTGTTTTGAAAAAGCTTTGAGATCTACTGAATCGTCTTTCCGTGTTGGGGCTTCAACAATTATTCCTCGTGATTTTTCTGTTCGTGATGGTATGGGTCCAGGAGGAATAAGTGTAATCGTAACTGAAGTTGAGGCCCAAAAAACGGCTTATGTGACCATTGATGGCAACAACATGGTGTCTGGGCTACGGGACAAAATTCTTTCAGCAGTAAAAACACTTGGTGTGGATGACGGTGAAGTTCTTACTACTGATACTCATTCAGTATGTGGGCTTACACGTAGTTCTCGTGGATACAATCTGGTGGGAGAAGCAATTGACCACACAAAGCTCGTCAGTTATATTAAAGACGCTGTTTCCCGTGCAATTAATAATCTAGAGCCTGTTACTGCGTCGTGGCGCACGGAAATGATTCATGACGTCAAAGTTATTGGGGACAAACAAATAACAGAACTAACCGTTTTAGCTGACAAAACCACAGAATGTGTTAAACGAGTTGCATTAATCCTATTTCCTTTAACATCAATAATCCTGACAACTCTTTTACTTGTTATTTTTTAAGCTTTGATTTTTTCCGAAACCTTCTTTTATTTTTATCGTAGTTAATTTCATGTTAGGTGTGTGTTTTGAGTTCAAATGATGAGTTAGTTGGCCTTTTCAAAAATCAGATTAAAACTGAAGAAGCCATTGTGGATTCAGTAAAAACTGGTTTAGCTGAAATAAAAAATCTTGCAGTTAAAGGTGTTTTGAGGGCGATTTCTTTAGATTCTGTTAAACATGCAGAAATGTATTCATCTGCCATTATTTTGTTGAATGAGATTCCTCAAGCTTTAACTGAAGAAAACCTTGAAAAACAAAAAGAACTGCTAAAAAAACACATCCAATTAGAAACCGAAGTAATCGAGAAACTTGTTGAAGCCCTTCCAAATGTAAAAAATAATAAAGTTAAACTTCTTTTGGAGGCGATATTATCTGATGAAAAACGTCATCATGATCTTTTAACAAAAATATTAAAAATTCTTGTAAAAGGCGAAACAATCACTGATGATGATTGGTGGGACATGCTTTGGGAAAACGTTCCTTTTCATGGAGCGCCCGGAGGTTAAAAAAGAATCAAGGCGATAGTTTAACATCGCTTATAATTTAATTTATTCTATTTCACAGGCTTTGAGCAGTTTCTTCCAGCGACGGTCAACATTGTTTTGGATTTCGTCTAGAATATGTTTATTTTTTGGTTTGAATAGGTGCCTGAATCTACGTTGGGTTTTTAGGTACACTTCTACTGGCTTCTTTTTTTCTGGCTTCATGGCTATTATTTTACTTTTTGGTGAAAGCTTGTATTCGCCGCATTCTGCTTCCCACAGTGGAAATACACATGTTTCAACTGCAAGGCGAGAAATTTCAACAGATTGGGCAGTTTCACTTCTCCATCCTCTTGGGCATGGAGCAAAACTATGCAAAAATGCTGGTCCATTTATTTCCATTCCTTTTCGCGCTTTTTTCACCATGTCATTCCAATATCCAATGCTAGCTGTTGCCACGTAAGGCATTTCGTGGGCAACCATTATGTCTGCTATTGGTTTTTTGTATTGGGGTTTTCCTGGAATTACTTCTCCTGCTGGGGATGTTGTTGTCCATGCACCATGTGGAGTCCCTCCGCTTCTTTGTATTCCTGTATTCATGTAGGCTTCGTTATCGTAAAGCACGTAAAGGAAGTCGTGTCCTCTTTCTACTGCCCCTGATAATGCTTGGAAGCCGATATCGAAGGTTCCACCATCTCCTGCAAAAGCAACAACATCTATGTGTTCATCTTTTATGCGCCCTTTTTTTCTCAGAATCTTTAATGCACTTTCTATTCCTGCTGCGTTGGCTGCTGCAGTTTCAAAGGCAGTGTGTATCCACGGTACGTCCCATGCTGTGTTTGGGTAAATAGTAGAAACTACTTCCATGCATCCTGTGGCGTTTGTGGCTATTACTGGGCCTCTTGCTGCTTTCATTACCAATCGAAGAGCGATTGCTGGTCCACATCCTGCGCAAGCTCTGTGCCCTGGCATAAATTTTTCAGGTATTTTTGCAAATTCTTTTCCTGTAACTTTCCATTCTGTCATTTTCTTCACTCCCTTAATCCGACAAATTGTATCTTGTTTTCAATTTGTCCTGTTTTTGCAATATTCTGTAAATCTTTGTAGATGCTTTCAATCATTATTGGTGGTGTATCTCGTCCACCTAGACCGTAAATGTAGTTAACTACTTGTGGGCTATCCGACACATCATATAATGCATGACGAATTTCAATGAAAATTGGTCCACCGTTTCCGCCAAAACTTGATGAACGATCCATTACGGCAACCGCCTTTTTACCTGACAAGTTGCTGATTATATCTTCAACAGGTACAGGTCTAAACGTTCTTAATCTGAGCAATCCTGCTTTGATTCCTTTTTCACGCAGATCATCTACAACAGTTTTTATTGTTCCCGCAGTAGAACCGATACATACTGTAACAATCTCTGCATCTTCAAGCCTGTATGCTTCAACTAACGCATTTCCATAACTTCGTCCACTTTGTTTTGCATATTCGTTATGTACTTGTTTGATAACTTTAAGCGCTTTTTTCATGGCTTCTTCTTGTTGTCGTTTATGTTCAAAGTAGTAATCTTGAAGAGCAACAGGTCCAAGTGTCAATGGTTTTTCGGGGTCCAGCTTGAACGGAACAATTTCGCCTCTATGATTCATCACGTGGGGAATTTGTCGTATTCCTACAAATTTTTTAACAGTTTCATCTGGAAGAACGGTTACGTTCTCTAACGTGTGGCTTAAAACGAAGCCGTCAATTCCAACCATTATTGGAAGTTGAACCTCCAAGTTTTCAGCGATTTTGAATGCTTGAATTATCGAATCATAGGCTTCTTGGCTGTTTTCGGCATACATCTGTATCCAGCCCAAATCCCTTTGAGCCATAGAATCTGCATGGTCACAGTGAATGTTAAGGGGAGCTGACAATGCCCTATTAACAACCGACATTACAATTGGCATTCTTGAACCTGAAGCAACACCCAACATTTCATGCATTAATGCTAGACCAGCAGATGCAGTTGCAGTAAAAGTTCGGGCACCTGTTGCCGCTGCTGTTATGCTACATGTCATTGCTGTGTGTTCTGATTCTACACAAACGAATTCTGTGTCTACTTCGCCGTTTGCGACGTATTCACTAAATTTTTCGACAATTATAGTTTGAGGGGTAATTGGATATGCAGCTACTACATCTACGTCGCACTGTTTTACAGCGTAGGCGACTGCTTCATCTCCGTTGAGAGGTATAGTTTTTTGTTCAACTTTGGTCATTTTCATTCACTCCTTTCCTTCCATGACCATTTCTATGGCTTTTGCTGGGCATTCATTTGCACAAATTCCGCAGCCTTTACAGAAATCATAATCATATACCATGACATTTTGTTCTTCATTATATGTAACTGCGCCTTCAGGACAAAATATGTGACAGTTCATGCAACGTATGCATTTTTCTATGTTCCAAATAGGCTTGTAGGAACGCCAGTCTCCAGTTTTATAATCTGTACTAGGTACCCAACATACTCCTGCTATGGGAATTTCTTTCCAATTTTTCTTTTGTGGGCTCATTCAGTATTTGCCTCCTTGTATGCTTCTTTGATTACTCCAATGTTTTTTTCTGCAAGTTGTTCTGGAAAACGGTCATTTACTGCTTTTTCGATGCTTTCCATTTCTACTATCCCTGTTGCGCGGGCAACCACTCCAAGCATTGCTGTGTTTGTTATTGCTCTTCCAAGAATCCGCATTGCTACATCAGTTGCTGGAACTGTCCACACTGTTCCTTGTTTCATATTCAGTTTTGCTTTCATTGTTTTTGGGTCTTTTGTTGTGTTTATTATCAAAATTCCTTCTTTGCTTAAGCCCTCTGTAACTGGAACTGTTGCTAAAAGGGTTGGATCCATTACTATTGCTAAATCTGGATGGTATACTGCAGAATGGAGCCTGATTGGTTCATCACTAATTCGTGTATAAGCTTTTACTGGTGCCCCCATTCTTTCAGGACCGAATTCGGGGAATGATTGGATAAATTTACCTTCATGGATTGCAGCTCGCGCCAACAGCTCACTTGCTGTCCACGCTCCTTGACCACCTCGTCCATGCCATCTGAACTCTTTGAGAACCACTAATCTTCCTCCAAACAGCATCTCACGTAATTTGTTTAAATTACGACTTACAAGTTACGGTCATTTTTAAGTATTAGGGAAATTGCACACCTGCAGTGCAGTTTTATTGAATATTTTTTGTATTTTGAGTCATAAAAACTCGTGATTTTATTACCCTTCGATTTGTATGTGCTCGAAGTGACACCTGCTCTTTTATGAATTACATGAAACTTCAGTGCAAACATATAAGAGGATATGCCGCAATTTAGATTTAATTTAAAATTATGCTAGGAAAAATGAGGAATGATTTTTGGGCAAAGAAGCAACGAATTATGAAGATGATACAAGCAAAATTGGTAATAATATTGTTCTTATTGGCAAAAAGCCAGTAATGAATTATGTTACTGCTTGTATCACATTCTTCAACAGCAGCGGTGAAAACAATGTTGTTGTCAAAGCTCGTGGTCGGGCAATATGTAAAGCCGTTGATGCAGTTGAATTGCTTCGTCGTGCATTCATCAAAAACTTAGAAATTAGTAATGTTTCAATAGATACTGTAGAACTCTTTAGATCTGAAGACAATCAAAAATCAAATATCTCAACAATCGAAATCATTATCAAAAAATCTGAACCATCACAAACTTAATCTTAACTTTAGATTTTCTTTACACTTGTGCTATTTTATTGTCCATTTGGTAAATTGTTTCAGGACTTAGATATGTATAAAAATAGTGCAACTTACTTGAATATTATTGGTGCACTATTTTGTCTGATTATCCAAATATTGTTGTTCGACCACCTGGACCTAAAGCTAGAACGTTAACTAAACGTGATTCAGTTGCCCTTTCTCCCTCATTTACTCGTTATTATCCTTTGGTGATAGAATCTGGACATGATTGTATCGTAAAAGATGTAGACGGAAACGAGTACATAGACTTCAACTCAGGATTAGCTTGTTTAAACGTCGGGCACACTCATCCCAAAGTTGTTGAAGCAATAAAGAATCAATGCGACAAGTTTTTGCATTATTCTAACACGGATTTTTATTATAGTCAAACAGTAAATTTAGCAGAGAAACTTTTCGAGATAACTCCTGGAGATTTCCAAAAAAAGGTACACTTTGGAAACAGCGGGGCAGAAGCTGTAGAAACAGCAATCAAACTTTCCAAATGGCACACCCGTAAACACCAATTCATTGCATTTATAGGAGCCTTTCATGGACGAACATGTGCTGCGACGGCTCTTACCGCAAGTAAACCAACTCAAAGGCGACATTTTTTTCCATTAATTCCCGGAATAACACATGTTCCGTACCCGTACTGTTACCGGTGTCCGTTCCACCTTTCACACCCTGAATGCAATTACCACTGTGTGGACTTCATAGATGAACAAGTTTTGCAAAAATACGTTCCCCCTGAAGAAGTTGCAGGATTTGTTTTTGAGCCGATTCAAGGTGAAGGTGGGTATGTTGTTCCTCCTTCTAATTATTTTCAACGCCTTCGAAAATTGGCAGATAAATACGGTTTGTTGTTGATTGCTGATGAAGTTCAATCTGGAATTGGGCGAACTGGAAAATGGTTTGCAATTGAACACTGGAAAACTGAACCTGATATAATTTGTGTCGCAAAAGCTCTTGCTTCAGGGTTGCCGTTAAGTGCAACTGTGGCACGGGCGCGGTTGATGGATTGGGACGCTGGTTCTCATGCTAGCACTTTTGGAGGAAATCCTTTGGCGTGTGCAGCTGCAGTGAATGTTCTTGAAACAATCAAGGAAGAAAAACTTCTTGAAAATGCTGAAAAACAGGGTAATTACATCATGAAGTGGCTGCGTGATGTAAGAGAAGAACACGAGATTGTTGGTGACGTTCGAGGTAAAGGCTTGATGATTGGAGTTGAGTTTGTGGAAGATAAACAAACTAAAACAGCTGGACCTGATCAAGCTAGAGAAGTTATGGTTCGTTGCTGGCGACGGGGTGTAGCAATTATAACTTGTGGAGTTTCGACTCTTCGGTTGGTTCCTCCTTTAACAATAAGTCGAGACCTAATAGATTCTAGTTTAGAAATAATTGGAGATGTCATCAAAGAAGTTGACGAAGAGTCTTCTTAATCTATTTAATTTAACGTTTCGATAACCGTGGAATATCGTGAAGATAGTTCCATTCGGTTTTCATATCCTCTTCTTGCGTAAACATTTCGAATTTTTATTCTTACGCCTTCGGGCAAATCTTTAACTGTTTGCGCCAAATTTCTCCATGCTGACACTCTGATTGTGCTTGACTTGTCAGTTAATTCAAAATTGGCAACTGCAATTTTTTCATTTCGTGCTGTTGTGACTTCTCTGAATACGGGTTTTGTTGTGACTGTTCCTTCAACTGTTATTGGACCGCCTTCCTCTGTAATTTCAGCTAACTTTTTTGTTGCCTGATCTAGAACCTTGATTCTTCCTTTATCTCCTAGATGCAGTTCAGGTTTTCCATCTTGTCCTTGGCGGACGTATGCATGGGACACGTTGATTTTTTGCTCTTTTTGAATTTTTCCTTTGTCTAAAAGTTCGGCTTTGTCGTCCCACAGAACAACTCTTATTGTTCCAGTTTTGTCTGAAACAATAATGCTGCCTATTTTTCCTTCTGTCCAATCTCTGCGTTTGAATGTTCTGGATGGATAACTTGTAACAACTTGGACATTCAAGGAAACGTCATTTAATCCTGATACGATGTCTTTGATTTGAATTTTAAGACTAAACTGTTTCTTAGATATTTTAACTCCTAGTTCGGATGCTATAATTCGAGCTGCTGTTTGGTCTGTTAGGAAATTTCCTGTTTCCTTTTTTTTATTTTTTATCATTTCAAAAATTTGTTCAGTTTTGAGGTCAGTACGGGCTGTTAAAATTTGGTTAACAATTATATCTAAACCCATGTTGCTTCACTGAGTGACTTCAATTTAGTTTTTTGTTGCCAACTATTGCTGAATGGTTGGCGAGTGTCCTTCTATCTTTTACTTATTTGTTTGTTCCGCAATAAAGATAGAACAAAAAGATTTTGCTCATTCTTCTTCGGTTTCGTCTTTACCGTAAACCATGTACAAGAAGCCTAGAACCAATGCTGTGAAAATCAAGGCTGATAATCCGATGAGTATCCAGGCAAAATATCCATCTGCAGTCATGTTAAATTCTCCTGTGGTCTAAAATAATTGGATGTGAACTATTTAAGCTGATGCCCTTTCCATTCTTCCATGAGGCAATCGTAGAGTCTATCTTCTTCTTCGATTTTGTCGTACAGCTCTAATTCATCGGCTATCTTTTGCGCAATAAGATGATAACAAATGTTTGTTTCCCTATCCATTACCCTGAAATAAAAGTCATCACAAGAACAAAAACCAGCTTCTGGCATAATCTGATATTCCCGTTCTCTGCCCACAACTACCCAAACAATTCTGCCACTGGGACTAAAAATATACTTTTTTACCCGTTCCTCTTGAATTGTATTCCACGCTTTTGTAAACCGCGAACCAAAAGCTTCTGATAACTGAACTAGCTGACTTTCTGTCAGTTTCCCTTTATCTTTTGCTTCTTCACACAATTTTTCGAGTAGCTTGACTTCTTTGGAGATTTTCATTAGCTCTTTTATTTGTTAGACTAGTTATTGGCTTTTCTGTATTTGACCCCTTCTTCGAACAATGGTTTTTGTTTGGCTGTTTATTCAACTTTGATTGGTTCGCCATTTGCTTGTTCTTCTTCAATTTTGGGTAACGTGACTTGTAGCACTCCGTTTTTATAGGATGTTTTGGCTTTCTTCGGGTCAATCTTTGATGGAATCTCGATTTGTTTATAGTATTTGCGTTGTTCTGTGTCAACAGAAATAGTCAATGTCTCAGGGGTTCCAGAAAGTTTGATTTCTTCTTTTGCAACTCCTGGCAGTTCTGCTATTACTTTGATTTCACTTTCTAAGTCAACAATGTCTACTAAGGGTTCCCGTTCTTGTTTCACGTCAAGACACGGTTTGTTTACGCCACACGTTTCAGCCTCGTTTGAAGGTTTGACGTTGCCAAATTCTCGGATTTTTGGTTTGCCGTCTGGTCCTATGGTCATGCTGTATCCATAAACAAATGGACCCCACTCGGGTACTGTTGAACCGTCAGGAAGTTTGCGTTCTCTTTTCATTTCTTCAGGTATGCGCGTTCTGAATTGTTCAAAATTTTGTTCCATCATTTCTTCCATTTCTCGCATCATGTCTTCAATGTCTCCGAAGAACCAGTTTCCAAAAAATGGAGTTCGTCTTTTTCGTTTCTTATACCATTCGGGCAAATCGTCCCCTGACATCACTTTCACCTTGCCTTTACATGTGTTACGGAATTCATTAAATCTTTCGAAGCTCCCTTCTTAGCAAAGGCATAAAGCCTTTCTGACGGATTCATACAATTCCATATTGGCAGCAGCAACAAAAGACACCCTTTGTGTCGCTTCTAACGGCACATTAAGCTCATTAGCATCTGGTGTCATTATGATTCCGCCCGCTTCTTGTAGGATAAGATATGATGCAACCATGTCTGTCACTCTTAATTTTGATCTAACGTCGACAAATACGTCGGTAGAACCGTCTGCAACATAGCAGATTTCTTGTGCATTGGCTCCAAAATGTCGGAAATGTTTTCCACAACTAAACAATCCTTTAAGTTTGGATACGAATTCTTCAATTTTAATCGTGTTCAAATCTACACCAATAACTGCATCTTCTATGTTCGTCACTTTTGACGGGTTAATTGGTTTTCCGTTCTTGAATGCACCCTTATTTTTTTGTGCAGTGTAGGTTATGTCGTGCACTATGTCGGATACAATTGCTGTTTCTACGTTTTTAAGCCAAGATCCTTTAGAAACGGCAATAACGTGAGCACAAAATGGTAAGCCGTGAACGGCATTTGTTGTGCCATCAACAGGATCAGTTACAACATAATAATCTGAAGATTCTTTTCCTATTTTTTTGGTTCCTGCTTCTTCACTAACTAATGTACACGATATTTCATGCTTGTTCAAGCAGTCTATCAATGCATTTTCTGCTGCTAAATCAATTTTTTTTGAGTGGTCTCCCCCTGCTCCCACTGTAAAGCTTTCTGCAGCCTCGGGTGAGCCATAATATTTCTGGGCTGCTTTTTTCATTTCTTGTGCGCATTCTTGTATTATTTTCAACCAGTCCGTCATTTTTTTCACGCCAGTATTTTCCAATTAATGAAATACTCATCTTGACATTTAAGCTCAAAGCTTTAGCGAAAAAACACTTAAGGAAGATTAGAACTTTGAAACAAAGGAGCGGGGGTCGCCGAGCCAGGTCAAAGGCGCAGGCTTCAGGAGCCTGTCCCGTAGGGGTTCGTGGGTTCGAATCCCACTCCCCGCACCATTTTATTAGAAAATTATAACTAGGGTTAAAAGAATTATTCTTTTGTATTTAACGTTAAAACTGCACAAAGGTAAAACAAAACCCTCAAAAAAGGCAGTCTACATGTATTTGCCCTTAGAAGTTATGGCAGGAGATTGGAAAAACAAAGTAGACCACGCTGGAACCTGGGTAACGAGACAATCCACCGGATTGTTGCCTAACTATTGTTTTTCATTTCTATTTACACATTTTTAGTGATCTTCTATCTTTTATTGTTGCTTCTGCAAGTTTTCTTCCCAAGTTCATTGCTTGGTTTTCATCTGTTTTCCAAGGGTTAGCACGTTCAGGAACTGTTTCAATAACTATTCCGGGTTTGATAAACATTGGATTGAAAACTCCCAAAATACGATCAATATTTTCAAGGGCAATTACTTGAGCACCGGTTCCTGTAGTAAAAACTGCCATAGGTTTACCTGCCATACTATCACGTAGCGAATAAAGTTGAGTCAACAACGACAATACTTTTCCAGACATTATACTGAAATGTGATGGTGACCCGATGGCATACCCATCAGCTTCAATAACTTCTTGTAAGTCAACTTCTTCTGTACGTTTTAGTTGAACATTTACATCACAAACTAATTTAACACCTTTAGCCACGGCTCTAGCAAGTTTTTCTGTATTTCCTGTATTAGAATCATACATTATCAAAATTTTTGGACACATAAAAATCCCCATATATTATATCTTTGATTTCATATAAAAAATAAGCTATAGTAAAATTTGTGGTGCAATAATTTGATTGCTTCTTTTATGTGGAAATGTAAAAGTTTCAAAATTGAACTGGAATATTTTTTTTCAAATAATTCCCTGATTTATTTATTAAAAAAGGTGGGGGGGGGTCCAATCTCTTTGAAAAATGAAACCCGATCTAATTATTGTAATATGTCGTTTCCTTGTTCAGTTAGACTATAGTTATTTTCTATTTGTTTTACAAGTCCTGCGTTGACTAGTTCTCTGAGTCCACTTCTGACTTTAAACATAGGTTGTCCTGTTTGTTCTGAAACTGTTTTAGCTGTTGATGCTCCATTTTTGATTGCCGTTAGTGTTGCAATTCCACTTTTGGTTGGCTTTCCATCTGCAGAAACACATGGCAAGATTATCACAACTTTTTGAAACAAAGATACCAATCTTTGCAATCATATCCTTCTTTTATTCGCTCTTCAGCTCCTTCAGCAGTAGCTGGTGGTGGAACAACAACCGGGTCACCGGGTTTCCAATTTGCAGGCGTAGCAACTTTATGTTTATCTGTGGTTTGTAGCGCATCAATAATTCGTAAAATTTCTTGCATGTTTCTTCCAGTTGATAATGGATAGTACAAGATAGTTCTAATTTTGCTCTCTGGATCAATGATGAAAACACATCTAACCGTTTCAGTTTTGCTTTGTCCGGGATGAATCATCCCAAATTTTTGGGACACTTCTTTGTTTAGGTCTGCAATTATTGGAAATGGAATTTTAACACCCATCTTTTCTTCGACGTTTCTTGCCCAAGCAATGTGAGATGAGACACTATCAACGCTTAAACCAAGAAGTTCTGTGTTTCTTTGTTTTAGGTCATCAGCAATTTTTGAAAATGCAATGAACTCTGTTGTGCAAACAGGAGTAAAATCTGCAGGATGTGAAAACAAAACAAGCCAACTTCCTTCATAATCTGACAGTCTTAATGTTCCCTGTGTTGTAACTGCTTCAAAGTCAGGAGCCCTTTCTCCAATTAATGGAAACTTAATTTCATTTGTTTGATTTTCCATCAAAAACACCAACAATAATTATTACTAACTTTGATTTTTTATGGGTTGTGTTTATTTTTTAAACTGTAACGTCATTTTTAATTTTCTTTGAGCTTCTTCGCTTTAGGCGTAGAATTTAACTCATTCTTATGTCGAAACAAAGGCAAATCAAAATTTTTTCTATTCGTTCAACGTCAAAAATTTTTAGGTTATTATTTCCTGCTTTTTTCCTCTTTTTCTCTTTATTCCTAAATTGAATAATTCATTAAAATCAACGCAATAAGTAACGCTAAAGTTGTTATTGTGTCTGCAAGAGAGCTTTCAATGGGGATAACAAAATTGTCTGGGTCTAAACCTCTTCTATAGGTTAAAATTGCTACTGAAAAAGATACTATTACTATTACTAAAACTGAAATTATGTTTAGTATAACTAAAAGACCAAGAAAATTCAGGAAGGATTGCAACATCAACGAGCCCTGAATGGACAAGGAAATAACAGCGTACAAAGTAAACATAATAAGTGATGCAATCCACGTAGTTACGATTCGTTTTGAGTGGCTAAATATTGAACGAAAAGAAGGAGAAAGCAAACCTAAAGCCAATTTTGTAGTAGCTGTAGAGCCAACTATTGAACCTACATCTCCCACAGTGTCAATTAATGCAGGATAAACTGTGTAAATTTCTTTTCTACTGTTCACAATTTTTTCAACATCTTTTAAAATGGTACCTGTGATGTTAACAATTATTGCAACAAAAAACAGTGTCACGAATGATTCTTTGATTGTTTTTATGAAGTCTTTGTTATGGATGCAGTTACGTAAGAAAATTAGAGCAACAATTGAAAGTATTAACCCCAAAGAAAAGACGACACTTTTTCCAACTATATTGAACATGAAAAACAGGTTTAATATGAAAACATAAGATAATGTAACAGTAATATCTGCAGTTGTTGACATTATTGGATATACAATAACATCTGTGTCCAGCCCCCTCTTAAAAGAAGTAAACGCAAATAGTATTGTGAACAACGAGTTGATTAATCCTAAAAACATGGTTGCTGATACAACCATTAAAATGTCAAAAAAATCTAGGAAAGTTATTCCCCAGAAAAGGCTTCCAATTATTATTGAAAACATGCTCATTATAATACTTGTTTCCAAAGTTAGGACAATTATTGATTTCAAAAGCGTATAGAATTCTTTAGTGTTTCCGCGAAGTTTAGGATAGATTGTTCCAAGATGCAAGCCTGTACTTAGCCGACCACTGTACAGACCGCTTACTACACCCCGTGCACTTAGAACAACTGGATAAACTGCAATAGCCCATGGAGCAAGTTCAAAAACATTGAATTGAAACGCTACAATAAAACCAGCTAATATGCCGCCGAGATTAAATGAGAGGGCAATAAATGTTTCTTTCAATAACTCCATCGAAACAGCATGTTTGCTGAAGCTTTGCCAGATGTTGGCTAGACTCATCCGGTTCACTCTCCACCTGTAATTCCTCCTTCAGCAAATCGCTTTTTTCCATTATGGCGCCCTTTTTGTCGCGTTTTAATCTACTTTAATGTAGCGAATATAAAAAGATTTTTTGCAGTTGATGGTCAAACAACTTGAAAACGTTTTGACTAAAACTTGATTATTACTAAGGGGCAAATAGACTTTTAATATTTTTAATAGCGCTTACACAGATTCACCAAAAGGGTTTTAAATCAAAAATAGAACCGCTTTGTTTCAGAGTTTTTGTCATAAGAATTTGTGATTGTATGGGAAATAACAATATGCTGGAATGGTTGGGTATACTAAAGAATCTGTTGTTTTTCTTTTTTCTTTAATTGTCTTGTATATTCTAATAGTACTGGTTTATCACTTGGTTAAAGTAGCCGAATTTGTGTTTGAGCCAGTCAACAGCAACATGAATTTGCCTTAATGGTGTTTGTTTTTTAACAATAAAAACTACAGTCAACGTCTTTGGTCGTTTCTTTAGTTTTCCCTTCTTGATGAATATCCCTTCGACTGATATTTAGATAGGTTTTCTATGATTGTTAAATCAATTCCCTTACATTTAACCAATTCAAGCACGCTTTAAGTTGGGTCTGATTATGTAATTAACCGCGCGTCAATTTCTATTCCTGAATTTACACAGTTTTCTTTTGCGTTTTTAAATAATTTTTTCCTGATTCTAAGTACACTTCTTCACTTTTTCAACAATACATTGAGGCAACTGGTAATAGGCTTTCAATTCAGGATGTAAAAAAGTGTTAGGCACAACATGACCAACAGTTACTTTTGAACCATACTTGGAAGAAATCAACAAAGCAACTGTTTGAGCATGAACACAAGAACGCAAATCATCTACTCGAACAAGAATATTATGAAAAAATGATTTCCATTCATTATTTTCAAATTTGCTTCCTTGTCCGTGTTAACCGATCTTTCATAAAGTGCCTTATTAATAACCTGTTGGTATATTTTAAGAACAATCAACAATTAATGTAATACGGGGAAAAACGTGAAGGAAATTGGTCTTTTAGCCGATAGGCATACTGCAACTTGTTTTAAGTTGGCTGGATTACGTAATGTTTTTTCAGTTAATGATCATGCAACAGCAGAAGAAACATTTTTTGAAATCTTGGAAAAAAACAATCTGCGTGTTCTCCTTGTTTCTGAAATAATATTAAATAACCTACAAAATATTACTACACTTTCAGAACAACAATCTCCCTTAATTGTTCCAATACCTACTATGCTCGGTCGAGGATCTTCAAAGGTGGATTTCATGGTAGAGCTGATTAAAAACAAAACAGGGATCGAGGTGAAACTTTGACAACTCAACAAAAAATTCGAACGTCAAAGGGCACAATCTATCGAGTAGCAGGGCCTTTCATTATTGCTAAGGGCATGTCAAGTTCTAGAATGTATGAGTTAGTAAGGGTCGGAGAAGCAGGTATAATTGGAGAAATAATTCGTCTTGAAGGTCAAAAGGTAGCGATACAAGCTTATGAAGAAACTACTGGCATAAAAACAGGAGAAAAAGTAGAAGGCACTGGAAAACCGCTATCTGTTGAACTAGGTCCTGGGTTGATAAGTCAAATATACGACGGGATCCAACGCCCGTTACCAGTTATTCAAGGCTTAATTGGATCTAGAATTGAACGCGGGGTAATCCCTCCTGCGTTGGACCGAAAAAAACAGTGGTACTTTACCCCAAAACTCAAAAAAGAAACTAAAGTCGTGGGCGGTGACGTACTCGGAACAGTTACTGAAACCTCCCTTGTGGAGCATAATGTTCTTGTTCCTCCTACAGTCAAGGGAGTTGTAGAAGACATTGTCTCCGAAGGAAAATATTTAGTAACTGACACAATCGCCCACGTGAAAACAAATGAAAAATTACAACCATTACATCTGATGCACACATGGCCTATACGACAAGCTCGTCCGTCCAAAACTATTCTATCTACTGAGATTCCTTTGTTGACTGGACAACGGATAATTGATGCTTTCTTTCCTTTATCCAAAGGAGGAACTGCAGTTGTTTCCGGTGGGTTTGGAACTGGAAAAACTGTTTTATCCCAAACCTTAGCGCGGTGTGCAGATGCAGATGTTCTTATTCTAGTTGGCTGTGGTGAACGGGGTAACGAAATGGCTGATGCTATTGAACGTTTCCCACAACTGCAAGATTTTCGTTCGGGTAAACCTTTGATAAATAAAACAATACTTATTGCAAACACTTCAGATATGCCCATCGCAGGCCGGGAAGCAAGCGTGTATTCTGCTCTAACCCTTGCGGAATACTACCGTGACATGGGGTATGATGTTGCACTTATGGCGGACTCAACTTCTAGATGGGCAGAGGCTCTTCGTGAAGTATCAGGCAGATTAGAAGAAATGCCTGGAGAAGAAGGATACCCCGCATATTTAGCCTCAAGACTCGCCGATTTTTATTCCCGCGCAGGACGTGTTTTGACCCTAGGAAATGAAGAAAGACAGGGTTCAGTTACTGTTGTTGGTGCAGTCTCTCCCCCCGGAGGAGATTTTTCTGAACCTGTAACAGAAAAAACTATCAGATTAACTCGAGTGTTCTGGGCTCTTGATTTTTCGTTGGCTCATCGTAGGCATTATCCAGCGATTAACTGGTTTAGGAGTTACTCTGAATATTTGGGGTCTCTTCAGAATTGGTACGAAACAATAGGAACTGACTGGAGCCGCCTACGCGAAAATGCCATGACTCTGTTAAAAGAAGAAGAAAAACTTCGAGAAGTAGTTTCTTTAGTTGGTGCTGATATACTTGGGGATAAACAACGCACCGTTTTTGAAGCTGTTAAAATGTTAAAAGAGTATTTTCTTCTTCAAAGCGCTTTTCATCCTGTTGACTTGTATTGTCCAATGAAAAAAACATACAAAATGCTTGAATTGATCTTAAAATTCTTCGAAAAATCACAACATGCAGTTAATTCTGGTGTTCCATTATCCTCTATTCTTTGCCTTGATGTAAAAGAAGATCTTGCACGAATGAAAATCATAAAAACAGATGAATTTGAAAACGCCAGCACAAACATCTACCAAAAAATGGATCAACAATTTGAACAGTTACTAAAAGAAACTGCAGGATGCTCGTCCCAATGAAGAACTTCGCAAAGTCTGGTCGCACTTTTAGGACCATAAATGAAATTTCTGGCCCTCTGGTTTTTATTGAATCAGTAACTGGGGTTGGTTATGGCGAACTTGTAGAAGTAACTGCGCCAAACGGTGAAAATAGAACCGGACAAGTTATTGATGTTAGTGAAAACATCACAGTTGTTCAAGTTTTTGAAGGCACCTCTGACCTTGATATGAAGAATACCACGGCAAGGTTTACTGGGGAACCTATTAAATTGGCTGTTTCGATGGATATGTTAGGACGGATTTTTACTGGCGGGGGTAAGCCTATTGATGGTGGACCCGATGTTGTTCCAGAACTTTACTTAGATGTTCATGGCTATCCAATTAACCCGTACTCAAGACTATATCCAACTGATTTTATTCAGACTGGAATTTCAGCAATTGATGGGATGAACCCACTGGTTTTAGGTCAAAAACTTCCAGTATTTTCTGGTTCTGGATTGCCCCACAAAATCCTTGCATCTCAGATAGTTAAACAAGCAAAAGTAAAAGGAAAGGAAGAGGACTTCAACATAGTTTTTGCAGCCATGGGTATAACTTCAGAAGAAGCAAAATTCTTCAAAGAAGACTTCATGAAAATGGGTGTTCTAGGAAGAGTAGTTATGTTTGTTAATCTGGCCGAAGACCCAATCATAGAACGGATTTTGAGTCCGCGTTTGGCACTTACGGCTGCTGAGTATTTGGCCTTTGAAAAAGACATGAACATCCTTACGATTCTTGTTGATATGACCAATTATTGTGAAGCTTTACGTGAAATTTCTGCTTCGCGCATGGAAATTCCAGGTCGCCGAGGCTATCCAGGATATATGTATACAGATTTGTCCAGCCTTTATGAACGAGCGGGAAGGATTAAAGAAAAAAACGGTTCCATAACTTTGATTCCAATTTTAACAATGCCTGACGACGACATAACCCATCCTATTCCTGACTTGACAGGTTACATTACAGAAGGTCAGATAATCTTAGATCGATCCTTGCACAAAATGGGTTTATATCCCCCAATTAATCCTTTGCCTTCCCTTTCTCGTCTTATGGATAATGCAATTGGAAAAGGCAAAACACGTGAAGACCATAAACAGTTGTCTGACCAGTTGTATTATTCGTATGCAGAAGGAAAAGTAATCAGAGAAACAGCATTGGTTTCGGGAGAAGCTGCGTTAACTCACGTTGAAAAATTATACATGCGCTTTGCAGACCGATTTGAACGTGAATTCATTGCTCAGGGACCTGAAGAAAACCGTGACATAGAGACAACCCTTGAGTTTGGTTGGGAATTTTTGTCTGAACTTCCTGAATCTGAATTTTCAAGGATAGACCCTGCTATAATCAAAAAGTATAATCCTAAGCATAAAACAGGGGATGTGCCCAATTAGTCATGTCTGCTGAACTTACTAATGTTCATCCGACTCGTTTAGAACTCTTACGACTGAAACATCGAAAGTCGATGGCTGACGGAATTGTTGATATATTAAAAAAAGAAATTGATGCGTTGACCCTTACACTTCTTGAACTTTTGAAGAAATATTCACCTTTGCGGGAAAAAATGTATATTACATTAAATGAAGCTTACAATTTTTTTGTTGAATCTCAGATGGTTTCGGGTTCGAAAAAAGTTGACGAAGCCTCACTTGTTACTCAACCTGTTGATTATTACATTTTTGAAGAAACAACAACAGGAGTTCTAGGGCTGCAGTTTCCAGTTTTTCAACTAGAACAAAACCAAATCATCGGTCCTCGTTTCAATCCTTTGGACACTCCAGCTAGTTTAGACAATTCTTCTTCAAAAATTAATGATGCACTCCATGACGTAGTTAAACTTGCAGAGATAATGGAATGTATTAAAACCCTTCTTGATGTAATTGCCAGAAAGAAGCGGCAAATGAATCGGCTTCAGTTTAAGATTATACCTGAACTGGATGCAACGATTCGTTATATTGAGTTGATTCTGGAAGAAACTGAACGCCAAGATGCCATCAGAGTTAGAGTTCTCCAAAGAAAACGAAAAGAGCGGTCTATGAAACGTGCTTGAAAGAAAATAGGGAGGTTTGTTGGTGTCTGCGTGGAAATATAAACAGTTAATGCCTAAGCTTATAGTTTACAAGCTTAACCTCATGGACACAAAACGAATAACAGGATTAGTTGGTTCAAGTCTTTTTCAAATCTCTTTCGTACTACAGAATAGCCCATATAAACCAGAAGTTGTTGAGGTTAACACAAAAGAGCTAACTTCCATTTCTTTGGAGGCTGCTCTTCAAAAAAATTTTATTAAAACCTGTGAAAACCTCATGACTTTGTCGCCTAAAGGAATTCGTTCCCTGATTTCTGGGTTGTTACTAAAGTTTGAGGCAAACTGTGTGAAAACTTTACTCCGAGCTAAAGAAGCTAAACTTTCTGTAGAAGAATCAATGAATTACGTTGTTCCTGTTGGAAACTTGGATGAGTTAACTTGTAGAAAAATTTTAGAAAACTCTGAAAACATTGAAGATGTTATTGAGTTTCTTTCAGATTTTGAGTATGGACTGTTACTGGAAAAAGAGTTTGAAGTTTACCTGAAAACTAAATTGTTTTATGTTTTGGAAGTTGCCCTTGACCGTTATGTTTATTGTAATCTTTGGAATCAGGCAAGAAAACTTTGGGGTTTGGATAAAAAGATTGCTAAAACAGTTATCGGATTAGAAGTGGATGCCCTCAACATCAAAACCGTTTTTCGGTGCAAGAAAATGGGTCTCAGTCATCAACAGATACAACAGTACCTTATTCCTGTGTCATCAGTGTTAGGTGAAAAAGAGCTAAACGAAGCAATAACTGCTTCAGGTAACCAATCCACAATTGAATCTTTGATTAAGTCAGCTAAATATGCCTTATCACGAGACCATCAATACATTTTTGCTGAACTGCAAGACTTAGACTTGACCTCACTGACAACCCTTGAGACTTTCCTTGATCGAGGGTTACTAGAAACTAATTTACGAATGCTAAAAAGACATACCGCATATTTTAATATCGGTTTACTGTTGGCTTACTTGAACCTGAAATGGTTTGAAATAAAAAATCTAAGAAGCATCATCCGTGCTTCAGAAGCAGGTATCCTTTCGGAAAAAGTGAAAAAATTATTAATTCTTCCAAGATAATCGAAATTAATGGAGAACTTTATCAAGTTCTTCCCGTTTTTCTTGAAGCCACTCTTTGAGTATCATGCCTTTTTCTGAAACATCATGTTCTCTGAGGTTTAATAAAGTAGGGGGAAGCTTCCGATGCATAAATCTTTTGAGCTTTAGTCTGAAAGTTCCTGTTGATTGACATTTTTTTGGTCTTTTCTTAATCAAAAATGAATAATGCGTTTTAGTTGCTCCTCGCTTTAACTGCTTAAGAAAAAGTGCTTCTTGCTTATTCTCACCATGTAATCGTTTATTCAAGCTGTTTTTTCTTAACTCTGATTTTGTTAAGTTTATTTCTCGTTTTATTCTGAATTTTGAACCTTGATGTTCCGTGGATTTCAACTGCTGTTTTAGTCTTTTTAGATTTCTTTTCAACTTAACAGATTCTGCTATGTGGGGATAAACCTCAGAAAAATTATGATACTCCGTAGTTTCACTTACTTGTTGATTCAAGTCAGCTTTAACTATTTTTTCATAATAGTTGAAATGCTTCATTTCACTTTTCACAAATATGTTTTCCCTCAATGCGAACATTACTATATTTGGCCAATAATCATGAACGCAATAAGCAGTCCATAAATTGCAAGAGCTTCAGATAGAACTACGCCTATCACGTTGGACGAAAATGTTTCGGGTTTTTCTGCTGTTGCTGCTATCAATGATGAACCACTATAACTGATTCCAACACCCGCACCAACTGTTGAAACTGCGATTACTATCCCTGCGATGAGGGCTTTGTTTGCGGACTCTATAGTTGTTATATCGGGTAATTTTCCTAGAAGCATGAACGCAATCAGCAATCCATAAATTGCTAAAGCTTCACCCAAAACAACTGTTATTATTAATTTGCTGAGTAATTCAGGTTTTTCTGTTCCAACACCTGCGAGTGCTGTTCCACAAATAATAATTGAAAAAGCAGCAGACAAAATTGGAACTCCAATAGATATTGCCAAACCAATCAGACTGATGAGACTAGGATCCATAATAATCCTCCAATATCATGTAGTAGATTCGAACGGCTTAAAAGGAATTCCCTCGCCCGAATGAAATGTTGAAAACCATTCCACCCAATGAAGACGAAGAGTGTGCACAAAAACAACTAACCCTTCGATTATCATAACAAGAATTGTTCCTATGGCTATTAACGGGATGCTGGTTAATGGAAAAACTCCATGTTCTACACCCCCTAGTACCAAAAACAGGTAGTTCATTGCACTGTGTATAAGACCCAAGGCCATCAATCGGCTATATGACATGGCATGGCTGAGAGTTTCAGCAAATACTTCTACAGTAAACCCTACCCCCACCATTAATCCTTCAGCAAGAGCTGAGAACACAAAAATCAACATCAACGGGAGTATCATTAGCCCCCCGAGCATAACCATGCCTTCTGAGAACCATAACGAAATGTTTGATATTCCACCATAATATGCCCACATGAATAAGCTGCCAAAAATAAGCCATATCCAACACACGGGTATTGGGGCAAATTTGTAATGTTTGTGGTTGATTTCGTTTATTAATCTTAAAACAAGTCCTATGCTTATGTGAATTGTACCTACAAGAATTGCAAACCTTAACATTTTCATTGGTTCTTGGGTTGGTTCAAAGCCCCCTATTTGAAAGGGGCCAATTCGTGCTAAAGTTATTGGATGAATTAAACCTGAGGGACCAAAGAACTCGCCAAAAATAAATCCAAAAAAGATAGCAGATACACCAATGTAAACAAGCATTTCTCCGCTGATTAGCAAGTAATTGATTATGTCGTTTTGGCTTTGCACTTTTCCTTTCTTTCGCAGAAAAGTCAAAGCTATTCCTAATAACACAAAAATTGCACCTTGTCCCACATCAGCAAACATTATTCCAAAAAGTATCGGAAAAGTTATAGCAAAAATTTTAAGGGGATCAATATCTCCACTGCCTGGGAGACCATATGCGCATTCTAGTTTTCCAAAGGCCTGCATATAGCTTGGGCATTTTTTGGGTATTATGGGATACTTTTCATCTACGTTAGGGAATTCGTCGTAAATCATGCAGTTTCCTTCAGATGCTTCTTTTATGCGGTTCACGGCATGTGTTTCAAAACTATTTGGTACCCAAGCTTCGAAAAAAACAATTTTAGAGCTTCGAACAAACTTTTCTTTTTCTTTAGTTATTCGTTTTTCTTCTTCTACAACGTTCAACATAATTAAAAGTTGGTTACGGATGTCGTCAAAATTGATTTTTCCCTCAATTGTAGATTCTATTGATTCAACTGTTTTTTTAAGAGTTACAAGTCTTTCCCCAAAATATCGTTCACTTTCTATGACGAATTTTGAGAGCTCTGCAAACTTTTGACCAATTTCATCAAAATCATCCAAGTGTTTAGCTGCAATTTTTTCAACCAGAACATGATGGTCTAACAAACCAGTACTCTCAATGGTTTTGTCCAGTTCGATTAGTTCGAACTCGATATGCTCTAATTCCATTTCTTCACATGGCGTAAGGGACGGGCCATTCTCAAATTGTTCAGGTTTAATTCCAAGGTCCTTAATGATTTGGTCAATTCTTGAAGCTAAACCATAGATTTTCACTTCTTCGATTGGTAATTCTGATAATTGTTGTTCAACCTTGGCTAGAACTTTTTGTGTTGTTTCTTTTGTAATGGGTATTTCTGGTACTGGGAAAATGTCCGGTTTGATGTGCAATGTTTCAAAAGCTGTTTCGATTTTCGAAAGTAGTTCAGAGCACTTTGAACTATTTTCATTTGAGTCTGTATAAGGAGTTAAATTGTCTTTCCATTCTTCAGGATTTTCTTTCAAATCGATAAACTGTACTATTTTGGCGTGCCCAAGGAACCTAAGAGTTGCGTCAATATATTCTTCATGAACAAGAACTCTCATTTTTTGTATTTCTAGCATGTCATCATCTTCATATCTTCCCTCGGTTGATGATGTTTGTAATAGGTAATGTTAATTTGATATTAAGTCATTTCTAAATCATCGAAAAACTATTAAAGCTTTTCATTTAACTCTACTTGTTTTGGTGTGCCCTTTGCTCGATTCCTTTAAGGAAGTGTTAGAAAAAGAACGTGAAGCAGAACGTGTTGTTATTGTTGCTCGAAAAGAAGCAAAAAAAATAGAAACTGATGCTCAAGAAAAAGCAGAACTAGTTTACAGGCAAACTTTTCAAGAAACCATTAATGAAGCAAGACGTCACGCAATTGAAACAAAAGAAAGAGCAGAAAAAGAAGCAGAAGCTGAATCGCAAGTTTTTATGAAACGTGCTGAGGTTCTGAAAACGCGCATTAAAGTCAGTGGTCAGCAAAACTTTAATGAAGCTGTAGATGAGGTTTTGAACGAATTTTTGTTATAACTTGGTGAAATTATGGAATTTTCACAAGAAGAAATTATTAATAGAATACTAAACGAAGCAACAGCGGAAGCTGAACTAACTATAAAAAAAGCAAAAGAATCTGCCGAATTATTGCTAGAGAACCAACGGCAAACTGCTTGTGCTAACGCAGAAAAAGAGGCAAACTCCATCTTGAAAAGAGCCCAAAATGAGGCAGAACTTATTCGAGTAAAAACAATAACGGACATCAAGAGACAAGCAGACTGGATAGTATTATCGGAAAAAAATCGATTAATTGAAAACGTAATAGATTCTGTGAAACAACGACTCATGGATTTGGAGAAAACTTCGAAATATGTTCCTTTGCTCGAAAAATTAACAGTCGAGGCAGGTTCTGCTTTGGGCGGTGGAATGTTAACTGTTTTCTTAAACAAAACTGATTCTAAATTGAAGTTAAATTTCGATAAATTGGAAAAGGAAATAACCTCGAAAACGGGTGTTGAAACCAAACTTTCTTTTTCTAACGAAAACATAACCGCCACGGGTGTTGTTGTTAAAACATTTGATAACAAAATTTTCGTAGATAACACCTTTGACTCAATCCTTAGACGAGAAGAAAAAGAACTCAAAATTAAAATAGCACAAATTCTGTTCAAGTCAATTGAAAGTTTTTAATCTTATTCAAAGGCACAATCCAGAAGTTGTTAAAAATATTAGATTATTCAGAAATCAAGTTTATCCTTTGGTGAGTAACGTGGATTTGTTACCATAATTTACAAGCAAAATATTGAATGAATTTAAAATTAAAATAATTTTTTGTGGTTAGTAAATGTAAGTTTCAATTATTATATAATTTCAGAGGGAAAAACTAACGAATTTTGTTGTTTTTCCAGTTTTCAATTATGTTTATGATCGGTTCACATTTGTGTTTTTGTAAAAACTTGATGACTTCGCTGTCTGTTACAAGTTTTCCTTGTATTTCTTTGGTTATGTAGGGGTCATGGGTAGCAAGTATTATTCCATTAGCGTAATTGGATACCGAAATAATTGCTGATAGCAAGTTTTTTAGTTTAGGACCGGGGTTGCTTGCGTACAGTTCAATGTAGAGTGGTTTTTCTAGTTGTTTACTAAAATCAAGGGCTAATGTTTCCACCCAGTATGTTGTTGAGTACGCCAAATCGTAGATTGGAACCAAAAAGAAGTCAACATATTTTGCTAAAGCTTGGGCGTCTTCGCCGTATCTTTGTTTGCCAAAGCATGGGTCGGGCAGTAATGTTACTGAGAAGCTTTTGTTTTTTTCTCTAACCAATTTTGAAACTTGTGCTACGAAATCAGTTACTGTTTTTGCTCGCCACTCTGTCCATTCTAGGTTGCTTTCTTTAAGTTCTTTTACACAGCGCTCACAGGTGCAATATTCGGACCTTGGAAAACCAATGGATTCTAAATGAATTCCTGTAACGTCAGCTTTCAAGGTGTTTTTTACTAAATCAAGAATCTGTTTTTTATATTCTTCACCACTTGGACAAATAACGTCCCAAAGAAACCTGTGATTTTTGTTTCTTCTAACTGCTTTGCCCTGTTTAGAAACAGCTACCCACTCAGGCTTTTTTCTTGCAGTTACGTTATCGCCAAAACAACTGATTATGTTAAATACGTTGTCTGCTGGTTTTTTGATTCTTCCTGTGCAGGATTTAACACAATAAAATGTTTTGTCAAAACCTTCAATTGGTTCTGGTTTGCTTGTTAGCACTCCTATTTTCATTTTTATTTATCCACAAAGAATAGTTGAATAGCTTATTGCATTTATTTTTTCTTAACATCATTTTTATTTTCGATATTTAAGTGAGAAAATTTGATCAAGTTTTTCATTATCACGGTTCTATTTAAAATTTTTATTTTATTTTTTAAAAAAAATTACGTTATTTTCAACAAAAAATTAATAAATGATTGATGAGTTTTGGGCGGTATCTGCCTTCGGATTGTGTCTAAATATCGTAATCTCTGACCCTGAAAATAATGAAGTAGCAAATGATTTTGCCATTCCCGTAGACCTTATTCGATGCTGCGGTATCATAATGGTTTTGTTGCTTCACGCTGCAAACGAATACTACACAACCATCTTGCTCAGTCCCCTTGAATCAGGTTTTTACTGGTGGACTTCTACCGTTTATAAGTCTTTGACTTTGCCTTGTGTTCCCTTATTTGTTATGCTTAGTGGAGCTTTGCTCCTTCAGCCTTCAAAACTTAACGAACCTATTCGGGTCTTTTTCAAAAAACGCTTCAACCGACTCGGTGCTGCCTTTGTTTTCTGGAGTTTTGTTTATCTGGCATGGGCTTTCTTTACTTCTAGTACCCCTGTTACTTTTTACAACTTTGTTGAAGGCACCCTTTTCAGTTTCTTTTCAGGCTCTTATTACCATTTCTGGTTCATTTACATCATAGTAGGTCTTTATTTGATTACCCCGATTTTGCGTGCAATAGTCCAATGTGATTCCCAAAAAATTATCAAATATCTCGTAACTTTATGGTTTATTGGCGTAGCATTGGTTCCCGTTGTCCAGTTGGTTACTGGATATGCTCTAAATGAAGGGCTATTTGTTATGGGTGGCACAATTGGTTACTTTGTCTTAGGTATATACTTGCAGCGGGTGAAAGTTCGATCATCATTTTTGTATGGGCTGTTTTTTGCAAGTGTATTTTTTACCATTATTTGTACCTGGCTTATGCGTTTTCATTTCTATTCTATTGGTCAAAAGTATTTCTTTTTTGATTATTTGTCTGTCAATGTGATTTTGGCTTCTGTTACTTTGTTCATGATATTATGTAAATTCCCTCCTGATTGGCCAGGTGGGAAGCATCCTGTTATTCGTCGTGTTACTCATGCCATAAGCCAGAACACTTTGTCCATCTATCTGTTTCATCTAATAATTATGGAAACCCTTCAACGAGGATATCTAGGATTCCAACTAAGTTTAACAACAATAAACCCTGTTATTGGGGTTCCAATTATCACTACATTTACGTTGTTTATTACCCTTGGATTAATTCTTATTATGAAAAAAATACCTATACTAAAAACATTAATCGGCTAATTTTTCATTTACATAACTGAACTTCAACTGGAACCATTAATCGCATCATAAACTTGGTTTGCTATCACGGTTGCGCCCTTACTGTTGGGGTGGATTCCGTCAATAAAATATTCTGGATGATTTTGCATTTCACTGTAAACGTCAATAATTGATATTTTCTGATCGATTGCTACTTGTTCAATCCGGGGAATTATTTCTTCTGAAAAACTTTCAGGTTCCAAATCAAGATTGTTTTCAAAAATTGGAGGGGGTTTCACAAGAAAGATTTTTGGTTTGGTGCCAAGTTCTTGGATTTGTTCAACTATCTTTGTGTAATCTCTAACAAAATTGTCTATTGATTCAAAATTATCTGTACGGGCATCGTTGGTTCCAAGCATGACAATAACAATCTTTGGCAAAAATTTTATTGCCTCCAAAAATTCAGTTTGCTCAACGTATGGCGTGTACGTGTCAAACAACACTGTTGCCCCCATTATTCCAAAACTTGCAACTTTATAGTTGTCGCCAAGCATGTTTTGCAGTTGACTTGGGTAATTGCTAAAATGTTCGTCTGTTATGCTGTCTCCAATGCATGCAACACGGATTTTTTTTGTGTCATTTATAATATTCATATTAGTTTGAACAATTATTGCTGTCAAAACCAAAATCAGTACCCCTGTTACACTGTATTTTATTACTTTTTTTCTGGGTATGTTAATTTTTTCTTCCTCACAACGTGGAATGTCAAATTCTAATTATGAAATCTTCTAAAAAAATTTGCACCTCAAATTGACCCTACTCCTTTTTACTTTTGGTCAGGTGCTCGATTTTATTGTTTTAATCATCGCCATCTATGTATAACAACTCATAAAGACCTTGATAGCTTTGTCCATCATTTGCATCAACATGATAAATCGCTGAAGGAGCACTGGAAAAGTTTCTGTCTAAATATTCTTGGGCTGGTCTAACAGTAATTTCCCAAATATATCTGTAAGTTCCGTTTGCATCGGTAACTGGAGCGTAACTTGTTACTTTTTCTGTTACTTCATACATTCTTGCAACTGGAATTAATCTCTTAATTGGTTCTTCTAGCACTGAAATCTGCATTAATTTTACTTCAAACTTGAAAATCACTAACTTTGCGTTGACGACCATTCCTTGAAGGTTTTGTGTGTTCCACTCTCCTCTAAGACCAATTTTTATGGCTTCAGTTTTTGATATTGGCGGAGCGTCGTCTGAAGAAACCAGCATTGACGTGTAACAGTCCCATAATAATTCATTTGAATTCAGTAGCATTTGGTTATCTTCAGATATTTTTGCTAATGCTGAATATTGAAGATAATTTGCGCTTGCCAAAAAAGCAAATCCAATTATTAACAATAAACTGATATATTTCCAGTTTTTGGACAAAAATCCTGAAGAATGATGTGTTACATGTGGTGTTTCTTCGACTTTTGACATCATTGCCATTGCGGCTTCTCCCAAAAATGAGAGTTTGTATTTTCCATCCTCTGTTTTTGAAACTAGTTCTCCAAGGTTGTCCAAGTGATAGTTAAAATGGGAGCTAGAAATTCCAAGGGATTCAAACATGTCCGAAAAACTTCTCGGTTCTTCTGCTAACATTTTCAGAATTTTTCTGCGAACCGAATGATTCAAAGAAGTGAAAATACTCGAATAAGTTTCTTCTTCAAAACTTGTCATTATTCTACTCCCTTCAATTATTGATTCATGTTTTTAGGTAAAACTTTTTTCTCAAAAATTTTTACCAAACTTTTTTCCTGTAACTACTAAATGCGTTTAGTTAAGTAACTTTTTCGGTTTTTTGCTGCGTTCAATTGTAAGTTTTGCATTATTTTTTTTGTTTGGATTTTCTTTGGATAGTTTGGGAACCATAATGTTTACCTGGCTATAAATGAAAATAAAGTTGGTTTCAATATTTTACTGAAATTAGTATTCTAATATGTACTGTTGTTAGTTTGTTTTTGTTCTTGCTTGGGTTATTAAGTCTGTTAATGTGGCAAAGGCTTTGCTGACGTTTTCCATGGCAAGGACGATTATTGTTTCTGTGAAGCAACTCATGGTTTCTTCAATGTTTATGTGGCGCCGCGAGAGAGCGTTGTAGAATGCTTGGACACATCCCGACGTATATGTTATTTCGTCTGGGCTGCGAATGATTATGGTTGCTAGGTTTTGTTTTTGGTTGATTATTTGATTTTGATTGAATATTGATGTTATTTCGTTGAAAGAGTTAAAGTCAGAAATCAAGGTGATTATGGTATTTCCCTCAATTATTTGTAAAAATTCTCCTTGGAATGTGGCGAGGGCTTTTCTTACTTTTTCTAGGGTTTCTTTTGTTTTGTGTACAGAAACTTTTGCCATGTCAGTTCGGATGTTTAGGTCACTGCCTGCTACTACTTGAGTGATTTTTCCTTCTAGGATTGTGTAGTTTGTTTTTGCTCGTTTAACCGAAGTTATCACACTTTCTAGGTTTACGTCAGTGTTTACTGTTTCTTTGATTTTTGGCATGAGTATGCGGGCGATGGCGCTGTAGTTTGCATAATCTCTTTGCAAGGCATCCTGTAGTGAGAGGTCTTCGTCTATTATGTTTTGCACGGTTTTAGATATAGAGTTGACCATTTTTGGTCACTTTTGTCCATTTTACTTAGATATTGACCAAAATCTATATAAGGGTTTCTCGAATTAACAACCACAAACTGGGAAACACAATGAAAGATACTGTAATCTTAGCCTATTCAGGTGGACTAGACACGTCCGTTCTCATAAAATGGTTACAAGAAAACTGTAACGTAGATGTAATTACATTCACCATGGAACTAGGCCAAAAAAGCAACCTAGAAAAAGTCGAAGAAAAAGCCAACGCTCTAGGAGTCAAAAAACATTACTCCATAGATGGCACAAAAGAATTCATAACAAAGTACGTATTTCCTGCCATCAAAGCAAACGCCCTTTACGAATCAAAATACCCAATGGGCACCGCTCTTGGGCGACCCTTAATTGCCAAAAAATTGGTTGAAATCGCCCAAAAAGAAGGCGCCATCGCAGTTGCCCACGGCTGCACTGGAAAAGGAAACGACCAAGTCCGATTTGACATCACCGTGAAAGCCTTGGCTCCTGACCTAAAGGTTATGGCTCCTGTACGAGAATGGGGAATGTGCCGAGAAGAAGAAATCAAATACGCCAAAGAAAAAGGCATAGCAATTCCTCACTTGTCTGACCCTTACAGTATCGACGAAAACATCTGGGGACGAAGCATCGAATGCGGACCCCTAGAAAACGCAGACCAAGAACCCCTCGAAGAAATCTACACCGTAACTACTTCCCCCGAAGAAGCGCCAGACACGCCAGAGTATGTTTCAATTTGCTTTGAAGGAGGTGTCCCAGTTGCCTTGAACGGCAAAAAAATGGACCCCGTAAAATTAATCGAAGAACTAAACGAAATTGCAGGAAAACATGGAGTTGGACGAGTAGACCACATCGAAGACCGTCTGGTTGGAATCAAATCAAGGGAAATCTACGAAAACCCTGCCGCAGAAGTTCTGATTGAAGCCCACAAGGACCTAGAAAAATTGGTTCTCACCCGGCACGAATTAGAATTCAAAAAAATTATTGACGAAAAATGGGCTTGGATGGTTTACACTGGCTTGTGGATTGACCCCCTGCGAGAAGCCTTGGACGGGTTCATTAACAAGACCCAAGAACGGGTCTGCGGTGAAGTAAAAATGAAACTATACAAAGGCCGATGCTGGTCGGCGGGACGATCTTCTCCGATGTCGTTGTATGACAAGAACTTGGCGACATACGAGGTTGAAACTTCCTTTAATCAAGCCTCTGCTGAAGGCTTTATCGAGCTTTGGGGACTCCCCACCCGCGTTGCTACCCAGTTAAAGGAGAAAGCCAAAAAACAAAACAAATGTTAACGAAACCAACAACCCAAAACGGGTTGTTTGTTTCTCTAAAAAATAAAAAGGGATTGGATGTGAAAAAAGTTGTCTAAGCTGTTGCGTGGAGGACGAATCGGCTCTGCCCGAAAAGATGCCGTAGAGTTTACTGCGTCCATAAAAAGTGACAAAAAGTTACTGGAAGCTGTGATTAAAATCAACAAAGCCCACGTAACCATGCTAACAGAACAACAAATCATTTCCACAAAAACTGGTACTCAACTTCTCAAAGCACTCTCAGAAATCAACCCAAAAATGGAGTTAGACCCCTGCCTTGAAGACGTTCATCTAGCAGTTGAAGAAGAAATAAACAAAAAATTAAAACCTGAAATTGCCGGAAACTTGCACGTTGCAAAAAGCCGAAATGACCAAGTAGCAACCGCAATCCGAATGGCCCTGCGAACCGACATCCTAGACCTGATCGCAGTCATTGTTGCTTTGCAAGAATCTCTGATTGGGCTTGCAGAAAAAAACACAGAAACTTTAGTTCCGTCGTATACTCACTTGCATCCAGCACAGCCCATAACTTTTGGTCATCTTCTGGTTTCTTACGTGGACGCCATTGAACGAAGCATCAACCGACTCCAAGAAACATATTCCCGAGTTAACATGTGCCCCATGGGTGCCGGCGCAATCGCAACAACCAGTTTCCCAATTAACCGAAACCAAACCGCCCAACTACTGGGCTTTAATGGCGTGCTAGAGAATTCCATAGACGCCGTAGGCAGCCGAGACTTTGTACTAGAAACCCTCGCAGATCTAACCTTGCTAGCAACAGACGTTAGCCGAATTGCTGAAGACTTTCTAGTTTGGAGCAGTCCAGACTTTGGGATATTGGACCTTCCAGAAAGTTTTGCCTTCACTAGTAGCATCATGCCTCAGAAGAAAAATCCTGATGTTCTAGAAGTAATCAGGGCAAGGATGAGCCAAATACTGGGCAACTTTGTAGCCTGTGCAACGACAATGAAAGCATTGCCTTCAGGATACAACTTGGACCTTCAAGAGTTAACTCCTAAACTTTGGGAATCCATTGAAACTGTCGAAGAATCTGTTTGTATTCTTTCTGAGCTTGCCAAGAACTTGAAAGTCAACCCTAACGTGTTTGGTAAACAGGTTCTGAATTACTCAACAGCCACTGAACTGGCTAATATGCTGGTGAAAAAATATGCTGTTCCTTTCCGAAGCTCTCACAAGATAGTGGGAACCATTGTCAAAACCCTGATTGACAAAAAGTTAGCTCTTTCGGACTTGTCACCTGAACAATTAAATAAGACCGCTAAAGATTGTGCGGGAATCACTCTAGCCGTTAAACTGGAGGACATAAAGGACTCTATTGACCCCAAAAAATGTGTTGAAAGCCACAAAACTTTGGGTGGTCCAGCTCCAACAGAAGTCAAACGAATGCTCAAAAACCGATTAGAGTTAATGAGCAAATCAAAAACAAGCCTCATAGACCAAAAGAGCAGGCTAGAAGAAGCTGACATGGAACTAGAATCTGCGGTTCAGCGTTACTCAACTAAAAAATGATTACAAATAGTGTAGGTCATAAAAGTGAACACAAAAAGTAAACAAACCGGCAAAGCTGTTCTTGTTTTAGAAGATGGCTCCACCTTTGTTGGACATGGTTTTGGCGCCCCAAAAAAAGTATCCGGAGAAATCGTGTTTTCCACCTCTATGGTTGGATACCCCGAATCCTTAACTGACCCTTCATACAAGGGGCAAATCCTTACCTTCACGTATCCTTTGGTTGGAAACTATGGTGTTCCACCTTACGTGGAAGAAAACAGTGTCATCAAATATTTTGAATCCGACAGCATCAAAGTAACTGGCTTTATTGTTCACGAACTATGCAAAAACCCATTCCATTGGGCAAGTACCCGAACCCTTGACCAATGGCTCAAAGACGAAGACGTCCCCGGAATTTACGGAATCGACACCCGAAAACTCACCAAAAAACTGCGAGTAAATGGTGTCATGCTGGGAATCTTAAAAGTTTGTGAAGCAGGGGAAGAACCAAACATACCTGAACTGGTTGAAGAAGTAAAAACTGTAAAAGACCCCAACTTCACTGACCTCGCAAAACAAGTAACAGTCAAACAACCAACCCTTTATCCTTCAGGAGGCGACCACACCGCAGTTTTAATCGACTGTGGTGTCAAATATGGCATAATCCGTAACCTGCAACGCATCGGCTTTGATGTTATGCGGGTTCCTTATGATTTTACTGCAGATCAGATTCTGCAATACAACCCTGACGCCGTAATGATAAGCAATGGTCCAGGAGACCCCAAAAACTGTGTTCAAACCGTTGAAACCGTGGCAGAATTACTGGACGAAAACATGCCCATGATGGGCGTATGCCTTGGAACCCAAATTCTGGCTTTGGCTTTAGGCGGGGACACTTACAAACTTAAGTATGGTCACCGGTCCCAAAACCAACCTGCTTTGGATTTGGAAACTGGTCGGTGTTACATTACAACTCAAAACCATGGTTATACGGTAAAGCGGGAATCAATTAAAGAAACCGGATTAAAAGAGTGGTTCATGAACGCCAACGACAAAACCGTTGAAGGCATTAAACACAAAACCAAACCCGCCTTTGCCCTGCAGTGGCATCCAGAAGCCTCCCCCGGACCTTACGATACGGAATTTCTTTTTGAAAAACTCAAAAAACTAGTAATGGAGGCGGACTAAATGCCCAAGTTTGAATGGATAAAAAAAGTTATAGTACTGGGTAGCGGAGCCATCAAAATCGGCGAAGCCGCAGAATTTGATTATTCTGGTAGTCAATGCTTGAAGGCTCTTCGTGAAGAAGGAATAGAAACTGTTCTAGTTAACCCTAACATTGCAACCATACAAACTGACCCTCGGCTTGCAGGGAAAGTCTACTTGTTGCCTGTAACTCCAGAGTTTGTGGAAGAAGTAATCGCTAAAGAACGCCCCGACGCTATTATGCTCAGTTTTGGAGGACAAACTGCCCTTAATTGTGGAGTTAAACTTGCCCAGAGCGGTGTTTTGGACAAATATGGTGTTAGGGTTTTGGGAACCCCAGTTAAAACTATCGAAGACACCGAAGACCGGGAACTGTTTCGTCAGTCTATGTTGAAGGCTGGTGTTTCCATCGCCAAAAGCAAAGCTGCCAGTACTTTGGAAGACGCCGTGGAAGTCGGCCGAGAAATAGGTTATCCTGTTATCATCCGTGTAGCTTACACTTTGGGCGGTAAAGGTTCAGGAGTAGCATACGACGAAGAAAAACTCAAAGACATCGTCAGCAAAGCTTTGGGTCAGAGCATGATTTCTCAGGTTCTTATTGAAGAGTACTTAGGCCACTGGAAAGAAGTGGAATACGAAGTCATGCGAGACTACGACGACAACTGTATAATCGTATGTAACATGGAAAACTTTGACCCCATGGGCGTACACACGGGAGACTCAATTGTAGTGGCCCCTTCACAAACCCTTTCAAACAGGGAATACCACCTTCTTCGTTCAGCCTCCATAAACGCTATACGCAGCTTAGGTGTAGTCGGCGAATGTAACATCCAATGGGCTTTGGACAAAGAATCAGAAGAAATCCGCGCAATAGAAGTCAACGCCCGACTCTCACGAAGCTCTGCCTTGGCAAGCAAAGCCACCGGATACCCCATTGCGTATATTGCTGCTAAGTTGTGTATTGGTTACACGTTGCCTGAACTGCAAAACAAGGTAACCCATGTAACTACTGCTTGTTTTGAGCCCGCACTTGACTATTTGGTAGTAAAGTATCCTCGCTGGGACTTGCAAAAATTCAAAAACGTCGACCGCCATGTCGGTCCCCAAATGAAATCTGTCGGCGAAGTTATGGGAATTGGACGATGTTTCGAAGAAGCCTTACAGAAAGCCATTCGCATGCTGGATATTGGCAAGTTTGGTTTGGTCTGTAACGCAGAAGAAGACGAACCAGAATCCCCCGAAACAATCAAGGATGTTTTGGCTCATCCTACCGACCAGCGTTTGTACATGATTGTAAAAGCCCTCAAACAGGGTATGTCTATTGAAGAAATTTATGATTTAAGCGGTGTGGACCCGTTCTTTTTGCACAAAATCAAAAACGTTATCGATATGCAAAACAAGCTGGAAACCATAAGCCAACAAGACATCGACTTTTTTGAAACTTTGCGCGAGGCAAAACGAATCGGTTTTTCTGACCTGCAAATTGGCATTTGCCGCGGCACAGACCAGTTTACCATACGAAAGCTCCGACAGCAAGCAAACATTGTTCCTGCAGTTAAGCAGATTGATACTCTTGCAGCTGAGTGGCCCGCCAAGACTAACTACTTGTATTTGACTTACGGGGGTGACGAGGACGATATCCAGTTTTCTTCAGAGAAAAAGAAAGTCATTGTTCTTGGTGCAGGAGTTTTCCGGATTGGCTCCAGTGTCGAGTTTGACTGGTGCGGAGTCAACACCATATGGGCTCTCAAAAAGAACGACATCGACGAAGCTATCATGATTAACTATAACCCCGAAACTGTTTCCACAGACTACGACATGAGCGACAAGCTCTACTTTGAAGAATTAACCCTTGAACGAATATTGGACATTTACGAAAAAGAACAACCCATGGGTATAATCGCAAGTGTGGGAGGACAAATTCCTAACAATGTTGCCCTTAAATTGTCCAATGTGGGCGTAAACATTTTGGGAACTACTGGAAAAAGCATTGATCAAGCTGAAGATCGTGTCAAATTCAGTGCGTTACTTGATACCCTTGGAATTCCTCAGCCTGAATGGCGGGATTTGTCCACAGCAAGTGACCTCAAAAAGTTTGCTGCAAAGGTCGATTATCCAGTTCTTATTCGTCCTAGTTACGTGTTGTCTGGTTCTGCAATGCGGGTTGCTTACACCGAAGATGAACTGGAAGATTATTTAAAATTAGCTGCTAAAGTTTCTCCGGACCATCCTGTGGTAATTTCAAAGTTTATCGAAAATGCCAAAGAAGTAGAAGTTGACGGAGTATACGACGGCGAAGATAACATCATCGGAGCCATTGTTGAACACGTTGAAAACGCTGGAGTTCACAGCGGTGATGCAACTATGGGAATTCCTGCATTAACCTTAGACAGTGATGTGCTGCAAACAGTTAGTCTCTATACCGACAAAATTGTTGAAGCCCTAAAAATCAGGGGTCCTTATAACATCCAGTATCTAGTAAAGGACGGCGTAACCTACGTTATTGAATGCAACCTGCGGGCTTCCCGAAGTATGCCTTATGTAAGTAAAACACGGGGCGTAAACATGATAGAACTTGCAACCCGTGCCATGTTGGGCAAAAAATTCAAGGATTCGGGTTTTATTGATTTGCCCGAAATTAGCCATGTTGGCGTGAAAGTTCCACAGTTCAGTTTCATGCGCCTGAGTGGAGCAGACCCTGTTCTGGGCGTGGAAATGCTCAGCACTGGGGAAGTTGCTTGTCTGGGTGAAAACTTTACAGATGCTCTTTCAAAAGCGTTGCAGTCTGCGGAATTCAAGATGCCCCCTTATGGTGGCTCAGTTTTAATTACTGTCGGTGGAAAAGAACTCAAAAAACAGGTTGTGCCCATTGGACAAGCATTACGCAAACTCAATTTCAAAATTTATGCAACCCAAAACACTGCTAAGGCGCTACAAGATGCGGGCGTAGATAATGTCTTTGTTTTGCATAAGGTTCGAGAAAAAGCTCAAAGCCCTAATATTGTTGATTACTTGCAAAATGGCAAAATCCATCTGGTTATCAACATCCCCATGCCAAATCATATGGTAAAGTTCTCTGAAGTTCTTGACGATGAATACACCATCCGCAGGTTGGCGGTTGAATTTAACATTCCTGTAGTAACTAACCTTCAGTTGGCGTCTGCATTAACAAAAATCCTGGAACAACGGGAAGCAAACAAATTTGACATCCGTTCATTGAATGATTACATGGATAGCTTACCCAGAAAATTTTGGTAAAAAACCACAAAATGAGAGGTTTTTATCCTCTCGGTATTATCTTTATTTTTCGTTGGAACTTTAGTTTGGCTGTCAAGATTTTTTCTGTACCAAACAGTCTAGAGGCAATGAACAGCACCACAATAGTGAAAACTGCCATGTATGCAATTCCTCCAAGGGCTCCTATGTAGTTTCCAGTGAAGGTTACGTTTGTTGCCAGCATCGAGTGAGTAAAAGGAATTGCAAGCAGAATAATAGACATCGGGAATGGTAGGGCGTTGATGTCAGTGTACATTGTGAATATCATTGGAATTATGAACAATATCGATAAAGGACCAACTAATGCTTGTGCGCCTCTGACGTCTTCAGCAAAAACTGACAAGGAAATTGCTAATGCCAATGCTGAAAGCAGTGCCATAAACAATGAAACGCCCAGAATTGCATAGGATTCAATTGTTGGTGCTAGTCCTAGAGCGACTAGGTCTACGTTGCCTGTGCCCAAAAGTCCAGTGAAAGAGTTCATGTAATACATGAACCCAACAATGTATGCTATGGAACCTACAAGGGCCACTACTATCGAGCCTGTTAGTTTTCCTGCTAAAATTGTGGTTCGGTTAATTGGCATTGTCAATAAGGTTTCGAGGGTTTTTTCTTCTTTTTCTGAAGCAACTGCTGTTGCCGCCAACTGCATTGCAAAAATTAGCAAAGCCATTATTCCTGCCGGCATTGCTATTGATTGAGAAATCATCAAACTGAACAAGGTATCAGGACTGACATCAGCACTTTTTCCTTTAACGATTGATTTTTCTTCAAAACTTATTGGATTCAATATTTCTGTGGAGTTTGCATCTGGGAATCCTTGTTGAATTCTTTGATCGATGATATAATTTTCAAAACTGAAAAGTATACTGTTAATTGCAGAAGATTTTGTTGCTGAAGCTATTCCACCTCCTCCTTCGAAGGGTGTGTAAACTGTGAGACTTCCTGTTTTTCCCTCAGTTATGTTTTGACTGAATCCTTCAGGGATGATTACCAAGTTTGTAATGTTTGAATCTTGAATCTGCGTGATCGCTTGGTCTAATGACATGTCATCAAGGGATGTAATTGAAAAATTAAACAATCCCAAATAATTTCCAAGATTTAATGCAACATCCCCTTGGTCCTGATCTATTAGGGCTATTGATGTTTCTTGGATGCTTTGTTCTGCGGATTCCATTGAAGTTTGAATTGCAAAACCCATCAAGGGGAACATTATCAACGGAACAATTATCATGCTTAACAAGATTTTGGGGTCTCTTGCTAGTTCTTTGACTTCTTTTATTACAATTGTTAATAATCCTTCAAGCAAATCCAACTACCTCCCCGAATACATCTTCAAGGTTAACAGCGTTGTATTTTGTTTTAAGTTCTTCTGGGGTGCCTTCCACGACAACTTTTCCTTTGTATATTATTGCTACCCGATCACACAAGAACTCAACTTCAAGCATGTTGTGGCTGGACAAGAGCACTGTTACCCCTTTTTCTTTTGCATAACGTTTGATAAGATTTCGAACATGAACAGAATGCAATACATCCAAACCGCTGTTTGGTTCATCCAATATCGCCAGTTTGGGTTTTGTCATTAAGGCTCGGGCAACTAAAAGTCTGCGTTTCATTCCTTTACTATAACCTTTTACTTTGTCCTTGAGGCGCTCTCCTAACCCAGAAATTTCTGCTGCATCATCAACTAATTGTTGAATTGCATTTTTATCTTTAGTTGTAAAACTTGCCATAAATCTGAGGTATTCAAATCCTGACAGGTTTTTGTAAGCCCCTGCTTCTTCTGGAAGATAACTGATTATGTTACGGACTTTTGCCGCTTCATTAACTACTTCATTGCCAAAAACGGTTATCGTCCCCTCTGTGGGTAACAGAAGAGTAGAAACAATTCTCAGGGTGGTTGTTTTTCCTGCGCCGTTCAATCCGATTAATCCAAAGATTTCGCCCTCATTTATTGTGAAACTTAATCCATCAAGGGCTCTGACGTTTCCGAAATCTTTTACTACATTTTTTGCTTGAACTGCAATTCCCATAAAATCTTATCCCACTTTTGGTATGCTTATAGAAGCATCTTCAATAAATCTGCTTTGGTAACTATGCCTACTACTTTTCCCTTCGCCAAAATCAAAACCGCTGGATAAACCCGCAACAGATTTGAAATCAGGGGCAATGGAGCATCCTCTCCTACTTGAGGAAACGCTTCCTCCATCACGTCGGCAACAGAAAATTTCGAAACTTGTGACAAATCTTTGCCTGCAGAAACTTTTCCTATTATTGTCTTTTCTGAAATGCTACCCACGGCGTGTTCCCCGTCAAATACTGGAAGCTGAGAATAACCATGTTCTGCCATTGTTTGAACCGCTTTAGATACTGGATCTGTTTTTTGTATCCCAATTACTTTGTTGTGGAGTACTTCTTCGGCTAGAACTTCTGTTTGTGTTTGCAGCCTTTCTAACGTGTCAAAAATGGATTTTACTTTGGTATATGCGGGGTCAATTTTTTGGGATTCAAGTTTTGCTATTAGAGATTGGCTTACCCCTGCTAGTCTTGCAAGTTTTTGTTGGGTCAGTCCCATTAATCTGCGTTTTTTTGCTACTTCTTCGATTGCAGGTAACATGATTTGACTTTTAATCAACCCATTAATATTCTTTTTGGAATTTTTTTTTCAGTAAAATATTAAAATAGTAATGACCTTTCCTATGTTTCATATCCCTGCGACAGGGCTAGGAGACTACAAAAATTGTCATCCAAACAAAAACAGAACAGACGGTCTATTGCTGAAATCAACCAGAAAATCAAATCTGGCGACGTTCAGGTTCTGACCGCTGAAGAAATGAAGAAACTCGTGGAAAGCAGCGGCGTTGAAGTCGCATACAAAGAAGTTGATGTAGTTACTACTGGAACTTTTGGAGCCATGTGTTCCTCAGGCGCAATAATCAATCTTGGACACGCAGATCCCCCCATCAAAATTCAGAGGGCTTGGCTTAATGATGTTGAAGTCAGTCACACAGGTGCTGCTGTTGACTTATTTGTTGGTGCTACCCAGATGTCCGAAACTAACCCCTTTGAGTATGGAGGCGGACACGTAATAGAGGACCTAATTGCAGGAAAAGAAATCGAAGTACGCGCCACCTCATACGGAACAGACTGTTATCCTCGAACTAAACTGGACACCACCATAACCAAAGATGATCTAAACCAGTTTTATTTGCTGAATTTCCGCAACTGTTACCAACGTTACGTTTGCGCCACAAACAGTCGTGACGAAATAATTTACACCTACATGGGTAAACTTTTGCCCAAATTCAGAAACGCAACCTATTCTGGGGCTGGGGGATTGAATCCTTTGATGAACGATCCCGACTATGAAACTATCGGAATTGGTACTCGAATATTCTTAGGGGGTGGTCAAGGCTACGTTATCGGAGAAGGCACCCAACACGACCCTACTAACAGGTTTGGCACTTTAATGGTTCGGGGAGACTGCAAACAAATGAGTCAAGAATTCATTCGTGGTGGGGCTTTCACTCAGTACGGTACAAGTATGTATGTTGGTATGGGAATTCCTATTCCAATCCTCAATGAAGGATTAGCTAAAAAAACTGCAGTGTGTGATGAAGAAATTTTAACCGACATAGTAGATTATGGAGTCCCCCGCAGAGGACGACCCAAACTAGGTCAAGTCAGTTATGCCAACTTGAAATCTGGAGAAGTAACAATTAACGACCGCACAGTCAAGGTCAGTTCTCTTTCAAGCCTGAAAAAAGCAAGAAAAATTGCAGCGATATTAAAATCATGGATAGAACACGGAGATTTTTATTTGTCTGTACCTGCTGAAACCCTGCCGACTGCTTCAGTTTGCAATCCAATGCATCAAACCAGTCAAGTCGCCTTTGTTAGTGCCGTAGCCCACGATGCAGTTACGTGTACGGTGGATGAAGACATCAAAACAGTTGCTCAACGGATAATCACCAAATCAGTTAATCACGTGGTTGTAGTCGACAAAACTGGAGAACTAAAAGGAATTGTAACTTCTTGGGATTTGACTAGGGCTGTTGCTGAAGGCAAAACTCAGCTAGCTGACGTTATCACCAAAAAAGTCTACACAACAACTCCTGAGGAAACTGTAGAAGTTGCTTCCCGTAAGATGGCTCAACATCATATCAGTGCGTTGCCGGTTTTGGATCATCAAAACAAAGTTGTAGGTTTGATATCAACAGAAGACATCGCCAAATTAAGGGGAAGGTGAGTAAAATGGATAGAATATTGTTAAGATTTTCAGAAGAAAATGTTGCAGAACCAATTACTTCCCAGGTTATTCTTGAACTTGGAATTCCAATGAGAATCGTAACTGCTACTGTGAATTCTTCCGGTGGAGATATCCTAGTTGAAGTCCCCAAAGTTCATGTTCAACAAATCGTCAAAGCCTTCCAAGCCAAAGGCGTGGTTGTGAAGTTTCCTAAACTCATCGAAGTAGACTCTGACAAATGCATCGACTGCGGTGCATGTTATGCTTTGTGCCCTGTAGACGCCATCTCATATGACAAAGACTACTCCGTAGTGTTCGATGACAAAATCTGCATCGGGAGCCCCTGTGGCTTGTGTGTTGATGCATGTCCTGCCCGTGCCATTAATCTTGTTGAGCAGCAGCGAAACAGCAAAAAATGACAAACAAAAAACTGTTTAAACAGGCTTTTCGCTACAAAGAATCAGACTGTGCCATAGTTTCAGATACAAAATCTGGAATAGAAACCGCAAAATCGTCAATTAAACGCAACTTACAGCTCCTTGAAGAGTATATTAAAAAAAATCCTCGCTTTCTTTTTTCTCTTGACCCTGTTCCAGTAACTAATGCTCCTGACGTGGCACGTTTGATGGCTGAAGCCTCGGAAAAAGCCAAAGTGGGTCCAATGGCTGCTGTAGCTGGGGTTTTAGCTGACTTGGCTGTACAAGATATGGTTGATTCTGGATGCAAAGTTGCAGTAGTAGAAAACGGCGGTGAAGCCTACGCAGTATCGAATCAACCTATTGATGTTGGTTTTGCTGCAGGGGACGAACCCCTATCAAAGGAAATGGGCTTTAGGCTCAAACAGTTCCCCCTAGGGGTGGCAACTAGTTCTGGCAAATTCAGTCACGCTTTTAGTTTTGGGGACGCCGATGCAGTAACAATTTTTGCTATCAACGCTGGACTTGCAGACGCCGCTGCTACTTCTGTTGCAAACCTGATAACTGGAAACGATGTTAAAGCCACAATAAAAACGGGATTAAACGCCGCCTTAAGCATCGACGGGGTTAAAGGGGTTTTCATTTTGTATCATGAAATTGTGGGAAAAGGCGGACAAGTACCCGAAATGATAAAACTTAACCCTTAATTAGAAACAATTTTGTGTTCCTTTAGTTTTCAAGAAAAAAGCCGTTTTTAACATTGCGTTGTTATTAGTATGCATATATCTTTTCAATTGTTGTTTGATTGTTTTACTCTTCGAGTTTGTTTAGGATGTATTTGTAGAGAATTACCATTACAAGAACAATGAATACTACGATAAGCAACGGTGTCCATTCTGGATATTCTGAGATTGTTTCTATGTTTTGGTTTAAACTGCTGTGATTTATGGTAAAGTAAACTATGCTACTGTCCAGTCCCATGATGTTGTCGGCGTTGTATCGTGCATAAACTGCTATGTTGTGAGGACCATCAGTTAATTCGGGCAAAGCAACAGAACCATTGATTATTAAAGGAACCATTAATGTTGAATTAACTACTACTGTTGTTCCGTTAGCGTAAGTTCTTGTTACCTCTCTGGTTTTTTGGGTTCCTGTTAATGGAATTGTGCCGTTTTCTTTCCCATCAATGCTGTAGCTTACTTGGGCATAGTTTGGACTCAACAAAAACTTGAAATTCACACCCAAATTCAACTCGTTGGAATTATAGGTGCTATTTTCGGGAGATGTAATGGTAATTTGAGCTGCAAGAGGGAATCCTTCCCCAGATTCTGTATATTGTGGCTTAACTGCGGGAACTCCTGTTGTTGCAAAGGAAATTAGAAATGCGAAAACTAAAACAATACCTTTTTTTTGCACTACTTTCACCTTATTGCTTTTACATTGTTGTCTGTTTTTCCATTGTACAGTTCATCCTGTGCTTGTGAAAACTGATTATATTCATTAATTATTTCTAAAAAAAACAGGGTAGCTACAAGAGACAGACTCCTCAGACTGCAGTTTTTTCTTGTAGCTTTAATCATGCACGTTCCCCTGTGTGTATATTTTGGGCTTATTTTCTGATAAAAGCCTATTTATCAAGAATTCTTGACAAACTAAACGCATAACATCCATTTTTTAGTCAAACTTTCTTGACTAATTATAAAATGTATATTTTTTAGTGTTCTACTTTCGGAACATCCAACAATTTTCCCGAGTTTTAGCGAAAAAGGTTCTTGATTATACTCTAATTTTTTAAACTAGACTGATGCATTAGTCTGTGTTGGTGTATATTGGATGCCTAGACAGCGACGAAAATCTGGTGTGAAAGTTCTGAAAGCAGCTTCTTCTTCTTTGCGTATGCAGCTGTTACTTACCCTCGTAGAAAAAGGTCCCCAATCCTACACTGACCTCATGAAGGTTCTTAAACTCAACCCCAGCCGAGACGCAGGAAGATTTGCGTATCACCTCAAATACCTGCTCAACGCTGATTTGATTGAACCCGACGTAGACAACAAAGAATACCGACTCACCGAACTAGG
This sequence comes from Candidatus Bathyarchaeota archaeon, assembly GCA_024650005.1. Taxonomy (GTDB): domain Archaea; phylum Thermoproteota; class Bathyarchaeia; order Bathyarchaeales; family Bathyarchaeaceae; genus Bathyarchaeum; species Bathyarchaeum tardum. The sequence goes on along the minus strand of JANKMT010000001.1, from coordinate 1,685,726 downwards.
CAAAATCATGATTCAATTCACTGAAGACATTCAACAACAATTCTTACAAAGGAAAAAAATTCTAGTAAGAACCTCCCGTCTGGCCATGGAAGAATTCGACAGAAACAAAATCGTTGAAGCCCTCGTTAAAGAAGCCAATGTCCCCATTTTTCAGGCTCAAAAAATTGCCCGTGAAACCGAAAAAAGGATCTTGGAATTCAAAACAAAATACTTGACCGCGCCCCTAATTCGAGAAATGGTTAACGCAATCTTGGTCGAAAAAGGTTTAGAAGAATACCGTCACAAATTAACCCGACTTGGGCTGCCTGTTTTTGATGTTAACCAACTTATTGAATCAACTGGTACCACAAAACAAAGTGTTGATGCCATCCACAAAGCAGCAGCGGATGCAGTTATGGAAGAATACACTTTGCTTAACGTTTTGCCTCGGGAAGTTGCTGATGCTCATTTGTCTGGCGGGTTGCATCTTAACAATTTGGGGACTTGGGTTTTAAAACCTGATCAGTTTATGCATGATTTAAGGTTCTTTTTTCAGCATGGATTAAACCATGGTGCATTGAACCTTGAAGAGCCCACGTATCTTCCGCCTAAAACTCTTGAAGCTGCTTTGGTTACTGCTTCTAATGTTTTAAAAATTGCATCCACCGAATCATCGGGAGAACAAACCCTTGACTTTTTTAACATTTTTTTGGCTCCTTTCACTCAAGGTCTTTCCGAAGAAAGAATTCGAGAAAGCCTAAGACTTTTCATATCTAACCTTAATCAGCCTCTATTAAATGGGAGTTCAGTTGGGGCTTCTTTAGGTGTAGAATTTTTGGTTCCAGAATTTTTAAAAGACAAAGAAGCTATCGGACCCGGAGGAAAAACAGTTGGATGCTACAATGATTTTGTTGAAGAAATTAGACGTTTAGTTTCTTTGCTGTTTGAAGTTTTTCTTCACGATGACACTTACAAACCAGTTTTAAACCCCCGCCTGATAATCAAAATTCGACCTGAAGTCCTCAAAAACGCGGCGTGTACCCATCTGCTTTATGATGCCCATAAACTTGCAGAAAACGGTCTGCCATATTTTGCTAATTTATGTCCTGCTGGACAGATAACCGCATCTTATACATCTGCAGGTTTTAGGCTTGCCGCTGAATGGCGAGAAGATTGGGAACTGGACACCCTGCAAACTGGAAGCGTTGACAGCGTGATAATTAATCTACCCCGTGTCATGTATGAAGCAAAAGGCAAAGAAAACAGTTTTTTCAAAATCTTGGACAATCAGCTTGAACTTGCGTTGCAGGCTTTGGAAATAAAATATCATACAATAAAACAGCGTGAACGGGAACATATGTTACCTTTTTTGATGCAAAAAACTGGCGGCGACCAATACTTCCGAATTGAAAACGCCGTTCGTTTAGTAAGTTTTGTTGGTTTGAACGAAACAATCCAAGCTTTCTTTGATAAGCCCTTGAAACAGGAAGGGGAAACTCTTGATTTTGCTAAAAAAATAGTTTCGTGCCTGTCTGAAGACATCGAAAAATACTCGAAAAAGCCTGAAACCCGGGCTGCTTTAGCTATGGTGCCTGCTAGTTATGCTGCTAAACGGTTAGCCGAATTGGATGCAGAAAAGTACGGTTGGGGAACTGTTCATGCAAAAGGTACTAAAGAAAACCCCTTCTATACTGACTTAGTAGCTTTGCCGTTAGACACTCAAATCTTCTGGAAGGACCGACTCAAAGTTGAAGAACAGTTTCACCGATTAACTCCAGGGGGACACTTGGCAGTCATACCCCTTTCTGATGAACCCCAAAAATCTGATGATTTGTTAGCTGTAACCCGAGATATAGCGGGTTCTATGAACGTTGGGTTAACTGTTTTCAACCGAAACATCGCATATTGTGCAGTTTGCCGTCAGATTTTTTATGGACAATTGGAAAAATGTCCTTCATGTGGCTCTGTTAATATGCTTCAATCTTTCAGCCGAGTATAATACAGCCTTTTTTTGTTTTATTGTCTATATTCAAATACAGGGTTTTTTGTTAGACCCCTATATAAGACAGAAAACAATTCTAGAGTAAAATCGTGTCAATATTTTTCGGTGTCTTTCAAACTAGAATACTAGTTAGATGTCAATTTGAAATGACTCTTATACAGAATTTTATACCATTAACACTAAAAAATTAAATATAGCCAGTTGCCCCTAAATGCTTTTATCTTACAAGTAAAAACATCTAACGAGGTAATTTTTCATGGGTTTTTCAAACGATTTCGGCAGCTCTTCTGCGCATCCACCCGCAAACGGCGTCGTGGTTTACACAACCAGCGGATGCACTCGATGTGACATGCTGAAAAAATGGTTAAAAAATAAAAACACGAATTTTGAAGAAAAAAATCTAGAAGACTCAGACGTAATGACCGACCTAGTAATGAGAAATTTTGTCGTTATGTCCGCGCCCGCCCTAGAAATTAACGGAGAAGTATATACAGACAGTCAAATATTCGAAAACAATGGAATAATCAAGCCGACAATTTCAAAAATTTTTGAGGGAATGTAAATGACCGAAATGTTGCATAACGTTCAGCCGATGGTTAGAGGAACAGACGGTTTTATTGTTCCTTGGAGTAAACAAAAAATTGTAGAACAGCTAATAACTGAAACTAAATTGGCTAAAGAATTTTACGACATGCCTGCAATAAGCCAGCACGACGCTGAACAAATTGCATCTGAGGTTGAAACGAAAGTTTTTGATTTGAATCTCAAGTTCATTAGCGGTCCTTTGATTCGAGAGTTGGTAAACAATGTTTTGTTGTCCAGAGTTTCAGAAAAACCACAGTTTGCTTTGTACCGAAACATTTTGACTCGAGTCGGTGCACCTGTTTATAACGCTTATTTGATGGATATGGGTGAAGGCTTTAAAGCAAAAGAGAATGCAAACCTTCAACCTAACCCAGAAACTGCCCACAAACGAAAAGCAGACTGGGTCTCTGGTGAAGAGTACCTTCTATTGATGCCGCCGGATATTGCTGACGCTCACTTGGCGGGGGACTTGCACATTCACGATTTAGAATATTTTGGCACTCGACCCTTCTGTCAAGACTGGGACTTGCGTTACTTCTTCTATTACGGGTTAATGCCTGACGGACTGGGTACACGAACAAGCATCGCTGGTCCAGCTAAACACCCCGAAGTAGCAATTCTACATACCGCTAAAATCTTAGCTTCAGCTCAGACAAACTTTGCAGGTGGAGAAGGTTTCTACAATTTCCTTATATTCTTAGCACCTTACTTCCGAGGACTAAGCTACGAACGAACTCGTCAACTCATGCAGATGATGTTCTTTGAGTACACTCAAGCCTACGTTGCTAGGGGCGGTCAACTAGTTTTCAGTAACATTCAGGTGCAACCTGGAGTTCCTGACCTATGGAAGAACGTTCCAATTGTAATGAACGGAAAAATAGGACCAGATGTTTATGGCAACTATGAAGACGAAGTTCGCATGATGTTCCGTGCCCTTTACGATGTTGCTGGCAAAGGCGATTACTGGGGTAAACCTTTCAACTTTCCTAAACTTGAAAACTCGTTGAGTCCCGAATTTTTCAAGCCTGAATATGATGATGTTTGGCTTGATGTTCACAAGGTTGTTGGCAAGTTTGGGTTGCCTTACTTTGATAACTTGATGCCTGATTATCGAGGGTATGGAAAAGGTGTTTCATGTTACCAATGTTGTGCATACTGTTTTGTTGAAACACCAGAAGACAGCGAAGACTTCTACGAGAAACTCAACTTTGATGGCGGAAAACATTTCACCATGGGTAGCTGGCAAGTTTCTAGCTTGAATCTTCCAAGGTTAGCTTATAAAGCAAACGGAGAGGACGAGGTTCTCTTTGAAGAAGCACGAAGACTGATGGATTCGGCTCTGGAAGTTTTTAAAGCAAAGAAGAAATGGATGGATCTTTCCCTGAAGAACAACCGTATTCCTTTTGCTACTCAACGACCCTTAGATCCAAGAACCGGTGAGAAAGGAACAACTGCTGTAGACTTTGATGCCCTGACCTTTACAATCGGTCTTGTAGGTGGTAACGAGATGGCTCAGTACCATACTGGTTATCAGTTGCACGAAAATATGGAAGGCGTCAAGATTCTAATCAAATTGATTCTGGAAATGCAAAAATATAAGAAAGTTCTCGAAGAAAAGAGTGGTTACAAAATTGCTCTGGCACGAACTCCTGCAGAATCTACTGCCCAACGGTTTGCCATTTCTGACTTAATAACTGATAAATATCGAGGTAACGCAGAAAAACTTGTCAAAGGAAATGTCGGGGAAGCCAAGTTTATGTTGGCTAACCACAAAAAGGATGTTCCAGTTTACTACAGCAATGGAACTCACGTTGACGTCGGGGCAAAAATGGGTCTGTTTGAACGAATGAACATTGAACAAAAGTTCTTCCCCCTCTTGAACGGTGGAAACATGCTCCATGTCTGGCTTGGCGACGCTGACCCTGACCCTGAAGCTTTGTACAAACTAACAAAACGAATTACAACCCAAAGCAATATCGGTTACTTTGCTTACACTAAAGACCTCACTGTCTGCAGTAACTGTGGAAAAGTCACTTCACCAATGCGGGACAACTGTCCTAACTGTAATTCTAACTCTGTAGAGTGGTGGTCACGAGTAACTGGATATTACCAAGCAGTCAGCGGTTGGAACAAAGGCAAACGAGAAGAGCTAGCAAACAGATACCGAACTGGGCTGTAAGATGCAGCTCATTTTTACCATTTTTTTGGTTCAAGTTCACCGTTTAGTTTTTGCCAACAAAAATTGGTGAAGCTGCGGGAATCTTGAGGTCAACAATCTTGTTGGAATAATCAGCTTATTTGCTGCAAGTTCCCCAACACCCTTTACTTCGTATCCTTTTTTCTTGAAATCTTCTGGTGTCCATTTGCTGACGTGTTCTTGGAATGGGTTGTGCTTGGTGTGGCTTTTTGGTTGTTTAAAGAAACTAGAAGGAGTAGAAACGATAACCGTGTCTGCGATTCTTTGAAGTTCTTTTAGCAGTTGTTCTCCACAATTTTTTGGTAAATGCTCAATTGTTTCTATGCATGTGGCGACGGTGAATTCTTGGTTATCAAAAGGTAATGGCATGTTCCTTAAGTCAAAACAATGGAGTTCATCATATATGCTGTATTTTTTACAAAATTCAACATATTCGGGGAAAATGTCTACTCCAACTAACCGTTTTGGGGTTCTATAAATTCGTGTTATGGCACCTACGATGCCTCTGCCGCAGCCTACGTCAATTAGTGATTCAACATTTTTTGGGATTTCTTCCAGTAGTTCGTGAAGAAAAGGGCGAGTCCAAGAGGCAACTTTCGAATCCATGCTTTACCACTCTGTCGTAGTCAAAAGTGTAATGAAGTAAAAAGAATTGCCCTTTTTGCGAAGTTGTTGAAAACTTTCACGAAAAAACAGATACACACTATTATATTGTCTGTTGACCGTAAAAGACAGCAAGTTGCTGTGAGCTAAGTGGTTGAAATCAACAACTCAATTAATAAAAATTGGTTGCCAAGGAGCAAGACCCTCAAAAGAACTGTTCCCCTTTTGATTTTGGGTCTGTTGATTTTTGTTATTTACCTGTACTTTTTTGTTGACCTACCCGAATTGCTTGCAGTTTTTCAGGGAATTGACATTTTCTATTATTCACTGGCTGTAGTGGGAGTTCTAGTAAACCTGCTAACTTACTCCTTGACTTGGCAGTATCTTCTGAAGCCTTTGTCAATAAATGTTGGATTCAAAACAACCTTGTTAATCAGTTGGGTTGGAAATTTTGTTGAATTTTTTGTTCCTTCCGAATCCATTGGCGAAGACGTTTCTAAAAGTTACCTTATGGCAAAAGCCTCAGACGAAAACGCTGGAAAAGTCGTAGCTTCAGTTTTGGGACAGCGAATACTCTCCATGCTCGTTACTGTTATTATTTTGGTTTTATGTTCCGTTTTGTTGTTTACTTTGGATTTTGTTATTCCTTCGAGCATGTCCGTTTTGATAGTTCTGATTTCTGTAGGCACTGTAATCCCCTTATTATTCATAATTTTGTTATGCAAAAAAGAAAAACTAAGTCATAGAGTAATCGATTTATTAATACGTTTTTGCGCCTGGGCTTCCCGAGGACGGTTAAACCTTGAAGACCTCCGAAGAAAAGCAAAAAACTCGGTGTATTCTTTTCATCAATCAATGAGTATTTTGGGTAAAAATCCAAAAATTCTGATTTTACCTTTGGTGTTTTCTCTGGTTAGTTATTTCTTTAGTGTAATTGTTTCTTACTTTGTTTTTGCTTCTTTGGGATACTTCAACATCAGCTTTGTTTTACTTACACTCGTTTACACTCTTAGCCGCAACTTTCAAAGCATCCCTACCATGCTGCCCGGTGAAATAGGCTTTCTAGAAATTGTTATGACCAGCCTTTACATTGCTCTTCTTGGACCTCAAGCCACTGCAATAAGTGCTGCATCTACAGTTCTTACTCGTGTTTTGTGGGTGTGGCTTAAAGTCTTGTTAGGCTTTGGGGCTCTTCAATGGGCTGTTCGTAAAAAACTATTGTAGAGAATCAGTTTTTTATAATCAAAAAACTGTTTTAGCTTCAAATGAAAAGGAGATTTTGCGATAAAAGAATCGCTAATCATGTGTAATTTTTTTTGGTTAGTCTACTCGTTGCATTGGTTGGTCACAGCAGAAAAGGATCCCTTTTCCTGGTGTCATAACCTTTACAACGTTGTCGCATACTTTGCACGCATACATTTTTCCTTCGATTGTCACTTTTTCACCTCCTCTGTTTGTCCGCGTATTAGATTACTATAGTTCTGTTATAGGAAATTCAATTCGTCGTAAATATTTCTTAGCATATTCTGGTTCATGTGATAACTCATGACTTCTTAAAAGTTGCCTTTCTAACCGACTTAAAGCGGTGCGAAAAGTCGCTTCTGGACCATATCCTTCGCTGGAACTGAAAAACGAGCCCTTTCTTGTCCTAAACTGCAAGCGGCAGTGTATTAGTTGTTCTCCTTTAAAGTTTGTCCCATGCGTTTTCATGTAAACAAACAAGGTTCCAGACTCTAGGGTTTTTTGGTATTTATTTGCAAACACTTCAAAATCAGACATTATGGCGCCCTGTTGCATTTCCTTTATTCCGACTCTTTTGACAGAGAACTGCACTGTAATTTTTTGTTCGGGGGTTTCCCTTTCAGCTAAAGGCTCAAGAAGGTCCCTTTTAGTCAAAATTCCTGCCAGTCTTCCTTTGCTGGTTACAACCAAAGAAGTAATGTCATTTTTTTGCATTTTTTCAACTGCATCTTTTAGAGTTGTTTCTGGCTGAACGGTAATTACTGGTTTGGTCATTATTCCTTTAGCGGGAATGCTTAGAACTGGTGCTTTTTTCCCGCTCATATCTCCAACGGTTTGGCGTTGTTTTGGCTGGAATAAGCTTTCAATTACATTTTTAACTGAGACAATTCCTGTTATGTTTCCTTTTTTTAGTACTGGTGCGTGAGAAATTCCATGTTCCCTAAAAAGACTTAGAACTGCTCCTACTGAGTCATATTCATCGATGTAGAACGGTTTTTTGGTCATTACATCACTGGCTGTTTTGTCTCCCCATTTTCCTACAACTGCCCCTAGAATTATATCATCATCTGTAACTATTCCAATTAGTTTTTCTTGGTTGAAAACTGGAAGCTGGTTGATTCCGCTGGTTATCATTAACTGTGCTACTTTAGTGAGTGTGTCTTCTGGTGATACTGTTGGTGCTGAGCGCATCAAAGTTTCTACTTTTGTTATGGCGGGATCGTAACGTGATCTGGCTATCCATCTGTGGGTGATTACACCAGTGTATTTTCCTTTTTCGTTTAAAACAACAAGTACTGGTGTTGGTTTATCTTTAAAGAGCGAAAGACAAACAGAAAGTGAGTCGTCTTTTTTAACACTCTTAAAATTTGTTGAAAACACATCTTTAACTACCGTTGAGGCCATTTTTACTTCTCCAAAAATCCATTTTTTGCAAAAGGCAATTCAATCAGTATATACTAACCTCCTGTTGAAACTTTAACGTTTTGTTTTAGGGAAGTTACTCTCTTGTTTTACAACATTACATTTGTTGAAGAATTGTTGCACTTGATTATTCAATTGATTTTTATGTCCTCAAACTTGTTGACCAATCAATGTCTGTAAGGTTATTTTCAACTAAACATTGGACTTGTAGGTCAATTTCTTTAATACAAATTTTTTTCTTTCTCATTTATTCTCTTACTCTAACAAACTTCTTTTTTCGCCTTTTAAAATAACTTGTATATTTTTTAAAAATTTCAATCAATCCCTTGGTTTTTAGGGTGGGTATTGCTCCCCACATTTGCTTTGGCAAATTAGTTGTTTGAACTTCGCCAGAATTTTTAATAAAACTATACGTTTTCTTTTCCATTTTACCTAATTTTTGTATATTCACATTTTTCACCTCGAAATTATCAGAAAATTTTTGTCTACATGATTCTAGGATACGAACAATTGACTAGCACGTAAAAGCAACGTTTTGGAATTTTCTGACTTTTCATCAATTTAGCCGATTTGCATGCAACCTAATACAAATATGTTCTAACTGGCTCTTCGACTAATACTATAATTATTCTCAGGATATTTTATAAAGCTTGTTTGAAGTAAAAAAATTGTTCGCTCACTCTGTTTTCTTTGTTTCTGATATGTTTTGACACTATTTGCTACTTTTTTGCTCCTAATATAAGCGCCAAAAGAGCAGTTCTAGTAACCACACCGTTCCAAACTTGCTGGAAGTATCTGGCATGAGGAGTATTGTCAACCTCATGATTTATCTCATCCACTCTGGGTAGTGGATGCATGATAATTAGGTCTTTTTTTGCATCCTTTAAAGTGTCCAGTCCAATTTTGTAGGTTCCTTTTACTTTGGCGTATTCTGCAGGGTCGGGGAATCTTTCCTCTTGGATTCGCGTCACGTACAAAACATCAGTTTGGGGCAAAACATCTCCGAGCTCTGTGCATTCAGTTACGTTGATTCTCTTTTTTATAGCGCCAGTTACTTCATTTCGCATGCGCAAAAGTTCAGGTGAAACCAAAAACAAGTTTACATTATACAATGATAATGCATAAGCCAAAGAATGAACCGTGCGACCATATCTTAGGTCCCCGACTAGGGTGATGTTTAGGCCGTCAATGGTTTTTTTTTCTTTTAAAATTGTGTACAGATCCAATAATGCTTGAGTTGGATGTTCTTCTGCTCCTGACCCTGCATTTATTACTGGGACATTAGAAAATTCTGCAGCTAACCTAGCTGCTCCTTCCAAGGGATGCCTTAAAACAAGAACATCTGCATAATTATCAACAACCCTGATGGTGTCCGCCAAATTTTCCCCTTTCTTGATTGCTGCCACTTTGGGTTCTGCAAAACCTATGGCTTTTCCTCCAAGCTTGTTTATGGCTGTTTCAAAACTGAGACGGGTTCTTGTGCTGGGCTCAAAAAATAGTGTTGCCAAAATTTTTCCGTGGAGCATATCTGAACCTTTTTTAGCTGTTTCCTCCATATCTGCGGCGGTTTTAAGAATGTAATCAATTTCTTCTCTGCTGAAATCTTTGATTGATACTATGTCGCGTCCCTTAAATTGCAAGCATTACACCAGACAACTCTTGTAAATTCACAAATAAATGCTTAATCTATCCAATCACTGAATCCACAGTCATGTTAAGGACAATCTCTGCAATGTCCATGGAATATTCTGCTATTCGCCTCACACTTTCAATTACTAATCGGATGTTGGTTGCTTCTTCTATGTTTGTTTCTTTTGACGAAAGAAGCGCCTTCTTTTCTAACTCAACTATGCTGTTTGCTTTTGTGATGACCCTGTCGGCCATTTCGTAATCTCTTTTAAACAACGATTCGATGGAAGTTTCAAAGCAAGAAATTGCAACCCTATTCATTTCTTGAATTGCATCTACAAATTCCTCATCTAATGGTTTTTTGAGGAGTAGTACATTTTTTGCAATGTTCGTGGCGTGGTCGGCGGTTCTTTCAACCATTTTAGTTATTAATCTGTATCCAAGGCAATCGTTTGAATTTTTCAATCCAATTTCTGTTACTATTCTTGGGTTCCGAATTGCCATTTTCAACTGCCGAATTATATACAAATGAAATCTATTAACTTCATAATCTGTAGCCCTAACAAATTCTGCTAACTGATGGTCACCATTTTTCAGCGCAGTTATTGCATCTTTGTGCATAGATGATGTTATAATTGTCATCCGTCGTAATGCACTTGGAACTGACAATTCAGGATAACTCAATAAAACTTGTAATGTCAAGGCAGTGGATGTGTCAGTTACTATTTCTGTTCCAACAAGCATGTTTCGGGCAAAGGTTTTAAGGTCGCTTCTTTGGGTAGACAAAATTTCTTTTTGGTTTTTAGCTCTAATGTGAATTATGTTGTAACCCAACAAATACACAGAAACAGTTTTTCTAATTATTTCATCTGAGTTGTCTTCTGAGCTAACTGTAATCATTGCTTCTTCGGATTTTTCGGGTCGTGCAATTTCTGGAGGCAAAACTTCTAAACTTCCATTTTCTTCTTGGCGGATGAGTAATGGGCTGCCTTTTTCTAATCTGTTTTGGGTAACCCACTTTTTCGGCAATGAGATTACGTATGTAGAGCCTCCAGTTATCTGGAGTTTACGTGTTTCCTCATTTTGACTATGTTGAGAATGACCCAATTCTAACTCCTTCGTAGATTCAAAGTACCTTGTACAATTGTATTTTTCCTATATAGTTTATATATATTATGTAGGAAAACTATATACTTTTTGCGAGTTTCTTACAAATCAAAAAACTAGGTGAAGAGTTTGATTATGAAATCAACTAAAGGCATATCAACAATGATTGCACTCATAGGCATGATAGCCCTTCTAATAGTAGGTTTTGTAGCTGGTTCTGCATTAAATTCAGGAACAAATGAATTCTCTGGTGAATACCCTGAAGACAGCGAATGGAGAACAGATTCTATCAGTATTGCTGGCTCAACAACAGTTCTACCTGTAGCTAATACTGCAGCAGTAGAATTCATGAACATGTACACGGGAACCACAGTAACTGTTCAAGGTGGAGGCTCCGGTACAGGTTACGCCTCAGCATTGGACGGTACTGTTAACATCGGTATGGGTTCTCGTGGTCCTAAACAATCAGAAATTGACACAGGAGACATTTGGCTAACTCCAATAGCCCTTGACGCGGTATGTGTTGTAGTAAACCCATCAGTAGGCAGCAACGTTGAACTAACTCTGGAAGAAGTCGCTATGATCTTCGCCGGAGAATACACAAACTGGAACCAAGTTGACTCCAGTCTACCTAACGCAGAAATCTATGTTGTTGTCCGAGAATCTGGATCTGGAACCCGAGGAACCTTCGAAGAATACACCATCGATAAATACGGTCTCGACATTGACAGCACAATGGTCCACGAACAACCAAGCAACCCTGCAGTAAGAAACGCAGTAAGCTCCACTCCTAACTCTATTGGATATATCGGTTTCGGATTCTTGACAAATGACATAGTGGCTGTATCACTAGCTGCAGAAGAAGGATCAGTATATATTCCTGCAACTTTAGAAAACATTCAAAACGGACTTTACCCAATTTCACGATTTCTCTATTTCATTACCGGAAGCCCAGTTGAAAGCGGCTCATTAGCTGACAGATTTATCTCATTTGTTCTCAGTGAAGACGGACAAAACATCGCAGAAAACGAAGGATACCTTAGAATGCCTGCAAACTATAACTATCCATAAAAGTCTGAACAACTATTTACAAACAGGATGTTCAGATGAAAATGAGCAACAAAACGCTCAAAAAACTTTCTTTCTTTTTTTCTAATCTTAAATCTCAACCTATGACAATTGTTCTTTTTGTTTGTGCTTCAATTTCTATAGTTATTTTGTTTTTGATGCTCTTTTTTGTCGCCAGCGAAGGCGCTTTAGCATTTTCACAATTTGGACCTGACCTACTTTTGGGTATGCAATGGAACCTTGGAAAAAACATTTTTGGTGGGTTCCCTCTTTTGGTCGGTTCCCTAATCATAACTTTTGGTGCTCTGCTTATTGCAATTCCAATTGGAGTTAGCACCGCCGTATTCGTTTCCGAAGTTTTACCCTTTTATTTACGAGATCCCATTAAATCAATAATTGAACTTTTAGCATCTATCCCTTCAGTAATCTATGGTTTCATAGGTTTGCTGATAGTGGTTCCGTTTATTTCGGACTTTTTTGGTATTCCATCGGGGCAAACAGCGTTAACGGCATCTTTAATTTTGTCTCTTATGACGATTCCCACAATTGTTAGTGTTTCTGGTGAGATAATCTCTGCTGTCCCAAAAGATTTCAAAGAAGCTGCCCTTGGTCTAGGAGCTACAAAATGGGAAACCATCAAAACTATAGTTATACCCATTTCAAAATCTGGAATCTTAGCAAGTATAATGCTAGGTTTTGGACGAGCTATTGGAGAAACCATTGCTGTTTCTATGGTTGCAGGTAACCGAGCTCAAGTTCCAACAAGTTTCTTAGATTCAGTTTACACTATTCCTTCTTTTATTGCAACCCATATGGGTGAAGCTGCATTAGGCAGCCTCGAATACAGCGCCCTTTTCGGGTTAGGGCTTATTTTACTTATTATCACTTTTATTGTGAACACTTTGGCTGACATTGTTGTAAAACGAGGTGCCCAACATGGGTAGCCCAACAAAAGAAAGAATATTTTTCTTTGCCCTTGGCGTTCCAGTGGTGATTTGTTTACTGGCATTCTTCTGGATTGCTGCCGCTCTTTTAACTGGAGTTGGGACCCTAAATCTGGAACTGATAACAACAAGTGCCCTTAGAGGTGGACTTTTTGAAATGATTGTAGGAACTGTGTACCTTTTCATAGGTGCAACCGCAATTGCAGGTCCAATAGGAGTTTTTGCCGCAATTTACCTTGTAGAGTACGCACCCGCTGGGAAGGCCACTCGCATCATTGATCAAGCAATTAACAACTTAGCTGGTGTACCCTCCATAATCATCGGTTTGTTTGGGTATACCTTGTTTAGTCGCCAACTTGGGTTTGGTATTTCTCTTCTATCTGGATGGCTGACCCTTTCTTTGATGATTCTTCCAATCGTAATACGGGGTTCAGAAGAAGCCATCCGTATCGTTCCTACTTCATTCAAACAAGCTGCGTTAGCGCTAGGGGCAACAAAATGGAAATCCATCAGTCTAACAACTTTGATTGCTGCTGCCCCTGGTGTAGTAACAAGTTTAATTTTGGGCATTGCTCGTGTCGCAGGAGAGACAGCTGCAATACTGTTTACTTCTTCCGTATTGATAACCAGGGGCTTACCTAGTTCGCCGTTTGAGCCTGTGATGACGCTTTCTTTTAATATGTATGTTAAAATTGTTGCACAGGGAGAATCTCCAGACAGCGTTTTTGGAATTGCTTTGATTCTCTTCTTTATTGTTCTTTCTTTCTCGCTTGTAGCAATAATACTACGAGTATACTACAGGAGGAAACAACCATGGCTAGATTAAACAAAAAACAGGTGATTATTCTTTGAGTCACGAAGACAAAATAGACATTAAACAACTAAATCTTTGGTTCGGAGAAAAACACGTCATCCGAGGTGTTGATCTGAAAATAAAAGCAAACACAGTAACCGCTATTATGGGTCCATCAGGATGCGGAAAATCAACAATGCTCCGAGCCATCAACAGGATGAACGACGTTATCAAATCTTGTAAAGTAACTGGGGACATTTTCATCAATGGAAAAAATGCCTATGGAGATAATACCAACGTTTACGACCTAAGACGCCAAGTTGGAATGGTTTTCCAACGACCAAACCCACTCCCTAAGTCAATATACGAAAATGTTGCTTTTGGTCCAAAAATCCATAAAATGGCAAAAGGTAAAGAACTTGACAAAATTGTAGAAAAAAGTTTGCGCGCAGCAGTATTATGGGACGAAGTTCAAGATCGTCTAAATGACAGTGCTTTTGACCTTTCTGGTGGACAACAACAACGTTTGTGTATTGCCCGTGCATTGGCAGTAGATCCAGAAATCATTCTCATGGATGAACCTTGTAGCGCCTTAGACCCTGCAGCAACAGCTAAAATTGAGCAACTAATAAGAATCTTATCCAACGATTATACTGTTGTGATCGTTACTCACAACATGCAGCAAGCTTCGCGAGTTTCTGACTATACGGTGTTCTTGTATCTGGGGAAAATAATCGAGGAAGGCGCAACAAAAGGCATCTTTGAGAACCCGAAACACGAGTTAACTGAACAGTATATTACTGGAGAATTTGGTTAGGTGAATAAAATTGAAAAGATTAATTGACGCAGGATTAGAACAGTTAGCAGGAATGCTTTTTCATATGGGAGAGCTTGCCCAAAAAACTGTTTCCTTATCGATAATGAATTACATAGATGGTACTCACGCTCCCGAACAGGTGAAAAGTCTTTCCGACACATTGTCTTCTATGTCAGAGCCAATTGAAGATATGGTTTTCGAAATCATGTCCCGATTTCAACCTGTTGCTTCTGATCTTCGAATTCTAAGATCATACATGAAAATCTGTTATGATTTCCGACGTTACGGACGATACGCTCTTGATATCTCCAAAATCTACGAACGTATCCGTGAAGCAGGACATTGTGACCCATCCTTACACAAAACCATTGAAAAAATGGGGATAGAAACTCTGGAAATGGTCGGAACAAGCATAGAAGCCCTAAGAAATCACGATGCAGAACTTGCAAAAACCTTGACTAAACGGGAAAAATGTGTTGACAAACTCTATTACAGCTATCTTGACAAACTGATTGAGACAAAAACCACGACCGGCTGTACTATCTCAAGTTTGCTTGTTGTTCGGTACCTTGAAAGAATAGCTGACCATGCGACCTACATTGGTGAGTCGATTGTCTATCTTGCAACTGGAGAAAAAACTAGATTAAGATAAAATAAAAATTGGAAAGGAGGGAAAAAAATGGCTAAGAAAAGTTATGCTTGGTTTGAAAGAAGCCGCAGAACAAAACTGTTAGATTTAGCTCAAGAACAGATAACTAAAGCTCTTGATACTGCGAATTTGCTTCATGATGCGATGGAGAAAATTTCTAAAGCAAAAGTAGCTGAAGCTCGAAAACCGATTGAAAAACTGTTTACGGTAGAAGAAGAAATTGACCACCTTCGAACTGAAGTTTTCAAGGAACTGTCCAAAGGAGCAGCAATGTTTGCTGACTACAGAGAAGACATACTTCATCTTGTAAAACGCCTTGACACGTTTGCTGACCACGTTAAAGATGCTGCACGTTGCATAGTGATGCTTGGAGACTACCCGATTCCTGCTGAATTGTGGAATAAAGTTCTTTACATAACTGCAACTATTGTAGATTGTGCAACTGCCCTTCGTACGAGTATTGAAAACATATCTCCAAACCCAACTGAAGCTGTCAAAGGCGCAAATAAAGTTGAAGAGATTGAAGCTGGAATTGACAGAGAATATCTTGCAACCAAATCGTTATTCATTAAATACGGTGACGATGTTAACAGCGGTGCGTTGATAATCTTTGACGACCTGATTGAGTTCCTTGAAGAAGCAGCTGACATGTGTGCGGATACCGCAGATTACATAGTTACCCTAGCAAGTTCAGATTAAACTGAACTCAAGGGAACCAAATCCCTTTTTTATTCTTTATTTTGATTTTCTCAAGGTGTATATGTCTCAATATATTATTTAGGGTTCTATATAGTATTTGGATAACGTGAATATGCTGTCTTGCCATTCTATAAGTTGTGGTTAAAGTGGTAAAAGTAAAAAACAAGAAAACAAAAAAATTTAACCCAAAACCGAGTGAACCTTGGTACTTTCCTCATGTCTGAAAACAAGTGGGATTAAATTTAATGTTAACTTGACTTTTGGGGTGAATTTGATGAGTTTTGAAGATGTGGAACTTCTAAAAAACAGCTTTACGTTGTATGCTGTTCCAGTAAAGCCTTTTGTTGCATCAAAAACTCTTTAGTAGTTCAAAAAAGAAACACAACCTACGCGCGTGTAGTTGTAAATGTTCCTTATGGTGCAAAATATCATTTCAAAATGTTGTTATTATCGGTGTTTTCAAAACTGAAGAATATACATAGATGAATTTCTAGAAACAATATATATAAATAAATTCTTAACTCAAATGTGGTATACTTTATCCTGTGGGCTGTTAATTGTCTGAAACAACTTTGCGTGTATCCAAAATCAAGGACGGTACCGTGATAGATCACATCACTGCCGGTCATGCTTTGGAGGTTCTAAAAATTTTGGGAATCACGGACCCTGTCAAAAGTGTTGTAACTGTTGGCATTAATGTTCCTAGCAAAACCTTTGGTTTGAAAGACATGGTGAAAATTGAAGGCAGAGAACTCAAAGCCCACGAAGTCGACAAAATCGCTTTGTTGGCTCCCCATGCAAGCATCAACATTATCAGAAACTACAAAGTTGTAGACAAACAACTAGTAAAACTGCCCAATATAATACGGGAAACCGTCAAATGCACAAACCCTGCATGCATTTCAAATAGTAACGAACCCGTCAAATCAACGTTTTATGTGGACAACGAAGAACCTTTGTGCCTAAGATGCCATTACTGCGGTTACATAATGGAACGCCAAGACATCCCTAAACAGTTCTAAAACCTATTTGATGTCGTTAAACATCTGGTTTTAGTTGATTTTCGATTCATAACTGTTATGAACCAAAATATGGTGTCTCTATTGTGGTTCAATGACGATTTCTACAAAAGAAGAGTTGCAGTTTCTGCTTCATCGGGCATTAGAAATCGAAAAAGATTTTGAATCAATTTCTGTTTGGAAATGCTTTGTTTGTATAGGTTCAAAGTATCGACCTACTGTTCTTACGTTGGCGCGAGACTCTCATAATCATAGGCTTGATTTGGAAAAATTGTTGAAAACCCTTAACTTGGATCCCCCTACTGATGAGATTCCTGAAGGATCCTTCAATTTTGAAGGCATGCTGGACAATGAAATCCTTCAAAAAATTGTTGAAAACGACCAGATAGTTGCTGACTTGTATGCTGAAGTGGCGAAAAAAACTGATCCTAAGCTTGTGGCGGCGTTGTTGGGTGATGAAAATGTATCCATTTTCTATGATTTGCTGAAGTGCCTGGTTGAGGATGAAAATAGGCACGTTAACATGGTAAAGTCTGTCACTGGCGATATTGTTCGTGTTCAATGAGTTTTGTTGATTATATCAACGTTTTTATTACTAAACAGTAATGTTTATATCTTTTATAATGGTTGTTACTTGTAGGTAATATAGGACGAGGTTGTATGACATTAAAACTCCAGCTAGTGCGTGACGGAAAAATAGTTCTAGAAGTTCCCTTATCGCTGATGGACTGGCCAAAAGAACAACTTGAAACAGAATTCGAAGCTTTCGAAGATGATTTTGAGCGCTTCTCCAGTATGTTTGATGCCTTATCCAATCAAACTCGCCTACGGATGATGCGCCGATTAGTTCAAGACGAAAACATTACCATGAATTTTGCTGGTTTCATGAAAGATCTGGATTTGAATCCAAAAACTGTCTGGGAAAACTCAAGAAAATTAAGTGACGGCGGATTTTTAACAAAAACCGGACGAGGAACATATAGCTGCTCTGAATTTGGACAAACAACTTTTCTTACTTTAAGCCTCGCCTTACGTCGCCTGTTAGAATCGTTAAATGAAGAAAATGTTTAGGAGGTGAAAGACACTTGACAGAAGATAATCGATGGTCAAAATGGTTTAACCAAAAGATGCCTTTCTTTGAAGAGGACTTTTTGGGCATAAACGAAACCTTCAAACAAATGGAAGAAGCAATCGCAAAAGAATTTGAAGAATTATCCAAACGTGCACCCACTGATTTACAACACGAAGAAACCCTGCCTGACGGAACCAAAGTACAAAGTTATGGTCCCTTCGTCTACGGATACAGCGTAACAGTAGGTCCCGACGGAAAACCCAACGTGAAAGAGTTTGGAAACTTCAAAGCAGGAACCCAACTAGGAAAACCTCACATGGACATCAAAGAAAAACGTGAACCTTTAACTGATATCATAGATGCTAACGAAAACGTTCGGATCATAATTGAACTGCCTGGTGTCGAAAAAGACGACATCAAACTAGCCGGAACCGACAACAAACTAACAATTTCAGTTGACACTGCCAAACACAAATACTACAAAGAAATCGAAATGCCCTCCAAAATCGACGCCAAAAAAGCCAAATCAAACTACAAAAACGGCGTATTAGACATAACAGTTCCCAAAAAGAAACCAGAAAAGACCAAAAGCCAACCTATAAAGATAGACTAAACTATCCTCTTTTTTTATTTCCATTTTTCCTTTTTTAGCATGTCTAGGATATTATTATAATATCAATTCAATTTTTGCACACCAAAAACGTATCTACCTGTTGAAAATGCCATAAATCAAGAAAAACAGTTATTCAAAAGTAGATACCTTTAAATCATGACGTCAAAACCTATAAACGATACAAAAGTAAAGTTTACGAGAGGATTAGTAATGAGCGAAATGGCCACAAAAATCCTGGAAGAAAGCCTCGGCAAAATAGTTCTAGTACGTCTACGAGGCGGAAAGAAACTAAGAGGCAGACTCAAAGGCTTCGATCAGCACCTCAATTTGGTGTTAGATGAAACAGACGACACAACAGATGTAGAAAACGTGAAAAAACTCGGCGCCATAATTGTCCGTGGCGACAATGTGGTAATAATCTCTCCTCCCCCAAGGTGATAACAAATGGGAAAAACCGGTAAAGGAACATCATCCATGGGTCGACGTGCCCATAAAACCGTGCACATCAAATGCAGACGATGCGGCAGAAGAGCATATGGAGTAAAAACCAAATGCTGTGCAGCATGTGGATACGGAAGAACCACCAAAATACGCAGATATGCATGGCAGACAAAGACCGTCAACGGCGCACGGCTTGTCAAAATTAGGCAGTCTGCCTAATATCAACCTTTTTGTCTATGCACTTTAGATAACACTTTTTAGTTTATTTTTTTCACACTTCTGTGCGACATATATGTATACTACTAACAGACCTATTTTGAAAACTACCTTTTTTGTGAATTTTTTTCTCACAGCACAACTGTTGTGCCAAAAGTTTACACGAAAATTATACTATTAAAAAATGAAAAAAAGAAAAAGATAGGTGAAGAAGTTTTCACTTCTTCGTGTTGTTTAACCTTCTGCGACTGCTTGTTTTGCGGCTTCTACTGAAGATTTGTCTTCGATTGTAGATAGGTCGCCGACTTCTTTTCCTGCTACGATTGCTTTGAGAACTCGTCGCATGATTTTACCGCTTCGAGTCTTGGGCAATTTAGTTACGAAGTAGGTCTTTTCAGGAGTAGCGAGAGGTCCTACTGTTTTGCGGACGTGAGCTTTGATTTCTTTTTCTAGCTCTGGGCTTCCGGTGAGTCCTTCTGATAGGACAGCAAAGACAATGATTGATTCGCCTTTGATTTCGTGGGGTTTGCTTGCGACTGCGGCTTCTGTTACTGATGGGTGTTCAACAATTGCGCTTTCGATTTCGGCAGTTCCAAGTCTGTGACCTGCGACTTTGAGGACTTCATCTGATCGGCCAAGGAGCCAGAGATATCCGTCTTCATCTTTCATACAGTAGTCGCCAGGGAAGTAACAACCTGGGAATCGTGACCAGTAGGTAGATTTGAAGCGTTCTGGGTCTTTGTATACTGTCATGGTCATTCCTGGCCATGGTTTCCTGATTACGATGTAGCCTCTTACGTTTGGTTTTACTGAGTTTCCATCTTCATCTACTACGTCAGCCTCGATTCCTGGAAGAGCGTATGATGCAGATCCTGGTTTCATTGGAATCTCTCCAATTCCTGGAGCTCCTGAGACCATGAATCCACCGGTTTCAGTTTGCCACCAAGTGTCAACGATTGGGCATCGTCCGCCGCCTATGTTATTGAAGTACCAAATCCATGCTTCTGGGTTGATAGGTTCACCGACACTTCCAAGGAGCTCTAGGCTACTTAAGTCGTGGTTTTTTACAAACTTTATGTCCATTCCCATGAACATACGAATGGCAGTTGGGGACGTGTAAAGGACATTGACCTTGTAGTCTTCAATGATTTCCCACCAGCGGTCTGCAGTTGGGAAGTCGGGGGCTCCTTCATACATGACGATGGATGCGCCGTTCATCAAAGGTGCATACACAATGAAGCTGTGACCAGTAATCCATCCGATGTCTGCGTTGCACCAGTAGACACTGTCTTCACGTAGGGGGAAGACTTTGTTGAATACAGAGTTAATGTAAACCATGTATCCACCAGTGCTGTGGACGATACCTTTTGGTTTACCCGTGGTTCCAGAGGTGTACAAAATGAACATTGGGTGAGTGCTTTCAACTGGAACTGGTGCGATGACTTCTTGTGTTTTCACAACTTTGTCGTGATACCACATGTCACGTCCTTCTTGCATGTTGATGTCATGACCAGTTCGTTTTACAACAAGAACTTGTTCAACTGATGGAGCCAGTTTACATGCTTCGTCAACAATGCCTTTTAGTTCAATAATTTTACCCCGTCGATAACAGCCGTCTGAAGTAATTACTAATTTAGCTTCAGTGTCGTTAATCCTGTCTGCAAGAGCCTGTGAGCTGAATCCAGAGAAGACGATGGTATGAATTGCACCCAGTCTGATACATGCCAGCATCATGATTGGTAGTTCAGTAATCATTGGTAAGTAAAACGCAATACGGTCGCCTTCTTTTACACCCATTGCTTTGAGTGCCGCTGTGGCTTTGTTAACTTCTCGTTGGAGCTGGAGATAAGTCAGGGTCTTTTCTTCGCCTAATTCTCCGATCCAATAAATGGCTGCTTTATTTTTTCTGTCAGTTTTTACATGCCTGTCTACACACAAGTATGAGGCATTTAGTTTACCCCCTGAGAACCATTTTGCAAAAGGAAGGTTCCATTCGAGCACTTGATCCCAAGTCTTGAACCAGTCAATTTTTCTTGCTTCTTGTTCCCAGTATTCTTCAATATTTTCCAACGATTTTTTGTGTACGTCTAAATACCTTTTCATTGGCCAATATTTTTTCGATTCAGCTGGTGTTTCTGTTGTCATACCATCACCTGTTCAAATATGTTCGAGCGAAAACAAATTATTCCGGCAATATATCTTTTACGGAGTTAAACAGGAAAAAAAACATTTGATATGTTCACATTCAAAATTTGTTATTTTTTCTTAAAATAGTGGCGGACCCGCAGGGATTTGAACCCTGGGTCTTCGGCTCCGAAGGCTTGCGCGTCACTTTTGGGTGACTCGACGCCTTATCCAAACTAGGCTACGGGCCCACGTTATTCAAAGATGCTATTTAAAGATTAAAGGATAACGGATTTATCTTCTTTAAAGTTTGAGGGCACTAATTTTAGTTCAATTTTTATGTATTTTTCTCTTGAAAAAAGTATATATATTGATATATGCCTCCGACATTAGGTGTTGCGAGGAGTGTAATGTATACTTGAACGTCATTCTTTTCAAAACTGATTGTTCTTGTATTAACAGATTCCTTGTTGGACAAACTTGTGTGATGTAAAATGTCTGTTGTAAAACCTGTAACTTGTCCCATATGCGGCTGTGTATGTGATGATTTGGAAATAACCGTTGAAGACGGAAAAATAAAGAAAGTAAAAAACGGTTGTGTCCTGTCCATTTCTAAGTTCATGAATTATAACTGTGCACACCGCCTTATGGAACCTATGATTCGAAAAAATGGGGAACTTGTGCCTGTTTCCCTTGAAGAAGCTGTAGACAAAGCCGCTGAAATTTTGGTAAACGCCAAATATCCAATTTTACACGGTTTTTCTTCAACAACCTCTGAAGCTATCGTTACCGGAGTAAAACTAACCGAAGAAGTCGGGGGAGTATACGACAACTGTGCAGTAAACTGCCACGGTCCATCCCTGCAGGGTGTTCAGCACGCTGGTGTTCCTGGTTCTACTTTGGGTCAGGTTAGACACCGTGCAGATTTGATTATTTATTGGGGTGCTAACCCAATGGTTGCCCACCCAAGACAGTTGTCCAGATACACTGTTGGAACCGAAGGCAAATACGCAAAAAGTGACATTCGCGAACGCTACAACAAGAAAGCAATGAATGAAGAGCAACAAAAAAGCATGAACGAAGTTTTTGACGACGAATGGGTAATGCAACATTATTCTACTAAATCTGCTGCCATGAATGGCGCTATAGTTGACCCCTTGAAAGTTAAACGAAAAGTAATTGTTGTAGACGTCAAGAAAACTCCGACAGCTCAAATGGCTGACCAATTCATCAAGATAAAGCCCAACACAGACTTTGAATTATTCCAAGCCATTCGAGTAATCCTCAAAGGCGGCGACTTAGATGTTGACGAAGTCGCCGGAATTCCCGTTGAGACCCTTGAAGAACTTGTTGATGCTATGATTAGTTGCAGGTTTGGGGTTCTTTTCTGGGGTCTTGGATTAACAATGAGCCTAGGCAAATACCGAAACACCGAAGCAGCAATCCGGCTAGTACGGGACCTTAACCAACGAACCAAATTTGTAATGATGCCAGTTCGCGGCCACTATAACGTTGCAGGCTCAAACGTAGTCGCATGCTGGCTCACTGGTTATCCTCACTCTGTTGACATGTCCCTTGGTTATCCACGATACAATCCGGGAGAAACTTCAATAACTGACATTTTAGCCCGGGGAGAAAACGACGCTTCAGTTATCCTTGGTGCTGACCCTGTTTCAAATTACCCCAAAAAACTCTGTGAAGCCTTTGTAAACAATCCTTTGATTGTTTTGGACCCTCACAAAAACATTTCAGCTTTAATGGCAGACGTAGCAATCCCTGTAGCATTCAGTGGAATCGAAGCCTCAGGCACCGCTTACCGAATGGACAACGTTCCCATTACCCTCAAAAAAGTTGTTGACCCCCCAGAAGGCATTCTCACCGACAACGAAATCCTAACAATGATTCTCGCCAAAGTCAAAGAACTCAAAGCCAAAAAAGCAAACGCTTAACCTTTTTATTTGCCGTTCTTTTTTGCGGCAACATTTGTTTTTATTTCTAGCATAGTTAATGTTAAGAGAAAGAAACAACTACTTTTTGTTGATTCACTCTGCATTATTTAATGGGGCTTGCATTTTGAAACGAACATTAGAATTTTGGCTATCTTTTGTTATCTTGATTTTTGTTGTCGTCTTTTCAGTTGTAGCATATGTCAGTTGGTTTGAGTTGCTTTTTTTTGTTGGTTCCCTGTTTTTTGTTCACTGGATCGGTTTAGGTGCAACAATTTTCATTGCAGTTTTTGTTCCAATTTATTATGTGCTTAAACGCAACAAACCCCGAAAAATAAAAACCCTGCTAAGGATTCACGTTTTTGGAAACCTTTTGGGGTTTTTGCTGGTTTCAGTTCATTTTTCCCAAAACGTCGGTCGGTTAGCTGGTTTTTATCCCCGGTTAAGTGACGGGTTCGTATTGTTTTTGGTTATGGCTGTAATTGTAGCAACAGGAATGATAGAAAGGTTCGATGGCAAACCAAAACTAGCAAAATACACAAAACCGATCCACCGATACACTGTTGCAGTTTTTTATTTGGTTGTCATTGTTCATACTTTGCAAGGTTTTAACCTAATCTAAAACTTTTCAGAATTTCCCCTTGTTGTTTGAGCACTCAATGATGGTTAGGCTGGCAAGGCAATGCTTTAATAAATGTTGTATTTTATCATGTGTGCTTATGGGCTTGTAGCTCAGTACGGCTGGAGCGTTCGGCTGATAACCGAAAGGTCGAGAGTTCAAATCTCTCCAGGCCCACTTTTCAATTCACCTGGTCCACTTTAAAATTTTTTTTAGTGGTTATTTGCGTTTACGGAAGAGCATGATTTCTTCGGGTGTGGTGCAGACGTATTCGAATCCGTTTTCTATTAGTTGTCTTGCTTCTTCGCTGTTTTTGGTTGCTTTAGATGTGTAGTCGTCTCCTTTGAAGTCGACGAGCTGGGTGTATTTTAGCGTGTTCATGATGTTTTTGTGTCCCAGCATGTTCATGACGTGGAGAATGTCCTTTGTTTTATGATACTCCATGGTGGCTTTCCAGTGCCTGAATGTATTGAAGTGTATTTGTTTTAATCGTGGATTTTGTAGTTTTCAATGGAGACTTGCTTTGTTTAAGCGGGCTTTCTGAATGATTTCGATTATTGTTTTGCATAGAATTTTAATTATATTAGAAGTAGTCCTTCTCCACAGTAATTTTACGACTACTTCTCAAATGTCTTGAAAAAAGCTCTATTTATTGAATAGGGCATTTTTTGGGAGCTAATGAGTTGTCAGGGTCTAAGACAAGCTTTCTAGTGACTTAACACTCTTGTAACTTTCCGTTCGCGAAAATCATGATGTTCTAACACTTCAAATTCCCCCAATTCGAAACCTAAACCCATCTCAAACCGAAGTATATTACCTGCAATCAAAGAGAACACGAAAAAATCGACAGAAACCTAATTCTTCTAACCCTGAAAAGCTTGGAAAATGCAGCAGTCACCTTTATCGCCCCCACAAGTCAACTAGAAGTAGTAGTAATCACTAGTGAAAAAATGGAGTCATTACAACTTCTAAAATTAATATATCAAATTGTTGATCCTCCATCTTTGGAAGACCGTTAATTAGCCTCTGCTTTCAGGATTATTAAGATTATATGCCTCTTTTTGGGCTGCAATATTAAAAAAATCTAAAAGCACTCCCCGAAAAACTTTAAATATTTTTAATTTTATATGCCATAAAAAGGATAACTGTATTAAAAAACGTGAAAACATATGGTAACAAAAATCGAATCCCTGTATAATGCCCTTCTTCCAATTAAAGTTGTAAACTTCAATGACATCCTAGAGAAAGCCACAGCCATTATTGAAACTAACCCTGAACGCAAATATGTTTACCGCAAATATGTAAGGAGTTTAATCAAAAAAGGCAAGCTTCAGAGGATTAGAAGAGGCTTATACATAGTTTTGTCTCCCCTTGAAGAACCAAAAAGACACATAATCGATAAACTTCTAATTGCGTCCAAAATCAAGGACGAATACTACCTAGGTTTTCATACCGCCCTTGAATACTATGGTTGCGCCAGTTCGTTTTACAATGAAGCCTACATCTGTATAAAAGCAAAAGACCGATTTGATCCTTTCAAATACAAAAGATTCAGCTTCAAACCCGTATTTGTAGCTGATACTAACACCGAAGTTGAACAAAAAAAATACAAAACAACCACAATAACCGTTAGCAGTAAAGAAAAAACATTCATTGACTGCATCGACAAAATTCAATACGCGGGAGGATGGGAAGAAGCCATCAAAAGCCTTGAAGGACTGGGAGGAATAAATATAGAAAAACTATTGAGCCATCTCTACACCTACGACAAAGACATACTATACAGAAGAGTAGGCTACGTCTTAGAGCTCCTAAAAAACAGATCACAATTCTATGAAGACATAAACGAACAACTGTTAGTTGAACTTAAAAAGCGAATATCAGGTCCACCCCGATACCTGATAAACACTAAAGAAGGAACTCTTGACAGAAGATGGCAACTGTATATTCCAGAAGATTTTCAAGAAAAATTACGAGGGATTTAAACTGAAAAGAGATTACGACCTAGACGAACTGGCACGCAGTCACGGCTTTGACGTTCGGCAGATTGAAAAAGTATGCAGAATTTCTGATGTCCTAGAAGATATTTCAGCCATAAAATTCCTAAGAGACCGACTCTCCCTTTACGGTGGAACCGCACTTACATTTATTCACTCTGAAAAGATAACTCGACTTTCTGTCGATTTAGATTTCAACTATCGGGACTTGGACGAAAAAGACTGGGGTGAAACCCGAAAAGACATCGACACGAAAATGAAAGAACTGCTTTACAGGCAAAAATATAACCGCTCTCACCTAGCTATAAATGCAAGTTACCCCTTAGCGAGAATTACTGTAAGCTATATCAACACCCTTGGAACAAATGACAACTTCAAACTCGAAATAGGATACATGCGCAGAACACCCATCCTCAAAACCGAATCAATTGAAGAATTCCGGCATATAGGCACACAAGAAACATATCCAATAAAAACTCCAACAAAAGAAGAACTCTTCGCAAACAAATGGTGTACCCTTCTTTACCGAGGAACACCAAGAGATCTCTTCGATGTCTACCAAATATCCAAAAACAAAATAAATTTTGAAACATTCCGAAAATGCTCCATTGTAGACAGCTTAATGCGCGGAAAAACAGAAATCCATAAACTTAACATAGAAAAAATACTTGAACCAATAAACTTGGACTCCAACCTAAGAAACGTATTACAGACAGAGATGCTTTCAAAACTAGACATCAACGAAATGAAAGAAAAAGTCAAAGAATTCAGCCAAAAAACACTAGAAACATTAACACAAAATGAAATTAAAGCAATTGACCACTTTAACCGACTACAACAATTCGAACCAAGCTTAATCGATGAAAAAAGAATCTTTCACCCCAACATAAAAAACCACCCTGGCATACAACGATCACTACAAAAACTATCAACAAATAAAAAACAAACTTAAACAATTCAAAAAAAGGGGAATTGCAGGAGGATGCTTCCACCAATAGCTTACGGGGTTGAATTCAAATTTCTTATATCGGCTTTTATTTTTATTTTTGATTTGCTGGTTTCAAAGTGTTTATTGGCGATGAATTATAGTTAGGTATCTCTTTTGTTACTTCAATAGTGAAACCTGATTTTTCTAAACTGTTTTTTATTCGATTAACATATGCGCCGTGGGTTCCCCAAGAAAGTTCAAGAACTCCTGAGGATCCTGCAAAGGATATGAGTTCCAGATTTGTTTCAGATGGGCTTGTTTCTTTTATGATTATAAATATTGCTGCATTGCTGTTTGCCCTGATGTAGTATGATTCCCCTAAAATTACTGCAATTTTTCCTTCTGAACTGTTCCATTTTTCGTTGTGGATGCTGCCGAAATATTTCGTCATATGCTGAGTAATTTGTTCAAATGAACTTGATACTTTGCATAACATGTAATGAGCTGTCAATTATTTTCTACCTATTAATGCTTGGATTATTAGATATTAAAACTCTTTTGAATAAAAAATGTCTAGATCCGCGTCATTTCATTGATTGGGATCAAGCAATGTGAAGCAAAAGTAATGTTATGTTTTTCTTCTTCTGCCATGACTGCTCCGGGTACGATGCCGCCGACCATGCATATGCCGAATCTGTCCATGCTTACAGGTATCCCAAGTACCGGCTCGTTGGGTTCTCCTAAAACAAGAACCCCGCCCCAGCCTTTCTTTTGCTGTTCTTCAATAATTTTAATTGTTTTTTCCCTTGCTTCACAAGGAACTTCTCGTATAGTTGCCAATAACATGCCTGAACCTGTTTTTAGCATCCTTGAGATTGATGTCATTTTTCTATGAACAAATACTTCCAGCGGAGGAATTGTTGTTCCTTCATACGAGATTATTTCTACAAATCTGATTGGTTTATGATTTACTACTTGAACAAGTCCCCCATACTTGAAAAACAGGGGAATCCCCGAATGAATCATTATGCTATCTAAGGTTAAGTTACAAACAGTAAAAAGGGCAATTTTGTCCTTAGGGACAGAAATGTCGTAGTATTCCTCTTTTTCTTTAATTACTTTGATGTATGGTGCTGAAAGGAGATTCATGTATTGAAGTGCGTTCATGGTTTTTACTGTTTTGTCTTGAAGATTTTTGTTTAGCACCGACACGTTTGCGATTACTGTTCCTTTGTCTGTTGTTGGGTTATATGTTGCTGCGTATGCTAAGGACATAAAACGGGTGGTGGTGAAACCTAGCCTTTGAGTAGCCAGAGAACGGCTCAACTCTTCAAGACCCTTGTTTGTTATTGATCTTCCTTTTCGGTCATGCCCTAATACGAAGCCTTTTGCTTCTAAAAGTTGAAGATGATATCTTACTGTTCTTTCGCTCAGGAGAAAACCTCTTTTTTTTAGTTCTCTTTTCAGCAAAGTTGAACCCAACGGGTTACCAAACTCGCTTAAAATTCTTAATATTTCGATTTCTTTTCTAGCACTTTCTTTCTCCTGCAAAATAAACCCACTTTTTTGTTAGAAAAAATTTCAAAAAGCAAGGGACAAACTGTCCCCATTTTTTTATTTGTTTTTTTAAATCATTCCTCGGATTTTCATGGCTTCGATTACTCGATTTACTGCGACTACATATGCAGCTTGTCTCATGTTCACGCCATATTTTTTAGCAGAATCTAAGACCTCATGATATGCTTTGCTCATTTTTGTTGCTAATCTTTCATGGATTGTTTCCAAGTTCCAGTAATACATTGAAGCGTTTTGTACCATCTCGAAATATGAAACAGTTACTCCTCCTGCGTTACACAAGAAATCAGGTATTAGGTGAACTCCGTTTTTGTACAAAATTTCATCTGCTTCTGGTGTAGTTGGTCCATTAGCTAGTTCAGCTAAAACTTTAGCTTTGATGCGCGAGGCGTTTTCAGCAGTAATTATGTTTTCTAGGGATGCTGCAATTAAGATATCTACATCAAGTTCGAGTAGTTCTTCACCCGAAATTGTTTGAGTATTTGGAGAATTTACAACTGAACAAGTTTCTGCTTTGCATGTGCAAATACTGTCAAGGTCAAGGCCATTCTTGTTATATACTCCACCTTTAGAGTCGCTTACTGCCACAACATTTGCGCCAAAAAATTCTTTACTTAAAAGTGCAGCATAGCAACCTGCGTTGCCGTAACCATGTATTGCTATAGTGGCTTTTTTCATGTCTATGCCCAATTCTTTTGCAGCTTCTCGAATAGTGTACATTCCACCTCGAGCAGTTGCATCGTCGCGTCCGCAGGAACCTCCAACACATATTGGTTTTCCTGTGATACAGCCAAAAGTATTGTTTCCTGTAATTTTTGCGTATTCATCCATCATCCATGCCATAGTTTGGGAGTTTGTATATACGTCTGGAGCAGGCACGTCTTTTTGGGGTCCAATAAATTGCCAAATACTTTTGATGTATGACCTGCTTAAACGTTCTAGTTCATTTTTGCTCATCTCTTTTGGATTGCATATAATTCCGCCTTTTCCTCCGCCCAGTGGCAAATCTAAAAGGGAACATTTCCAGGTCATCCATGCTGCTAAGGCCCTGACTGTGTCTACTGTTTCTTCAGGATGAAAACGAATGCCACCTTTTGTAGGGCCTAGCGCGTCATTATATTGAACACGAAATCCTTGGAACACTTTGGTTTTGCCGTTATCCATTCTAACTGGGATTGATACGTGTAGTTCGCGCATAGGATGACTCAGTATTTCATAAACGTCACTATCTAACTTGAGTATCTTTGCACAATCATTTAGTTGCTTTCGTGCAATTTCAAATGAGTTTTCGTTTGCCATTTTTTAACACCGATAACTAGTTTGTGTGCGCCGAATGATTGGCGACTTTTTTTATGCTTTTGAAACTTAGTGAAGTTTCTACAGGGAAGTCTGTTGGGAATGTTATTTCGTATACGTCGGCTGTGTTGCAGTTTTCACATTTCAGCGGTCTCCATCTGCATGCAAAACAGTTTTCGGATTCCATGCCGATGCGAAGGCATATGTCTTCACATCCTTCTTTGCGTCCAACAATTACTCCAACAAATTCGATCCATGTTTTTCCACAATGAATGCAGGTGAACCTTTTTTTGATCAGTTTGCCTGTTTTTTTTCTGTTTTCTATCTCCTTGATTACCTCGGTAATTTCCAAGAGAGCATCCCCACGTTATAAGGCTATTTAGTGAATATTTATGTATTTTGTTCGTTTATTACATTTTAAAACTGACATTATAAGATAAAATTGTGTAAATATTATATTTTGTCAACGTCTGTAAAAATTACACATATTCAGTCGACATTTTAAGATTTTTCTTCTAAAATGGTATAATTTAAAAACACTGATGTGTTATCTTTCAACAAAGAAGGGCATATTATGGCTAATAAATTAAAAGTTGATTTGATTGACCGTAAACTGATTAGAGCCCTACAAAAAGACGCACGTACAAATTTTGCAGATATTGCTAAAGACTGTGACGTGTCAACAGACACAATCAGCAAACGATTCAGAAAATTGAAAACCGCTGGCATCATAAAAGGAACCACTATACTTTTGAATCCAAAAAGTTTTGGAAATGAATGTGTAGGAAGCTTTGGGGTTGACGTCAGCTATCCACATTTGAAGACTGTTGTTGAAACAATACAAAAAATACCTGAAGTTGTTATTTGTACTACTTCAATGGGTAAGCATGACATTTTTTGTATAGCTGTTCTCAAAAATGTTGGGCGCCTAAGTCAAGTAAAAGACTTGATCAAAGGGCACCCTGCGGTAAGGGAAGTTACAACAAGCATCTGGGTTGAGGAAATATTGCTTTGCCCCGAAAATTTTGAATTTCAAAAATTAGGGATGCAGTGAACAAAATGGATAAAACTGATTCAACAATAATTAATTTATTGACTGTAGATGCTCGGACCTCTTTTCGAAAAATTGCCCGGGAGCTTGGGGTTTCTCCTGATACTGTAATATGCAGATACAAAGCGCTACAAGAGCAAGGTGTAATTCGTGGGTCAACTGTAGTTCTTGATCCAAAAAAAATTGGTTACAAGGGGATGGCTGCATTTATGATCGACACTTCCCCTACAAATATTATCGCAACAGAAGCAACGCCCCCTGAAGAATTGTCCCATATTTTAGAAACATTGATCAAAATGCCCGACGTGATTCTGGCTACAAAGACAGTTGGCGACCATGATATGCTGGCTATCGCTGTAATCAAAGATGTTGAACATCTAATTGAGACCGGCGGGAACATTGCTAAGATATCTGGAGTAAAAGATTTGCAGGTATCTTTTTGGGTTGAAAAAGCAGAGCTTCATCCAAAATATTTCATAATTTAAACCAAGGGATTTCCTTGGTTTCTAAATTATGAGTAACAAATTTCATGTTTCAAAGCGTTGTAGGAAAATTTACTGTTGTTTACAGTATTTTTCTACTAATGTTTTTGTGTTTACCACGTTGAGTTGTTTGAATAGGAACTCAAATTGTTTTTCTACTTCTGTTGCGATGGTTGTTCGGGTTTGTTGAGGTAATGCCATGATCTCTTTTTTGAATTGTCCAAAAGCTTTTTTGCGGGTTTTGTAGATGAATTGTTCTTCGGTTTGGTCTTCTTTGCGTTCGTTTGCAAGGTTTGCTTTGAGCCAAGTGTACATTTTTTGTTTTAGGTCTTCCGGGAACTGTTTTGATTCATAAATTATGTTCTGGAAAGCCGTGGCTAAATGGACTTCTGCGGTTTCGCATTCAACAAATTTGTGGAACGCTTCTGGTGGCAGGGTTGATGCTCCATGTTGGACTGCTCCTGCCATTCCGTATTCTTTGCGAGCTTTTTCAGAGAGAGTTTTCAGTGTGTCAAAGTCAAGCTTGATTTTGGCTATTGAACCATCGGGTAAAACAACTCCGCCGTGGGTTGTTCCAGTTTGAATTGAAATCTTGCTGATTCCTGTTACATCTTTTCCTAGTTGGCTTTCTAGACCATTCATGTATGCTTTGAGGTCTTCAGGTGTGGAGTTTTGGGTTCCGATTTCGCCGATTTCTCCTCCTACAGAAATGGTAACGCCTTTTGGTTCTATGTTTCGAATAAACTGGGTAAGTTTTGCACAAACTTCATAATTCAAACGTTGCTGTTCTGTTAATGTTGGTTTGGATAAGTCCACAAGGGTTGATGAGTCTATGTCAATGTTGTAAAACCCTGCGTTGATGGCGTCTGTAATTAGGTTTTTTACGCCTTGGATTTCTTTGTCTGGGTTTTCTTTGAATTTGTCAGCTTTTACTTGGAAGTGGTCTCCTTGGATGAAAACTGGTCCTGAATAGTTTTCTTTTATTGCAGCTGCCAAAACCATGGCTGCAAATTCAACTGGGGGTTGATTAGTGTAGCCAATTTCTGATTTTGCAATCTCAAAAATGAAAGCGCCTGCGCTGTGTTTTTTGGCTACTCGAAATATTGCACAAGCCAAATCGTAGGTCATGGTTCTTAGATTCATGGCTGGAACCGTGAATCCTTCAAACTTGTTTCTGCCCCGAGCCATATAAAATTCATGAATACTTGCGGGGTAAATTCCATTTTCTTTTGCTAGGTCAAGAATTTGTTTTGCGATTTTTTGTTTTTCATCCATGTTGTCGGTCATGACCAACTGGGTTATAGTTTTTTCGATATCAAAAGATTTGGAGTCCATAACACACGCCGCCATTTAATCAATGCTTACTACTATAATTCTCTATTATTTGAATATTAAATCATGAAACGAGATGTTACGTTAAATTACATAATTTTAAAACCGTAGCTTTTTTATTTTCCGTAAAAAGGTTGTTTTCAACAATGAACCTCATTAGTATACATATCTATTCACGTCTGTTCAGAACTCGCCAGGCACGTTGATAGAAACAATCTCGATGTTTTTTGATAAACTCATTTTCATTTAGCCTTTTTAAAAACCATTTTTATAACTAACAAAATAGTTCCTAAACCTAAAAACTCAAATAAAGTTAGGTTATTCTCTGGAATTGTTTTGATGTCGATTTGTTTGGTTAGTGGGTGGTTGTCTTGGTTGTTTTCGTCTAGGATGTATGGGGTGTCGCCTATGTTATCGCCGTTTTCGTCTATTCCGTCGTAGTCACTCCAGTAATTGCCGATGGTGCTGTTATCCCATGCTACGATGTCGGTTCCTTTATTCGTTGGGTTATAGTTTCCATACTTTATTTCATGTGTACTTATCTGCTGGGTGTTTCCGACAAGTAAGTTGCCAAAAAACTTGTTTCCTTCTCCCCTGATTGCCATTTCTCCTCCGACAGGAAATGTTAATAACCAAACTGCGATGCTGTTTTCTGAAATGTTGTTACCATACACTTCGGCATTTCGGCAGCCTTCGGCAAAGCGGATTGCCCAGTCGTTTTTTGTAAAATTGTTTCCGTAAACCGAGTACGGTCCATAATAAATCATGTTTAGACCGCCTTCGTTGCTGGAAATGTTGTTTTCGGTGACAGTTATGTAGTTGGATTGTCCAATGTTTATGCCATACGTGTTTTCAGTTATGTTATTTCCAATGATAACAATACTTTTTGTATCGTATCCTGAAATTCCAGTGCCACAATTTGTGATGTTATTGCCAGAAATCAACACATTGTTTGCTCGCGGTCTAATTCCTTCAGAATTGTTTACAATGTTGTTGTTGATTATTTTGCAACCTGACGGATGTGGTTCACCACTGTAGTTCACAATTGTGATTGCCACTCGGCAGTCCGTTATTGTAAATCCTGAAATAGTAACATCAGGGGCCGCAACCCTGATTGCTGTACCCCCTCGAATGTTGCTGTAGTTTCCTTGAATCATTGTGTTTTTTGGATCTTCGCCAATAATGGACACTGTTTTATAGACAATAATTGACGCGTTCTCATCCACGGGATAAACTCCATTTTTTACAAAAACTGTATCCCCGACGTTGGCTGCTATAATGGCGTCTTGAATTGAATCATAATCATCTGGAACAACAATGGTTTTTGTTTCAGCATTGACTAATGGAAATTGTATGACAACTAACCAACTAGAACAAAAAAGCAAAAGCAGAATTAATCTTGAAGCATTTTTTGTCACATTTTTCTCCTCTGTATTTTGTTTCTAAAAACTATCAAAACCGCTGTTGAAACAACAAACAGCGGCAGAATTGCCCAAAATGAAAACTCAGGAATTACGTTAACCTCAATTGGTGTCATTAATGGATATTTGTCTGTGTTGTTGCGGTATTCCGAAACTAGGTATTGTGTGTCGCCGATTCCGTCGTTGTTTTTGTCTGTTCCGTTGTAGTCGCTCCAATAGTTGCCCCCTGACTGGGGACCGTTATCAAAAATTTGCATTCCATCTAGTATTGGTATGTATCCTTTGCTGGTTTTTTCGATTTTGACCTGTTGGTCTATGTTTTTGATAAAATTGTTGTTGTAAACAACGTTGTTTGAGCAGTTGACAAATCCTGCTCCTATCCAATTATTTTCGATATTGTTGCCTGTTATTGTGTTGCTAGAGGCGTTGAAAAAAAGCAGCCCGTGTTTGTAGTTTTCTTGAATGTTGTTGTTGGTTATGTTGTTTTGTGTTGAGTTGCCAAGCCAAATTGCCCAGTAATTATGTTTGATATTGTTTTCAACTATGGAGTTGTTTGTGGATTGGTACAGTTTCACGCCATAATAGTTGTTGATTACTACAGTTTTGGTTATCGTGCAATTTGTTGTGTACGCTAAAAAAAGTCCATTATAATTGTTTGAGATTTCAGCATCTGTAACTGTGATGTTACTGCAGTTAACCAAGGTTACCTGTCCTGCATCTGTTGGAACAGTTGCATTATGTAGGTTGACCAAGTAGTAAACTGGCTTGCCATCAACAGTGTTTGAGCTGTCAATATCTTGAATGTAATGTTCAAGTATTGTTCCGTTAACCCAGATGTTGTTTTTGTTACCAGAAATTTCGTTGTTACTTAGTTTGTTGTTGGTGCATTGTTTGATTTCTATTCCATGTTTATTTTTTGCGATTTTGTTTCCTACGATTATGTTGTTGCTTGCATCATCAGCTAATCCCAGTCCACAATATATGCTGTTGATTATGTGGTTTTTTTTGATGATATTGCCGAAAGACGAAGATATTATTTGGACAGCATTTGCTGTATCCATAAAACTGTTAGATTCGGCCAAATTGTTAGATGATGCTTGAATCTTTAGTCCATAACTGCCAAGTATTATGTTGTCTGCAGATCTCAAAAAAATATTTCTGGTTATCGTTATCTGGTTACTTGTTATGGTGTTGTTGTCTGCTGATGTGCAGCACCATATTCCGCCAAGGGAATTAGAAACAAGGTTTGTACGTAGATTATTTGTAGTTGAAGAATTTATTACGATTCCATAACCGTAGATGTAATCCTCTATGCTGTTGCCTTGGATTGTGTTATTGTCAGAATATTGAAGCTTTATTCCTTTGCTGTATGGTATGTTTCTTGTGCCGTTCATATGGTTGTTTTCTATGATATTTTCTGAAGCTCCGTAAAGCCAAATACCTATCCAATGTTCGGAGAAAATGCAGTTTGACACTTTACAGTTTCGAACATGAAGCAGGTGGATTCCTCTGCCACTTATAGAATTAACAACACTTTCTATTGTAAAATTGCTGATGGTGACATTGTCATGTTGCACCAACACTGCTGTTCCATTAAGTTCCCAGTTGCCGACTATTTTGGTTTTTTCTTTGTTTTCCCCAACTAATGATACCATTTTATCGATAACTACGCTGCCGTTGTATGTTCCTTCTTTCACAAAAACTGTGTCACCGTCATCAGCAGCGTCTACTGCTTGTTGAATTGAGTTGTAATCGTCGGGAACAACAATCATTTTTGGTTCCGGTTGGGCTTTAGTTTGAGGAAACAAAGCCAAAACAGAAATTAGTAATAACAAAATGAATGTTGTTTTGAATTCATTCATTTTACATCTAAATATTACTGGTTTGACATAAGGAAAAAGGGTTTTTGTCAAGAAATATTGACTAAATGTTCTTGTATAAATTGTTTCTATAGTCAAGAAACTTTGACTAATAGACTTTTGAGTTTTTGTTTATGCATTAGCCTCTGCTTTTTTAGCAGTATCCTATTCTGTCTTTTGGTGCAATAATTTTTTGCATTTTGGACAATAAGGCTGAAGACTAAAAGGTTTATCTACCCACCAAACCCTGTTTACCAGTTTATATTTGACTTTAGTTCCACACGAATAACATTTTCTTTCATGAGGTTCTCTTGCTTTTGACATTTACTGCGTCCCAAAAACGTATTAAATAATAAGACTAAATAAACTTTAATTATTGATAATACGGATTATTTGATGGGATTAAACTTTATCTCCTCTGCTGGTTTGAAAGGAATATCTTTACGGTTATCGTCCCTACTAGGGTACCCTGACTGTTTTCCTTACCTGTATACACGATTTAGCACGTAAACACTCTACTTCTTTTGTTTATAATATGGTACCTTCCTTAATCCTCTCTTTCATATTTGGTATACAATCGCAAAGAAATGAGGAAGAAATTAATACTCTTGGTTTAATCTCCTGCATAAAAGCAAACAAGATTACATGTGCAAAGATGATTACTTATTGCTTTTCTCTATTATGATGTCTGCAAAGTACCTGACCATTACCGATTGTTGTTTTTTCCCCTATTTGCTCCAAGGCTTCACGTGATCACTTTTAAATTAATAGATTAAGTAAAACTGTAAAAAGCCGATTATTATGGATTGTAAACCAAAATATGTTGCAGATTTTTTTATGGCAAACCTAAAAAGGAAAAACAATCCACATTTTCTAATCGAGAATAGGGGTAATCATGATGGTAAATGCGAGAGAATTTATTGAGAATGCCATAATTGAAATTAATGAAACAGTGGGAGAAAATAAGGTAATCTCTGCTTGTTCTGGAGGAGTTGACAGCATGACTGCAACTTATCTAGTTCACAAGGCTGTAGGCGATAACCTACTTGCAGTTTTCATTGATGATGGATTGAGGCGTCAAGGAGAACCAGAATTTGTTGCTGAAACACTAAAATCTTTAGGAATTAAAACAAGAGTAATTGATGCAAAAGAAGAATTCTTCAAAACTTTTCAAGGAAAAATTGATGCTGAAGAAAAACGCAAAGCTTTCAGAGACAAATTCTATAAAACTTTTGGAAAAGTAGCAAAAGAAGAAAACATGAAATTTATTGTTCAAGGCACAATAAAGGCTGATGTACTTGAAACTGTTAAGGGAATTAAATCACAACACAATGTCCTAGAACAGATAGGAATTAATCCTCAAAAATATGGTTATGTAATTCTTGAACCCTTAAGAGAACTTTTTAAACCCGGTGTCAGAATGGTAGCTCGGGAACTTGGGCTTCCAAAAGAAGTTTCTGAAAGAATGCCTTTCCCGGGACCAGCATTATCACTAAGAGTCTTAGGGGAGGTAACTCCTGAAAAAGTTGCTATTGTACGTAAAGCAACTCAAATAGTTGAAGAAGAAACATCAAACCTTAAAACATTCCAGAATTTTGCAGTGCTTCATAACGACAAAGCTACTGGAATTAAAAATGACAAAAGAGTATATGGTAACATTGTAACAATACGGGTTGTAGTTTCAAAAGATGCTGTAACTGCAACTGCAAAAGAAATTGAATACAAAACATTATTCAAAATTGCAAAAAGGATTACAACGGAACTACCTACAGTTGTTAGATGTTTGTATGATGTTACAGATAAGCCACCTGCAACAATAGAGTTCGAATAATACAAAAACATCTTAATTTTTTGGTTAATTTTTAACCTTTTTTCCCTCTTCTTTTCTATCTTTCCTTTCTACTTTTCTTATCACAAAACACAAAATGAAATACAGTAAAACAAAAGACTCACACGCAATTGTGGGAATAATTGTTAGGTCAAACTTTCTTGACAAGGTATCCGATATTTTTGGTCAAGGTTTCTTGACAAAAACCCTTTTGTTTTCTCTAAATCCAGCAATTATTCGTGAACATAATGAAACGTATAATGATTATAAGTTCACTGATGACTGTTTTATTTCTTTCAACCTGTATACCTAACGCTGTTTTTGCCTCTTCTGAGAATTGGGTTGAAGTAATGAGATTTTCAGAAAACTCTTCTTGGTTAGGTGAGACGGACCCTTTTATTATTGACCATGTTGATTGGAGAATTAAATGGGAATATGTTCCAAGACCTAATGAAGAAAATCTGTCAGTTTTTCAAGTATATGCAGAAACACACGAAGACTTTCACAAAAGAGTAGATTCAATAGTAAATTGGGGTTCTGGAATCTATAATGGAACTCTAAACATAACCGATGATTTTGGCAAATATAAATTATTTATAATATCAAACGTGCCTAGCTTCTCAATAATAATTGAACAAAACATAGATTCCATCCCAGAATTTCCTTCATGGATAGTTTTACCCTTATTCTTGATTGCAACGTTGTCTTTGATTGCTGCCAGAAAAAAACTAAAACTAAATTCTTGAGTAATGCTTTGTGATTCGGAATTTGAGAACACAATATCCGAGATTGAATAGGTTGTTTATTCCGGAATAGGCTTTGAATCCTGTTCTTTTTCACTCTGCCTGTGCCCCCTTGGGCACAATTCACTCGAGCACTGTAAGATTTTGTTATTTTTTATTCTGTTTTTGATCCATTACTTTTTTTGCTAAAATTACTGCTTCTTCTTTTGTTTCTCCGAATAATGCACCTATTTCATCTGCATCGTCTTCAGTCACAGCTGTGCCGCCAATCATGATTGTAATTTTGTCTTTTATTCCTTCGTTTTCTAGGGCAGAAACTACCTTTGGAAGATTATTTTTTGCAGCGCTCAATAAAACAGAAATAACAATTATGTCTGCGTTTGTCTCTTTAGCTTTTGACGCAAAAACTTCCGGAGAAGCCCCGCGTCCAACATCTACAACTTTAAACTGTGCCCTCTTCAAGGCTTTTCTGACCATCTCTTTAGCCGTAGTCATTATATCGGGATCAAGAGTACCTATTACCACAGTTCCAATTGGATTGTCTGGTTCAGGAGGTTCCTTGTCCATCATGCCTTTTAACCAAGCCAAAAAATCACCCCTATATGTATAATACTAATAGATGCTGGAAGCTTTTAATCCTGCCGTTAAAATTGCATCCGTTCGGGTGTATTTTAATTGGTATTTTAGTTACATAATGCTTATATTATTGGTTTTCTATGTTGGCTTTACTACCTAAAGTAGTATAGTACGTGTGGTAACAAATGACTGAAGCTCGAGCCGCCAAAAACATTTACGAATCTGAAGAGGCAATGTGAGGGATTACTATCAAAGGCGATTTAGACCTATTTTTGATGATTCTGGAAAACCCCACACGAAGAGATATCATAAAACGTCTCAGCGAGGAACCAAATTACTCCCTTCAGTTGGCAAAAGATTTAGGCCTAGGTCAACAGCTGGTTGCAAAACATCTGCGGATAATGGAAGAAGCTGGAATGGTGGCATCTTCTGTTGAAGCCAGTCCCCTTGGTCCCAAACGCAAAATCTACACCCTGGACAAGAACGTTTCTGTTACTTTGGATGTTTCCCGACATTTTTTCAAGGCCAAAGTTGTATTTTTTGACTCTGAGCCTGAACGAGAAGAAATCTCTGATACTTCTGCTTCTCTGATGGATAAAATGGACCAAACCCTGGAACGTCCAAAACAGTTTGAAACCATCACACCTTTTACCAGTATAATTTCTGAAATAGATAAACAACTAGAATCCTTGGAGAATGAACGTGCAATTTTGTTGTATATCAGAAATTTTGCAATGAAAGAAGCTTCCCACATCGTTGAGTTATTCACGAATCCTGATACAAGAAGAATCATCCGTTACGCTTTAGATGAACATGACATCAGCGTGAAAAGCATCTCTGAATCCCTAAATTTGAGGGAAACTATTGTTCGTCAGGCATTATCAAAATTGAAACAGAGTTTTAATATTGGAGTTGAAATTGTTGACGAAAACCCAAAAGAAAACCAGTAAATCGAGTGGAAAATCTTTGAAAGATTCTAACATTAACAAAGAACTTGAACAAAAAATAACCCAACTAGAAGAACAACTAAGTGTAGAACAAAAGAAATCTCAAGACTACTTGACTAAACTCAAGTATCTGCAAGCTGATTTTGAAAATTACCGCAGAAGGGCAGAAAAACAGGTCCAAGATGCTGTTACTCGTAGCAACGAAAACCTGGTTTCATCCCTGATTGAAGTTATTGATGATTTTGAAAATGCAATTTCAGCAGGAGAAACAACCGAAAACAAAGATGCTCTGCTGGAAGGAATAAAAATGGTTCATAAAAAACTGGATTGTTTGTTGGCAACTGAAGGTTTAGAGCGCCTTGAATGTGTGGGTCACCAATTTGACCCCATAAAACATGAAGTTTTGGCGCAAATCCCAACCGACAACCATGAAAGTGGCACAGTCATTGAAGAAGCTCGCAAGGGCTTCGT
This sequence comes from Candidatus Bathyarchaeota archaeon, assembly GCA_024650005.1. Lineage (GTDB taxonomy): Archaea > Thermoproteota > Bathyarchaeia > Bathyarchaeales > Bathyarchaeaceae > Bathyarchaeum > Bathyarchaeum tardum. The sequence goes on along the minus strand of JANKMT010000001.1, from coordinate 1,645,434 downwards.
TTTCAAAGGCAAAGTTCTCAGACCAAGCGTAGTTACTATCGCTTGTGAAAATTCAAAAGGTGAACACAATGAGTGAAACAAAACGAGAAAGAATATTAGGAATAGACCTAGGAACAACCAACTCTGCAGCTGCCATAATGGAAGCTGGAAGACCCGTAATCATCCCCAGCGCAGAGGGACCAACCATCGCGGGCAAAATGTTTCCGTCGGTGGTTGCCTTCACAAAAGATGGACAACTGTTAGTTGGAGAACCCGCAAAACGACAAGCGGTAACCAACCCAGAAGGGTCAGTTTTTGAAGTAAAACGAAAAATGGGTACAAACGAAAAGATCAAACTCCACGGCAAAGAATACAGTCCACAACAAATTTCTGCTTTCATACTTCAGAAAATTAAACGTGACGCAGAAACCTTCCTTGGTGAACCTGTAAGCAAATGTATCATTACAGTCCCTGCCCATTTTAACGACAACCAGCGACAAGCAACCAAAGACGCTGGAGAAATTGCAGGGTTTGAAATTTCCCGAATAATCAACGAACCAACTGCGGCCTCCCTTGCGTATGGTTTAGACAAAACTGACAAAGAAATGAAAATTTTGGTCTTCAGTTTCGGTGGAGGAACCAACGACACTACAATCATGGATTTCGGTGGAGGAGTCTTCGAAGTTTTAGGAACAAGCGGAGATACTCAACTAGGTGGAACAAACTTGGACTCTGCAGTTGTAAATTACTTACTTGGAGACTTCAAAACCCAAAACGGCATTGACCTAAGCAATGACGCCATGGCAATGCGTCGACTTAAAGAAGCTGGAGAAAAAGCCAAAATTGAGCTTTCAACCTTGCTCACAACTGATATCGATCTGCCTTTCATTGCTTCTGACGTTAGTGGTCCAAAACACTTGCATGTTACATTAACTCGAGCTAAACTTGAACAACTAACAAGACCCATAGTTGAAAAAATCCGCGAGCCAATATTGCGAACCTTGCGAGACGCTAAACTAGAAACAAAAGACATCGACAAAGTCGTATTAATTGGCGGACAAACGCGAATGCCTTTGGTTCGAAAATTTATGGAAGATCTTCTAGGTAAACCTGCTGAACGTGGTGTTGACCCGATGGAGTGTGTTGCTGTTGGTGCTGCAATTCAAGCTGGAGTCTTGGCTGGAGAAGTCAAAGACCTTCTACTGTTGGATGTTACTCCCTTGTCTCTTGGAGTTGAAACTCTAGGTGGAGTTTCCACAAAAGTCATCGAACGAAACACAACCATACCCACCAAGAAAAGCCAAATATTCTCTACTGCTTCAGATAACCAAACAACCGTAACCATAAACGTGTTGCAAGGCGAACGTGCCATGGCAAAAGACAATGTTTCCTTGGGAATGTTTAACCTAACTGGAATACCACCTGCGCCTCGAGGTGTCCCTCAAGTTGAAGTAACCTTTGACATTGACGCTGACGGTATCCTGAATGTTTCAGCCAAAGATTTAGCCACAAGCAAGGAACAAAAAATTACCATAACTGCTTCAACAAAACTTTCTGACACAGAAAAAGAACGTATGATGAAAGAAGCTGAACAATTCGCCGAAGAAGACGAAAAACGCAAAAAAGAAATCGAAGTCCTCAACGAAGCTGACTCGTTGCTCTATACTGTAGAAAAAACCAAATCTGACCTAGGGGACAAACTTGCAAAAGATCAAATCGAAAAAATCGATAAAGCCGCAGCTGAATTACGAGAAGTTCATAGTAGCAAAGACATTGAAAAAATCAAAGAAAAATCTGAAGCTTTAACCAAAATCTTGCAAGAAGTAGCTACTGTAGTTTACCAGCAAGCCGCGGCTGCACAGCAAGCAGCCCAACAGGCTCAAGGAGCGCAAGGGCAACAAGGACAACCGAACGCTGAAGGTCCCAAAGAAAACGTTGTAGATGCAGAATATGAAGAAGTAAAGGACAACAAAGAATAATCACCCTGTTGTTACGGCTTAGGCTGATATCCAGTGACTGACAAACGCGACTACTACGAAGTTCTTGGAGTGTCAAAAGATGCTCTAAAACCCGAGATAAAAAAAGCATACCGAAAATTAGCTATGCAATACCACCCTGACCGAAACAAAGACGGAGGCGCTGAAGAAAAATTCAAAGAAATATCTGAAGCCTATGCTGTTCTTTCTGACGACGAAAAACGTAGCCAGTACGACCAGTATGGTCATGCTGGAATCAACGGGAAATACAACTGGGAAGACATTTACCGAAACACCGATTTTAACTCAGTTTTCAGAGACATCGGTTTCGGTGGGTTTGGCTCCATTTTTGACATGTTCTTTGGTGGAGGTGGAGGCGGTCGACGGGGGGGTCCACAAAAAGGTCAGGATTTGCGTCATCCAGTGGTGATCACTCTGGAAGAAGCTGCTTCTGGGGTTGAAAAAGAAATTGAATTCGACGGTTTTGACTCCTGTGACGTTTGTAGCGGCAGTGGAATTAAGCCTGATGCAAAAACTAGCCGATGTCCTGAATGCCAAGGAACTGGTCAGGTGCGTTCTGCTCGAAATTTGGGGGGTATGTACTTTACTCAAGTTCATCCTTGTAGGTCATGTAATGGAAGAGGCGTTCCTTTAGATAGTATATGTCAAAGTTGCAGGGGTTCTGGCGCTAAGCCTGCACGGCACAAAATTAAAGTAAAGATTCCCGCTGGATTTGAAGATGGATACAGCCTGCGCATAAATGGCGAAGGCAAGCCTGGAATTAAAGGCGGTCCTCGGGGAGACTTGTATGTGCTTGTACACATTAAACCTCATAACCTGTTTGTACGCAGGGGTGATGACATTTTGTATGAAACCCAAATTAGTTTTCCTCAAGCTGCCTTGGGGACCAAAATTATGGTGCCCACATTAAATGGCGAAGCTAAACTGAAGATTCCAGATGGAACCCAAAGTGGAACAGTTTTCCGTTTGAAAGGCAAAGGTGTTCCTCATTTGCGGGGTTGGGGAAGTGGAGACCAGTTCGTAAATGTTGTCATCAATACTCCCCAGAAGCTATCGAAAAAACAAAAGAAACTCTTGAAAGAACTAGAAAAAGAATTTAAACACGATTAACTTCTATTTTCAGCTCTTTTTTTCTGTTTTTCCCATTTTTTCTTTGCTGATCAGTCATTGGTTGGTTGTGTATTGTTGTATCTTTGGTTTCTTTGGTTATTTTGGTTTTATTTGCCTGTTCCAGCGTTTTCTTGTGCTTTTGTACGCTGTTTTTGTAGTTTTTGGTACTTCTGTTCTACAGTTTAAATATTGACTAATACTTCAGTTTTCCCCCATTTTTTTATGCATTATGTATTCTATTTTTAGTTATTTATGAAATTTAGTTGCGATTTTGAAGTTATTTTTGCTGTTGAAGTTGCTGGCGTGATATGCTTTGATATTGTTTGTCGTCACACCCATCCTTAAATCGATGTTTGACCTGTTATGAAAGTAAGAATATGTCTGGATAATGACATATTGTATAACTGTAACACATAACTACACAAGGAAGATGGAAAAAAATGAACAAACAAGAAATTAGAAAAGCTGAAATCAAGCTCGTAAGAGGAATGCTTGACCTAGTTGTCCTAGGGTTATTAAAGGATAAATCCCTCCACGGATATGGAGTAATAACAAACATACGCAAAAACTTTGGAGTTTACTTTGGTCCCAGTACCATCTACCCTCTGCTGGGTGAACTTGAAAAGAAAGGGACCATCAAAAGCGAATGGGACCTAACCCATGACCGTCCACGAAAAGTATATTCTTTAACCCCTGAAGGGGACAGTTTGTTAAACGGTGTGGAACAATCCCTTTACCAAATATGCAACAGACTCAACGAATTCGGGATGAACCGTTTGCGTCTTAACTGCCCAACAATTGACAACCAACTGAAAGTAAACGATGTGATTTCCCTATGACCTCCTCATCAATTCAAAGAATTAACATCTTTGACGCCTTGCATACTGCCATAACGTCAAAAGACAAAAAACAACTTAGATTCGCAAAATGTCCACAATGTGGTCGACACACGCCCTACCGAATAGAAAACCTGGGTGACAATGGCCTTCGCTGCAAGCGATGTGGTTCTCGTATTTCGTTGTATTATCGACAATGAAATGCGAATAAAGGTTGTTTTGTGTGGATTGTTTGTTAGGTTCTTGCTAGTTCTTTTTTGAGTTTGTTTACGAAGTTTTCTTCGTTTTCAGCAATTTTCTTTTTTACTTCTTTCCATGTTTCAGAGCAATTCTTGTATTGGACTCCAACTATGCTGTGGATTGTTTTGTCGATGTCTTTTTTGTTTTCTTTTGTGACTTGTATTTCTGCTTTTTCGAAAAGAGCGTTCAAGTGTCTAAAGTAGCATGTCATATAATCTGAATATCCGTTTAGCAATATTTATAAACTGGTGTATGTTTGAGTAATCGGCAATAGGTTGCCGTATGCCAACAAGTGAAGTAGTGGAGAGCGAAAAAATAACATGAAAAGAATATCCGTCAAAGAAGATGCATGCATAGGCTGCGGAATATGCCAAGTTTACTGTACTTTAGAACACTCAAAAAGCAAAGACGCCATCAAAGCCTACCTAAAAGAAGACCCTAAACCAGTCAGCAGAATTCGTATCGAAACTAACAAACCAGTTTCAATGTCAATCCGGTGCCAGCACTGTAAAGACACCCCGTGTGTGTATGCTTGTCTTGCTGGGGCAATGACTCTTGACAAAAAAACTGGTCTAGTAATTCATGACCCTGAAAAATGCATGGGCTGTTGGACCTGTATTATGGTTTGTCCATATGGTGCGGTAAAGCCTGATTCTTCAGGAAAAATAATTGCAAAATGTGACCTTTGCCCAAACCTAGATGTTCCTGCATGTGTGACTAACTGCCCCAACGATGCGTTATTGTGTGAAACGGTGGAAGAATAAAATGGTGAAATACTTGATTATTGGGGGCTCTGCAGGAGGTGTTGGAGCCGTTGAAGCAATACGTGAAGTTGATCCAACTGGTACGATAGCACTAATTTCCGAAGAGGTTTTTCCTCAGTATTCCCGTCCAATGATTTCCGAATTTGTCAGTCAAGAAGCGACTCTTGCTACTATGAAATACCGTAGTGAACAGTTCTGGAAGAAACACAACGTCCACGCATACACGGGAAAAACTGCACTGAACATTGATTTTGACAAAAAAATCGTGAAACTTGATGACGGACAAAAACTAGAATATGAAAAACTGCTACTTGCCACTGGGGGTCGACCAGTTGTTCCCCAAATGGATGGAGTAACAAAGGAGGGGGTTTTCACTTTCACTGAACTTGCTAGCGCAGAAGGCATAACCTCTAAACTGCAGCACGCAAAATCTGCTGTGGTTCTTGGTGGAGGTCTTATTGGAGTAAGCGTAGCTGATGCCTTGGTGAAACGTGGAATAAAAATAACCTTAATCGAATTAAATGACAGACTGATTCATGTTGTTTTGGATGAAAAAGCTTCTGAACTTGCTGAAACAGTGATAAAAGCCACCGGAACAAAGCTGATTCTTAGTCAAACAGTAAAGCAAATTCTCGGAAAACAAGGAAACCCCAACGAAGTGGGTGGGGTACTTCTTCAAGATGACACAATAATTTCTTGTGATTTAGTTGTTCTTGCTGTTGGGGTTAATCCACGAATAGAACTTGTTGAAGATTCAAAAGTGGAAATTCAAAAAGGAATAATTGTTGACCGTTTCATGCAAACCAACATTCCCGACGTTTACGCATGTGGAGATGCAACAGAAGCCCACGATTTTCTGGTAAAAGAAAACCGGCGTTTGCCCCTATGGCCTTTAGCTCATGTAGGCGGACGAGTAGCTGGATACAACATGGCTGGTCAAACAACAGAATACGAGGGCGGCACCGTAATGAGTTCCATGAACTACTTCCGATTGCCTATTATATCAGTGGGAAAAATTAACCCCGAAGATAGCAGTGAATATGAAATACTTGTTGATGTTCAACCTGAAAAGCCAGTTTACAGAAAAATTGTCCTCAAAGATGATGTTATTGTAGGCTTCATCTTCTTGGGTGAAGTTGAAAAAGCAGGAATACTGTTCCGATTAATTAAAAACCAAGTTAACGTAGCTGAAGTTAAGGAAAAACTTCTTTCCAAAGACTTTGGAATAATTAGTTTGCCTGAAACTGTAAGAAAAGAAATGTTTGTGGTGCATTAACATGAAGAATCTTACTAAAGTTAACAACCCTTACGGCGACGAAAAAGTCTTTGATGCCTGTTCCATATTTGGCATGATGAACCTCAAAGGAGAAAGGTTCTCCGCAAAAGACCCCATGCGAGCAATCGCTAACATGCATGACCGTGGAAACGGTTTAGGAGGTGGTTTTGCAGCGTATGGAATATACCCCGAATACAAAGACGATTACGCCTTCCAGGTAATGTACCTGAGCACCGATGCAAAACTACAAACTGACCGCCTGTTAAACGAAGCCTTTGACATAATCAACGATGAACCAATGCCCATCCAAGAAGCCAAAGTCACAGATCCCCCTCTAATGTGGAGATACTTTGTTCAACCTAAAACTGCTAAACTTCAGAGCCAGCATCCAAACGATTACGTCATGAAATATGTTACTCGCATAAACAGCGAAACAGGCAAAGCTTTCGTGTTTTCAAGCGGAAAAAACATGGGCGTGTTCAAAGGAGTAGGTTTCCCCGAAGACGTTGGTCAATACTTCTGTTTAGAAGACTACAAAGGATACCTTTGGACCGTTCACGGACGATTCCCAACAAACACCCAAGGCTGGTGGGGAGGAGCCCATCCTTTCAGTATGCTAGACTGGACTGTAGTTCACAACGGCGAAATTTCATCGTACGGAATAAACAAACGATACCTGGAAATGTTCGGATACAAATGCACAATGCAAACCGACACCGAAGTCCTAGCATATGCCTTTGACCTTCTGATGAGACGCCAAAAACTGCCTATCGAAGCAGTTACAAAGATTCTTGCACCCCCATTGTGGTCAGAAATCAAAACAATGCAACCAAATGCCCAACAAACCATAACTGCTATGCGACAAACATACGGTGGTTTATTGATGAACGGACCTTTCACAATCATAGTTGCCCATGAAGGAGAAATGATTGGACTAACAGACAGAATCAAGCTGCGACCTCTTACTGCCGCAACAAAAGGCGATATTTTGTTTCTGTCTTCAGAAGAAGCAGCCATCAGGCTAGTTTCACCCCACTTAGACGATGTTTGGAGCCCCCGAGGTGGAGAACCCGTAATTGGTCGACTACAAACCAAAAAACCTGTGGAGACCATAGCCTAGGAGAATAGACCATGAAAAGTTACGTTATTCCCGAATACATAATCGAACGCGACCCAAATCGTTGCATCCGTTGTAAAGTTTGCGTTAACCAATGTAGTTACGAAACTCATTGCTACGACGAAGACGACTACTGCATGGTCAGCAAAAGCGAAAACTGTGTAAACTGCCAGCGTTGTGCAACATTTTGTCCAACTAACGCCATAACTATAAAGAAAAACCCCAACGTTTACCGAAGTAACGCTAACTGGAGCCAAGAAGCTCTAATCGGCATAAAAAAACAAGCCGAAACAGGAGGAGTCGTCCTTACTGGAATGGGCTGTGACAAACCTGAGCTTACATACTGGGACAGGCTTTTGATAAACGCAAGCCAAGTCACAAACCCTTCAATTGACCCCCTGAGAGAGCCCATGGAGCTTCGAACATACATTGGTTCCAAACCTAACAAGCTAGACCTTGACTTTAGCAAAGGAGATTTAGAGCTGAAAACTAAACTTGCTCCTCAGCTTACTCTTGAAACTCCCATCATGTTCTCTGCCATGTCTTATGGGTCTATTAGTCTTAATGTTCACAAATCCCTAGCCCGTGCAGCCAGTGAATACGGCACATACTACAACACCGGAGAAGGAGGACTAGAAAAAAGCCTGTACAAATACAGTGACCACGTTATTGTTCAAGTTGCCTCTGGACGTTTCGGAGTTCACCCTGAATACTTGAACGCAGGCGCAGCAATAGAAATCAAAATCGGACAAGGTGCAAAACCTGGAATTGGTGGTCACCTTCCTGGAGAAAAAGTCAGCGCCGAAATTTCCAAAACACGTATGATACCCATGGGAACTGATGCTCTTTCTCCTGCGCCTCAGCATGACATTTACTCTATCGAAGACCTAAGGCAACTAATCTTTGCCCTCAAAGAAGCTGTCGACTACACAAAACCAGTCTTTGTAAAAATTGCAGCAGTTCACAACGCTGCAGCTATCGCAAGCGGTATTGTTCGAGCTGGTGCAGATGCTGTAGTCCTTGATGGTATACGAGGAGGAACCGGAGCCGCACCACGAATAACCCGAGACAACGTAGGCATCCCTATCGAGTTGGCTCTTGCTGCAGTTGATCAACGGTTACGTGACGAAGGCATCCGAAACCAAGCCTCTGTTGTTGCTGCAGGCGGAATCAAAAGCAGCGGTGACGTTCTCAAAGCCATCGCGCTGGGTGCAGATGCCTGTTACATTGGAACTGCAGCCCTAGTTGCGTTAGGTTGCACAGTTTGTCAGAAATGTTACACTGGACGATGCCCGTGGGGAATTGCAACCACTGATTTGTGGTTAACTAAACGAATTAACCCAGAAATTGGTGCTCAACGCCTTAAGGGGCTTTTGCGTGGATGGAGCCTAGAAATCATGGAAATGATGGGCGGAATGGGAATAAACGCCATTGAAAGCGTGCGCGGAAATCGTTTGGTTCTCAGGGGAGTTGGACTTACAGATACAGAACTGAAAGTGCTCGGAGTAAGAACAGCAGGAGACTAAAACAATGTCCCTACAAGACTTAATCAAACAATCAGCCGGCAGTTTAACCGTCAAAAACAAAGTTGCAAAAATTGATTCCACTGGAATGTACTACCGTGAATTGAACAGTTTACTGCGACAACTGGACAATAATGGGGTTGAAAACATTGAAATTCGCAACGTTTGTGGTCAACGCTACCTTGGAACTGACCTTAAAGGGAACATAAAACTTGACCTCTATGGAACTCCAGGAAACGACTTAGGTTCGTTCATGAAAGGAGTAGACATAACTGTTCACGGCAACGTGCAAGACGCTTGCGGAAACACCATGGACAGCGGAAAAATAGTTGTTCATGGACGGGCAGGAGATTTGGTAGGACACTCCATGCGTGGAGGGAAAATTTTCATCCGTGATAGTGCTGGCTACCGTGTTGGAATTCACATGAAAGAGTACATGGGAAAACGCCCTTCCATAGTAATTGGAAGAACAGCCCAAGATTTCCTTGGTGAATACATGGCAGGCGGAATACTAGCTGTATTAGGAATAGACATGAAACAAAAAGTTCACGACGCCCGATTTGTCGGAACAGGAATGCACGGCGGAGTAATCTACATCCGGGGTGAGGTTCGTCATATGGGAGAAGAAGTCGCAGTCCGAGAACTTGATGATGACGATTACAAAAACCTAAAACCCTTAGTTGAAGAATTCTGCAGTTACTACGACTTGGATGTATCAAAAATTATTGATGGCAACTTCAACAAGCTGATTCCAGTTTCAAAACGCCCTTACGGAAACCTTTACACATATTAGTCTGCTTTGCGTTTCTTAATCGCGTTTTCTATTACGTCAAGCTTAAGTGCAATATACGCCAGGGCTGTTGCAACAATGCCGAGAGCGTAATATCCTGCTCCAACTGTAACCCCTATTGATGCGACGGTCCAAAGGGTCGCCGCAGTAGTTAGTCCCCTTACTTTTTCTTGGGATTTTACTATGGTTCCTGCACCCAAAAAACCAACTCCCACAACAACTCCTGCTGCTATTCTTGATGGATCACCCCCCGGAAAGGCGTCATAGGATAAAATAGTAAACAGGGCTGCTCCTAACCCGACAAGGCTGTTGGTTCGTAATCCTGCGGGTTTTCGGCTTAATTCCCGTTCAAGACCCACAATAGCCCCCAAAATAAATGCCAAAACTATTTTTATTATTGGTTCAATTTCGAGCATCATAGCAACTAAATCTTTTTCACACGTTCTATATATATTTAAACAGGTCTACGTTGTATGCACAATTATTTAACTCAGCCACAATGGTTTTCCATCAAGAAACTGCGTCAAAAACCCTGCAAAATCAGAATTTCTACAATAAAATGATGCAATTTCATCGTTAAGTAAGACTTCTAAACAATCAACTGCTTCTGCAACAATATCAGCAACACCCTCCCCTTTGAAACCGTGTCGCAGTTTATCATTTAGTAAGTCAATAACATCCGTGTAGTTTCTCTTCACATCTACTATCCAACGGCTGTCTTCTGTTCGGGGTCCAGAAACAGTCAAATCTGAACCTAGATGTTTTCGCAAAAACTTTTCGGACTCGTTTTTCCTGTTCAAAGGCGGACCTAACTGAGCTTTCATGTTTGGAATCAAACGATTTTGTAGCTCAAATACGAAAACGTTCAAGCTTTTTTCGTCACTCCAAATAGCATCCCGCAAAACTTCAAAATCATTTTGGGTGATGATTTTTCGTATGGCTTTTTGTCTTTTGTAAAGTTGCCCCCATAACACATCGGGAACAGGAATTTTTCCTTTAAACTTGATGAAAACTAATGAAGACCCCCGATTACGTATGCTTTCAAGGAGTTCTGTTTGAGTTAGGGCTTTGGTTTTTGGTGGATAAAAAAACTTTATGTCAGGTTTTTTTAGGAATTCTCGTGATGCCGCAATGAATTCGTCAAGTTTTTCTGGTCTTACTGCGGCTGCGACGTTTCTTTGTTTGTCTACTGGGTCAACCACGACTAAGGGTTCAACAAATTTTTCCTTGAGGGCTTTTAGTTGTTTGTATTGTTTTTCGTTATCTATGACGGTTTTTTCTTTCCAGTCTGTAGCAGCCCGTAAAACCTCAATGAATGAACCAAAATTTAGAACCAAAAGCTCACAAAGGTATCCGCTGAAACCTCCAACCTTGATTTCTGCGCCGTAAACGTTGATTCCTTTCATGAAGCGTTTAAGTAACCTGATTTCTTCTGACATTTTTTTGGTAAGATGCGCTTTGACATAATCTGTGTGGAAGGGCGTTCTGTCGGTTGCGCTGATTAAGTTGCCCTGTTTGACTTTGTAACACGGAACAACATTCAAGTAAACTCCATCATCCGTAACCGCTTCAATATACGGGTGCTGGGCATACCTTTCAATCTGGACAAAATCTTTGGTGGCTTCTTTTGCAACATCCAACAAAACTGTCCCAAAATCTTCTAGAGGAACCGTTTCAGCCACTTGCATAAACACATCAATTTCTGGGCAATCCTTCAACCATGTGTTCTTGGCAACTGAACCCTCTATTCTAACTTCAATGTCAACCCCTTTGTTTTTGGCGGCGTTTTCTACTTTTTTTGTTAAACTCTCTGCTATTGCTTGAATCTTTTTTTGATCGCTTTCGCTGGGGTTAACTAGTTTTAGAACTTCCCAACGAATTTCTTCAACGGAACGAGGCACAACAAACACCAAATTATGTTTTACTTTTTTCCACAAACTTCTCTTAGATTATTGTAAATTGGACCTCGAGGCGTCAAATCACTTTTCTTTAACCTAAGGCATTCTGCATTTATTGTTCCTAACTCGTAGTCTGCCATTTCATGAATTGTTTCTGCGAGTTTGAATTTGTTTCTTCCGCTCCGTACACGAGCTATGGTTAAATGGGGATTGAAACCTTTATTGTCTGGTTGGAATCCCAGCCCTCTTAGGCGGGGTTCTAGTTGCTGAAAAATGTCTTTTAGTTCTTTTTCGCCGTTTTTGATTCCTGCCCAGACAACTCGGGGATTATTAGGTTTTGGGAATGCACCTAAACCCTGAAGTTCTATGGTAAATGGAGAAAACGTAATCTGTTTCATTTCTTCATGGATACTGTCAATCATTGAGGCTTGTATTTCTCCTAAGAACCTGATTGTAACGTGAATGTTTTGTGGATTGACTAACTTCAGTTCTGCCCCGCTGTTAGCCAACATTTTTTGAATATGAGAAATGTTTCCAAGTATTTTTTGGTCTTCTATATCAAAGGCTAAGAAACTTCGGATGGTTCCTGACATACAAATCTCTCGTATAATGTCCAATATACTTTTCTTTTCGCGGTTTTAATAACTTCGCGTGTAGGCGCGCCTATATTCATTAAAAGTTCACATGCGTTAATTTTTGAATTGCTGGCACCAGAAAAGGGGTTGAGCTCCATGGCGTTTTTGGCGTCCGAACCGAGTGTGCGCCAAATCCTCCTTAGACTTTTGCGCATTTGCGCACGGCGACTCAAGGTTCTTTGAGCTTGCCCCTTTTTTGGTTTCTATGACAAAAACTTGAATAACAATAATAGGTATAACGTTTATGCACATAAGATTTGTTCCATATTTCGTTTTTAAATCTGATTCAGAATTACACTGAATTTTTAAACATTAATTTTTTTACCATTTGTATTGACTCAAAATAAGTCCAAAACTTAATTGCTTGAATTGCGCCGATTTCTTTGTTACAAGTATTTTCTGTAAAAACTGTGACCTTACATGAGTTAAAGAAACTAATCTGTTTTTGTTGGTGCCAACAACTGTTTTATTGAGTTTTAACAGAAGATACTTCATGTAACATAATGAGGGGTTTGGGATAGCAGACAAAATTGTTGTTGGGCTTGCTGGGATGCCGGGAGCAGGTAAGGGTGTTTTTCGGAAAACTGTTCAAAGGTTAGGGCATCCTGTTGTTACCATGGGCGACGTAGTTCGAGCAGAAGTAAAAAGACGAAACCTCAAAGCAACCCCTGAAAACATGGGCAAAGTAATGCTTAACTTACGAGAGTTAGATGGACCTGCTGCCATTGCTAAACAATGTATTCCAGCATTGAAGCAAACAACTGGAAAACTTGTTGTTATTGACGGAATCCGTAGCCTTGTTGAAGTTGATGAATTCAAGAAGCATTTTGCTGATTTTGTTTTGGTTGCTGTTCATTCTTCTCCTAAGACAAGATTTAAACGCCTAGTTAACAGAAAACGAAGTGACGATCCCCCTGATTGGAACACGTTTATGGACCGAGATCTTAGGGAACTTGGGATTGGAATGGGGTCTGTTATTGCAATTGCGGATTACATGATAGTAAATGAGGGAAGCATAAATCATTTGAAGAACAGAATTAATCAGTTAATTAGTAGGGTGCTTAACGATGACTGATGTGCAGATTCGTGTTGATGCTGAAGTTAATCAAACAGAAGACTTAGAAAAGGTAAAAACTGCAGTTGAAAACATGTTTGGTCCTTTGGATTTTGAAGTAAAAGACAAACTCTGGGGTCAACTACTCACCGTACGGATTACTGGGACTCAAGGCTTAACTAAGCTATCTAATTTGCTTAAACGTGAGCAGATTCTTGCAGCTGCGCGAAAGGTTCTTCGTAACTGCATTGACAACAATTCTATAACGTTTTATCTTAACAAGCAAGTAGCCTATGCTGGACATGTTTCTTTTTCCCAACAAAGCCATGAATCCCCATTGGGACCAATCACCGTCAAAATTGACTGTGATGACCCCAAAAAACTAGTAAACTGGCTTGCCCCTCGAACCATAAAGCAAAGTTCCTCACGCAAAAAATAGCTGTAGTGTTTAGGGATGGTTAAACCTGAAATTGGCTTGTCAATGCTTTACTGCCTCGATAAACCTTTCAAGTATGTTCTAAGTTCTTTGCCTGAACTTAATGTGAAGCACGTAGAATTAACCGACGAAGGATTCCATGCCCTGACCAAAAATCGAATAAAAAAACTAAAAGAAATCGCCAAAACTAACAACCTTGACTTTGTTGTTCACGCCCCATGGGCAAACGTAAACATCGCAACTATCAGCCCAGTTTTACGCCGAGCAGTTTTGAAACGGTTACGACAGTCTCTTGTTCTTTCTGGGCAGTTGGACTGCCTTTTGTGGCTTTTTCATCCTGGATTTAAGAGTGGTCTTGACAGGTTTTATCCTGGGAAAGATTGGGAATTAAATTTGGATTCTGTTCGCAGTTTACTAAAAGTTGCCCAGCAAGAAGGTGTAACTATTGCTATCGAGAATATTCCCGAGCCTTTCCCAGCATTGATGAAAAGTGTAGACGACTTTCATAGATTCTATCAAGACTTGAACGACGACATTGGTATGGTGTTAGATGTTGCGCATGCTAATTTGAACAACCAAATTAACGATTTCATACAACAATTCTCCAAAAAAATCATACACATGCACCTGAGCGACAACCAAGGAACCAGTGACCAGCACCTAGGAATTGGCTATGGTACCTTAGACTGGCAAAACTTCGCAAAAGCGGTCAAAAAAGCCCGATACGATAAACTATTGATGATTGAATCCACGGACCACCCACAACAAAGCATACAGTATCTCAACAAACTTTTTACTTAATCTTTCAGGGCTAATTCTAGCTGCAAAAGGTCTTCTGCTAAAATCGTGTTAGGAAACGTCGTTTTTGCTTGTTCTAATAGCTGATTGGCATCTTTGTATCTGGCACTGATATGGGTTAAAACCAGTTTTTTGACGTTTGCTTGTTTCGCTGTTTGAGCAGCCATCGTTGGTGTAGAATGTTTATCTTTCAATGCTCTTTCCTGCAAGGCATCTTCAAAAGTAGATTCATGAATCAACAAATCCGCGTTTTTTGCTAACTCAACCAAAGCTTCGGACGGTCCAGCATCTCCTGTGTAAACAATTTTTCTTCCCTGTCGAGAAGCCCCAAGAACATTTTCAGGCTTCACAACTTCACCGCTAGGAAGAGTAACAGATTTTCCTGACTGCAGCTCCGACCATAATGGACCTATAGGAACACCTAGTTTCTGGGCCATTTTTGTGTTAAATCTTCCCGGTCGCGGCTTTTCTGATAATGCGTAACATAATGCAGGGTCCATGTGACCTGAATCAACTGCTGTTACTTGGTACTCTTTTTCGTCACAGACTAAGCCTGCTTCAACTTCAAAAATTTCTAAAGGAAAAGTGAGAGTATATGGCACAGTTTGATTTATTGCCTCCACAAAATCTTTGATTCCCTTTGGTCCATAGATTTGCAGCTCTTGTTTTCGGGATAAAAGGGACATGGTCTGTAAAAGACCAGGCAAACCTAAAACGTGGTCACCGTGCATGTGAGTAACAAAAATTTTTGTTTTACGTTGAAAACCCACACCTGCTTGCACCATTTGCCTTTGAGTTGCTTCTCCACAATCAAATAGTATTAACTCATTTTTTCTTCGAATTGCAATTGCTGCAGAGCTCCTCTCAACTGTTGGAATGGCTGCTCCGGTTCCAAGAAATGTTATCTGCAAAGTTGTATACTCCCGTTTTCTTTACAAATAGTATATTATATGTTTTTTAGGTTTATTTGATTACGCCTTCAAGGCTTGTTAGAGTTTTTCAAAAACTACTATTTCTCGGGTTAAACTTCTGTGCACATAAACAAAATGAGACTCCAGATGTTTGAACCCTGCTGCTTGTGCGGTTTCACTTATCTGAATCTTTTTTGGAGCAGCCATACAGATCTTGGCACCTTTAGGTAAAGAGTTTCCGATTCCTGCTAGAAAATCTTCAACGATATATCTTGTTTTTGCGCCTAAGGTGCTTGCTGACCTGCCGTATGGGGGGTCTGTGACGATACAATTCACTTTTGTTATTGGAGGACAACGGGCATCTGCTATTGCAAAGCCTTCTGCTTCTATTCCGAAGTGTTTGATGTTTTTTCGTCCACCTCGAAGCATGTGAGGTTTTGCGTCAAATCCAATAACACGACACCCTATCAGGCCTGCTTCGATAAGCATTCCTCCTGTTCCACAAAAAGGGTCTAAAATTAAATCACCTGTTTTTGGTTGAGCCAGATTAACCATGGCTCGCGCCAGTTTAGCCTGCATAGCCGTAGGATGAAAGAAAGGTCTTCTTCTTGGTCTTCGATCAGAGAACGGTTTAGGGGTGATTTCTGCAAGTTTCAAACCAAAAATAAACTTGTTATCTGTTAAAACTCCATAGAACGTTTTTTGTGGATTTGTCAAATTAACTTTAGATGTGGTAACCTTTTCAAGTATGGTGGCACCAACATGCCCTTCAAGCCAAACACGGTCAATTTCTGGATTTACCCCTTTTACTCTGCGAATTCTCACAGCAAAAGTTTCGTTACCAATAAACTCGTCGACAAAAGACTGAATGTTATCCAAGATTTTTTCTGTTGAAGCATTACAGTTGAAGATTTCTTGGCAACAAACCCGAGTCAAAGCTGACCTTGCCTTAATAGAATCTATGCAGTTTGTTTCTGCTTCAAGGCGCAGTACCTGGGTTAGTTTTTCTTTGATTTGGTACCTATACCCTTCTGCTTTTAGAATAGCTTCTGCTTCCGAAACTGGAAGAGTTTCATGCTCTCCTGAAGTCTGGAAAAAAAGTTTGCCCAAGAAATTGGCACCTATTTGGTTGACAATGCCTCCACGATCAGTGGTGCAAGGGATACTTGTCTAACTGTGCTGGGGATGCTGTCTGTGCCCACGATTTCTTCGGCTCCGCTTTCTATAATCTTGGTTTTTGCTTCCCCAATAAGTAACGGGTGAACACAAGCAGCGAAGACTCTTCGTGCGCCTTGGCTTTTGAGCATCTTTATCGCTCGGGCTATTGTTCCACCTGTGCTGATTATGTCGTCAAAAACGATTACATCTTTGCCTTTCACGTTGAGGCACTTTTCTTCAACCTGAATCTCACCAGTATAACGGTCACGTTCCTTTCGTAACCACCCACAACCTCCACCAAGAACCTTGTCTGCCTCTTCAGCTAACTTGATGGCACCCTTATCAGGGGACAATGCAAAAGCACCATCTAGTCCTTTGTTTTTGAAGTCTTGGGCTAACAAAGTTATGGCTGAAAGATTCATTGTGGGAATTGAGAACCAGTTCAGACTGTTTTTGGCATGAATGTTAACTGTAACAAACTTGTCGATGTTACATGCTTCCAGTAGTTTTACTAATGTTTGGCTGCTGATTGCTTCCCCTGCCAAGAAACGTTTGTCTTGTCTGGCAAAGGCCAAATACGGAACAACTGCGGTTACTTTTTTTGCTCCCAAGTCTTTAGCTGCATCTAGGGTCAACAACAATTGCATAACGTTTTTGTCTTGAGGTTGCCCAGTGGTCTGAACTACAATAACCTCTTCATCTGTCAAGTCACCATCAAAACGTAACGAATACTCTCCGTCAGGAAACCCTTTGACGTTAACATTAACGATTTCTGCATTTAGGTCTTCAGCAACTTTTTTGCCCAAATTTTGAGCACTTGGACCTGGAACAACTATCATAGTTTTCCCTTCTGTTTGTATTCTTCTATGAGCTCTTTGGCTCGGCTCATTCGAACTTGTTTTTCTTCAACCATGCGCTCCACTACCATTTCAACCAATTTTCCTGACGCTCCCGCGGTGATAGCCAAGTTACGAGCATGCAAACCCATGTGTCCTCTTTGGATTCCTTCATTAACTAAGGCACGTAGCGCTGCAAGATTTTGAGCTAAACCTACGGCTGCACATACTTCTCCAAGTTCATTGGCTGTTTTCACTCCTAAAATTTTCAAGGCAATTTTAGCAGTTGGGTGAACTTTCGTGGCTCCACCAATTATTCCTATGGCCATTGGCAGTTCAATTGAGCCTACCAAGTCCCCGTCACTGTTTTTCTCCCAGTGAGACAAAGTAGTATACTCCCCGTTTCTGATCGCATAAGCGTGGGCTCCTGCTTCGATTGCTCGGTGGTCGTTTCCTGTTGCTGAAACAACTGCAATTATGCCGTTCATTATGCCTTTGTTGTTGGTTGATGCCCTAAAGGGGTCAACTACACCAAAATTGTACGCTTGAACAATGCCATCAACAACATCTTCACCGCCAACAGCTTCTTTATCTATTATTACCCATGCCCGAGCTAACCGTTTAACTGCAAGATTAGAAAGTATTCGCAGGTAGACTCGACCGCCTGTTATTCTTTCTATCACGGGGGCGATGGCTTCAGTCATAGTGTTTACGGCGTTGGCACCCATTGCATCCCGACAATCAACATAAAGTTCGGTAATTACCATGGGACCAGTTTTTGTGTCAATTACCTTAACTTGTAAATCTTTAGCTCCACCGCCAACAGAAAGAAGCATGGAGTCTTGATCGTTTGCTTTTTTGAGAATCTCTTGTTTGGCTGACAGTATCTTCATTTTTGCTCCAAAAGGTTCTTTGATGTTTACTGCTTGGATTTGCCCAATCATTATTGGGTCAGTGCTACTTGTGAAAAACCCACCTTTTTTTCCTGCCATTTTAGCGCCATAAGACGCTGCTGCAACAACTGAAGGTTCCTCTGTTACCATGGGTATCATGTATTCTTTGTTGTTAACAACAAAATTCATGGCAATTCCCAGAGGCAATGGAAATGTTCCTACAACATTTTCTATCATTACTTCTGCGAGTTCCATTTTCAAGGCACCTGTGGTCTGTAATAGTTGAACTTCTTCATCGGTTAGCCCTGCAAACTCTTTAACATGCTGCATTCGTTCTTGAGGTGTTAATTTGTAAAACCCTGGAATTTGAGACTTTTTCATTATCATGCCTCTGATAAACTCAGTTTACTTTTAACGGAATCGCATATGAATCTATCTGAGCACCCGGTATTCACGTTCTTTCAATGCAAGAAATGTAATATACAATATCGTTAGTGAATTTCCCCCAATTATTTGCGATTTTTCTGACTTGAGTCTCTGTAAGCAATTTATTGTCTGAATAAAAGTTTGAAACTGTCCGCCGAACCCCAAGATCTCCAGCAGGAATAGCAGTACTTCTTTTCAAACCCGCAAACAAAACCATCTCAGCAGTCCATGTTCCTACGCCGTGAAAGTGTTTTAATGCTTCAGTTACTTCAGCGTTTGAAAGCAAAACTAAACCTTCGGCATCAAACTTGTTGTTAGTTACTTGCTGAGCTATTTCTTTAATACACTGAGCTTTGCGCCAACTCACTCCACATTTTCTGATTTCTTGAAGGCTTATTTTAGTAAACTTTTCTGGCGTTGGAAAATCGTAGTAAATTAGGTCATTTACTTTAATGCTGTCTCCGAATCGGGTTACCATCTTGTTAGTAATAGAATAAGCAACTTTGATTGAAATTTGCTGCTGAATTATCGACTTAATGAAACATTCAAAAACAGTAATCCCAAAACCTGCAGCTTTCAAACCCACAAACTGATTTTTCAAGTCAGCAATTTCCTTGTTTTGTTCCATAAACTTGTAAAGTTCAGTTAAGTCTTGACTAAACGAAAAAATGTTATCCAGTTTCTCTGTCAAATCCTGTTTTTCTTTCGCATCTAATTTTTCACCAAAATATTGCAGCTCAATTTTTGGGTCTTGAATTGTACCTTTTGACAGTAATGATACTGGAACAAGTTTTCCTGAATCTAACTTTACGGCACGTCTCCAAATGCTTTCATTGTAGACTTCTGGCATAGGTTTTTGGTATCCAAATACTCTGCAGTTCAGATCGAAATCGAAGGGTGCCTTCGGATAAATGAAAAAATTTTGAAACATCAGATATGTTTCCTCAATTATTTGAATAGTTAATTATTCACTCCATGCTTGGTTAGAGAATTCGATTGCATGCAAAATTTTTTGTTTGAAATCTGAATCTTCACATTCGAAGGAGTACATTACAAATCCATCAAAGGCGAAAAAGTACATTCTGCCTGTTTGGTAGATTATTTTTGGTTTGGCGATTTCTACCAGTTCTAAAAACTGTTTTCTTTTGAATTTAACCCGATATGAGCTGGTGTGTTGTGCTGCAATAACTGCCGCTGTGGTTACTCCTGCTGTTGCCATTCTTTTTTAACCTCACAAAATATTATTATTCATTTCTGGTATAGTTTTTTCCCTTTTTTTGGATAATTTGACCCGAAACCCTTTTTCCAGCATCTATCTTTATATATTAACATATGAACATGAACTGAAAAGGCGAGAAGTATGAGATATTGCCCTGAATGTGGTGGCGAACTACATTACGTGTCCCTTACAAAGCGTTACGTTTGCAAGAGCTGCGGTCTTTCTCTGACTCCCCAAGAACTTTATGAGTTGCGCGAAAATAATCGACCAACTTACGAAACACCTGAGGAGCAAAAACAACAACAGAGAAAGGATTACCTGAAGTGGTACCTCAGCAAGAAAAAATAAGCATTGATAAAACTTAATGTTTTGAAAGAAAACCTAGCATACATGCTTTTTGGTAGCATTTTTATTCATTAAACAAAGCAGTTATCTTTTCGTTTTCAATTATTACTCAACAGTTTCTAGGTTAGGATCACTATGAATCAATCTGTGGAAATAATCTGTGTTGGAAACGAACTTCTTATCGGCAAAACCTTGAATACAAACGCTCAATGGTTAACAAAACGAATCACAACCTTGGGTTTACTCGTCAAACGGGTTACTGTTGTGGGCGACAACCTTTCTGATATATCAATGGCAATAAAAGAAGCAATCCAACGCAAGCCCTGTTATGTTATAATCACTGGTGGGTTGGGTCCAACCTTTGATGACATGACCCTAGAAGGACTAGCCAAAGCCTTAAACCGCCAAACCAAAGTTGACGACCAAGCTTTGCAAATGGTTGCAGAAAAATATCGTATGTACGCAAAAGATGTCAAGATAAATGAAATTGAGTTAACTCCCCATCGTTTAAAGATGGCCAAAATTCCTGTAGGCTCTACAGTTGTTCGTAATCCAATGGGGACCGCTCCTGCAGTAAAGTTTGAACATAAAAACATTACCATATTTGCCCTTCCCGGGGTGCCCTCTGAAATGAAAGGCATATTTGAAGAATCAATTGCTCCGTTACTCAAGAATGCTGGTCAAGGAATGAACTTTTTTGAAACCAGCATAGTTTCTACAAATGTTATGGAGTCAGAAATGGCACCTTTTATTGATGTTGCAATGAAAGACAACCCTTATGTTTACATAAAATCTCATCCCAAAGGAACTGAAACCTCATCTTTCATTGAGTTTCATCTTTCCTCCACCGACAAAGATGCTGATGTTGCCAAAAATCGTGTTAACAAGGCCCTTGCTCATCTCAAAGAACTGATTCAGAAACGAGGTGGAACAATAATAACTACCCTGCCTGATGATTTTTAACTCTTCGAAACAGACAACAATTATATCCTCTGATGAAAATAAGACCTTCATGTATGTTTAGTGTTGGTTGGTGTTTGAGTGGTCATAATTTTTCTTATTGGAACTGCTGGGTCGGGCAAGTCTCTTCTTACTGCGTCTTTGAATGAATTGCTCAAAGTCCAAAAACAAAAATCAATTACAGTAAACTTGGATCCAGGTGTTTCAAACCTGCCCTATAAACCAGATATCGATATCAGAAACAAAATTGACATTAACCAAATCATGGAAGAATACCAACTTGGACCCAACGGCGCCTTGGTTCTAGCTTCAGACCTTATAGCAGAAGAAGCCGCAACCATCGGAGGTGAAATCGAAGATTTCCAATCAGATGTTGTTCTGGTGGACACCCCTGGGCAAATGGAGTTGTTTGCTTTTCGAGCAAGTGGACCCTATATTGCAAACGAATTAACATCTGAACAAAAAGCAATCGTGTACCTTTTTGATTCTGTGTTTTCTTTTAATCCTCTGAATTATGTTTCAAACATGTTCTTGGCCTCTGCAGTGTATAACAGGTTCTTTTTCCCACAGTTGCATGTGCTTTCAAAATGTGATCTGTTGCCTCCTGAAGAATCGGAACGGATTGTTGAATGGTCCCTAGACCCAGAAATGCTTGAAACAGTAATCGAAGAAACTCTCGAAGGAACCCGTATGCTTTTGAGCCGAGACATGGTTCACGTTATTCACCGTTTGGGGCTAGATTTTCAGTTGGTGCCTGTGTCTGCAAGGACTAATTATGGAATAATTGAGCTAAACTCTGCGCTGGAACGAATTCTGGTGGGTGGCGAAAAGTTTACTATGTAACTTTCTATTTCGTAAAGTTCTGAAAGATTAAAATATGGTGAACATAAAATAATTGCATCAAACCTTTGGAACTAGATTTTTTATTTTTTATTGGTATATAATAAGATTTGTGTTTTTTTGTGTATTTAAATCATACATGTGTTAAACATTTATGCATAATGTTTATATTTCACACTATTATGAATTTGTAACTATGATGAAAAAAAGAATGCTCAGACTCTTGTTTGAGCTTATGAAAAACGCTAAACGAAGCGACAGGGAAATCGCAAAAATCATCGGAGTCTCCCAGCCAACCATTACACGAATGCGACAACGGCTCGAAAAAAAAGCCATAGTCGATTACACCGTAATTCCCGATTGGACCGAATTGGGTTTTGAAATCATGGCAATGACCTTGGTCAAAGCCAAAGGCTCAGTTGAAGTAACTGAAAAAGCAAAGAAATGGGCTATGGAAAACGCTAACGTTGTTTTCGCAGCAAGCGGTGAAGGCTTTGGAATGGATTTCTCGGTTTTGTCTTTCCACCGTAACTATTCCGGATACTCCAAATTCGTTGACGAACTAAAAGCACAACTCGCAGACAACATCCAAGACGTACAAAGCTTCCTGATGGCAACTGACAAAGAACGCACCCTAAAACCCCTCTCCCTCAAATACCTTGAAAAAGCAGCAGAAGAATAAGACTAAACAACGCACAAAGGCGTTGTTAACGTCCATTTTTTTCTTTTTTTAGAACTTTTCTTATGCTTCTGATTTTTCAGAAAAAAGCTTGTTTTGGAAGTTTAACCTCCGGAAAAATTAAAAATCATATTAAAATTTGAGATTACGGGAATTTAATTTTTCACCGAAGTTATTCTTGGAAAATAAAACTGTTCTATAATGTGAAAATAACTGATTACCTGGTAGATTACAAAACTATAATACTGAATCGACTAACTTAAATTAATAAAAAACAGTATTTGTATAAAACACCCGAAATGTGGTTCAATGTCACAATTTAATGAAATATTATCTGATAAAATAAAGTATTGGAAATGTCGGTTAATTGACTTGTCTCGTCGAAATAACCTAATTTCTTATCGTTTCACTAAATCAAAAAGCGTTTTAGTTTCTGCTCCAAACATATCTGGTGTATTTGATGCAATCGATGAAAATAATGTAATCCTTTTTCAAAAAACTGATGATGTTGAGGATCAAACTAAAGGTTGGATTTCGTCTGAGGATGATTCAACAACTAATAAAAAACTATACAACATCTATTTAAAAGCACGAGAAAACTTTCAGGAATTAGGTGTTAATACCTGCTTTTTGGGAATAGGATTTTTAGAATACAAAGATAGTGAATGGTCTACAGATTTAATTAAAGCACCATTAATTTTAATGCCTGTAGAAATTGAGCGAACAAAAAAAGTTTCAAAGTTTTACCATAAATTTGATATTTTCTCAGAACCGGATGATTTTCAACTAAATCCTTCTTTAAAAGAAAAATTAGCGGCAGAGTATGGAATAAACTTAGAAGAAATTGAAGAAGGTACAGACATTTACGAATATCTAGATCAACTAAAACAGATTATTAGCCAACATGAAAACTGGAAGTTTCTTGAAGAAGTAGTTCTAGATATTTTCACCTACCAGAAATACATTATGTATAACGACCTTGAATTAAATGACGAAAACATCAAAGAAAACCCATTAATTCGAGCGTTTGTAGGAGACAGAAATGCATTACTGGGCGATTATTCCGAAATACTTCGGGAAGAATTTAATGATGTTACTGATGTTGATGTGTTCAGTGCAGATTCTTCTCAAAAACGTGCAATTGAATTGGCTAAAGCAGGTGCAACATTTGTTCTCCAGGGACCGCCAGGAACAGGAAAAAGTCAAACAATATGCAACATAATTGCTGCATTAATTGAAAAAAAGAAGAAAGTTCTCTTTGTTAGCCAAAAAATGGCTGCATTAGATGTTGTTTTAAATAGATTGAAAGAAAAAGGCTTGGACAGGTATTGTCTTAATCTGCACGCTTATAGAGGAAATAAAAAGCAGATCATTGCTCAATTAATGGATCAGCTAGAAAATTCTCCAATAATCAAAGATTATGCAAAACAATATTCATTTTCAAGTTATCTAAAAGCTCAATCAAAAATTAATGATTACTACAAAAATCTATGTGAAAAAAGGGTTCTGCGAAAGCTTTCCTTATTTGATGTACGTGGAAAACTTGCAAAACTAGAAGATACTCATAACCTGAATGCTCAACTTTCAAATACACTTAACATTAATGATGAGGAATTTTTGAATCTTATCGATAATATGGAAAAGTTAGATATCATCCTAGATTCAGTTGTAGATCCTCTAAATAATCTGTACCGTTACTATAAACCAATTTTTAATACTACATATCAGCGGGCCAATCTAAAAAATGATCTTAACAATATGTTAACCTCTTTTGAAATATTATTCAACTATGTAAACTCATTGCCCATCATGAATGATGAGAATAAACCAAATACTTTCAAAGAAATGGATTTGTTTATAGAAAATCATGAAAAAATAAACGCTTTAAAAATTCCAATCGAATTGTTATCCGACAACTTTTTCACATACCATAAATTGTTGAAAGAGATCTTTCCAATTTTTGAGAGAATCAATGAAATTAAAAGTGAAATTACATCACAGGTATCTGAAAAATTTCTTGAAATGGATACATCTGAACATCAAATTTTGCTCACAGAAACAGGCTTATTTGGCAAACTTTTCAGCTCAAAATATAAAACTGCAAAAAAAGAACTTGATGAATTAGCGAATACACCCTTAGAAAAAAACAATTGGTTAAAGTTATTTGATAAAAAAGCCAAATTCATGGAAAACGTGGATTCATTTAATTCAATAATTCAAACAAATATTACTGTTTTTCAAAAACTAAAAATTATCGACAATCATGAAATAATTCCTGTTTTGCTTGAACTTACAACTAAAATATTAAAAATTATTGATCAATTTGATTTAGACCAGCAAACTTCACTGAATATTATACAATTTATGAAAACTAATTCGTGCATATTTACTGAATATTTAGAGATTAAAAATAGCTTGAAGATTTTGGAGGATTATTTTGAAAATCTGAAACTTGTTGATTATGGATTCGATCAAATTCCAGAAATTATTAAGAAATTGATTAAAGATCACGATAAAATAGACTATATCCTGTTATTTTACAAAACATTCAATGAATTGTCTACTGAATTAATGACATTCGTGAAATTATATCTTGAAAATAGAAAAGTAGGTTCCCTGCAAAAATGTTTTGAAAAAACATATTATCTCCAATTACTTGACAAAATAGAGCGTTCAGATAGAATTTTTTCACCCAAATTACAGATTGAACAATTTAGAAACAAAGATGTTGAAACACGTAACATAAAACGATTCAAAATAATGAACACTATTGAGTCATCTCAGCCTTCGTATACTTATGACAGCTGTAGCAATAGTGAGGTTCAAATATTAAAGCGTGAAAACAGAAAGAAAAGAAGAGTAAAACCTATTCGAAAGCTATTACAAGACATCCCAAATCTAACTTTTTCATTAACACCTTGTTTTATGATGAGCCCTCTGACCGTTAGTCAGTACTTAGATTATCCTCACATACATTTTGATGTGGTAATCTTTGATGAAGCATCACAAATAATGCCTGAAGATGCAATTCCTTGTTTTCTTAGAGCAGATCAGGCAATAATAATGGGTGACACCGAACAATTGCCACCCACCAGTTTTTTCAATCGGGGTCTTGATGATGAAGACTTTGATGAAGACATAGTGGATCTTGAAAGTCTATTATCTGAAGCAAGTATAAAATTCCGAGAAAGCTCCTTGAATTGGCACTACAGAAGCAAAAATGAAAACCTCATTGCTTTTTCAAATTACTGCTTTTATAAAAACAGATTAATTACATTTCCAAATTCAAAGCAAGATGCAGAAACAGGGATAGATTTTGTATTTGTTAAAAATGGCGTATATGATAGAGGAAAATCAAGAACAAACAGAAAAGAAGCAAAAAACGTGGTTAGCACATACAAAAAATTAAAGAAAGAAAATCCCTCCAAAACCTTTGGAATAATTGCCTTCAGCAGACAACAGGAAAGAGCAATTAGAGATGCTTTTCTACTAAAAAACATTGACATTGACAACTCAATAGACGATATGGACGAGCCTTTGTTCATAAAAAATCTTGAAACTGTTCAAGGGGACGAACGAGACATTATAATCATAAGCGTCGGTTATGGACCTGATGAAAAAGGCAAATTTAGTTATAACTTTGGACCTCTAAATAAAGAAGGGGGATACAAACGGCTAAATGTTGCAGTAACACGATCAAGGTACAAAACAATAATTATTTCCTCAATTGATCCTCAATTCCTTGATGAAGACAAAATCAATGTAGATGGCGTACGATATCTGAAAAACTATCTAAGTTTTGCAAAAACTTCACAAATGCCTGAACTTACAAAAACCATTGAGGGCATAGAATTTGATTCTGATTTTGAGGAAGCTGTATATGACGCACTAAAAAATGAAAATTTTGAACTGATTACACAAATAGGGTGTTCAGGGTACAGAATAGATTTAGGTATCAAAAATCCCGAAAAACCTGGTGAATATATACTGGGAATAGAATGTGATGGGACCCAATATCATTCATCCAGGTTTGCACGAGATAGAGATAAAATTAGACAAAATGTCTTAGAAAAATTAGGTTGGAACATTCATCGAATATGGTCTGAAGATTGGCTCAAAAATAGAGAATTTGAGATACAAAGGATAAAAACAAAAGTTGAGCAATTATCTGTTACTCCTATAAAAGAAAGTAAAAAAAAAGAACACTTCGAGAGAGTAGAAACAGTAAATCATTTTAAAGAAGTATGTTTTGATGATATTTTTCCGAAATATACCGTGAAAGAGCTCCAAAAAATTGATTTTGATCTTGAATGGTCAAGTTCCAGAGGATATTGGTTTTATGACAATAATCTCTTGATATTAGAACGAATGCTTGACGTTATTAATATTGAAGCGCCAATGACAAAAACATTGTTATTCCAAAGAGTTAGTAAATCGCTCTCCATTGGAAAAATAGGTAATAGATTGAATAATTATTTTGAAATGTTGCTGGAGTTGTTAGAGCGAAAAGAGTATTTGTTTAATAACGGTTCAACTCTTTCAACTAAACCCATAAAGAAATTGGAAAGAATTAGAATTTCAAATTCTAAACAACGAAGATTTGAATGCATTCCAATAGAAGAATTAGCTTCAGCCTGCGTTGAATTATTGAAAATAAATGTTAGCATGGAAAAAGATGGGTTAATTCAGGATGTAGCTAGAAAATTTTATGGAAATAATAGATGTGGAACTAAAATAGAGAAAAAAATGAATGAAACAATCAGTTATCTAAAGAAAGAGAAAATTATTATAATTCATGGGAATAACATTAAGCTAAAATAATAACAAATTTTTTGATTTTTATTTTCATCATTTATGGTTCGTAAAGCATTAATACAACTTATTTACGAAGTTTTCGTTAAAACGAGTTGGGATTAAAATGAGTTTCAGTGAAAAGGAAGTTTATCAAGGTTTGTTATATTATTACTCGACCAAATATCCGAATAATCCCAAAACCATTTTAGAAAATGATATACTGGCAGAAATTAAGTCTGGCAAAACAAGAAAGTTAGCAATTGAATCATTATTTGCTCAGACGTTTCAAAAAGATATGTCGGAATTGAAAGATTTAGCCAAATCAAGTCCAAGCAAGCAGAATAATTATCGTGTTAAATCCATGTTCACTCGAGAAGAAATGGAAAATTTTGGCAGCAATATACTAAACAAAAAATCAAAAGGAAAAAGCCCAACTTTTAAAAAAATTAGTAAAGTGAAGAAGTATCCTAAAGGATACTATTTGCATTTACTCGCTCTTGATGAAGTAAGTGGATATTATAGAAGTGAAGGCGATCCCAAATGGTGGGAAAAAAGAGCGGGAAAAGATTACACTTGCACAATTTGTCACAGATCGATTCCTAAAACCACCCGATACATTGGACAACAGATGCTAAAGCCAGGTAGAAAGGGCATATATGGCTACAAAGGAACGTACACAACTAGATATTATCATATTATTTGTATTTTAAAGCAAAAAAAAGGTATTCTTCAAGCAAACATATCAAAGTTGGAAAATGAAATACAATCTTTGGAGCAGAAAATTGAAGATTTACGAAGAGAAATTTCAGTAAATGAAGTGGGAATTTATAAAAATATTGAAATTATTAATAAAAAAAGGCAAGAATGTACAGAAGCAGGTTTTTTTGGTAAAATTAGCAAAAAAATCCATTTATTTTTTGATGAACGATTACTTACTAATCAAAATAACAAAATGAAAAAAATTATTTTCAAAATAAAAAATGAAACAATTCCAACATGTGAACTCAAAATTAAAAAATCTGTCAATCTAAAAAATGCTACTAAACAATCGTTAAGACAAATAAGCGAAACTATTGAAGATATAATCTAAAGTTGTATCAACAAGCTTTAAGGATGTTAAACATCACGTTCAACATGAAAGTCCTTATGATTTTAAAAGGCCACAAATAACTAAAAGACTTTTTCATATTTGTTAAAAATCTGGACACTTTCTCTTTTTTGATGGTTTCTTCTTCATTTTTTGTATGTGCAAAAGTAACCTGAACCAGTAAACAAATTATCCCAAGCAAAACAACAACCCTTACAGCTTTACTTACCATTTACTGCAACCAACTTTTTTGGACAGCCTTTTTCGACACAAAAAAGCAACCAAAGTTATGCTTAAAAACAAAGGCAAAACAAGCCATGATGGAAATTCTGGTATTTCGTTAGATATTTCTTGTTCGAGTTCAGGGTCGTTATTGTTGACGGTGCTATTGTTTGAATCTCCTTTGACTCTTATGGGTAAGACTTTGTTTTTGGTTATTGCGTTTTCAACGATGTATGCGTTTGGGCAGTCATACAAACTAATGTCCACTTCTTGGTTGTTTGTTACAATGTTTTTTGTAATGCTTGTGTTCCAAGCTCCCCATGCATAAATGCCGTCGTTTGTGTTTTGTGTTATGTTGTTTTTGGTAATCACGTTATTGAAGCAGCACTCATATGAGCCTTGAAACGCAATGCCATAGTAATTATTTCTTAGATGATTTCTTGTTATTACTGAATTGTTTGTGGCGACAAGGAGTATTCCTTGGCTGTTGTTGGTGAGAACAAAGT
Source organism: Candidatus Bathyarchaeota archaeon (assembly GCA_024650005.1). GTDB lineage: Archaea > Thermoproteota > Bathyarchaeia > Bathyarchaeales > Bathyarchaeaceae > Bathyarchaeum > Bathyarchaeum tardum. Next base: position 1,616,105 of record JANKMT010000001.1, on the reverse strand, counting down.
TTTCGACAGTTATGTTTGTGCAGTTTACAAGAGCCACATATCCCGTGTTGACTGGCACGGTTTTGTTTTTCTCGTTAACCCAGTAAGTTATGGATTTCCCATTTATCGTGTTTGAATCATCTATGTCGCTGATGTAGGAGCTCATGTGGCTAGATGTTTCGCAGTCTATCCACAAGTTGTAGGTATTGTTGCTTAGCTGATTGTTTCTAAAAACATAAGATGGACAGTGATGAATGAAAACGCCGTATGTGTTGTTTGCTATGATGTTTTCCTCAAGATAATTATTTTTTGAAAAAATCATTGATTTTATTCCATAGGTATTGTCTGTTAGGCTATTTTGGGACAGTGTAATGTTTGTACAACCAGCCAATGATTCTGCATACGTGAAATGGATGCCATGCCTGAAGTTCTTGATGTGCAGATTCTTTATTTCCACGCTGTTCTGGCCCTGCATCCAAATACCATTAAGACTTCCATTTCCTTGAAGGGTGTGACCAGCACCATCAATAACTATGTCGCTAGAAAAAACTACGATACTGCCTGCAATGTCTCCTGTAAACGTGTAAACATTTCCGCTACGTTGAATCATATCTGTGCCATTTACTGATCCGTTTTCCGTAATTTCGATGCTGTGCTCGGGCACTGAAGCTGGAAAAAAGTTTGCAGAAACAAAACTGATAAACTGTGGACTAATGCATACTAAAACTAGCAAAGCGATTAACGTAACTGAACACAACAGCTTCTTCAAGTTAACCAACCGTTTACTTAATTTCAAAATCAAAAAAGAATATAGCATTTTTTGTCAAAGTTTCTTGACTAATGGGTTACTCAAAACAAAATTTTAACCAATCAAAGTGTTAAAACCACGCGTTAGGTATTTGGGACGAACTCAAATTGGAACTGTTTTCTTCTATTTTTTCCAGAACCTTTTTTATTTCCTTTTTGTTATTTTGGTTTCCTTAGACGCGGATAGAAAGCCTTAATTTTAATGGCGTATCCCAAAAGCTGTATGGGTCCGTAGCTTAGCAAGGAAGAGCAACTTGCGCCTAAAGCACCGGGCTTTTAACCCGGGGGTCAGGGGTTCAATTCCCCTCGGACCCGCCATAACTTTTCTAAACATTTAATATGTCTATTTTTTTGCCAATCTTTTCTTTCAAAGCTTTTTTGTAGACCACGTTTGCTGTTGCGGCATCTTGTATAGCAAGCCCAGTAGATGTGAAAACTGTAATTTCATCACTTGAAGTTCTGCCCTGTTTTAATCCTGCAACAATTTCACAAATGTCGCCCCAGATGTCTTCTTTTGTGATTATTCCTTTCGAAATTGGAACATTAATTTCGCCCCCATGACTGCTCTGTTCCCACTCGTCCACAACGTTTTTGGATCTTAACAAAATGTTTGGATCTAACTCTTGTTTTCCTGGAGCATCTGCTCCAATACAATTAATATGGCTCCCTTGTTTCACCCAATCTGACGAAACTAAAGGTTTTCTTGAAGGGGTTGTCGTTATAATTATGTCTGTTTCTTGTACTGCTTTTTTAACGCTTTCAACAACACAAATTTTTAGCTGAGGATATTTTTGCCTCATTTCTTCAACATATTTTTCTGACGCTTTGGGATTAATGTCCCACACGTTGACTTCTTGTATTGTCTTAAAGACTATTTGAAGCCCCATAAGTTGAGTTCTTGCTTGGGCGCCTGCACCAACTAATCCAACTATTTTTGGGCTAGGGTTAGCAAGATATTTTGCTGCGATTGCTCCTGCTGCTCCGGTTCGAAGGGCGGTAATCTTTGTTCCTCCCATTATCGCAACTGGTGCACCAGTTTTGGGGTCAACCAAAATTATTGTTGCCATAACGGTAGGCAGTCCATGTTTTGGGTTTTCTGGATGAGAATTCACAACCTTCACGGTTACTGCATCAATTTCTTCAAGGTATGCTGGCATGGTCCGCAAATCGCCGTTGTATTTTTTCATGAACAAATACTGTTTAGAAGGCATTTGGGCGTGACCTGTTCCCTTCATTTTAAATGCTAATTCTACAGCTGGGATTGTTTCATCAATTGAGATTAGGTTTTTTATATCCTTTTCAGACAGAACTAAAGTTTTCGTGTTGATTGCCTCCTGAGTACTTAATCTGTGATTTTAGTTTAATGTTACCGTGCTCCTTACTCTTTGTCAACGTAAAACTAAACAGTTCTAGTTGGTACCTGTTTTTGGTTCAACCCTGAAAGGGTTAACAATGGCTTTAACACTTTTTTGCCGTGTTTCCACCTGTAATACAAAACATACGCAAATGCTGAAACAACCCGTGCTGGCCATTGGGAAAGGTCTGGGGCAAAAATTTCTATGTTGTTCCTCCAACATGTTGCCAAAAGTTCCCATTGAAGGGGCGTTAATTGTTTCAGGTCCATGTGTTGTGCCTTTCTAAGGTTGCACTCCTCTTCGGACGTGAACAGCAACGGGACATAGAACAGTTTATTGTGTTTTAGTTGATTTACAAGCTCAATGGTAGCGTTTGTGTCATCTTCGGTTTCGCCAGGCAACCCAACAATAAACGTCGCTAACGGCCAAATGCTGTTTTGGTTCATGATGTCAATAGATTTTGTTACTATGTCTTGCCACTCTTCGGGCTTGAATGGAAAAACTTTTCTCGGCATATATTTTTTCATAAGGCGAAAGCTGCCCGTTTCTATTCCTACTTCGATGGAGCTGTGTTTTATGCCACTCGTAACCCAGTACGATTTTTCAAGAAGGACTGGTCCAATTTCTCGAATCATTTCTGGTTCACACACAACTGGTGCTAACGCAGCATGGGCAGGTTGAATGAATTCTACTTTTGGAATTTTTGCTATTGAATTAATCAGTTCAGAAACTGCTTGGCGGTTTGGCCTGAAGTTGTCTTTGCATTTGTATAGGAAGATGTCTTCACTTGCCAAGATTATCATCCGGGTTCCATGCTTGGCATTTATTTCAACCTCTCTTAGAATGTGTTCTAATGGAAAAGAATACCGTTTCCGAATCATGGGGGAACAAAACTTACAGCCTCGTCCGCAACCACGGGTAATTTCTACTGTGCCAAATATTGCTGGATTTACTATTGGACAGATTTCTTTCGGGTCTGGGGCTTGAGTTTCCACAAATTTTGGAAGTTCTTCACCCTTTAGTGCCTTGCGAAAAATTTCTAGTGCAGTTTTTTCTCCCTCTCCCATTACTATGCAATCGATTTGATACTTTTTTTGAAGTTTAGCCCTGTGAATTTGCCATGCGCCTGCTCCTCCCAGAACAATTTTTGCGTTCCATTTTCGCAGTATTGGGTTTGTTATTAATTCCCTGAATTCTGCGGCTGCCACGGGTTCCCCTCCAAAACCTACCAGAGACGTGTATGTTCGGCTCACAAATCCTATTCCTACAGGTTCCATGGTTGATATTCCAATAATTTTTGTGTTTGGTCCAACCACTTTTTTGAGATCATATGGGTGAACAACTGCTACATGTTCTGATCCAAACTCGTTAATCAATGAAGCTTCAATTTTGCGCATTCCGTAGGGCACAAACTTGGCGGTGTTGTTTCCGTTCATTGGCGTTTTTGGGTACCAATATTTTCGTAACATAAACCTTGGAATGATTGCAGTTGGAAACCCTCCAGAAAACGCCCTAAAAGGATTGAGTTTAAAATCACTCATATCAGTGGCAGACCCTGTTAAAACTATTGGAACCCCTTGCAGCTGACCATTGTTGGCCATTTTTTCCCCATATTAGCGCGTTTGTATCGTACAACCTTTAAGAGTTTTGCTGTGCTTTTGTTTAATTGTATTCAGGCTTGAAGCATTGAATGCAGATGTAAATTAAGAAAATTCAGGAGATATGGGTTTAATGACAACTGAAAGCTGGTTACAGTGCATCATTCCTAGTTGTGGAAAAAAATACAGTGTAACTGAACGAAGAACAAATTGTGACTGTGGAGAACTTCTTGACGTCCAGTACAAAGGAGCCTTCCCCAAAAGTTTGCAAGAAACCTTTTATATGCGACAAAGTCACAGACAAAGTGAACCCCATAATATATTTAATGAAAGTGGGGTTTGGCGATTCCGTGAGTTACTTAATTTTGTTAGCGTTAATACAGAGGACCTTACTGATTGTAGTAAAAAACTTGTCTCTTTAGATGGTGCAGAAGGAAGAACAAAAACATTTCATTTGACTAAGGTAGCCGATTATGTGGGTCTAAACTCAAAAAACTTTTGGATACAGTTTGAAGGCGATAACCCAACCGGTTCTTTCAAAGATAATGGAATGGCATCTGCTTTTACTCACGCAAAAATGGTTGGAGCCAAAAAAGTTGTTTGCGCTTCTACGGGAAACACTTCAAGCTCTGCTGCAGCTTTTGCTGCTAATGAGCTAAATATGACAGCGGTGATTCTGGTTGGAGAAGGCAAAATAGCAAAAGGCAAGCTTGCCCAGTCTCTTGCCTATGGTGCCAAAGTTTTGCAAGTTAAGGGTGATTTTGATGTTGCTATGGCTATGGTCCAAGAGCTTTCCAAAGAAAGTAATATCTACGTTGTCAACTCCTTGAACTGTTTCCGGCTTGAAGGCCAAAAAACTATGATGTTTCGAATTCTGGATTATTTGAATTGGGAGATTCCTGACTGGATAGTTTTTCCTGGAGGAAACTTGGGTAACACTTCAGCTTTTGGTAAAGCCTTCATGGAACTTTATGAATATGGATGGATAAAGAAAAAACCCCGGATGGCTGTGGTTGTTGCAGAGGGGGCACCTACATTTTCAGACCTTTATAATGACCATGGACTAAAATGGAATGGTGGAAAAATTAACAACAGTATCATCAATGACTACTATATTGAAGTGGAACGAAAAGGCATCAAAGCAAACACTCGCGCCAGCGCAATTGAAATTTTAAAACCAGTAAACCTGAAGAAAGCATTACGAACTCTTGAATTCACTAATGGTGTCGTAACAAAGGTTCCAGACAATGAAATAATGGATACTATGGCTATGATTAGTAAAAACGGGTTTGGTTGTGAGCCTGCTTCTGCTGCTACGGTTGCGGGAACCAAAAAATTGGTTTCCCAAGGAGTAATCGAAAAAGACGCTACTGTAGTTGGAATCGCTACTGGTCACATTCTCAAGGACACATCTGCAATTGTTGATTATCACTTTAATCCCAAAAACAAGTTTGCTAACACGCCGATTGTTGTGGAGCCTGACGTGAATAAGATACTCAAACTTGTTGATTCTTGATTGGCTTTGTTTATGATGCACCTAGAAAGCTTAGTGCTTGGGATGCAATCAAGAACAAGAATATGGAACTGGTGACTTTGGAGCCTACTTTCCAGACTACTGATAGTAAAATTAGTATGGTTGCCATCTGTATGAGTTGATGGGATGCTGAAATTCCCATGTATTCTAAAATGAAGCCGATAACAAAGGTTAACCCATCTCCGATACTTTTTAACCCAATCATTATTTGACCTAAGGCTTCGATTAAGCCTGGATTAAACACTTTTTTAACACCTAGACTCCGCTGACGCTTAAATATAGATACCTGAATTTAATTTATCAACCTTGTGCGGTAGCAGTTCGGATGATAAATCCAGTTAACCAATTATCAATAACAGTATTGTTCGGTTTTATTGACGCTTGCTACTAATTCAACAATAATTAAAAAATTATGAAGATTCATTGCATAAAAAAATTATATTAAAAGTTAAATAACACAAAACAATACCTAATTTTGTCCTTGAATTTGCTTTATCATTTTTGCTTTCGAGTTGCTAAAGGGATTCAGTATGTTTTGTAAATATCTTTTAAGTGCGAAATGTAATTCATCATTTTGGTTCGGTGATTTTCTTTATAATTGCTTATGGTTTAGTTTCAATGCGAACCATAACACATTTGAAATAACTAAGTTTTTGTATATGAAATCTTTCTGAGAAATGAAAAATTTAAGTACAAGTCCGTTGATTGTTACGGAATTGAATGCCTTGGTAGTATAGCTAGGTCTAGTATAGGCGGCTGTCGCCCGCCCGACCCGGGTTCAAATCCCGGCCAAGGCGCCATTCACATTTTCTGTTTCTATTTTTTCTAAGGATCAAAGTTTTTTCAACTGGGAAAATATTTGCTGGTGGTCAATATTAGCTGAACACATAAAACATCAAAGGGTTTCACGTAGCAACCTGTAAAAAGTGTCAGGTTTGCCTGGTGCCATTACGGCGATGCTGTTTTGTTTTCTGCAATGTGTTCTTTTGCAGTTTTGATTACATTGTTTTATGGGGATTACCTTGGAGTTGTGGAAACCGTTCAAAGCTACTAGTTTCCATTTTTGTTTAACAAAAACTCAGAGAAACCGCTACGTTCTGAATATCTTGTTGTTGCAGTCTATGGCTTCTTTTACCATCTTTTGCTTCAAATTCAGTGTACTCTTATCTGTGGTGACAATCATGTCAATTATTATATTTTTTTAAAACAAAAATTAAAAATCAAAACGTTCACTGGAAAGTTTTTGTTACCCATTCCTTGATTTCTTGCCTGACTTGTCGTACTTGTTGCATTATTTGTTCTTCAGTGCCCTTAAACTTTGAAGGGTCAGCAAAACTTTTGTGTATCACTTTTTCTGCTGGAAAGAAGGGACATGTTTCTTTGGCGTGGTCACAAACAGTGACTACGACATCAAACTTTTTTGCTTTAAACTCATTGATGTTTTTTGACCATTGTTTTGACGTGTCGATTCCAATTTCGTTCAAAGCTTTGATAACATGCGGGTTGATTTTTGTAGCTGTTGTTCCAGCGCTGTAGGCTTTGTATTTGCTTGAAAGGTTTGCGTTAACTAGGGCTTCTGCCATCTGGGAACGGGCAGAATTGTGGGTGCAAATGAACAATATTTCTTTCATTGGGTTGCCTCTACAGTAAATCAAGGTCCCTTAGTTTTTCGATTTCTGTTTTGTCTGCTATAGAGCAGTATGCCCATTTTCCTTTCTTTTTTCGTTTAACTATCCCTGCATTTTCTAGTATCTCAACGTGGTGAGAAAGATTTGGCTGCGTCGTATCAATGCACACCATGAGTTCGCAGATGCACATTTCTTTGTTCATAAGCAATTTTATTATTCTAAGGCGTTTTTCGTCCGCTAACGCTTTGAAAAACTTGCTTTGTTTTTTTGCCATTTTGGTGTCTGCGACGGTTTCAACTAGTTCGAGTAATTCTTTGCAGTATTCTTCTGGGGCTTCTGCATTGCAGTATTCTGTTTCTGTTAATCGTTTTAATCGATCTTTGAGGTCTTCCATGATTTTTCACTTTATTTTTGTTGTGAACGTTTTTAAATATGTTTACACCAACAAAACGTATAAATATATCTATATATGTTGATAACAATAAGAAACATATCTAAAAGTGACCTAAATGGAAAATAAAAAAATAAAAGAACACATCAAAAAGCGGTATGGTGCCATTGCTTCATCCGACTGTTCTAGTTGTTCATCAACTTCTTGCAGTTCTTCTGCGTGTTGTCCCTCATCAGGTTCTGATGACCCTCCACAATATATCGCATGGAAAGTCGGCTACGCTCCCGACGAAATAAACAGCGTTCCCGAAGAAGCTGTTTCAGGCTTAGGGTGCGGAAACCCGGTTGCCCTCGCAAAACTCAAAGAAGGACAAACTGTTCTTGACTTGGGCTCTGGTGGAGGAATGGACTCTTTTTTAGCCTCCAAAAAAGTTGGACCCACCGGAAAAGTGATTGGGGTTGACATGACCCAACAAATGATCGACAAAGCTAAAACTACTGCGTCGGCTCATGGTTACAATAATGTGGAGTTCCGTTTAGGAGAAATTGAGTCCTTGCCTGTTGATGATTCCTCAGTGGATGTAATAATCAGCAACTGTGTAGTTAACTTGGCTCCCGACAAACTCAAAGTCTTCAAAGAGGCTTACCGGGTTCTAAAACCGGACGGTCATTTGATGGTTTCCGACCTAGTTACCTTGGGTGATTTGCCTGAAAATGTCAAAAAAAGTTTTGATGCTTGGGCTAGTTGCATAGCTGGTGCTTTGGAAAAAGACGATTATTTAAACAAAATTGCAGAGGCAGGCTTTACTGACGTTAAAGTTGTTTCTGAAAAACCTTACCTGATTGATGTTTCATCCCAAATTAAAGGAAAAATAATCAGCATACAAGTTGAGGCTCAGAAAAGTTCCTAATCTGATTTAGTAAATTCGTTTCTGACTGGTGTCTGCCTGCATGGAATAGGAAGTCTAAGTGTGTCCTGATGGCTTTATGCTAAGGTTCCTTTTATGGCATCGGCTTTCAACCTGAGATTATCCAGCTTGTCATCGAAATGAAGGCACGAATCTTCATCTTTTTCGGGGTCTTTTAATGAACAGTGACCGTTATTCCAATTTATGCAATTTGACCTATCACATAATGGGTAATCCATCAATTTCCCCTCTTGTGCATTTTTTGTTTAGATGATTTGCTCCAAGATTTTTTCTGTAAGTGAGTTCATGATTTCTGGAGTAAGTGAGTCAACAATTTTGAACACTTGAGGGTCTGCTACCGAGTAGAGTCTACGGTTTCCATCTTTTCTATTTTTGACCATTCCGCAGTTTTTTAGAATTTTTAAGTGCCGAGAAACTACTGGCTGAATAATATCAAGGTGAGGAACAATTTTGCATACGCATTTTTCGCCGTCACGGAGGAATTCGAGTATTTCTAGTCGAACTGGGTCTGATAATGCTTTGAAAATTTTGGCTTTGAACTTGTTTTGGTCTTTGATTTGTAGGAGCATATGTTAAAAATGAGAAAAGTGAATATTTAAATATTGTTATATGCTTTGCAGATTTTACGAATACATGTTCATAGGTGGCAAATAGTGGCTAAAAAAATGTACAAAGGAATTCCCCGAAACAAAATCCCTTGGTATCCTATAATTGACAAAGAAAAATGCACTAACTGCGGCAAATGTGTAGAATACTGTAGCCTTGGAACTTTTGGTTTTGAAGAAAAAGACGGAGAAAAACAAGTAGTGATAAAAAATCCATATAATTGTGTGGTTCTTTGTACTGGCTGTGATTCTATTTGTCCGACTGGGGCTATGTCTCATCCGTCTGTGGAAGAAACTGAAAAGATAATTGAAGACTTACAAAAAAATGTCTAAGTCTATCTTTTATGGGCTGATTCCGTACCACGAGAAAACTTTTGCAAATATTGGTATTATTGCTCCGCAGGCTGTACGGGTGAGTACTGTTAGCAAGAATCCGTCAACTCCTGTGACAACGTTGATAGGTGAAAGGTGAAAGATTCCAAAAAGCATGATTCCTCCGATTGTTGTCGAAACTATTCCGGAGATTAGCATTCTGCGGAAGTTGTCTGATTTTTTGTTCATGCTTCCTGCCATGTAACCAATTAATATTGGACTAAGGACGTATCCCAACAAGACGGTATTTGCTCCAAAGCCTGCACCTGGAAATCTGTAACTGTCTGCCCAGTACAGCGCATAGAGGCTTCCCATGATAAACCCTGAAGCGCCTCCTGCCCATTGGTTCCAGACTAATCCAAGGAGTAACGGGATTACTGTAATGAGCAACAGTTCTTCCAGTTGCATGGTGATTCCAGTTATTACTCCGAATCCTCCGTCACCAATTAGGTTGTCCAATTGGGATACTAGTACGATTAACAAAATAACAACGACTGGTGCAACTATGCCGTAAAGAATGTCGTTTTTGGTCCATTGCTTCCATCCAAGGCTCAAAGTTTTTCACCTGAATGGCACAACAGTCTGTTTATATTAGAATTTAAATTTTGTTATATACCAACTAGGGTCTTGTAGTTTTTTTCAATTTCCTTGAGCAAAACATCTTTAGTTATAGTTCCATTGGACTGCAACATTGCTGCAATTGAGCTTCCTCCGCATCCAACGCCTTCTTTTACTACACCTTTTTCGTAAGCCTGCAGTCCCTCAAACTTTGATTTGCCAAAATCCAAGTCTGCAGCTAAAACTGGAACATCTGCAATCTTAGAAACTAGGCCATTAAGGTCTGAAGTTTTGTCGTTTACTATCCATTTTGTTGTCCCAATGGCAACATTACCTAAAATTTCAGGGTTTGCAGCATTAACGATTGCTAGCACTGCTGCCATCTGGGTTCCCCCTGCCATGATAACGGGCACTTTTTTTGCTGCTCCAATAATTAGTCCTGCGGCGGCTGGTTGCATGGGGTCACCTACTGCGGAAACTGCACCCATAGGGTCGTTACTGTATTTTCCCTCGGTTATGTTTGCTGCTTGCAGGGCTGTTTGGGCAGTTTTAATTTTTAGCTCGTGAGGATTCAAGGGCATACTACTGCTGACTTTGCCTTTTGCATCTATCCCAAGGGCTAATAATGCGCTCAGGGCTGTAGTGGTTCCACCGGGAATGCTTTCCCCTACAACAAGGTAATCGACTGTTTTGGACAATGTTTCTCCAACAATTTTTGCTCTTTCCATTACCTCTTTAGGGTTTTCTACAGCTTTGCCCGTTCGTATATCTTTTCCAGGACAGCCTCCAACATCTAAAAAGGGAACATGGGGCTTTATTTTTAATCCCGCATTAACCACAAGGGTAGGTATGTCTGCCAGTTTCAAAGCCGACATAGTAATCAACGCCGGAGTCGGAATACCATCTGGAGTCACAGGAACTCCAGTAATGCACTTACATCTGCCAAAATACAAAAGCTCCATGTCCGCGGGCGGGGTATAATCAGTAATTTCTGGGTTTGCCCCAGCAGCAGAGATTCCTTGAATCTTTGCTGTTTCAGTTACTCCAACAACACAACTAAAAAACGGGTTTTTGCCCTTTAGTTGCTCAATCATTTCTGCGCCTTTGGTTTTATTGTTTGCCAAAATAATATCATGCATGTTTCTTTTCCGCCAATTTTTTGTACTTTTGTGGTTTCTGGTTGGAGTAACCAACCGATACTTTAAATCTGTTACTGAAAATAATTCAAGATACAAACAATAATTTCAGGTGCCCAAAAGATGGAAACAAAATTTGACAACTTGCCCTTACTCAAATACTTAGAAAACCACGGAGTAACCCTTAAAGACCTACTAGACACCGCCCTAGAAATGCACATTCCCCACCCGGGAATAGAAACCCGCGAACAAGCCAAAGAATTATTTAAGGCAGGATTTTACGAAGCCTTAACCGACGTTAACGTAGCAGTTTTACAAGTTGCATGTTTCCGCGCAGAAGAAGACGGGCAAAACGGTTTGATTCCCCTTCTTCCTGCAGAACAATTCAAAGGTCGCCCCGGACTAATAGTTGACGAGTACCTGGGAATGACCATCGCAAACTACATTGCAGGTGCCCGAGCAATTTTTGAGTACATACGTTACGACCAAGCTAAACCCGGAATATTAAGAAAACTTGGTCCTATAGCAAATGACGCCATCAGTGGACTGATTGCTGGAGTATCTAGTCGAGTTTATTCTGGTGCTTTAGAAAAACAAAAACTGGTGGAATCAGAAAAAAAGTAACCCCATTTTTGGGCTTAAAAAAATCGGGCAACGAAGGGTTAGTCTTCGATGTTGATTATGATGTTTGCGATTGCCGTTTGACCTGCTTGGTTTGTTAGTTCGTAGGCTGCGGTTATGTAGATTCTAAGTCCTTCTTTGTTGGTTACTTCTGCCTGCAATGTCTTGATGTTTATGGTTTCTCCGGCACACATGTATCCACTTGCCATCAGTTCTTCACGGGTTAATACTTCGTTGTTTACTGTCCACTCATCAGGTAAATGAACCCTGATTTGGTCTGTTGCGGTGTTACTGACCAGTTTGTTGATAATGCAACGATTGTGCCTTGAACTTGAACAGGTTCAGAGTTTTGCAAGAACCACGCAGCAAACCTTGCTTTGGGACGTATCCACCAGCGGTTAGTGTTGGTTTCTTCAATTTCCATTTCGGTTGGGTCGTCACCTAAGCTTATGGTACTTGGTTGGCTCGCCTGAGCAAAAGGAGCAACAAGCACCAAACACGCAAAAACTGATGCTACAACTAACATCAGAGCCTTAGTTTTTGTTTTCATGTTCATTTTCTCCACATATGTTTACAAACCCACTTCAACTCAAACAGAATAAAAGGCGACGCACCATCCATATACACCAAAAATGAACCTAAAACAAACATTTCCAATGCTAGTCAAGAAACTTTGACAAAACCCTCTTTACCAAAAATCATTTCAGGTTTTTGTAGATAATCTAGGCAAATCAAACCCTCGTATAATGATTTTTCATTTGTTGTTGTTGACCCCCCCTACCCCCCAACAACAACAAATGCTTCCACATAAAAATTGGAAAGCATATTTTGAACAACTTCATACCCGTGAGGAAAACAACCTTTTTTTCTGTACCTGCACACAACTAAGTCTAAAGGTTTACACGAACGTTCTGTTTGCTATTGTTTGTCATCTTTTAATTCTTCGTTTAGGATTTTTTCTTCTATATGCCTGAGGAGTCCGATTCTGCGTTCCCATTTTCTGAAGAACTTGTGCTGGGCAAGCAAAGCCGAAACCGTGTAAACCAACGCCGCAACTACGGCAAGCATGAATATACCTTCAAACCATGCTCGGTCCCGCAAAGCTCCAAGCAAACGAGTTAGCGAGAACAACAACAAAATCCCTGAAACAATAACTCCAATAAGGGAGCCTGTTCGGAACCTGTCCCATTCACTGTTTAGTTTCATCTAAGAAATCGTGCATCGTTCGTACCGGATACTTGGGTTCTTGTTTGTCTTGGTCTTTACTCATTTTTTATGTTCTCCTTTTGTTTTTTCTGTACTAAATATTAATGCTGATGCACCAAAGGTGCACTTTGAACTATAAAATTGAAGGCAGTGATTTACGTAACTCAACATAGATGTTTCTTCCTTTTTTGGTTAACAAACACTGGTTATCCTCTGTTTCCTGTACCAGAGTTTTCTCTTTTAAGTACAGCAGGTGCTTCAAAAAATCGTCATACGACAGACTGGTTGCCTTACGCTAAACATATGTGCGGGGCTAGGGGTCACGGTTATAAAATAGGTACTCTAAAATCTCAAACCTGATTTGAATAGCACCTTTCCGTACTCTAACCATACGCTGCACCGAATAATAGACGATAATACAATTACATGAACAAGAAACGTATATATTGGTTACATCCCAGCCTAGTTTGATTGTTACAGTGGAAAAACCCGTATGTGTTGAAAAACCATTGACTAACAAAAATTCTTGTTTCATAAGCTTTAGCGCCAAAAAGTTAATATGTTACGATTTTTGGATGGCAAAACTTATTAATGGGCAGGTTGGTTTACGTTGATAGCCTTCAAAAGTAAATTTGAAGCTTAATTAAGGAGACCAAGCTTTTAGGGTGGATGAGCTCCCGCCCGACGGAGGAAAACTCCCAATTTGATGAAAATAGAGATGAACCCCTCAAATTTCCCTTTTCTGTACAACCTATTAGGGAGGACTTAGAAAAATTTGGTAATTTCACAAGATGATATTCTTACTCTTCAGAAATCTTTCTTTAAACAGAAAGGATTAGTTAGACAACACCTAGACTCCTATAACAAATTCATCGACACTGGACTTCAAGAAGTCATCGATGAAACAGGAGAAATCAAAATTGAAATCCCAGAAATGCCCTACAAAATCAAACTCGGTCAACTCTGGGTAATTGACCCTCAATCAAAAATCAGTAGACCCTACAAGACTGAAGTTGATGGAACAAAACACGAAATTTTCCCCATGGAAGCCCGATTCCGAAACTTAACCTACGCGGCACCCCTTGCCCTTGAGATGACCCCCGTCATAGACGGACGGGAACAAGAACCGGAACTTGTTTTGATCGGCGACCTTCCTGTTATGCTTAAATCTAAACTTTGCATACTATCACAATTAACTGACGAAGAGCTGATAGAGTATGGAGAAGACCCCCACGACCCTGGAGGTTACTTCCTCATTAACGGCTCAGAACGAGTAGTCGTCGCCATGGAAGACCTAGCCCCAAACCGTGTGCTCGTAGACATCGACAACCGCGGAACAAAACCGGTTTATCAAGCTAAAATCTTCTCCACAACTGTAGGTTTCCGCGCAAGAATCCAACTTAGACTGAAATCTGACAATTCATTATCTGTTTCCATACCCGGAGTTCCAACCGAAGCCCCCTTCGTAATTTTGATGCGTGCCCTTGGAATCGAATCAGACAAAGAAATCGCAGAAACAGTTTCTCCAAACCCAATAATCCAAAACGAACTTGAAGCCTCCTTCGAGAAAGCCGCAGGTTTTGACACCGTAGAAGACGCCCTGATGTATATTGGAAACCGTGTTGCCCATGGTCAAGTCGAAGAATACCGAAAACAAAAAGCCCGAAGCATAATCGACAGAAACTTCTTGCCTCACATCGGTCGAATCCAAGATAACCGTTTAGAAAAAGCTTTGTTCCTTGGCGAAATGGCAAGCCGAGTTATCGAACTTAAATTAGGACTTAGACAACAAGATGACAAAGACCACTTCAAAAACAAACGCCTTAAACTTGCAGGTCCTCTGTTGGCTGACTTGTTCAGAATTGCTTTCAGAAACTTGTGCCGGGACATAAAATATCAATTAGAACGCATGGGTGTCAAACGACAACTTATCACAATTTCTGCTGCTGTTCGTCCAGGTATAGTAACTGACAGACATAGACACGCCATAGCCACTGGAAACTGGGGAAGAGGACGTGTCGGTATTACTCAACTTCTTGACCGAACAAACACCGTTTCCACTTTGAGTCACCTTCGACGGTTACAGTCCCCTCTTAGTCGCAGCCAACCAAACTTCGAGGCTCGTGACCTTCACCCAACCCACTGGGGACGGCTCTGTCCAAATGAAACTCCCGAAGGCTCAAATTGTGGTCTGGTAAAGAACCTCTCCTTAGCTGCTTCTACTTCTATTATGGTTGACCCGAACACTGTTCGACAAGTTTTGTATCAATTGGATGTAATTCCAGTTGATGAAACAGACATCGACATCCGAAGCTCAAGCGCTAAAGTCTTCGTTAACGGCTCAATCATGGGTTATTGTGCTACCCCCAAAGAATTAGTTGACCAAATACGCAAAAAACGCAGAAATGGAGTACTTTCCACAGAAATTAATGTTGCTTACTTCTCCCACGAAGCAAGAGACAGCGAAGAAGTATACATAAGCTGCGACCAAGGTCGTGTTCGACGTCCACTTATTCTTCTAGAAAACGCTGTGCCCAAATTAACTTCTGAGCATGTTGAAAAAGTCCGTTCTGGTGAATGGACTTGGTCAGACCTTATCAAAGAAGGAATCTTAGAATACATTGACGCTGAAGAAGAAGAAAACATCTACGTCGCAATCGACCATAACCACATCACTCCTGAGCACACTCATGTAGAACTTTCCACTTACACAATTCTGGGAATTTGTGCCTCTATCATACCTTATCCTGAACACAATCAGTCACCACGAAACTCTTACGAAGCAGCAATGTCCAAACAAGCCTTGGGAATCAACTTAACAAACTTCCCCAACCGTGTTGACTCTCGATGCCACATTTTGCACTACCCTCAAACTCCTTTGATTAAAACCAAACCAATGGAAATCATTGGATACGACCAAAGACCTTCTGGACAAAACTGTATAGTTGCAGTTCTATCCTTTGAAGGCTACAACATGGAAGATGCTATCATATTCAACAAAGCTTCCATTGAACGTGGTTTGTTGCGCTCAACTTTCTATCGTATCTACGAAGCAGAATGCCGCCAATACCTCGGCGGACTCAGGGACCGATTTCTAGTTCCTGAACCCGGAATCCGCGGATACCGTGGAGAACAATATTACCGTTTTCTTGAACCTGACGGTATCGTTAGCCTTGAATCTGAAGTAACTGGAGGAGATGTACTCATCGGACGAACCAGCCCTCCAAGATTCCTTGAAGAATACAAAGAATTTGAAGTCAAAGGTCCAACAATGCGTGACACTTCAGTTGACGTGCGCTCTTCTGAAGGCGGTGTAGTTGATGACATATTCATCACAGAAACTGGAGAAGGCAGCAAAATCGTCAAAGTCCGAGTTCGAGACCAACGCATTCCCGAATTAGGAGACAAATTTGCATCCCGTCACGGACAGAAAGGTGTTGTCGGAATGATAGTTCCACAAGAGGACATGCCCTTCTCACCAAAAGGAATCGTTCCAGACCTCATCGTTAACCCCCACGCCATGCCATCAAGGATGACCGTTGGTCAGTTCCTTGAATCAATCGCAGGAAAAGTTGCCTCTGGACGAGGAAAACCTGTTGACGGAACCCCATTCAGCAATGAAGGATCCGAACAACTCAAACAAGAGTTAGTTAAACTTGGTTTCAGTAACACTGGACGAGAAATACTCTACAGCGGCATTACTGGAGAAAAATACGTAGCTGACATCTTTATGGGCGTAGTTTACTATCAGAAACTTCATCACATGGTTTCAGACAAAATGCACGCAAGGGCTCGCGGACAAGTCCAGATGCTTACCCGTCAGCCAACTGAAGGTCGTGCCCGTGGTGGTGGTCTGCGTTTCGGAGAAATGGAACGAGACTGCTTGATTGGTCACGGTGCTGCCATGGTTCTAAGGGACCGCCTGTTGGAAGAATCTGACAAATATCTGCTGTATGTGTGTGAAAACTGTGGATTCATTTCCTATTATGACATCAAACTGCGCAAATACACTTGCAGAATCTGTGAAGAAAAAGGTCAGGTATCCCCAGTAGTAGTGTCTTACGCTTTCAAGTTGTTGTTGCAGGAAATGATGAGCCTGTGTATTACTCCGAGATTAAAACTAAAGGAGCGAGCATAACATGTCAGATGATATAATTCATAAAATTATAGACGAACTTTACTTTGGGCTGTTTTCCCCCCAAGACATCCGAAGACAATCCGTTGCAGAAATCCAAACAGCAGACACTTACGACGAAGACGGCGCCCCAATTACTTCTGGACTTATGGACGGAAGATTAGGAACCCTAGAACCCCGACAACGATGCAAAACCTGTGGAAACACTGCAATACGCTGTCCAGGACACTTTGGTCACATCGAATTAGCTGTTCCAATTATTCACATTGAATTTACAAAAATTATTCACAATTTGCTCCAAACTACCTGTAGAAACTGCGGGCGTGTTCTACTTACTGAAAGTCGTGTTGCTTCAGTAAGAGCTCAAATCCAAGAACAAATCGACTTGTTGGGAGAAGTTCCCCCGGACTTTTATAAATTAATAACAAAAGAAGCGAAAAAGAAAGAATGTCCATACTGTGGTGCCCAGCAATCAAAAATTGATTTTGCTAAACCTACCACTTTTTATGAAGTACTTGAAGAAGAAGGCGCTCAACGATTAACACAAAGCATGATACGAGAACGACTTGAACGCGTACCCGACGACGATTTAGAATTGTTCGGTTTCACCCCTGCTACTGCCCGTCCAGAGTGGATGATTCTCCAAGTTCTGCCAGTACCTCCAGTATATGTTAGACCTTCTATTACTTTAGAATCAGGAATTCGTTCAGAAGACGACCTAACGCACAAACTTGTTGACATTATCAGAATCAATCAGCGTCTGCGAGAAAACATGGAAGCTGGTGCCCCTACTCTCATTATTCAAGACCTTTCTGAATTGCTTCAGTATCACTGTACCACTTACTTTAATAACGAAGCATCAGGAATTCCTCCTGCACGTCACCGTTCAGGAAGAGCTCTCAAGACCATTTCTCAGCGTCTGAAAGGAAAAGAAGGTCGATTCCGAAGCAACCTGTCTGGAAAACGTGTAGACTTTTCTGCTCGTACAGTTGTTTCTCCTGATCCAAACCTTGACATCAACGAAGTTGGTGTTCCTCAAGAAATTGCTATGCGTTTGTCTATGCCTGAAAAGGTTACTGTTTGGAACATCGAAGAAATGCGCAAACTGATTATCAATGGTCCAGAAAACTTCCCAGGTGCCCTTTATGTCGTGCGACCTGATGGAAAACGTGTCAGACTAGAATTTGTTATTGAACGTGACAAGGTTGCAGAATCTTTGGAAACTGGCTTCATTGTAGAACGACATCTAATGAATGGAGACATTGCAATCTTCAATCGTCAGCCTTCACTTCACCGGATGTCAATTATGGCACATTATGTGCGGGTTTTGCCCCATAAGACCTTCAGGTTGCACCTATGTGTTTGTCCTCCCTACAACGCGGACTTTGACGGCGACGAAATGAACCTGCACGTTCCCCAGGGTGAAGAAGCTCAAACAGAAGCTCGTATGCTGATGCAGGTACAAGACCAGATTCTATCTCCAAGATTTGGTGGACCAATCATTGGAGCTATCCGAGACTTTATCACTGCATCTTACTTGTTCACTCGAAAAGCAAGTTACTTAACAAAAGCTGAAGTCTGCAGATTGCTTGTAGCTTCTGGTTTTGACGGTGAATTACCTGAACCCGAAATCAAAGAACCCCAACCCATGTGGAGTGGGAAACAAATCTTTAGTTTGTATCTTCCAAAAGACTTGAATTATGTTCTAAAGTCGACAATCTGCCGAAACTGTAAAACTTGTTTAGGCGAAGACTGTGAAAACGACGCCTATGTGGTTGTTAAGAACGGAGTTCTCAAAAGCGGCCTTATCGACAGACGATCAATTGGAGCTGAACAATCAGACAGTTTGCTTCACCGAATAATCAAAGATTATGGCTCTGAAGCTGGACGAAAATTCCTTAATGACATTTGTCAACTTTTGAAAGTCTTCATTGGCATGCGTGGATTCACTTACTCCTATGACGAACTTGAACTTTCAGACGCTGCAAGAAAGAAAATCCGAAGAAACATGAACATAATCGAAAAACGCATTGAAAAACTCATCACTGACTACCGTGCTGGAACTCTACCGCGTCTTCCTGGTCAGACTCTTAACGAATCTTTTGAAATCTACGTTATGAATGAACTCGCCGAAGCCCGAGACAAAGCAGGCAAAGTCGCAGACGAAGACTTCGAACTAGAAAACTCTGGAATCATCATGACTCGCACTGGAGCCCGTGGCTCTAACCTTAACATCGGTCAAATGACTGCTTGTGTTGGTCAACAGGCTGTACGAGGAAAACGTATCATGCGAGGTTACGTGAACCGAGCGTTGTCTCACTTCAAAGAAGGTGACCCAACTCCCCGCGCACGAGGATTCGTTTACAACTCATACCAAACTGGATTGGATCCCATTGAATACTTCTTCCACGCCATGGGTGGTAGGGAAGGTCTAGTAGACACGGCAGTCCGTACCCAGCAAAGTGGTTACATGCAGAGACGTCTGATTAACGCTCTTGAGCAATTGCGAGTTGAATACGACGGCACTGTCAGAAACTCCATTGGTGATGTTATTCAGATTACCTATGGTGAAGACGGTGTTGACCCTGCAAAGAGTGACCACGGTCTTGCTGTAAACGTTAGCCGAATAATCGACCAAGTCGGAATCATGGTGGACAAAGAAACTCCTGCCAGTAAAGATTACGTAATGGAACGACTCAGTGAAGTTGAGGATCGACTAACTCCTCTTCTGGTATCTGAGCTTAAAAACGAACTTAAACGAGCAAAATTCGGCAAAACAGGTGTAGACAAAGCCATTAGTTTAACCTTAGAAAACTACAAACGTGCATTGGTTGAACCCGGAGAAGCTGTGGGTATTGTTGCTGCCCAGTCTATTGGAGAACCTGGTACCCAGATGACTCTACGTACTTTCCACTATGCGGGTGTCCGAGAACAAAACGTCACCCTTGGTTTGCCTAGGCTTATCGAGATTGTTGACGCTCGCAGAAGTCCATCAACTCCTATTATGAACATTTACCTGGACAAAGAACACCGCAAGAGCAAAGAAAAAGCCACAGAAATTGCACGGGATGTTATCACCACAACTTTGGGTGATGTTGCAGCAGCTGAGCCTTACGTTGATCCTGAACTAGAAGTAGTGGTTGTAGAACTTGATCCAGTACTTTGCAGTGAACGATGTGTGAATGTCGAAGGACTACCTGACGTTATCAAACTGACGAGCTATGATGTTAGTTTGGAAGAAAACCGTTTACTGTTCACGCCTAAGAAAGAAGTGGATATGAGTAAGCTTGTAGCTTCCCTTCCATCTGAACACATTAAAGGTGTGCCTGATATCCGTAGGGTTCTTGTTACTGAAGAAACTGGTGAATGGGTTATCCGAACAGACGGCTCTAACTTGTCTGCTGTTCTTGACGTTTCTGGTATTGATCCAACACGAACAACAACAAATAATGTTCACGAAATCGCCGAAACCTTGGGAATTGAAGCAGCAAGAAACTCCTTAATGAAAGAAGCCTTGGGTGTTCTTGAAGAACAAGGTCTAGACGTTGATATCCGACACGTTATGTTGATGGCAGACATCATGACTTCAACAGGTGATGTAAGACAAATCGGGCGACACGGAATCAGTGGAAAGAAATCCAGTGTTCTGGCCAGAGCAGCTTTCGAGATTACTGTTCCTAACCTTGTTGATGCAGCAATCAAAGGTTCCAGTGATCCATTGAAAGGTGTAACCGAAAACGTTATAGTTGGCCAGTCGATACCCATCGGCACAGGTCTCGTTGATCTTTATATGACACCAACAAAGAACAGAGAGAAGAAACAATGATAGATGTCAACAAAGCAATAACAACAACTGCGAAAACTGGAAGAATTCAAATTGGAGCAAAAAGTGCACTGAAAAGTGCTAAAGCCAAAAAGGCCAAATTGATTATATTTGCTTCTAACTGTCCTTCTGGTATTCAAGAAGAGATTGAACAATACTGTAAGATTGCAGAAATTCCAGTATCCGTATTTAAAGGTGAAAGTACAGATCTAGGTGCACTATGTGGAAAACCCTACACCATTTGTGTTTTGACTGTTAAAGATCCTGGTGACTCACAGATTCTAAAAATCACGGAGGAATAAACTGAATGGCTTCTGGAATCAAGCTGACAAGTGTAGAAATGCGTTACATCGCCCTTTTTCAAAGCATAACCGGTGCAACAGTGAAAGACTGCATAGTTGACGAAGACCTCAACAGAATCATCTTTGTCGTCAAAGAAGGCTCTATTGGCATGGCAATCGGC
Organism: Candidatus Bathyarchaeota archaeon; assembly: GCA_024650005.1. Classification (GTDB taxonomy): domain Archaea; phylum Thermoproteota; class Bathyarchaeia; order Bathyarchaeales; family Bathyarchaeaceae; genus Bathyarchaeum; species Bathyarchaeum tardum. The sequence goes on along the minus strand of JANKMT010000001.1, from coordinate 1,594,966 downwards.
AAACGAGGAAAAAACATACATCAACTAGAAAAAATGACTGGCAAAAAACACGAAATCATTGAACACTCTGAAAATCCTGCCCAGTTCATCAAAAACGCACTCAAACCCGCTAAAGTAGACGAAGTACGAATAACTGAACGGATGGATGGAAAAAAAATCGCAGTAATATCTGTTAACCCCAAAGACAAGGGCGTCGCCATAGGCAAAAACGGCAGAAACGCTGAAAGAATCCGCTTTCTAGCAAAACGCTATTTCAACATTCAAAACGTCAGCATAACATAGCATTTTCTTTAGCTAAAACAAATTTGTGCTTTTCTCCATTAGTTAATAATAATATATTGTGGGTTTATATGGCCTATTCAAATCAGTTGGTCAAAGAACTTTGACTAACATTTTCATTTATTTGGTCAAGAAACTTTGATAAAAACCTTTTTTATTAAATTTCTAATAGAAAATAAATTGTTATGCAAACTAGCTTTAGAAAACAGGCTTCAGTGGCAGGTTTGTGTTTTGTTCTTTGTTTTGTTTTAGTTTCTGGTCCCGTTGTTCGAATTGTTAATGCACGACCTAGTACACTTGTTGTTCCTGACGTTTATTCGACGATTCAGAACGCAATCGATAATGCTGATGATGGAGATATTGTATATGTAAAAAGTGGCGAATATTTGGAATATCTGGTTGTGGATAAATCTGTTTCACTTGTTGGTGAAAATAAGGAAACAACAATAGTTTATCGACGTGACCAAGCTTATCCTGACGTATATCCTACAATTTTGGTAAGAGCGGATAACGTGAATATTACTGGGTTCACGATACGAAATAATGTTTCTGCTCCTTCTTTGATTCCGAGTGGAGCCGTTAACTCCCATTCTGCTGTCCATTTACTAAATGTTAAAGATTGTAATTTGGTTGGAAACATTATTATTGACAGCGGATATGGTGTCTGGCTTTTTGATGCATCAGAAAACAAGGTTTCTGGTAATTTAATCATGAATTGTGCTCATGGAATTTTGGTTGATAAATCTTTAAACAATACTATAGTTGAGAACACTATTTCAGGCTCCAGTAATGGCATTTTACTTTCATCTTCTGGATGTAACACTCTTAGGAAAAATAGTATTTTGAATTCTTCCCATAATTTTGGAGTAACAGGCTCTGAACTGTCACACTTCATGAATGATGTTGATGCATCAAACACAATTAACAATAGCGAAATATACTACCTTGTCAACAAAAAGAATCTAATAATAGATCCAGTTACATTTCCAGACTTAGCAGCACTAATACTTGTAAACTGCACCGACATAAAAGTCCAAAACTTGAATATAACTAACAATTATTGTGGGCTACATCTTTTTAATGTTACAAGTTGCACTATAGCCCAAAATATTTTTTCAAATAATAATGGTGGTATTTGGCTTCAGTTCGTTTCTGATTGTGTCATTTCTGAGAATAATGTGGTCGCAAACGCTGATTGGGGAATTCGGGTAGAAAATTCACAAGATATTCTCATAACTGGAAATAACTCAACTTACAATCAACTACTGAGCATTATGCTTGTCAATTCTGATAACAATACTATTGTTGACAATAATGTGACAAACTTTCGCTTCAATCAAAATAACGGAGGAGAAAAACCGTTCTATTTAGAGTCCTCGAACAACAACTGCATCATAAATAATCAAATATTTGACGACAGAGGCTTGCATGGAATATCCCTTATTGATTCTTCTTATAATCTTTTGAGTTCAAACAATGTTACAATTGGTGGACCTGGAATAGACATCAGAGGTGCATCATGTTACAACAAAATAGTCAGCAACAACTTTACAACTGACCGAGGAAGTTATGGAGTGAGCCTTTTTTCATCGTTTAACACCTTTATTGGAAATTATATCTATAATTTTTCAAATGGATTCCACTCCTCTCATTCCTCACATAATTTAATTACTGAAAACACAATCGAAAGCAAATCAGCAAGTTTCTATTTTTACAATTTCAGCAATAACCAGATTTATCACAACAATATTCAAGGGCAAAGAGTTTGGGATTTGGGCAGAGACCAACCAGGTAGAATCGTTTCAGTTAATCAATGGGACAATGGCATCGAAGGTAACTACTGGAGTGATTATGCAGTAAATGGCACTGACGGGTTCGGTATTGGCGAACAGTCATATTTTATTGATGACGACAACCAAGACAATTACCCGCTTATTTCCCCTGTTAAAGTGTTTGATGCCGGACTATGGGAAGGAACACCGTACACTGTTAGTGTAATTAGCAATTCATCAGTTTCAGATTTTTCCTTCATCCCTGATGGCAAAATAAACTTTAAAGTTGAAGGTGAAACTGGAACTGCAGGTTTTTGCCGAGTAACAATTCCTAAAGACCTTTTGGATGCTGAAGAAAACAGTTGGAGTGTTTTAGTAAACGATGATTTGGTAACCCCAACAATAAACATGGACACAAAAAACACATTGCTGAACTTCACTTATAGTCACAATGTAACAACTATTAAAATAACTGGAACCACTGCAATTCCAGAGTTTCTTTCATGGATTCTTGTGCCTCTGTTTTTGGCTTTAACTTTAGCTATTTGTTTGTGTAAAAAAAAGTTGTTCATTACAACTGTTTGGCAGTCAAATTAATTGTCTTCTTGAACTGAGTGTTAACCTTTTTCTCAAATATGCGGGTTACTGATTATTCTTTTTTGAAAGCATCTTTTCTAGTCTGGGACGCATTTTTTCGTTTTCAGCTATTATTTTTTCTGGACCTAAACCTTCTATCTGTTCAGTCATTTCTTTCATGACTTGTGCAAATTTTACTCCTTCTGCGGCTGAAATGTATTCTACTCTGAGGCGTTCTTTGCTCATTCCCATTTTTTGTAAAACTTTGGAAAGAGCTTCCATACGTTTAGTCATCTGAACGTTACCTGAAATGTAGTGACAATCAAACGGTAAGTGACATGCCCCAATCATAACCATTGCAGCTCCTTGCCTGAATGCTTCTAAAACAAAATCTTTGTCTACCCTGCCGGCACACATCACACGAATAGCACGCATATATGGTGGATACTCAAAGCGGCTTGTTCCTGCAAGGTCAGCTCCGGCATAGCTGCACCAGTTGCACAAAAATCCAAGTATCTTTCCTTCAGGATTCTTTTCTAACGCTGCGTCTATCTGAGCTTTTATCTGATCATCAGTGAAATGCTTTTGTGTAATCGCATCAACAGGACATTCTGCAACACAGGTTCCGCAACCATGACACATTGCAGCTGTAACTTCAGCAACTTTGCCTTTTTCTCCAACTATTGCACTGTACGGACACACAGTAGCACAGATTCCACACTTGATACAAATGTCTGAATCAACTTCAGCGATTATTGGCTCTACCTTCCATGTGTCCTGAGAAAGGATCGTAGCTGCCCTGGCTGCTGCTCCACTTCCTTGAGCGACACTGTATGGGATGTCTTTTGGTCCTTGGCAGGCTCCAGCTAAAAATATGCCATCAACCGGTGTGTCTAATGGTTTTAGTTTGGGGTGGCTTTCCATGAAAAAACCGTCTGTGCCTCGTGTTATGCTCAAGATTCGGGCGACTTCTTCTGTTCCTTTGCTTGGAATAGCAGCAGTGCTCAAGACCACCATTTCAGATTCGATTTCTATGGGTTCCCCGAGCATGCTGTCTTCGGCACGAATTAAAAGATTTTTTGTTTCAGGAATTTCTTCTATTTGGGCTACTCGTCCTTGAATAAAATTTACTCCCAGCTCCCGGGCTCTACGGTAGAATTGTTCGTAACCTTTAAAGTTAGTGCGCATGTCCAGATAGAAGATGTTGACATCCACCTCGTCATGATACTTTTCTTTCAAAAGCACTGCATTTTTTATTGCATACATGCAACAAAAGCCTGAACAGTATTCGTATCTGTTGATGTCTCTAGAGCCTACACATTGAATAAATGACACTGAATTAGGTTTTTTTCCATCAGATGCTCGAATAACTTTACCGCTTGTAGGACCTGCAGCCAAAATCAGGCGTTCAAACTCCATGGCTGTAATGACGTTGTCAAATCTGCTGTAGCCATACTGGATGTCTTGGTATGGCTTGTATACATCAAAACCTGTAGAGACAATTATTGTTCCCACTTCTAGTTCTATTTCTTCTTCTTTTTGGTCAAAATTAATTGCTTCACGGGCACCACACGCGTCCACGCATTTGTAACACTCAATACAATAGTCCCTGTTAATCGTGTAAACCAAAGGCACTGCCTGATCAAACGGAACCGAAATGGCCTTACGAACCCCCAAACTTTCATCCCATTCATTAGGAATCTCAATGGGACAAACGTCCCTGCATTCACCACAGCCGGTGCAATCTTTAGCAACAACGTATCTGGGCTTCTTTTTTATTTTAACCTTAAAGTTGCCGACAAACCCTTCCACGCTGACAAGGTCTGCAAAAGAAACAATTTCAATGTTCGGATGACGATAAACGTCAACCATCTTTGGACCTTCAATACAAATGGAACAATCTAACGTTGGAAAGGTTTTATCCAACGCAGCCATATGACCGCCGATGCTTTCGGTTTTTTCTAACAGGTAAACTTTGTAACCCATGTCCGCTAGATCTAGAGCAGAACAAATTCCAGCAATTCCCCCACCGATTATTAGTGCCCTGTTTGTGACAGGAACTTCCATTGTTTTAAGATCTTCAAGCAATCTTGCCTTGGCAACGGCCATTTTCACAATTTCTTTAGCTTTTTCGGTTGCCTCTTTCGGGGTGCTTCCGTGGCACCACGAAGCAAATTCACGAATGTTTGCCATTTCAAACAAGTAAGGATTCAAACCCGCATCAGAAACTGTTCGCCGAAAAGTTGGTTCATGCATACGAGGAGAACACGCTGCAACAACAACCCGGTTTAGGTCGTGTTCTTTGATGGCTTTCCGTATTTCCTCTTGCCCCGGGTCGGCACAAGTGTAACGGTTGTCTGTAGCTACAATAACATTAGGCAATGTCTTGGCATATTCTGTTAACTCTTTTACGTCAATTACGCCAGCAATGTTCAAACCACAATGACAGACAAACACACCAATTCTGGGTTCTTCAGGCAACTATTTTTCCTCCTGGGGGAACCTGTTCTCAACAGACTGTTTTCGACGTTTTGTACTTTTTGTTTGCAACTCCTTTGTTACAGCCTTTATCGACGCCAGCTTTTCCAATGCAGTATTCCAGGCTCCAGAATGAACTGGAGTATGCTGAATCTGAGTCCGCTCAAGAGTCAACGTCCCTTCCTTGGGGCAAACCATTTTGCAAACTCCACAATAAACACAATTTTGCTCGTTAAACTGAACTTTTCCATCGTCAGACAAAACCAAAACTCCTAGAATCGGACAAACATCCACACAATCGCTGCAGCCATCTGGACACTTTTCTTGATTGATTTTTAGGTTTCCTTTTATTATTTTTTCTACATGAACAACGTTGTTTTCCACTTCTGTTTCACATAACCTACAACAAGGACAAGAATCTTTATCGATTTCCAGAGTAACTTTAAGATTTTGTTTGTCTGAAACTTTACTCAAATCCAAAACTTCTTTTCCGTCTGCAGTCTTAGCAGTTACCTTGATTAAATCTAATGGACAAACCTGCTCAAGTTCTTTACATTTTATGTTGCATCTGTTTTGGTCGATTTCGATGTTTCTTGTAAGCTCAGGAAAACTTTCACTTTCAACAACCGGACGGGCATGTTCGCCATTAATTTCAACTTTTAATGCTCCAAAAAGACAAATGGCGTCACACATTCCACAGAAATTACACTTTTCTTTGTTAAGGCTAATTGTTGGATGGTTTACTTTTTCGCCCTCTTTCTTTTTAGGCTTTATTGTTTCGATTGCTTCTCGGGGACAAATCTGTTCACAGATGCCGCAGCCTTTGCATTTGTTTTTATCCAAAGTTAAACTGTAGTTTTTGGTGTGCAAAATCCTCTCTATAATGAGTTTGTTGTCTTCTTCTTTTTTGAGCAACTTTATGGGCGTTTTTCTACCCACCCGAAACATGTTTATCTATTTTAAAAGGCGATTTCATCCTTTTGGTTGAAAATTAGGTTCCGTGAGTGGTTATAAACCTTGTCACTGTTGTTGACTATTTTTGGTAGTGTTTAAAAACGTCTGTTCTTAGTCTTTGTTGAGGAACAGTTCATGGAACGCATAACTATGGCCCATGGCGCAGGCGGCACCGTCATGGCTGCTCTGATAAAAAATCATGTGGTCAAATACCTTGGGGGAAGCCACGCCGAAATTCCCCTAGAAGCCTTAGACGACTCCGCAGTAATTGATAACATAGTTTTAAAATCTGATTCCCACGCAGTAAAACCCCTGTTCTTTCCAGGTGGTGACATCGGACGTCTTTCCATAGCTGGAACAGTAAATGATATTTCAATGATAGGAGCCCAACCCGTCGCTCTTACTTGCGGAATGATCCTTGAAGAAGGACTTCCTATCAGCGACCTAGATAAAATCTTACAGAGCATGAAACAAGCCTGTGAAGAAGCCGGAGTTTACGTTGTTACTGGTGACACTAAAGTCATCGAAAAAAGCGGGTTTGGCGGATGCCTAATCAACACGTCAGGAATCGGAAAAAGAAGCGAAGCATTAGAATACAACATTAGTGAAGTAAAAAAACATCGAAATTTCAAGCACCGTTGGTTGTTGGATTCCAATTTGCAAGATGGTGACAAACTAATAGTTTCTGGCACAGTAGGCGACCATGGAATAACTGTTTTGTCTGCCCAAGAAGGCTACAACTTTGGAAGTAATATTGTCTCGGATGTTGCACCTTTGAACAAGACAGTACAAAAAATTCTTGAAGTTGGAGGAATTGTTGCAATGAAAGACCCAACCCGTGGGGGTTTATCTAACTCGTTGAATGAATGGAGCCAAAAATCCAACGTGGGTTTGATGGTGCACGAGTCAAAAATCCCTATTCGGGGTGATGTCAGGGCTGCGTGTGAAATGCTTGGGTTAGACGCCCTAGAAATTGGTAATGAAGGCAAAGTGCTAATTGGTGTTGTTCCGCAAAAAGCTGAAGAAGTTTTGTCAGTTCTGAGACAAACCAAAGAAGGCAAGAACGCCCAGATAATCGGTGAGGCAACCTGTGACTTTACTGAAGTAGTACTAGAAACCGTAGTGGGAGGAAAACGAATCTTAGCTCCACCCGTTGGAGACCCTATTCCAAGAATCTGCTAAAACAAACTCAATCTATGGTTTTATAAACAAGTATTCTTTACTTCCCATTGTTTATTCATAGGTAAGCCAAACAACCCATATTTTTATTGACATAAATATGTTAAAAAAAATTTTACAATTTGATTTTCATGATGTCTAACTCTGCGATAAAGTATATACTCAGCTATATCTTTATAATATAATATCCCCGAGTTGGGGAGCATGCTCTGGTATTGCATTGAAGCAATTGAGCATACTACTCGAAACGGCTGAAGATTGGTATGCGACAAAGACTTTGCTTCTAAAGGGCTGAACAATACCTAAAGTGCAATGCGCATAGGCATCGAGTGCGTCCTTCAAAAAGACTGACGACAAACGCACGAATAAAACGATGTCCATGACGGGTCTAACATGCACCGAGGGCTTAGACTCAACTCGGGGATTTTTGTTTTTCTACAAATTTAGGATTACAGTTTCCATTTTTTTGCCAAAAAAATTGGAGCTCACAAAATACGCCTAGGTTAATTGGGATGTGAACCGATCATATTGTAAAAGAATTTGAATGGATGGTAGTACTCCGGTTGGTTGAAGTGAAGCGACTCAAAACGTTGTTACTGAAGCACCAAAGACAATCAAGAACATTAACTGTATAGAAGTAAAACATTGAACTGCAAAAGACGCAAATGCAAAAACTATGGAATACCCTGTTGATGTGAAGATTTCTTTCATTGCGGATCAGTAAACTGTAAACGTTTTGGGCTAGTTTTTTATCCAACGCATTTTATTGTTTTTTCTTTATCTACTTCGTCTTTTAGTTGGTCCCATGTGAACATTTCAAAACAGATCAGAGTTTCTGTTTTTCGTATGTACCGAGAATTTCGCAGTTCGATAATTCTACGGTCAATGTCTTTCATGTCGCCGTGAAGTAAGCAGATGAAATCGTATGTGCCATGGACAAAGTCTGTGCGTTCTATCTTGGAGTCTAAAATAAGTCCCTTTTGTAGGATTTCTTCACAGAATTCTTTTTCTTTTCCTGCAATAAGTTCAACTAGAACATATGCGCGAATACTTTGAGAGCTCACAAAATATAATATGTAATATCAAGCTTAAATTTTTTTTGAAGATTTAAATTTTGTTCATCGGCGTTTTTTGATTTGTTCGCTTAATGTTTAAACGGTAATCAAACAAACACATCTATTGCAGAAAAATGCAAAACATGAACTTTGAATATCCCAAACTTGGAATTTGTGGGCTTTCTTGCCGGCTTTGTCCTATGTATCATACAGAAGGAAAAAGTAAATGTGGCGGCTGCAAAAGTGAGTTCAGGATTGCTGCTGGTTGTCCCTTTATCACTTGTGCAATTAAGAAAAAACAAATTGAATTTTGTTGGAACTGCAATGAACACACAACTTGTGAAAAATGGAAAAAACACCGAGAAATAGGAAAAAAGTACGACTCATTCAAGTGTTATCAAAAGCTTGAAGCCAACATTGTTTTTATTCAAAAAAATGGGGTTATAAAATTTGAAAAGTTGCAACAGTCTAGGGAAAAATTGCTTGAAGAAATGTTAAAATTATTCAATGAAGGTCGTTCAAAACGGTATTATTGTATTGTGGCAACCGTTTTTGAAATTGAGGACCTACAAAAGCTCTTAAACAAAGCAACAGAAAAATCAAAAGGTCTAGATTTGAAAGAAAAATCTAAGTTACTTCATTCTTTGTTGGATTCAACAGCACAGAAAAAGGGTTATTTGTTGAAACTACGCAAGTAATTCTTGTTTCTGTATGTGTTATATTATAAAGTTCCACCCTGAGCTATGTCCGTGCCAGAAGAACTCGTGGAGTTCTCCTAGGCTTCTGAATCCGAAATTGTTTTTGATTGACTTGCAGAGTTCATTAAAGTCAAGATAGTTTTCGGCAGTTTTCACGTTTAAATCGATAATTTCCCAATCCACTACATGGGCCAAAAAATCTTCAATTCCGTTTACGACGTTTTGGTGATAAATTGTATATTCGTCATTATTTACTGACGCCATAAGTTGCGAAACAAGACATGGATCAAAACCTTGCAAATCCATTACTGTTTGGAGCCTTTCTTTGAGGGGGCGGATTCCAAGGAACAGGTCAAAAAGTTTCAGTTTCACTTCGTTGAAATCGTTGGCTACCACAATAGTTTCTGCTAATTGTTTGGATACACTTTTGGGCAAAAACAGTTTGCTCAGTAACAATTTTTTGAATTCATCTGGCGTTAGGTTAACCAGTTCTGTGGTTAATTTTGGTTTGAGTTTTGCAGAACGTAGATCGTGCCAAATAACGTCAGGGTAATGGTACTCTGCCATTCTGAACCGTTCAAGAACCTCATTAACATTCAATTTTTTCACTTCCAAAAACGGCAAACCGATACTATTAATTGTGTTTTCAGAAGATATAAGCCTTCGTTCGCCTAAAATTTTGTTACTTTATGTTTTGCCCAAATTCTACATGTGCCTTCGTTAGAAACCATGCACGCTCCTTTCGGAGACTCGGGATTACATTCTGTTAGGTAACTTGGACATTCTGACGGTCTAATCCTGCCGACCATAACCAAATGACATAAACACCCCTTCAAAATATCTTTTGAATCCTTGATGTGCAAATCATATTTTGAACGCGTGTCGTATTTCTCAAAGTCTTTTTTTAATACTAACCCCGATTTAGGAATCTTTCCAATTCCCCGCCACTTTCCATCTACGACATCAAAAACTTGTTCAACCAATTTTTGAGCCTTAACATTGCCTTCCCACGAAACAACCCGGCTGTACTCATTTTCTAATCTGGCTTTACCATCTTTAAGTTGTTTCAAAAGCATGTCCACAGCAAACAAAATGTCCAACGGCTCAAAACCCGCTGCAACTGTTGGCATACAATATTTTTTAGGAAAAATTTCGTAAGGCTTCATTCCTGCAATCGTGCAAACATGACCTGCAGCAATAAAACCATCGATCTGCAAGTCTTCAATTCCTAGAAGCAATTCCATGGCTGGTGGAATAACCCTGTGAGAAACAAGAAAACTAAAATTTTCAGGCGGATTACTAATCAGTTCAACTGCAGTAGCAGGGGTAGTGGTTTCAAAACCAATAGCAAGAAACACAAACTCTTTTTCTGGATTCTTTTTTGCCATCTGTATCGCGTCATGTAACCCGTAAACTATTCTAACGTCTGCTCCTGCAGCTTTTGCTTTTTGCAAGGACGTTGTTGAACCCGGAACTCTGATAAGGTCACCAAAACTGGTAATTGTTACTCCCTTTTCTGCGAGAGCTATGGCTTCATCGATGTCTGCTGCTGGAAGAATGCAAACAGGGCATCCTGGACCTGCAATTACTTCTACGCCCTGTGGAAGAAGGGACCGAAGACCAAAATGGGTAATAGTCCATTCGTGGGTTCCGCAGACGTGACAAAACTTTACTGGGTGTTCTGGAGCAATTTTTTTGATGTGCTCTGCAGCTTTTTTTGCTAGTTGGGGGTCTCGGAAGTTTTCGGGGTTATTGTTGATTGTCATTGTCTTTTTCCTGCGGTTTGAGAATTGTTATACTCTTTATTGTGCATTCTTTTCCTTCAACTATTTTTGCTTCTTTTCCACATTTCGGACATTTCAACGTTGGAACTGGAATATGATAAGTTGGGTCATCTTTGATGGGTACTGGACCTTTGAATCCACAACTGCTGCATTGTATGACTCCATTATTTTCTTCAATTATTAGTTTAGAGTCTTTCAAAATTGTGTCTTTTACTAAAATGCCGTAAGAGAAGCGTATTTGGTCGATGCCCAGAAACGTCATTTTTCCAATAACCAACTGAACTTCAGAAACTTTTTTTGCACCATGCCTTTTTGCTTCTTCCAAAATATTTTCTACGATTTGTGTCGCCATGGAAAATTCATGCACCTTAAAAATCTCCAAACTACAGTTCCAATGCCTTGATTAGTTCTTCAACACCCTCCCCTGTTAGAGCGTTAGTAATCGCAACTTTCACGTTGGGTTTTACTTCTTTAGCTTGATTCTCAAGTTGTTTTGTGTCGATTTTCATTGTTTTGGCTAAATCTTTCTTGTTTATAACCATAATATCAGCATTCATGAAAGTAAACGGATGCTTGAGTACCATGTATGGACCTTCAGTAACGCTGATTACAACTACCCGTTTGTCTGTGCCCAAGGGAAATTCGGCAGGACAGATAAGATTGCCAACGTTTTCGATAATCAACAAATCAATGTTTTCTATCTTGATTTTTTCTACCGCTTTTGAAACCACGTGAGCGTCTAAATGGCATTCTCGTCCAGTGTTAATGGTAACCACCTGAACCCCATGGCGCCCTATCCGTTCTGCGTCTATAGTAGTTGTTAGGTCACCTTTGAAAACTGCAATTCGGTAATTTTGTTTAAGTTTCTGGACAAGCTGTTCAATTAGGCTGGTTTTTCCAGCACCTATGGAACCCATGATGTCGATTGCTTTCACGTTATGTTTCTTTAGCATTTCTTGATTTTTTCTGGCAAACTCCTTGTTAACTTGCAAGATGTTCATTCCGGGCTTTAATTCAAGGCTCACTTCGTTACCATTTATCACTTGTTTGTTTTTTGTCAATATGTTCACGCCTTTAACTTTGTTCCAAAACTTGACGCCACATGTCTAGGCTCTCTTGTGCGGCTTTTTGATCCAGCTTTTCGATGGCATATCCTGCATGAACTAATACATATTCTCCTACCTGAGCGTCAACTAGCATAACGTTTACTTCTCGGGCAACGCCTTGCCCAAAATCTACCTTGGCAATGTTCCCGTTAACTTCAAGAACTTTTGCCGGAATTGCGAGACACAAATTTTCTCACCCTAAATTGTTTAGAAACCAGAAACTAACGTTCTGTAACCATGAAAAGTGACTGAATTCCCCATTTATTTAACCTATTGGTTTTGCTTCAAACCAGCAACTACTGCTTGTCCAAAAGAAGTTCCACCATCCCCAGCAGGAATTTTATTGTGAACAAGGAACCTAAACCCAGCATTTTCTACAGTTTTTCGTATTGTTGCTGTTATGTGCTCGTTGTAGGCGACTCCTCCGGAAAAACCAACGTCTTTCACTTTTAGTTGCTCTGCATGTTTCACTGCCAACTCCCCTAAGCCCCTGCCCAAATATGATTGAGCAGAACACGCCAAATCTGCTAAAGAAACTTTGGCTTTGTTACTGAAAATTTCATGAACCATAAACGCTGTATCCAGCACGTTATCCTTGATTTTGGGAACCAACTTCAGTACATCTTTACCTTTTGCTGCCACAGATTCCAGTTTCATTGCAGGTTCCCCTTCGTAACTGCGCTCATAACAGATACCCAACAACGCCGAAACAGCATCCAGCACGCGTCCGCAACTGGTGGTTGTTGGTGCTGTTCCTTTTTCTAACTGTTTGATTATCAGTTCTGCTTCAACTTTTCCGTGGGGCAAATGATTACTGCTGGAAATTAGCCAATCTGTAATGTCCATTTTTTTGTTTAATATTCCTGCAGCAATGCGCAACGGATGGTATGTTGCGAGGTCGCCTCCAACTATTGGTTGGGGTTCAAGGTTAGCTAACCGTTTGGAGCCTTCATTGTTAGAGTACAAGACTTCTCCTCCCCATGCTGAGCCGTCAGAGCCATATCCGTAACCATCACATGTTATTGCAACGACTTCTTGGGTTTCCCATTCTGCCATCAACGCTGCGGCATGGGCATGATGATGTTGAACCTGAACAACCGGACAATCCAGTTTGGCTGCTAAATCTTGAGCCAATTTAGTTGTGGTAAATCGCGGATGAAGGTCACAGGCTACTGTTCCGATTTTGCAGTTGGTTAACTTGGTCAAATGAGTTATCGAATCTTTAAGAAAACGCAGGTTCTCTAGGTTTTCTACATCGCCGATGTGCTGAGAAATAAACGCCCTGTTTTGAGAAAGTATGCATGAAGTAACATTTAGTTCTCCTCCAACTGCCAAGACACAACGGTCCGACACAAATTTAACCTGAACCGGTTCGGGAACATATCCCCTTGAGCGCCGAATCAACGATGGATCTTTGCCGTGAAAACGAACAACAGAATCGTCACATCTTTTAGCTAATGCTCTGTTGTGCATCAAAAAATACTCAACAGTTTTCCCCAGTTTTTGTATTGCTTGGTTGTTGTCTATAACTATGGGTTCGCTAGGCGGATTGGCGCTAGTCATTACAAAGGCTGGCTCTTTAACCTGATCAAAGAGCATGGCATGCAATCCCGTGTAAGGAAGCATCACACCCAATGTGTGTAGTTGGGGCGAAACTAATTCTGAAAGATAATATTTTGGGCTTTTTTTGAGCAAAACAATCGGCTTACGGCACGAAATCAAAAGCTCAGTTTCCCACTGATTTAATTCCGCAAATGTTCTAACTGTTTCCAAATCTGGAGCCATTACCCCAAAAGGTTTGTTTTTTCGATGCTTGTCTATTCGTAACTTTGCTATTGGCTCTGGGTTTATAGTAGAAGTGGCAACATGAAAACCTCCATTTCCTTTAATGGCAACAACATTGCCTTCTTCTAGCAGCCTTCCTGTTTCCCTGATTGGGTCTCTCGAATCAATTGGTTCTCCCTTGTTTGTTACAAGGTACGCTTTTGGTCCACATTTTAGGCATGCAACTGTTTGGGCGTGAAATCTGCGGTTTGATGGGTCACTGTATTCTTTGGTGCAGGCTTCACACATGGGAAATTGGTTCATGGTTGTGTTTGATCTATCGTAGGGAATGCTGTTGATTATGGTGTATCGTGGTCCGCAATCTGTGCAGGTTGTAAAAAAATAGTTGAAACGCCTGTTTTTGGGGGCACGCATTTCTTGTAAACATTCGTCACAGATTGAAACGTCTGGTGGAATTACAGAGCCTGAAAGCTCTGTTTCTCTTGAGCTTTTGATTATCTTGAATTCTGTAAATTCTTGTTCTTGTTTTTTGTAGTTTACTTGGGTATTGTAGAGTTGTGCCAAAACAGGTTTTTTTGTTTCCAAATCTTTCAGGAACTGCTTGATGTCTGATTGTTTGCCTTCCAAAACGATTTTGACTCCAGCGTCACCCCTGTTTCGCACAAAGCCTGTTAACTTGTTGTTTAGTGCTGTTCGGTAAATGAATGGGCGAATACCAACGCCCTGAACTATGCCGCTGACCAGTATTTCGGCACGCAAAGGCTAGCAAAACTCCCGTAAACTAGAAAAACAGTTTCGTTTGGGCAACTAATAAAGGGAATCATTTTACCGTAAACTTTTTATCGATATGTTTACTTGTGCATATCGGTTTCCATGGAAAACAAAACGCAAGCCCTTCAGGCAAACATCAAAAAAACAAAAACAGTAGACTTGGTCACCATATCCCTTTTGGCAAGTTTGGGTCTTGCATCAAAAAGCATTCTCAGACCACTGGTTGGCGTGATAACCAGTTCTTTATACATTCCAACTGGGGCTGTGGCTGGAGGACTGTACATGATGTGGCCTGTAATCGCGTATGGGCTTGTGCGAAAACGTGGAGCTGCAACCACGATCTCGCTGGTTCAAGCGATAATCAGCCTAGTATCTCCTTTTGGAAATTTTGGCATTTTCTCCTTTGTTATCTATCTTGCTCCGGGATTGGCAATCGACGCGTTTCTGTTTTTGACTCGACACAAATCATGTTGCATGGCCTGCTGTTTTGGAGCTTCTGCCATTGCAAATGTAGTAGGAACAGCATTAGTTGGCGTTTTAGTTCTTGCCTTACCAACGGTTCCATTGATGTTCTCGTTAATTTTGGCTGCAATAAGCGGAGGTTTGGGTGGATTTATCGCAAACACGGTACTGGTTGAATGCAAAAAAATAGGATTTTGAGGAAAAAATCATGAACAATAAAGTAATAATTGCTGTAATTGTTATCACAATAATTGGAGTGTCTGCAGGAGCTTACCTGTTATTGCCTTCTGCTTTTGGAAACAGTTTGCTTCCTTCAGGGACTGCCCCCGACTGGGAAATCACCGTTTCCGGAGAGGGCACAACCACTACAGTTGTGTCTGTTAGTGACATGACTGAAATGCCCCTCACGAACGTGACTCACACCATCAAAGGTGAAATTGCAACCTATGTTGGGGTTTTGTTTAATGATTTTTGTGAGCAAAGCGGAGTTAGTTGGTGTGCAGGACCAGTAGAAGTAACTGCTTCTGATGGTTACGCAAAAACTGTAAACCTGTATCAAGCTTGGAACAGCACCCAATATCCCGAAGAAAAAATGATTCTTGCCTTTGTGAAGGATGGCGAATACATGACCGAAGAAACTGGCGGTCCAGTTCAGTTGATTGCTCCTTCCCTTGCTAGCCAGTATCAAATCAAAAACATTGCCAGTATTAACGTGGGGCTTTGGGCAATTCAAGTATCTGGTGGAGTTTCAAACCCAATGAACATAACTGGACTAGACATAACCGGCTTTGAAACCAAAACGGTGCAATTGGCTTTTGCTCCGGGTGGTGAACCCCAACGAACCTCAAATTGGACTGGAGCCGATTTGTGGGATATTCTTGAAGCGGCTGGGGTTTCTGAGTCCGCGACCACAATCAAAATTACTGCCATCGATGGCTATGCACGAGAATACACCATGACACAAGCCCAAGTTGACGGAATGCTTGTTGGTTACATGGAAAACGGCGAATACTTGACTGTTAAGGACGGTCGACCTTTCCGTTTGTTCATGGAAGATCCCGAACTAAAATGGGGACAATACTGGGTCCGATGGGTTGCCCAAATAGAAGTCTACTAAACGAGTGAAATAAACAATGAATAAAGGAACTAGAACTGCTGTAATCTTTTTCGTTTTACTGGTTGCGGTTGCAGTTCCCCTCTACTTTTTCAGCCGACCCGCTGACGTGCAAGAAGGTGCCCTTCAGGTTCGAGGCAATGTAAACAATCCATTGAATTTAACAATTAGTGAGATTGAAGCTTTGCCTTCTTCTGACATGCAGGCGACGTTGGATTCTGCTATGCATGTTGAAGATGAAGGCAATTTCACTTACACTGGAGTTACTGTTGCAAGCCTTTTAGAATTGGCTGAAGTTTCTGAAGACGCTTCTTCCGTTTTGATCCAGTCCATAGACACCTATGCTATCACGTTGTCTGTTGACGAGATCATGAAAAACCCAAAAGTCATGCTAGTTTACCAACAAGACGGACAAGCCTTGGCTTCTCATGCTGAGGGTGGAAATGGTCCCTTGCGTCTCATAATTGGCTCAGACGAGTTTGCTCAGCGTTGGGTTACCAGTGTAGTGTTGCTTGAAATCAGTTAGGTTTGAGCCTTGAAAGCAATTTAAATACAAAAAACAGCGAACTTGCACACAACAAAGTTAACAACAATTGATTAAGCGTTAATGGCCTTTTCTTTGTGTTTGTCCATTTTGTGTGGACTAGTTTTTTTGTAGTATGGTTCAGTTTTAGCTGTAATCTAACCTTACTTGTTTTCTATCTTGAGCAACAAACTGCGAACATCATCTACCCCATTAAGGGACTGTGCCATGCTGGTTACAATGTTTGTGATTATCTCTCTTGGAAAATCTTTGATAGGTATTCTTGTGCCGTTAACTTCCAAAACCACTGATTTTCCCGTCAACAGCGGGCAATTCTTTGCTTTTGGGTCCTCTGCAACCATGGCTTTTGCCAACTCATAACATGACTCAAACCCGCATTCTCCACAATGAATCAAATCAGGAAGAATACTGAAGGCTTTTTGTTCAACTATGTCCGCAAGGTTTTTTGCTTCAGTTAGGCTTTTGACCAGAGGAATTTGTAAAGCAGCTGCTTTTTTTGTTTCTTGTTCAGATTCAACGATAAGCCCAGAAATTGCTATTGCTAATCCATCAGAATATTCGGTTACTTCTTGCATGGTTTTTGCTGCGATTATTTTTGGGAAAATTTTTTCGTTCTCAAAGCCTTCCAATAATACGTAATCCATTCCGTGTAGAAATTCTGTAAGATCGTTTAGTTTTTGTTTCTTTTTTACGAAAACAACTGTTTCGTTTTGTGGGACTGCTACAATAATTTCTGCCCCTGCTTCGCTGTGTTTCCATGTGTCATGCACTGGAGACGGCGAATCTATTGTTTGTATTCGAGGCATGTGTTTAATGGTTCCCACTTTGTAGCCTCTGTTTTTTAATTCAGTAATTAGCTGTTGAATGATGGTTGTTTTTCCTGAATGTTTTTTTCCAACGACGGCGACAATTTTTGGCATCCAAAATCACTTCACTGAAACAATAACATTTTATACTGTATATGCTTTTATGCAAAAAAATTTATCTTTAGCGTTATTCCTAACTAGAAATAACGGGAAGTTTTATGACGTTCATTGTAGCTGTTATTGGTTCCCATGGTTCAGGAAAAACCACAACCATCGAATATCTAATTTCTTGTCTTACTACACAAGGCTACGCTGTTGGCACCATTAAACACATCCACCATGAAAACTTCAGCATCGACACTCCTGGAACCAATACTTGGCGGCATATGCAGGCTGGCTCAAAAATTACTGTTGCTGTTGCCCCCAAGGAAATCGTTGTACTAAAAAAGACAGAATCTGAACTCCGTAGTTTAAACAAAATTCTTGGTTTATTAGCAAACGAAAACTTGGATTACATTTTTGTGGAAGGCTTCCACAAGCTTATTTCTGAACGTAAAGACATCCCAAAAATTGTTACCGCAAAAAATTTCGAAGATCTCACCGAAACTTTGGAACGAACTTCTCATGTTTTTGCTGTATCGGGTTTGATTGCTCAAAAATCCAACACGCTCGAAGGGGTGATTTTTCCTGTTATTCAGTTGCCTGATGATTGTGATAAACTTCTAAGAATGCTCAAAGATTTCTTTAGTAAACAATCCAAAAGTTAGTCAAAACGTGTTTTTTATTTTTTAAAGGTTATAGTTTATTAAAGAGAAAACTTTAAGTTGGATGTCAAGAAGTGAAGTATTCTCAATACTTCAGGAAAAAATATGCTTCTGAGTGTAGAGCAAGATGACGAATGAACCTAGTCGAACCGCTGGAATAGAAATCGCAGATGACTTTTGTAGCCGCTGCGGAGTTTGTGTTGCAGTTTGTCCTTTTGAAGCAATTTCAAAAGACGAAGAGCAAAACAAGATTATTTTGGATGTAGAAAAATGTCGGGTTTGTGGCTTGTGTGTAAGCGCTTGTCCAATGTCAGCAATAGACCTTGTCTATTATAATGTTGACTCGATGACCAAAAAAGTGCAAGACGAAATGAAAGAGAAAGATGCAAACACTCTTGTTTTGTCTTGCAGAGGCAGCAACGCTGTAACCATTGACATTAAAGAGAACTTTAAAGACGAAAACGTGGAAAACTTTGTTTCTCTTCGCCTGCCTTGTGTTGGGCGTGTTCCGCCAGAATTTTACATGAATAACTTGGCTGCTGGAACCGAAAAAATTCTAGTTCTGCAATGTGAAGAAGACTTTTGCAGATTCAAAAAAGGCAGCAAAGTAGGACTCAACAGGTTTGAGTTGCTGAAAGAAACTGTAGATGTCTTGGGTTATGACCCAAACAACCTTGTTGTAAAAACTAATTCCCTGAAAGCAGTTTACGACAGTGACAAATGTGTTGGATGTGGCAAATGTGTTTTCATCTGTCCATATGACGCGATTGTATGGAAAGACGTTAGCACTCCTGAAATCAAAACTGACGACTGTATGGGTTGTGGAGCTTGTGCCCTTGTTTGCCCTCATCAAGCCATAGAATTGCGAGGCTATGAATTTGAGCCTGTTTCTGATATTATTAAAAACTGTAGCAGCAAAGCTGCTAACGCTAAAGCCAAGGGTAAATCTGCGATTTTGTTGTTTGTTTGCCAATGGTCTGAGTTCTCAGCCTTGGACGATGTCCAGAAAGGATGCCTTACCGATAACGTTACCATTATTGAGCTTCCATGTGCCAAAGGCTTTGATCCTGTTTTGGTTTTGGAGGCTTTAAGTGCAGGTTTTGACGGCGTTATGGCAGTTATTTGTCCAGAAGAACTCTGTAAACTTGAAGAAGGAACCTATCTCGGAGAAAGAAACTTCTCTGCTTTGAAGGTAGTTCTAAAGGAATACAACTTGGACGACCGTTTTGAGTCCTTCAGGGTTAGTCCCAAGTATCCTGGAGACTTTAAGGAAAAACTGGAAGAATTTACCAAAAAAATTTCTTCTATTCCTGACTCGGAGGAAAAAAGCGCTTAACTTGGACGTGAGCATGAATGTATAAAATTATAACCAAAGAAGAAGTTGCACCCAATATCCACTTGATTGAAATAGCTGCTCCCGATGTGGCACTCAAGTCTCATCCTGGACAGTTTGTTATTATTCGTCTCGACGACAAAGGTGAACGTGTTCCCCTTACCATCGCAGGTGTTGACTTGCAAAAAGGTACAGTTTCCACTGCTTTTCATGCAGTAGGCAAAACCACCAAAAAACTAGCAAAACTCAAGGCAGGTGACTCCCTCTTGGACTTTTCTGGTCCTTTGGGCAATCCTGCCGAAGTTGAAAATTTTGGTAAAGTTTTACTTGTTGGGGGTGGAGTCTGGGGTGCTCCTTTGCATTATGTTGCAGTTGCATTGAAGAAAAACAATAACAAACTTGTTATTGTTGCAGCAGGACGAACCAAAAACGACATGGTTTATGAAAACCAACTAAAAGCTATAGCTGACGAATTCCATGTGGCTACTGATGACGGTTCTAAAGGCAATGAGGGTCTAGACTTTATTGCTGACATTTTGAAGGCTCAAAAGTTTGATCACGCAGTTGTTATGGGTCCAGTTTCTACGCTAAAGAAAGTAGTAGAAATGACTAAACCTTACAATCTCAAAACAATGGTTACTTTAGCGTCTTTGATGGTTGACGGAACTGGCATGTGTGGTGCCTGCCGTGTAACTGTTGGAGGTGAAACTAAATTCGCTTGCATGGACGGTCCTGAATTTAATGGTCTTGACGTGGACTTTGACGAATTAATCTCAAGGCAGCGTGTTTACTTGCCTGAGGAAAGGATGGCGTCTATGATTTATGATAAACTTGGAGGAAGTGTGAAGCGTGGATAGAGAACAAAGAAAGCATTCAGCTCCGATGGCTAAACAAGATATTTTGGATCGGATTCACAATTTCTATGAAGTAGCCCTTGGTTACACCGAAGAACAAGCTATACTGGAGGCAACCCGTTGTTTGCAGTGTCCTAATCCTCGATGTGTTCAAGGCTGCCCCGTAGGCATTGACATTCCTGCCTTTATTAAAGAAATCAAGGAAGGCAATTACAGTGCTGCAGCTTCTAAACTAAAAGAGAAAAACAGTTTACCTGCAGTTTGTGGACGAGTTTGTCCTCAAGAAAACCAGTGCCAAGAATTATGTGTCATCGGTAAAATGGGTGACCCCATTTCTATCGGCAGGTTAGAACGATTTGCTGCAGATTATGAACGCAAAGCAGGTGTTACCATCCCCGAAAAACAACCTGACGGCGCAACTGGCAAAGTAGCCATTGTCGGTTCAGGTCCTGCAGGTTTGACTGTTGCAGCTGACCTTGTTAAACAAGGTCATGAAGTTGTAATGTTTGAGTCTTTGCACTATGCGGGTGGTGTTTTGATGTATGGTATTCCTGAGTTCCGTTTGCCCAAAGAGATTGTGCAAGCAGAAGTTGAATACATCAAAAACCTTGGTGTAGACGTAAAAACCAACTACACTATCGGGCGAATCTTTACTATTGATGAACTTTTTGCAGACGGCTATGATGCAGTTTTCATCGGTAGTGGTGCAGGTCTTCCTAACTTTATGGGAATTGAGGGCGAAAACTTGGGTGGCGTATACGCTGCTAACGAGTTCCTGATTCGCGTAAACTTGATGAAAGGTTACCTGTTCCCAGAATACGATACCCCCATTAGAATTGGCAAAAACGTTGCAGTAATCGGCGGTGGAAACGTCGCCATGGATGCTGCTCGTTGCAGTTTACGATTAGGTGCAGAAAAAGTTTACATCGTTTACCGTCGAGCTCGGGAGCAGCTTCCTGCCCGTGAAGAAGAATCAGAAAATGCAGAAGAAGAAGGCATAATCTTCCGATTATTAACTAATCCAATCAAATTTACTGGTGACGAAAGCGGTTGGGTAAATGGCATGGAATGCATCAAAATGGAACTTGGAGAACCCGACGCTTCAGGCAGACGCCGACCCGTTCCAATTGAAGGTTCTAATTTCATGATGGACGTAGACACAGTAGTTATCGCCATTGGTCAAACACCAAATCCATTGATTCAACGAACCACTGACGGTCTAGAAACTACCAAATGGGGAACCATAGTAGCAGACGAAGAAACTGGCGCAACAAGCAAAGAAGGCGTCTACGCAGGCGGAGACGTAGTCAGCGGCGCAGCAACAGTAATCAGTGCCATGGGAGCCGCCAGAAAAGCCGCCCAAGGCATCCATGAATACATCCAGAAAAAGAAAACTGGACAATAACCCTAAAAATCCAAGGTAACCACAAGTTACCTTACTTTTCATTTTTATTTTCACATTTTTTACATGTTATTAAGTTCAAAAATAGTTGAAACTAATTTAATCCCTGTTTCTGCTTGTTTTTCCATTTTTTCTAATTATAACTTCGAATATTCTTGGGAACTAAACAACACCAAATTATCAGGAGAACATTGATGCCCTATTCAATAGCCTTTTTTCATGAATGAACTGGACCTTTTCTTTTTTCGGTTTATTAACCAGACTCCGATACACGCGATTCCTAGAAGAATAAATGATGCACTAACTATTGGAGCCCAATTAACTGGGTTCAAGAAAATAAATGAAATTATTGCTACGATGAACCATGATGCGGCAAAAATCAACATCATTTTACCATATTCAATTTCACTCATGCAATATTCTATGATTTTTCTAACTTAAGACTTTATTGTTAAAACATATTCAAAACTAACAATATAATTATATATCACTCTCACTCTGAAAATATTGAATCAATCACGCAAGGAACCAGACTGAAAATGAATAATAGATTATGCGCTGTTGTTTTAGTTGTTGCCCTTGTTGTTTCATTTTTTGTCAATGTTGTTCTATACTTTCAGAATTACAGTGCCAATCAGCTAAAGGATGATTTTGATGCTTACTATAATGAGTTTGGAAATGTTATTGTAGAAAGCATTAGTTACAATTTTTCTCCACCCGTTTCCATGTATAAAGCTCTTAAAATTGCACTGGAACACGGTGGTTGGAACACGACTTCTCTTGAAAACATGACTGTCGGGGTTTACCTTGATTACCGCCAATTCTGGAGCAATTCTACAGTCACAACTCCTGAAGGTTTCACAACTCATATTCCTGGTTCGGGTTCTCACTTGGTGTGTTCAATCACACAACCAGTTGATGACTATTCAGTTGTTACCGTTGGCAATTCGACTAGCAACATGACATACAGGTACATTTGGTCTATTGTTGTAACACATAAATCAGGCGTTGTCAGCCTACCCCCGCCGGGACTTTATTGGATTGATGCCGCAACAGCAGAAATAATCCCTACACGACCATTTTAATTCTCAAGTGAACTGCAGTAAGATGCCCATTAACACCCCACAGAAGCTCTTAAGGTCCGCTGTTGTCCTCACCAAACTTTACAGAATCTGTTTTTCGTACTCTTTATTAACGTCGTTTTTTCTTTGTTTTACACTCCGACGTACTGGTGATTATTTGTCCTCCGTGGGGAGGTTTGTTGTTGTCTGATGGGAAACTTGTTTCAGAGACTAAATCTAAGGCAGTTACCATGTGTGACTTTGATTGTAGCTTCAAAGCTGAGCTAAGCAAAGTTGCAGGGGTAGAAAACCTAAAGTTTTGTTACCAATGCGGCACCTGCACAGCAGACTGCCCAATCGCACGGGTCAGCAAAGATTTTCGTCCCCGAACTATCATGCGCATGACCCAGCTAGGCATGAAAGAGCGCATCTTTGAAGACAACAAAATCTGGTTATGTGCAGCCTGTTTTACCTGCGTAGATCATTGCCCCCAAGGAGTAGACATCGCAGGAGTAATGCGGGCACTGCGTAACCAAGCAGTAAAAGAAGGAAAAATCCCCAAAACCTTTGTGGACATCAAAAACAACATCCACAAAAGTGGCTTGGCATACGACATCCCAGACATGCGCAAACGAAAACGCGTAGAAAACGGACTACCCGAACTGCCCATAGCTAACTCCCAAGAAATCTCCAAACTCCTTAATCTTGTTGCCAAGTCTAAAGAACCGAAAACGGAGAACAACTAGCTTGACTGACCTGAAGTACCTGTTCTTTTTAGGTTGTGTTATTCCGTACCGTTTAGCCAGTTTTGAAGTTTCTTCCCGAAAAGTACTAGAAAAAATAGGCGTAGAACTGGAAGAAATGCCCGAAGCCAACTGCTGTGGGTTGCCTTTAGATTCTGTAGACCATGAATCGATGCTGGTTTTAGCTGCAAGAAACCTTTGTTTTGCCGAACAAAAAGGCTTAGACGTAATGACTTTGTGTCCGGGCTGTGCGGGAACCTTACGGAAAGTCAACAAACTAGTTCAAGATGACAAAGCTGTCAAAGAAAAAATCAACGGATACCTCAAAGAAGTTGGACTCAAACTTGAAGGCGGAAAAATCCGAGTTAGACACTTTATGCAAGTTTTGTCTGAGGATATTGGTTACGAAAAAATTAAACAAGCAGTAACCAATCATTTAACTGACCTAAAAGTAGCTGAACACATCGGCTGCCACGTTTTGCGACCAAAAAAATACATAGGCTTTGACGATCCCGAAAACCCTGTAATCTTAAAACAATTAATAGAAGCAACAGGAGCACAATCACTTGATTACATGTACAAAACCGACTGCTGCGGCGCCCCCATCATAGGAGTAAACGACAAACTATCCCTGCAAATCGCAGGAGACAAACTAAAAAACATCAAAAAAGTCAACGCCCAAGCCCTAATCACCGTGTGCCCCTTCTGCCAAATGATGTTTGACACCAACCAAAAACGAATCGAACAAGCCCTCGAAGAAAAATTCGGAATCCCAGTACTCCATTACCCCCAACTTTTAGGACTTGCAATGGGACTAGACCCCAAAGACCTCGCCATAAACGAACTACGAGTAAAAGCAACAAACCTGCTAAACAAAAACTAGAACCATAAAAAGAAAAAGAAAAGATGAAAATGCTGCAAGTGCAGCATCGGGATGTTATTTTACGTCCACGATTTCTAGGTCAAAGATTAAGGTTTGTCCAGCTAGGGGATGATTAAGGTCTAGGGTGATGTTTTCTTCTTCAACTTTTGCTACTGTAGCGTATTTGACTCTGCCCAGATCCGTTTTATAGCAAACAACATGCCCCTCTTTGATTCCTGTTTCAGGTTCTTTGGATTTGTCTCGGGCGATTTCTGTGAACAGCCCATCTTTTCGTAAACCATACCCTTTTTCTGGAGGAACAACAACCGTTTTTTTCGTTCCATTTTCAAGCCCAACAACCGCCTCATCCAATCCTTTAAGGACATTTCCTTCTCCAACTTTAAATTCAAGCGGTTTTTTATCTCGGGAACTATCAATCATTCGATCATCAATTTTTGCATCATAATGCATTTTTACGACGTTTCCGTTTTCTATAACCAAAAATACAACTCCACATTGCCACACTCAGCTTTACATATAAGAGTTGTTTTCATCCCCCATTTTGCTGGTTAAGTTACATATTTTCCAAAAACTTTTTTTCAGAAAAACAGGTCACAAAGCTGTTATGTTACTTACGTCAAATATGTTCCTAATATTTTACGATAAAATGAGCTCTTCTGGTATCGATTATGCGCCTATTATTTTTCTACGTTGCCAGAAATAACGATGATTTTTATTTATATCCTTAAAAATGGGTTTGCATTGGCCTTGTTTTTACTTTCTAGTGCCTAAAAATGACCTTTTTTTTATCTAAACGTAAATATTCTGGGTTTTATGGTATGCGTGTGAGGTGGATTGTTTTGATGTTTGAAGAAGAAGACTGGGACGAAGACTTCGATGACGAAGACGAAGACTGATATCCGTTCTTGAGCTTTAAATCCCAAGACCAAAACAAAATCTGGGACTAAAAAGCAAAACCAAGACTAACGGGCGACCCATTAAAACAAGAATTTTGTTTGATGTTTTTTTATGATAAATGGTCCACATGTGACCAAACAATCAAAAACATAAGATTTTGCTGATTCAAAATCATATATTTCTATTGATAGTAGTTTATGTTGAAAGTAACCTTTTTTCTGGAAAACCAAAAAACACAAAATCTGTTCCTTAGAACGTTGAATGGTGCGGCCGCCGGGATTTGAACCCGGGGTTACAGGCTTGGAAGGCTTACACCACAGATGTGTCTGTGTCATGCCAGGCTAGACTACAACCGCACATTGATTAACAGCAAAGTAATGCAGCAGTTGTCTTTTATGAACTTTTTCTCTAAAAACATTCGAAAGTATTTGGTGCGACCGTATGCTAGTATAAACATTCAGGATTTTTGTCAAATAAACCAATTTAACATATTTGTAATCTGTGTTGACATGAGTGCTTAGAATAACTTTTTATTGTTTTTCAGCTTTAGTTTAATCTAAAGAATTTTTCTATGTTCCCTTCAGAAAACATCTGGATGGATTTAAAAAATGTTGGGGATGCCAGTGTCGGAGGAATTTTTTTGGCAAAAGATGATAATCGTCGTATGCTGTTAGAGAAAACATTAAAAGAATACAACTATGAAGGAAGCAGTCTTCTGGAAATCCTTCATAAAGCCCAAGGAATCTACGGATTCCTTGACAAAAAACTGCTAATGGACATTTCTCAATCGCTTAGTCTTCCCCCAAGTCATGTGTTGGGTGTAGCAACATTCTACAGCTACTTCAACTTGGAAAAACCAGGAGACCACATAGTTACAGGCTGCCTTGGAACCGCTTGTTACGTGAAAGGCGTTGAAGACATCATGCAAGCCATCGAAAACGAATTCAAAATCAAAAGAGGGAAAACCACCGCTGATGGCAAACTTTCTTTGTTTGTAACAAGATGCATAGGAGCATGCGCAATGTCTCCAGCTGTAATTGTAGATGACGAAGTCGTTGGTAAATCAACAAAAGAGATCGTGATCAAAAAAATCAAACAACTACTCAAAGGAGGCGAAAATATTGAAACTAGTTGACCTTCAGACAATAGCTGAAAATGAAGTAGACTTCCAAAGATCCTACAAACATAGAATAAACGTGTGTTCTTCAAGCGGCTGTATACTCTTCGGTGCACTTAAAATTTTGAAAGCCTTCAAAGATGCAGTTAAAGAATTTGGGCTAGAAAAAGAATGCAAAGTCGCAAGAACTGGATGCATAGGCACTTGCTCTGTAGGACCAGCAGTCCTAATCGAACCGGGTGATTACCTTTACCAGAATGTCTCTACAGAAAAAGTTCGAGAAATAGTAAGAGACCACATAGTTTTAGGTTTACCCATAAAAGAAATGCTATACAAAAACGAATCTTTCTTTAAAAAACAAAAACGACTAGTTCTAAAAAACGCAGGCAAAATAGACCCCCACAGAATTCAAGACTACATCGCGATGGGAGGATACTCTGCCCTCGTCAAATGTTTAGCAACAATGACTCCCCAAGGAGTTATATGTGAAGTTACTAGTAGCGGACTCAGAGGCAGAGGAGGCGCAGGCTTTCCAACAGGCCAAAAATGGAGTCTCGTAGCAAGAGCTCACAGCTCCCCAAAATACATTGTAGCTAACCTAGACGAAGGAGACCCAGGAGTCTTCGCAAACCGAACTTTAGCTGAAGCTGACCCTCATGCAATACTTGAAGGAATGCTAATCGCCGCTTATGCCATAGGCGCAGAAAAAGGATACCTCTACATAAGAGCTGAATACCCCCTAGCAATCCAAACCCTGCAAAAAGCCATTGCCCAAGCTAGATCAATGTCTCTTTTAGGAGATAGTATCCTTGAAACACCCTTCAAATTTAATGTCGAACTCAGACTAGGAGCAGGAGCGTTTATAGCCGGAGAAGAAACCGCCATACTTGCATCTATTGAAGGCAAAAGAGCAATGCCCAAACCTCGCCCACCATACCCCGCAACCTATGGATTATGGGGAAAACCAACACTTATCCAGAACGTCGAAACACTAGCAAATATTCCTATGATTGTTCTAAACGGCGGCTTATGGTTCTCCAAAACTGGCACAACTGAATGCACCGGAACTAAATGCTTCTCATTGACTGGCAACATCAACAACCCCGGACTAATAGAAGTATCAATGGGAACCACACTTCGAGAAGTTGTTTTCGACATAGGAGGAGGAGTGCAAAACGAAAGAAACTTTAAAGCAGTTTTAGTTGGTGGTCCCTCTGGAGGATGTCTACCTGAAGCTCTTCTGGACCAACCAATAGATTATGAATCCCTGAAAAGCGTTGGAGCAATAATGGGATCTGGCGGAATCGTCGTTCTAGATGACGGCTCCTGCATGGTTGATACTGCAAAGTTTTTCACAGAATTTTGTGTAGAAGAATCCTGTGGCAAATGTACTCCATGCAGGGCAGGTCTTGCAAGAGTAAAAGAAATTTTCGAAGCAATCACTAAAGGAAGCGCCAGACTGGAAGACATAACAACATTAGAGAAAGTTAGCGCCTATATCATGGATGCCAGTCTTTGCGGTCTTGGACAAACTGCACCAAATCCTGTTATTACAACACTGCGATACTTCAAAAACGAGTATCTTCAGCACATTACAGAAAAAACCTGCCAAGCAGGTAAATGCTTCAAAAAAGAAGAAGGCGAACAAAAACAATGAGCACGTTAATGGTTAACCTAAAAATAGATGGCATTGAAGTTGAAGTGCCAAAGGATACCATGATATTGAAAGCTGCCAAAGATAACAGGATTGACATCCCAACACTCTGCAACCTAGAAGGCTTAATCAGTTACGGCGGATGCCGATTATGCCTAGTAGAAATTAGCGGTTCATCCAAACTCTTTCCAGCTTGTACAACCCCAGTCAGCCCAGGCATGGAAATTACAACTAACTCAAACAAACTAAAAGAATACCGCAAAATGACAATCCAACTCCTTCTTTCTGAAAGAACACATATTTGCTCTGTCTGCGTAGCAAATGACCACTGCGAACTACAAAGCCTAGCAAACCAACTAGGAGTTGACCACACCATATTTGAGCGCAACTGGACCAAAGAAGAGATTGACTCAACTCACGATTTCTTAGTTATTGACCGAAACAGGTGCATACTATGCACCCGATGCATAAGAGTTTGCGACGAAATAGAAGGAGTTCACACTTTAGATCTGAGACTAAGAGGAAAAGATGCCCAAATCATAATGGACATGGACAACCAGTGGATCAATTCCTGTTCATGCACTTCTTGCAGAAAATGCTCAAACGTTTGCCCAGTCGGCGCCATTTACATCGAAGGAGAGCCAGTGTCCCACACCAAGAAAAAAGATATTGTCGAATTTATTAAAACAAGGAGAAACAGAAAATGACAACAATCAAAAAAACCAAAGTGTCCACAATTTGGCTTAGCGGTTGTTCAGGTTGCCACATGTCATTTCTTGACCAAGACGAATTGCTGCTAGAACTAGCAAAGAAAATCCAGATGGTTTACAGCCCCCTAATGGACATAAAGACTTTTCCCGAAAACGTTGATTTAACATTAATTGAAGGTGCTGTAGCAAACGAAGAACAGCAAAACCTGCTTAAAGAAGCACGCAAAAAAACAAAAATTCTGATCTCCCTTGGCGACTGCGCTGTTACAGGAAACGTTACTGCTCTCAGAAACGCTTGGAGCGACAGTGACCAAGCTGTTCTAAAAAAAGCATATATGGAAAAATCAAATAAAAACGGTCAAATCCCAACCGATGTTCCAAAACTATTGAAGAAAGTGAGGCCAATTCACGAAGTGGTTAACGTAGACTACTTTATTCCCGGATGCCCACCGCCTGCGGGTGTCATCAACTATGTATTAACTGAGTTACTGGCTGGAAAAACGCCTAACATGGAAGGCAGATCAAAATATGGCTGAACAAAGCAAAAGAAAAGATATTGTGATAAATCCGATCACAAGAATAGAGGGGCACGCCAAAGTAACAATATGCCTCAGTAAAAACGAATCAGTCAAAGAGGCCCGATTCCACGTAGTTGACTTCAGAGGATTCGAAAAATTCTGCGAAGGACGCCCATTTTACGAAATGCCAAGCATAACTGCAAGGTCATGCGGTATTTGCCCAGTAAGCCACCTGCTAGCTTCAGCAAAAGCATGTGACGAGATAGTAGGAGCGAACCCACCTAAAATAGCTACGCTCCTACGCCGCCTGATACACATGGGACAAATAATACAATCCCATGCTTTAAATTTCTTCCATCTATCATCTCCAGACCTGCTGTTGGGAATGGACGCAGATCCCGCTGATAGAAACATTTTCGGTTTGATAAAAAAACAACCAGAAATTGCATTGCAAGGAATCAAACTGCGAAAATTTGGGCAAGAAATAATAGAAAAAGTAGCGGGCAAAAAAATACACCCCAGCGACTGGATCTTGCCCGGAGGAGTACAGTGGTCACTTAAGAAAGAAAATGCTGATTATCTGCTGTCTAATCTGCCAGAAGCGCTAGATATCACAATTAAGACAATTTCAATGTTTAAGGATCTCCTGCAAGGATTTGATGAAGAGGTACAAAACTTTGGCAACTTCCCCTCGTATTACATGGGAATGGTTAACTCGACCAGAGGACTGGAAATGTATGATGGAAAAATACTCATTGTTGACCAAGACGGCAAAATTGTAGCTGACCAGCTTGACCCTAAAAAATATCAAGAATACATCGGCGAAGCCGTTGAACCGTGGTCTTACATGAAGTTCCCATACTACAAACCCTTAGGTTACCCAAATGGAATGTACAGAGTAGGTCCATTGGCTAGGCTAAATGTAGCATCACACTGCGGTACAACTGTTGCTGATAAAGAACTTAAAGAATTCAAGAAACTTGGAAAGAATGGTATTGTGCAAAGTAGTTTTCTTTACCATTATGCACGCCTAATAGAGATCCTAACATGTATCGAAACCACACAAAACCTTCTTGAGGAGCCTGAAATCCTCTCAGAACATGTTCAAGCCAAAGCCTTCGTGAACAATTATGAAGGAATCGGAGTTGCAGAAGCTCCTAGAGGAACTTTGATTCACCACTACAGAGTTGACCCACAGGGAATAATAAAATGGTGTAACATGATCATAGCTACAGAACATAATAACCTTGCATACAACCAAGCTGTAACTCAAGTCGCTAAAAAATACGTAAAAACAAAACAACTACGAGAAGGAATGCTTAACAGAATCGAAGCAGTAATCCGAGCATTTGACCCCTGTTTAAGTTGTGCAACACACGCAATAGGAAAAATGCCCCTGGAATTACAGCTCATAAATTCAGAAGGAAAAATCATCGACATCATAGCCAGATAACAATACCCCAAATGAGCTAACACTCACTTTTAACAAAATACTCACCATTATTTGACTACCCACAACAACAAAAACCCATTTGCTTCTGCAGCCTTCACAAGAAATCTGTTGCTCACTCATAATTTAGGGCTTCAAAAATTTCAATAAACAAAAAAAGAAGAGACGATGAAAAAGTACAAAATGGTACATATTCGTTTTTAGAATGGTGCGGCCGCCGGGATTTGAACCCGGGTTGTCAGCGTTCTACCCACCGTGGTGGATGGCAGGCTGATGTCCTACCAAACTAGACTACGACCGCTCAGGACTGTTTCAAATACAGTTACGGCATTTATTTCTTTTCGTAGAAAAGAACTTTTCCATTTCCCCAACCAACACCAAAACCACATAAATATAATAGGTTGAGGACCTACTTGAACCCGAAGTGCAGTAATTCATGTCTGACAAAAACACCCTAAAAGGCAAATCGGTTTTTGTTATGGGCGGAGGAAAATTTGGAACCAACGCCCTTAGGTACCTAAAAACTAAAGAAGCTAAAGTTTTGGTTGTGGACATAAACCCCAACTGCAAAGCAAAACCAGAAGCTGACATTCAAGCGTACAGTTTAGATGTCTGGAACAGTTTGAAAAATGGACAACCTGCTTTTCTTGCCGGTGACGCTTACAAGCTTTTGTTGGATCTACTACAAACCTCGGTTCCAGATTTTGTGGTTACCGCAATTCAGGGTAACACCATTGCTAACGTTGTGCAAAACTGGTTTACAAAAAACGGTTTCAAAAGCGAACCATACTTGGAAGGGGTATCCAAAGTTTTAGAGAACCTCCCAAAGAGTATGGTCTTCGTGAATGAAAATACTGCATTTATTGCTGCCAGTTACATGTATCCCGACAAACGGTGCAAAACAAATTGCCCCGCCCCAAAGAACGTGTGTGCCTTAACGGGCAGACCAAAACCTGCGACCATAGAATCTCTTTTGAAGTTTGCAGTTTTTGGTGTGGCGGATCACTGTATTCTTTTTAGTTCACCCCTACTGACTGCAGGATTAGGCGCCATAAATGGAAACGATCTTTCTTCCCTCTTTAAAAAGCTAGAAACCTTCCCCAAACCTTTTACCCTTGCTTTAGGAACTGCATGCGACTGCCACGGGGTTGTTAGCCTCATAAAAATAACAAAATAACAAAGTTTCAATCGCTTTTTTGTGTTTTCCACATCTTTTCACAGGTTTCCTAAATAATTCCCACCTGCAGGTTACTATAGTACATCCCTGGAGGGCATCACTAGGCTTTGTTAACTAAAAAAATGGCAGTAACTGTTCTTGTGGCTCTTGCGTTGTCAACAACTTTTATTGTCTTGAACCAAACTTTTGCTCAAACCATCGACCCTCAAAAACAAAAAGCAGAAACTTTGATCCGAATTCTTGAAGAAAACAACATAACTGTGTTATCTGCCTTTAATGACCTTGAACAAAAAAACATTACTCCACCCGAGACTGCTCAAACAATGTATAATCAGGGGCTTGTCTTAGCGACTGAAGCTTATGATTTTTTGGAACAAGGAAACTATGCTGAAGCAAGCACCAAAGCTGTTGAGGCCATGAAACAATTTGAAGAAACCTTGTTTTTGTTAGAGTCTGCGTTGCCTTCAGATTCAACACCTTCAACAGCAGAAGCCGCCTTGAACTTGAAAGCAAACATAACCCGAGTTGCAAGCTATATAGAACGGCTGCAGAACATGGCACAAAAAGCTTCTGCTGCAGGATACAACACCTTAAAGGTTGAAAAAAGTCTAAAAGAAATCAACAATCACTTGGAGAACGCTACACGAAAACTGAGTGCCCTTGATTTAGAAGGGGCATCTAATGACCTTTGTACTTCCGAAGCATTGCTTGATGAGTTAACGGAGCATGTTTCTCGGTTAACTAATCTTGTTTCGGAGTCCAATGCTCAAAGGTATCTTCAAGCTGCAGAAGTTAGATTGTCTGTAACGAGGACGGAGTTATCTGTTTCTGCAACTTTGACTCCTAAAGAAAAAGAAGACGCTCTTACTGCCTTGAACAATTCTGAGACCAGTTTAACAAACGCCCGTGATTTGATACAGGATAGCAAAGTTGATGATGCCATTGAAGCGCTTGAAGAAGCCAAACGATGGGAAGAACAATCAACCAACGCCATATCTGCCGTGGCTGTAACTCCATCTGCATCAAACACAAATGAAAGTTTGTCAAGCATCGAAGTAACTAAAGCTGATTAGGTGGTGTTTTTTCCGTGAATTTTCAGTACACAAAAGTTTTAGGCGTATACGTCTAACTTTCCGCAGAGAAGTGACGCCCTTTGACTAAAAAACGGGCTTTTGCCTATGTTATATTAAGTTTGGTTGTTGTGTTGGCAGTAACTTCTCCCAGAAGCTTTTCCCAAGAAATAACCCCAAAAACCTTAGTTTTCATGGTGTTTGTTGATGGTTTTGTATCCACTGATTATGTTCTTGAAGTTGATCCAGAATTTCCTACCCAAAATGTGACAGTTTTTGGTCAAGTTTTAGAAGACCTTCTGGTAGTAGATGAGGATGGGTTACCGTTAAGTTACTCATTACACGGTTCTACCATTAGTGTTCACAGTTTGGGAACAACCGAAGTTGAAATATCCTACCTAACTCAGGATATTACTTCAAAACAAGGGAAATACTGGACATTAACTGTGGCACCACCTATTGCGGCGCGAATAATTTTGCCTTCAGAAGCTGCAATTATTAGTTTGAACAAAGTTCCAGAACTAATACAAACCAGCAACGACAAAGTAAACCTTCTCATGGATTCTGGATTGATCCAAGTAACATACGTAGTGGGTATAGTTGGAACCCCAGAGCACGCCCGAATGGTTCTGGATGATGCAGAACTTTTGGTTGTGCAAATTCAGAGTTTGGGTGTAATTGTTACTGACGCAGAAACAAAACTTCAGCAAGGGGAAACCGCTTTTAGTCTTGGAAACTATGCCGAAGCAGAAACCCTTGGAACTGAAGCAAAAAATTTGGCTATTCAAATTAATCAAACAGCAGTTCAGGCTCAATCAAAAATTGTTGACGCTGAAAACGTGATAACAGTCGCTGAAGATAAAGAACAAAAAAATGGATTAGATGATGTCCGTAAGTTAGTTGAACAAGCACATACAGAATACGAAATTGGTAACTATTCTGCAGCTCTAAGTTTAGCAACTCAAGCAATAATGTTAGCTGATGTTTCACTGTTTTCTGCGACTGAAGGGTTTCCTATATTAGAGGTTGCTATTGGAATAATCGTGTTTTTGTTTGTAGTTGCTTTATTTTTTGTTTTGAAATCAAGAAACAGAACTGACTTAGTAAAACCGGAATCCAAAAAACGTGACATAGATGTTGAACGCATATTTGCAGGTCATAAGGATTTATTGCCTGAAGAAAAACAAGCAATACAGTTTTTGGTTGACAATAACGGTGAAGCCTTTGAAGCAGACCTTTATGATTATGTAAAACTTCCGCGAACAACTACTTGGAGAATGGTTAAGCGCCTCAAAGGAATGAACATCATAACAGTTACCAAGTTCCGAAGACAAAATCTGGTCCGTATCAAAAGCAAATACAACATCAAAGACTAGGTCTAGTTTGGAAACCATCTCTTTTTTTTGAAATTTGTTTTTCGAGCCTTTTCATGGGTTTCCTAAAGATACGCCCAAGATATTGGTTTTTATGAGGTTTAAAAAAATGCAAAAGAAAATCGTAATTTCTATGGCTGTGGTAACGTTGCTGCTCATGGGAGTAATGGCAACGTCAGTTTTAGCCTCAGAAATAAAACTGGCAACCAATGCTGCTGTATCAACCAGAATGCAAGCAGTCCCTGAAACAGAATTAACAAGAAAAGCAGTTTCCCTGACGGAACTTTCTGCCGTAGCAGTGAATGCTGACGATGCTTCGATAACTGTGGTCCCTAAAGAAATTGGAGAATTGTCAAACGTTGAAGTTGATAACCTGCGTGAACTAGTGCCTGAAACATACGAAGAAACTGATGCACGAGTAATTCAGAGAACAAGGTTCCTGCTGTATACAAAGGATGGCAAATACATCATGTGGGGCTTTGTTGGAAATGGCCACTTTGTGGGCACAGACAACATGGACAAACACTGCTGGGGAATCTATGGCAAAGGAGTCTTTGCAGGATTCTATGACGGAGAATTCTTCTGGGGCAACTACCGAGGCGGTAACTGGAAAGCCGAAGGACTCTTCGGACTCAACAGCGCGAGCGGAAAATACATACTATTTCCAACACCAACTCTAACAGCAAATACACCATAAAACAAAAATTTATCCAACCCTTCTCTTTTTTTTCAAAAAATGAAATAAAGTTATATTTCAAAACAAAACATTCTAGAAATGAAGTATTAGATTTGCCGGTAACACCTCTTCATCATCCCCTTGCATATTTCATTTACAAACTTAACAAACGGCTCAGTTTGCCAGGGCTGATTGTGGGAAGCATGTTTCCTGACCTTGAAAATCCTTTGATTGTATTGTTTTTGGGAACTCAAGTTCCAAACCGACTGGTGCTTCATAGCATCTTTGGGGCTGGTCATTTCTGTTCTTGTTGGTATTCTCTCTCATGTTCTGTTAGATTTCACAAACCACCCTTATAACCCCCTTTTTTGGCCTTTCAGTTCCCCAACTTTCACCGAAAGCCCAATTTATTTTGCTCTTGGAAATCCCCTTGGATCACTTCATATCCATATTATAATGGGAGTCCTTCTTGTTGGGTTGATATTCGTTAATCGTAAAAACTTGTTTGAAAAATTACTTGTTGGTTAGAACTGTTTGTCACTGTTTTAATTGAAAGTTAAAATATCCCTTAACAAACAAGTATTTGGGGGATTTGGAGGTCAAAACATGAGTGTTGAGCTTCCTGAAGCAAAAATTTTAGCTGCCCAACTGAACCAGCAAGTCTTGGACAAACAAGTAAAATCATGTGAAACCCAAGAAAGCAAAGGCTTACAAAGAATTGGAATGTTAGAACCCGACCTAACCGTTTTTGATCAGCTTGTTGACGCAAAAATTGAGACGATTGTCTCACGAGGAAATGTTATTGTCATAAAATTTGATAACAAAACCGATTTGATAGTTGGACTGGAGTATGGTGGTGAACTGTTTTATCATCAAAGTGCGAACGACGTTTCTAGTT
The DNA here is from genome assembly GCA_024650005.1 of Candidatus Bathyarchaeota archaeon. Lineage (GTDB taxonomy): Archaea > Thermoproteota > Bathyarchaeia > Bathyarchaeales > Bathyarchaeaceae > Bathyarchaeum > Bathyarchaeum tardum. The sequence goes on along the minus strand of JANKMT010000001.1, from coordinate 1,559,023 downwards.
TTCATGTAAAACTTGTTTTCACAGATAACACAGCCTTAACTGTTAGACTTACCAGCATGGGGGTAATCCAACTACTAGCTGACAAAAATTTAGGCATGTCATATGTGTATAAACGGGACTTTGATTTGAGCAAGCTCTCTACAACAGATAAAGATTTTACTTTTCAGCATTTTTCTTTAATGTTTTCAGAAAAAAACAAGATGTTAAAAGCAGTTCTTGTTGGAAAAGATGCAGTAGTTGTTGGAATCAGTAATAGTACATTTCAGGACATTTTGTATCGGGCTGGGCTTCATCCAAAACGAAAAGCTTCTGAATTGTCCGCTGAAGAAATGCAAAGACTCTATGCTGCAATCAAGTTTGTGGTTAAAGAGCGAATACGACTCAACGGAAAAGAAGATTTTCAGGATCTTTACCAAAAAAATGGTAGTTATATGCCTGCGATGGGACCTCATATGAAAGAGAAATACTGTCCTGAATGCGGAACAATCATACAAAAACTAAGTCACGGTGGTGGACACGTTTACCTTTGTCCATGCTGCCAGACTTAGAACAAGAGACCTCTTTTGCCGTTTTCTACTATGAATTGTAACTCCTATTTTTTTTAATTTTAATCTATAAAGTCACGGTTTCTTTCACGCCTGAATAAATGAATGTATGTTCATGTTTGTGGGTTTTTGAGTTTGTACATTGAATGTTTGATGTTGATTTCATCTTTTTGTTGAAAAATCTTATAAGCAGGGTTTTGCCTAGTGGCAATAGGTTGCCGTATACCGCTGTATGAGGCAAAAAATTGGAGAAATGAAATAAAATGAATTTAAGAAGACCAAACGCAGACGAAGCAACAGCTACATTCAACCGCTCAAAGAGCGTTGCCCCCATGTCTGGCATCTGTTCGCGATGTGTTGATGGATGCAAAGGCGGTTGTGAAATATGGTTATCATCCTTTAGAGGCCGAGAGGTGCTCTATCCTGGACCCTTTGGAGACGTAACTGCAGGAGCAGACAAAAATTACCCCGTAGACTACTCTCACTTGAACATTCAAGGATACGCCAGAGGTGCAAAAGGACTTCCCGAAGGTGTTGAAGCAGACCCTGACACTGCACTGTTTCCCAACGTTGACACAGAAACAGAATACGGTTGGACAAAAAAAGTCAAAATGCGCGTCCCGATATTCACTGGCGCATTAGGTTCAACCGAAATTGCCCGAAAAAACTGGGAACACTTTGCAATCGGAGCAGCAATCTCAGGAATCACCCTTGTTTGTGGAGAAAACGTTTGTGGAATTGATCCTGAACTAGTCCTAGACAGCAACGGAAAAATAACCAAAGCCCCAGAAATGGACCGCCGAATCGAAATCTATAGAAAATTCCACGAAGGATACGGTGAACTATTAGTTCAAATGAACGTCGAAGATACACGCTTCGGAGTAGCCGAGTACGTGTCCTCAAAACACAACTTGGATACAATTGAACTCAAATGGGGACAAGGTGCAAAATGCATTGGTGGAGAAATCAAAGTAAAATCTTTGAAACGAGCAGTAGAACTCAAAAGACGAGGCTACGTAGTTTCACCTGACCCTACTCTAACTGAAAACCAAATCGCATTCAATGAAGGCGCAATAAAAGAATTTGAACGCCACTCACGTCTAGGTTTTGTAACCAAAGAAGCATTTCTCGAAGAAGTTGACCGCCTTCGAGGATTAGGTTTCAAACGAATAACCTTGAAAACAGGTGCATACTCTGCTTTGGAACTGGCAATGGCCCTACGTTTTGGTGCAGAAGCAAAACTTGACCTCCTCACAATAGACGGCGCACCTGGAGGCACAGGCATGAGTCCATGGCCAATGATGAACGAATGGGGAATTCCAACATTTTACCTACAGGCTCTTACATACAGGTTCACTCAAAAACTCAAAGCAAGAGGCATGCGAGTTCCAGACCTTGCAATGGCTGGTGGATTCTCATCTGAAGATGGTGTATTCAAAGCACTTGCAATGGGAAGCCCAGACGTGAAAGCAGTATGTATGGGACGAGGCTTAATGATACCCGGAATGGTCGGAAAGAACATTGACCACTGGCTGAAAGAGGGTAGCTTGCCCACGTCAGTTTCTAAATATGGCAATTCCGTTAACGAAATCTTTGTTGCCTATGCAGAACTTACTGAAAAATTCGGTGCAGACATGAAGAACATACCTTTAGGCGCTGTTGCTATCTACACATATTGCCAAAAATTCAAAGTTGGACTACAACAACTAATGGCTGGAAGCAGAAACTTCAAGCTCTCAACAATAAGCCGCAAAGACCTGATGGCTCTAACTGAAGAAGCATCAAAGATTTCAGGCATTCCATACGTCATGGACGCCTACGGCGAAGAAGCAAACAAAGTCTTAGAAGAATAAGGGACTAAAAATCCCTTTTTCTACTTTTATTTTTTTTGTAAAATTTTTTAATTCATTATTGTATTATTTTTCGCTGTTCCACAAAGGATATTACTGCTTATTCTCAGTTATTTTCAGGGAGACTAAAAATGGACAGAAAATGGATTGCTGTAATTGTAATCACACTCGCTGTTGTTGTGGTTGGAGTTATTTTCGCTGCACTATATTATGGAACTTACAATAATTTAGTAAACCTTGAAGTAGATGTGGACCAAAAATGGGCTGATGTTGAAGCTGTTCTACAAAGAAGATTTGACTTAATTCCTAATGTTGTGGATTCTGCTAAGCTTTACATCGAATATGAAGGATCCATTCTCGAAAACATAACAATGCTAAGAAGTCAATGGGCACAAGCACAAGCAACTGGTGATGAAAATGCGGTAGTTGATGTATCGAATGACCTTGATGCTGGAATATCCCAATTTATTATTGTTGTTGAAGCTTACCCCGATTTGAAAGCTTCGGGAATTGTACAAGACTTGATTATAGAACTTGAAGGCTCAGAAAACAGGATTGCCACAGAACGTATACGATACAACAGCGCAGTAAGTGAATTCAACAGTGCACGAAGAGTTTTTCCTGCTAACATTTGGGCATCAGGCTGGGGCTTTGAAGCTAGAGAATTCTTTGAAGCTTCCAATGATGTGTATACTCCTCCATCAGTACAATAAATGATACTATCGAGTCCCGAGGCGGTCTTGTGCGCAATATTCCACAAATCATTCTTTTTTCTTTTTTGTCAGTGACGATTTTAGTTAGTTTTTTTGTTGTAATCCCAACGGCAGTCCTGCCCGTTAACGGTCAGGTGATTTCAGATGATTGGAAAGGTTACCTTGAATCTTATCTTCTTGAAGTTGATGAAAACACTACTGCTGAGATAGTAATCTATGTTTTGGACTCTTTGTATGGGCACGGAATAATGAAAGATGGTGTCGAAATTAACGACAAAGTCCAACTTGGTGTGTATATCTTCAATGAGTTGGAACTAGACACACCTTATGGTTCTGTGGTGGGACTCGGAAAGGCTGAAAAAAACAACGGGATTCTGATTCTTGTTGCAATGCAAGACCGGGAATGGAGAATTGAAATTGGGTACGGATTGGAAGGTTACATAACAGATGTAGAATCATATAGAATAGCAAATTCAACTTTGGTTCCCAAATTTCAAAAAGGTCTTTATGGTGAAGGTTTTGCGGACCTTGTTTATGCTCTTGCTCAAGAGATACCTAGTGTAAACGAATCTGAACGAATGTCAACCCGAGGACGATACGTGTACGACGGCGCACAGTCCTCCCAAGCGTATGATAATGAAGAAACCCCATGGTGGGTTATTGTGATTATAGTAATCTTTGTGCTCATAATGATTAAGTATGGTGGCTATTTTGGTGGCCTCGGACGAGGCAGACGCCACGGAGGCTGGGGAGGCGGCTATGGCGGTGGTGGTGGCTCTGGAGGGGGCGGAGGCGGTGGAGGCTCAGGTGGAGGCGGCTCCGGTGGAGGCTGGTAAGCCTCTTTAAAACATGCCTTATTCCATTGGAACCAGTTTTATTTCAAATAGTTTGGACCAAAACTTTCCAGTAACAAAGAACCTGTTTTCGTTTTGGTCGTAGGCAATTCCGTTGAGCACATCACGGCTTGTTTGATTAACTAAATCTTTGAGACCTGTTAGGTCAATCTGTCCTGTGACGTTTCCGGTTTTGGGGTTGATTATTACGATTGTATCTTCTTGCCAAATGTTAGCGTAAATGCTTCCGTTGATGTATTCGAGTTCATTGAGCATCGTTACGGGACCTTCTTCGTTGTATACGTCAATTTGATTTATGATTTCAAAGGTTTGGGGGTCCAAAAAATTCAGAGTTGATGTCCCATTACTCATTATTAACATACTGCCATTATGAGTTAATCCCCAACCTTCAGTTGTGTAATTGAAAGTTCGTAATAATTCAAAAGTGGTTTTATTGTAAACAAAGCCGATATTTGACGTCCAAGTTAGTTGAATAATTTCGTCTTTGAAAACGGTTATTCCTTCACCAAATAAATTATTAGAAAGCGAAATTTGTTGTTTTACTTCTCCAGTTTCTATGTCTACCCGACGGAGTGTTGAATGTCCTTCAAGTCCAGTTCCTTCATACAAAATTCCATCTTCAATGACCAGACCTTGTGTGAATGCTGATTCGTCATGTGGGTAACTGTTTATGATTTCATATGTGTGATAAAATGCTTCTTGGGGTTCCGACGGTTCATTGATTGTGTTATTATGTAAAATAAACGCAATAGAAAAAACTGCTACTACAACCAAAAAAGTAACAATAACTATGCTGTTCTGTCGTTTCATTGAAATCTACAGTAATTTCTGGGTTTTGTTCTTTTAACCTTTGATACACAATTTTTGTTCGGTGCTTCCATAGTAACTGAAACAACCTTAATGCCTTGGGTGAAATGCATTTCAATTAACAATGTTTTTCTGGGTTTTCACTTTTTTGCTCAATATTCAAGTAAAAGTAACCAAAAATTTCTATATGGCAAGCTCATTTTCTTCCAAAAACTTTCTAACTTTTTCGTAAGCTGTTATTCGTTCTGAGGCAGTAAAATCTGAAGTTTCAAACACTGGGTACGCTCCTGAAACATCATCGACCGGCCAGTCCAGCAGTTCTTCTTGATCATAATTTAACCATCTACCATTTTGTTCGACCCAATCCCAAAACTTTGTTCCAAAAATTGGAGTCGCCATGCTCAAATGAACACCATCAACATTGGTTTTTTTAACAAAATCTATGAGTTTGTCTGCAGATTTGGTGTTGTCCCCAGGGTTTCCAATCATCAAAAATGCGTTGGCTTGTATTCCAGATTTTTGAGCTGTTTTTATTGCATTTTCTATTTGCTGCATGGTTACTCCTTTATTTATTAACAAATTCACTTCGGGGTCAACTGATTCAACGCCAAAATTGATTGCAGTACATCCTGCTTTCTTTAGCTTGGATGCTAACTCATTGGTCATGTGGTCAGCTCTTAATCCATTCCAGAAATAGATATCTAGATTCCAATTTTTTGCGATTATGCCTTCTAGAATCTTTATTGCACGTTTCAAATCAACTGTAAAATTGTCATCAAGAACACTCAAAATTGAAATTCCGTGTTCGTTCAGTAGTTGTTCAATTTCTTCCAGAACATATTCTGGACTGTGACCCCGCCATAATCTTCCAAAAACTGGTCTGCTACAAAAAATGCACTGATGAGGACAGCCCCGGGAAGTAAATATGACACCGGCGTTTTCTTTGTATAACTCCATTTTTAGTTCTTCTCGAGCAGGATGCGGAATTTTGTCTAGTGGACTGATGGGTTTGGATAGAATGTTATTTTTGATTTTGTTTGAATTTCTGAACGTTAATCCTTCAACAGAGTTTAGATTGTTTTGGGTTTGTAATTGTTTGACTAATTCAAGGAACGTGTTTTCTGCCTCTCCCCTGAGTAAGGCATCGATTTCTTTGTGTCGGGTTAAAATACTGGATTCTATCATGCTTGCGTATGGACCGCCCATTACTACAAAACTTTCAGGAAGAACATGTTTTGTTTGCTTGGCAATCTCAAGTGCATGCCGAGCATTTGTAACAATAGAAGAAATCCCAACAATCTCTGGTTTTTCACGCGCTAGATATCTGCTAAGATTTATGTTTTCGACGTTTAAATCAATGATTTGGGTTTCAATTTCATGATTTTTTAGTACAGCTGTTAGATATGCTAATCCAAGAGGTGGTACTTTCAAACATTTGTTTCCAGGAGGATGAATTAGAGCAACTTTCATAGTAATAACGCCGCTATTGACTGAATAACAGATATTCGGTTTTTAATTAAAAACTATGCACGGAGGGACAAGTTTCCTGTGTTTTTGGTAAAATTGTCTCTTGATACAACGGCATGTTTTTGCGCCCCAAAAACGTTAAAAGTAAATTATCACCAATATAATTTGGGCAATATCTAAAATATATTAAAAAATCAGTTGAATTGAATACGAATATAAAAATATGGCAAATAATAGGAAACTTGCGGTCTCATAAATATTCGTTGCTGATCTAGGAATTAATTTCTCTGCGAACAATTTTAGATAGAACCTAGAAAATTAGTTGGGAAGCAGGGGATAAAATGAAAATAAAAACTGTTTTGTTAATGCTTGTTGGGGGAGTAATTCTTGCATTAATGTCTGCATTATATTCACAAGATATGACTGTGGGCTTGGGTGCAACAATAACCGGGTATGGTTTACCTTGGTTATGGCTGGAAAAAGTGACCACTATTGTACCCGGAAGCCCTGAAACTTTCTCTTTGTATGGGTCGGGGTTGAATTTATTGGGTGATATTGCATTTTGGAGCATCATTGTCGCGGTGACATATTTTGTGTATCTACAAATCAAAAGCTGAACATTACGTTAGCTGATTATGAAAAAACAACCCTTTAACTTCTGCACGGTTTAGCTGAATACTGGATTAAACGGATGAAATGTGCCTCAATTGTCGTCAAAACACCAAATGATCAGTTCTGAGTAACGAGATTTTTTTCAAATCAAAAATATTGAAAATAAAAAAATGAAAATATGGTTGGGTCCACAAGAGTGAACCCTAACTTGTGTTCAAATTGTGGTGCTGCTTGGCTATTTCCACGGTAGTTTGAATCGCCCTGTTGCAGATTTCTTTTTCTGGGCTTTAAGGAATGCACTGTCTACTCCAGTTATGACCACCATGACGTTGGCTTTGCCTTCTAGTTCGGGGTCAACTTTTGCTCCCCAAATGACTGGCGAGTTTGGTGGCATGTATCGTTTGATTAGTTCTCCTCCACGGTGAACTTCTTCTAGGGTCATGTCTTCTCCACCGGAGATGTGTATCAGCACACCCTTAGCCTTTGTGATGTCTTCAACATCAAGCAAGCGTTCATTCAAAGCGCGTTCAACAGCATGTTCAACTTTTCCTTCACCAAAGCCTTGACCAATTCCAATTGAAGCGATACCCGCTTCGTGCATGATTGTTCTCAAATCTGCATAGTCGAGGTTAATTAAGCTCGCACAAGTGATGGTTTCAGTGACTCCTTTGACGAATTTTCCAATAGTTGTGTTAGCTACACCTAAGGCTTCTTTGAATGGCAGATTACCTGCAATGTGATTTAGTCTGTCGTTGTCAATAATAACCACAGTATCACAGTACTGTTTTAGTTCCTGAATTGCAGATTTTGCTGCTTTCATTCTTGCAGTTTCAATCTGGAATGGAAGAGTTGCCACACCTACGAGCAAACGTGGAACCGGGTCGTTTTCAAATTTTGCTTTTAATTCTTTTGCGAGTTGAACAATACCTCCAGTTCCGGTTCCTCCACCTAAACCTGCTATGAGGAACAAAATGTTAGAGTTTCCAACTTCCGTGAAGACTTCTTCAATGCTTTCATGCATTGCTACTTCTCCTACTTTTGCGTAACCTCCACATCCAAGACCTTTGCATGTGTTTTCTCCGATTAAGATTCGATTGTCAGCTTTGCTGATGGTCAGGTGTACTGCATCTGTGTTTACAGAGATGAGTCTTCCGCCGGTTACACCTTCGTCTTTTACCCAAGAAATGATGTTGCATCCTGCTCCACCAATGCCTACCGCCATGACGGAAGGTTTTGAGTTTGCAGCGTATTTTTCTAATTTTTCTTGGTCTGCAAGCACGTTTGCTCGTGCAAGCATTAGTTGTCTTTCTAACTCCTTAACTTGATTTATTTGATCTGACATTCTTTATTCCCACCCAAGGTCAATTTCTATTCACTTTTCTTATAATTATCTAAATATGATATAACTATTATGGCATAGTATTTCGAATGATAAATAATTATTTAAAATCAATGTATAAAATCCGGATATTTAATTCAAATTATTGTTTATACTATATTTCGAAATCGGCATATTGCTTATATTTTCAAGGAACGCTGGAACGCCTAGAGGATACGTGATTATGGAAAATCTGGACATGATGAAGGACTTTGCAAGTACCTTTGTAGGCGATGATTTCTATCTAATCATCAAATCCAATGCTACGAGTGTTTTAGTTCACACCGTTGAGATCATACAAAAAATCGACGAATCCTGTCAATTCAAAGACATCCCCATAGGTGGATATTTCTTCCGAATCAAAGCAGTAGACCCAAACAACCAGCAAGCATACATTTTATGCAACTGGAGCGAACAACTTTTACAAAACCTGCTAACACAACGTGTTAAAGCAAAAGAAGCAGGTTATAACAAAATCATCATGACCAAAGAAACTGCACCTCATTCAAATGACTGGATTTTAATGTGGGGCGACGAATCAGAAATCCGCAAAAAAGAAATGATCGAAAAAGCTTCCCACTTAAAATACATCTATTAGACAAGTAATTTCATGTTTTCCATTTTTCAAGTTTAGACGTTTTTATTATTAACGCCAAAACACGTTGGGGTATCATCAGCTTATGGAAACTTAACATGTTGACCTTGAAATCAAGAGTTAATTAGACATTATATTAAACCCACATTTTTCAATTGTTCATACCCAACAGCGGAAAGGTTCCCGTTTTTTCATGTGCTACAATAATATTTCCATAATGTGCAATTATTAAACCCTGATGTATAGATTACTGCTAAGGTATTTTTTAGATAAATTTTATTACAGAGATACCTTCTTTAGGGGTGTCATTATAGAAGAGCAAAGTGACATGTTGGGGACTACATGGGGTAAAAGATCAAATACACATGAGCAACACTGCTGCTCCGGGTTATGTGAAATGCACTTGAAAATAAAATAGTGAGTGTTTATTGGTATGCGGAAGCTAAAAATTGCTGTTCTGACCGAGTTTTTCCACCCTCACGTAGGTGGATGTGAGCGGCGGTTAATGGAAATTGGGCGAAGATTAGCTACCAAAGGTCATGACATCCATGTTTTTACAATCCAATACGACCGTAACTTGCCTAAGAAAGAAAAAATTAACGGCATAATCGTGCACCGGTATGCTCATTCAGAAAATTATGTTTCACTGGATGGCTTTCGTTCTTTTAGAGGCATTATGAAATACTCATTAATGTCTTTCGTACGATTGCTGGGCACAGATTACGATATTTATTATTTTAATCAGTGGCCAATGCTTCATTCTATATTTGCAAAACCTGTAGCTGCTCCCCTAATTCAAGAGTGGTGCGAAGTTTGGACCAACTACACACAAGTAACTTTGATGCAAAAACTACTAAAATATGCAGGCGACTACCATGTTGCTGTTTCAGATTTTACAAGACAAAGACTATCAAAAATCATGAAGATTGATCCCTCAAAAAGTGTCTTGATTCCTAATGGCGTCGACTTTGCCAAGTTTAACAGTTCAAGACCCAAAGTTTGGGGGCGCATCGTCTACGCTGGTCGTGTAGTGCCCCATAAACATGTAAAGTTGCTAGTTAACGCCTTTTCTGAAGTAAAAAAGAGAATACCCACAGCTGAATTACATATTATAGGCTCTGGTTCCAAACTTCAATCAGTAAAGAAAAGGGCCATGGACATCAAAGATTGCTATGTTCATGGGTTTCTCCCCGAAGATGAGATGATTGATTTATTAAAAAGCGCTTGGCTTTTTGTTTTGCCCAGCGAAAGAGAAGGCTCCGGCATTGTAGTCTTAGAGGCGATGGCATCTGGTGTACCCTTTGTTACCATTGATCATCCAGATAACGCCACAAAGGAACTGTGCCTTTTCAAATGCGGCCTTACAGTAGAACCAAAGGAAACATCTATTGCAGAAGCAATTACTCAACTTTTTAACAATGAAGAGTTATGGAAGGAAATGCATACTAATGCTTTAAAATTTGCTAAAAAAAACGATTGGGACATAGTCACAAATTGTATGGAAGATTTTTTTGTCGAGGTAGTGAAAAATGCTAACAAATAGGCGTTTTTCTACTTATCTTCCTTGGATGCTTCTACTTTTCATTGTTGTCTTTTCATTTATTGTTTATTTTGTTGGATTAAATCGATATACTGCTCCGCCTGGCTGTGATTACGGAAATTACCTTACTCAAGTAGAAATTTTGCGTGGAAACGACTTGAGAGGATGGGGGCTTCGGCACAACCCCGTTTTTTTTGTTGTACTTGATATTTTCCTTAGGCTATTTGAAGAGTTCACAGCACTGAAAATTGTAGCTTCTTTGGTCTTTGCAATAATCTCTATTCCATTTTTTCTTCTTGCAAGAAAACTCTCTGGCAATCCCCTTGTTGCCGTGATTTGTACATGGCTTTTTGTCTTCTTCATCAGCAATTCCGAGATGATTTCGTGGGGCGGCAACCCAAACATTCTAGGTTTTTCTTTCATGCTTGTTACTCTATTCTTTTTTGTTGACCTAATGGAAGAACCCTCAAAAAAGAATCTGCTACTTTCAGGTTTTTTCTTGAGCTTAGTCGTTGGAACACACATTCTTGTTGCAATTTGCCTCATCTTTTCTTTTCTAATCTTCTTAATTGCCACAACTTGGGCAAGCAAGGGAATTAACAAAGTTCGAATCAAAAGTTTGTTTCTTCTAATTTTAGTTGCAATTGTATTTAGCCTACCCTACCTCTCTTTTTACGTTAGCTTTCTCACAAATTCGTCGAGTAACATGGTGGGGATTACACTGCTTTCAATGCAGATCCCCCAACTATCTTTCGATAGCATACTGGCAATCGGAGAATACTGGGCATTCTTTGTTGTAGCAATCATATTTGTGCTAGGGCTCTTTGCGCTATCAAAATATGTTAAAGAAGAACACAAGAATAACGGCTTACTTCTCTGCAGTCTTTTCATGTCTCCGCTGATTCTTGCTTTAATTACCGATCATCCTATCCGATGGGTCTATTTTCTACCGATCCCCTTGTTTTTATGTTTCGGCATTTATTTACGAGACTTGTTCTTTAACACTAAAACTTCAGAAAAGACCGTTAAGTTGCTTGCAATTTGTTTCATAGCAATAATCGGTTTCCACACAACAGTTATGATGTTTTATCATCTCCGTTCCGCCTCAGAAGTTTACCAGTTTATAGGACAAGATGAAATCCAAGCGTTAAACTGGATTAAAGAAAATACTGCCCCGAATGCCATATTTGCAACCTCTGGGCATCCCAAAGGGGACATAGGTGGTGGAGGCAATTCATATTCATGGTGGATTGAAGGATACTGCACACGAGTTTGTATATCTTCTGGGGATCTCACGTACTATTCTTACAAAAATGAGCAAGATCAAGTTCAAATTGCTAATCGCATTTTTGCAGGGACATACTTTGCTGAATATGACAACCTTAGAGTTACCGAGGGTTATCCTTCAAACAGCCCAAACCCGGGGATTTCTGCTTTTCTTGACAAAGATTATCAAGACATGATTAGCTTAAATGATGAGCTGCATCGTTTGTATTTTTCTCCAAACGAAAGTGAACAATTGTCCGTGTCTGGTTTCTACTCTGAAGATAAGAGTTTAAACATCCAATATGGCGATACTTGGGCAAACATTACTGTTACCTACGATTTGCCTTATTTTGAACTCGTCCGAAGTGTAATTATGGGTGAAGAAAAGTCTTCAGTGGATGTAGTCTTTCAAATACTGCCCAAAAACTCTTCGTTGACGTTGTTTAAGGTTAATTTGTGGTCCTTGTTTGAAGCAGCATTGGAAGATTGTAACATCAGTAATGATTATGGGGTTTCCCTTGACTATAATCTACTTGATGAAAGTGCACAAATCCAAATCAGTTTGCTAGAAACCAACGGCAAAATTGAGAGCGCCCGAGTATTTTTTGATGACCCAAAAGGGTCTGCGCCAGTTGTGTCTTACTCTTTTGAACCTATACACGAGAGCCTTTATGTTCGTATTAGAGTATTCATTGAATCTTCCACAGATAATGCTGTTGACGATGACGAACTTCAATTTTACAATTCATACGACTTAATCAAGGATTTACATATTGATTACATCGTCCTGAACAGGGGTCGACAAAACGAGTTTCAGAGATTTCTTTTCGACTCCGAACACTTTACCGAAGTGTTTCAAAACAAAGAAGTAGTGATATTCAAAGTCATTTAGGCTACCATAAAATGGTATTTAGTCTCGTTAGCAGTTCCTTAGGCGAATATATTGTTAAACAAACGAAAATTAAGGCATTAGCTTTTTACATAAGACTGTTTTTGATTCAGGCAAAACCACACAAAAGTAAAAACTCAAGCGCCTCCCTGTCAAAATAGTGGGAGCGCGCTGACATAGATTTCAAAATAGTCAACATTTCTGTTTGAAGTAGCAAAAATCATGTTAATCGAGGCGGTTTCTCCGCTTTTCATAATTAAGGTGTAACAGCCCCTCAAGGGATCGCCGTGGGAAAGGGTTCCGACAAAGTTTCCTTGCTTATCAAACATGTATACGTCTATACCTACAACACAATCGCTACGGAGTCCTTGGGAGAATTGAATAATTTCTTCCATGGCGTAGTCATTCCTGATTGTTGCGTTTATTACCACTGCCGGAACACCTTCATGCGGGTCGTAACCGCTGTCAGCCGTAAAGCTTACGTTGGAATAATCGTACCTCAGAGTTGCTGATTCAAGAAAAATTTTGGTTATTTTATCACTATTGTCTGGAAAATAAGGCGCCCTAGATAAATAATGAGAACCAATCGTGATAGTGCCCAAATCTGACAGTGAATCGATTCGTTGATGTGATGACAGAATACTGCTTGCATAAACAGCAACTAGTAAACTAACAAGTACAACAATGAGTGCGATTAACAATATCCGGATGTGTCTTCTCAACTCACTCAATCTCTTGGTCATATCTGAGGATTAACTACAAAGTACAATTTAACTTTTAAACACAACGAATCTAACTGCCTTTTTTTCTATAGTATTAACATATTCGGATTTGCAGAACTGCCCCACAGTGGTTATTGAAATGGTACAACAACAAAACCGTAACTAACTTCAGGAACTGCAGTCTTCGAATTTTCTATTGTCACATGTTTTATGGAATCCAACATCCCCTGTTTTCCCCTTAGTTCATTCTCTTGGAAATTAGGGCACAATTTAGCTCATGGATTAGAAGTACACGTATTAACTCCTGAACAACCAGTTGAGCCTTTCTATAAAATGTTAACTTTTTGATAAATCACAATATCTCTAATGTTATTGTCAATTTAATTCAAAGTCAAATAACAAGCGACATTACAAGTTATTTAAACAACTAAATCCACAAACTGGATATTTTTTAAATGCTAAGAGCTTTGACCCAACTAACGATCTTGTCGCCGACCTATTCAAAATAATATAAATGGTGCCGAGGGCCGGACTTGAACCAGCGACAACTCGGTCTTCAGCTTCACCCTCAACAACGTTTGTTGTTTAGTCGAGTGCTCTCCCAACTGAGCTACCTCAGCGCCACTCAACATGAACGCCTACTTGTTTTTTAAGCTTTTTGAAAAGTTCAAGTTTTTCTGTCAGAAAAATTAACAAATACCTTTTATCGAGTCCAATGTTTTAACTTAACGGGTTGACTAATTATGGATGCACAATGCCCTTTCTGTAACATCGCTAGTGGTGCTGCTTCAGCAAGCATTGTCTATGAAGATAGCAATGTTTTGGCGTTTATGGATTTGAATCCAATTAGTGTAGGTCATATGTTAATTATTTCTCGAGAACATTGGACGAACTTGTATGATGTTCCTGAAGGCACATTAAATGAAATGATTGTTATTGTTAAGCGGGTTGCTGTCGCATTGAAAAAAGCTTTTGGATGTGATGGAATCCGAATAATTCAAAACAACGAACGGTCTGCAGGTCAAGTTGTTATGCATATTCATTTCCATGTTATACCGACTTTTGCTGGACAAAAACCAGCAACTAGGAATCTTGGGCGTGTAAGACAGAACCGAAAAGAGTTAGATGAAACAGCCCAGAAAATTCGAGAAAATCTATAATCATGGTGGGCCCGTCCGGATTTGAACCGGAGATCTCTTCCGCGTGAGGGAAGCGTCTTTTGGCCTCCATTTGGAGTTAACCAACTGGACAACGAGCCCATGTCTAACTCTAAACGGTTACATTATTCCTTTATATCTTTTGTAACTTGTTAGGTGCTGTTTTGCCTTAATTTTCAGTGCTTAGCAACAGTTCTTTGTTTTGTATTTTCAAGAAAAAATTTGTTTTTAACATTCCACTCTTATTAGTGTTATAATTTGCAGGATTATTTTCACCCTGATTAATTTTGATTGTTTTTTGGAACTGAAAATTTTGGTTAAGTGTATTTTTTTAGTGGTAAGAATGGGTGAACTTGTCTTTTGTAGTTGATGAAGTGTTCACCAAGGTTTTGTGTTAGATAATTTGTTTCTTTTGAGGCAGTTATTGCGAGAAACAAAACCATGAGCAACCCCATACTAAATGCAATTGCCGTCAGGTACCACGGTGCGTGAATTAGTAATGTTGCTAGTGCGCCAATGGAAAACAGGAAAACTCCTGTGTACAATGGATGGCGTATGTATGCGTATATTCCTGTGACTTCAAGTTTTGAGGTTTTGCTGCAGTATCCTGCCCATGTGTGGGCGATGCCTAAATCCCGTTTAGATTTTACTACTGCTATGGTTCCCAGAACTGTGAGAGTAAACGCCGTAAAATCAAACATGGTCAGATAGTTCATAGTGGTTAGGGTGTATGCAGAGATTATTACTGGTCCAAAATATGTGAATTTTAGTAGTTGTGTGATTTTTTCGTTGATTAGGGGGACCATTCCATTTTTTTGTCTAAAGTCAGAAATGAAAACCACAAAGATGCCCATGGTTATGAACTGAGCCAGTTTAAAGATTGTAATCCACACTTTAAGCTACCTGACGGGTTGATTTTAGTAACAACATTATTTCTTGTATATAATTCCATTGAATTTTGATTCAGCGTTTATGCAGACACAATTCAATGAAGAGTGTGTAGCGTTTTGATAAAACATTTTTTGGATAAAACTCTTGAAGAATCGTGAACTTGGTGTTTTTCTTGCTAGAGCAATAGTTAAATACGTGCGCTCTATTTATTGGTTCGTCGTTCAAAAATGATCCGAAGACTTGTCTTAGATGTCTTAAAACCCCACAAACCAAGTGTTGTTGAAGTTTCTGAAGCTCTTAGTCACCTTGAAGGTGTGGAAGGCGTAAACATAATAATCAACGAAATAGACCAGCAAGTAGAAAACGCTAAAGTAATCATTGCAGGGATTTCCATAGATTTTGCACAAATACAAGAAAAGCTTGAAGAGTTTGGAGCCACTATTCATTCTATCGACGAGGTTGCTGCTGGCAAGCGTATAGTTGAGGAAGTGAAAACCCCTCAAGATAGTTCTGCTAGAATGTGAAATAGGTTAAGACCGTATTATGAAATTTCTGGACAACCTTAGGCGCTATATCCAGATCAGTGGAGTAGGGCCAATAAGCCGAAGATTCTTTATAATGAATGCCTTTGATGGAGCAACTACTGTACTTGGGGTAGTCGTAGGAGCCTACGCTGCGGGAATAAACAACGAGAGCTGGGTCATTTTATCTGCATTGGGTGCAACAATCGCAATGGGTATGTCAGGTTTTGCTGGTTCGTACATGGCTGAAGAAGCAGAAAGTGCAAAAAAGCTTATCACTTTAGAAAAAATGATGTTAACCGAACTAAAAGACAGCGTAGTAGGCAAAGCTAACCGTTTTGCTTCCCTTTGGGCTGCATTAATTGGAGGAGGAGCTCCTGCTTTAACTGGTGCAACATGTTTGTTGCCTTTTTTGTTTTCAGCTCACGGCATTGTTTCTGCTAGTCTAGCAATTCAAATGTCCATAGGCGTAGCTTTGTGTATAATGTTCTTGTTAGGTGCCATTCTGGGAAAAATTTCCTGTCGAAACGTTGTTATCCATGGAGCAAAAATGTTAGCTGTTGGAGTTTTGTTGACTCTTATCTTTTTTACGCTGAAACTAACATAGTGAATGACGTATGTCAAAGGTTATTAAGTGGTTTATAAGAGTCTAACTGGTCTGAAACAATAAACAAATTGATCTTATGGAGACAGAAATTGTTGGTTGGTCAAGAAATTCTTGAAGTTCTTTATTCGCCAGTTAAAGCATTCAAAAAAATCATAGAAAAGCCAGATTTCAAAGGCGTTGCTGTTGTTTTGTTGCTTGTTATTGCTTCAGCAATAGCTGTGCAATATGTTGCTAGTTCTAAACAGTTTCTTGAATTACAGGTCCCAGAAGATGAAATCTGGACCGAAGAACTATTTAATCAACATGTTTGGACGTCTAACGGAGTGCTTTCTCGGGATGCCATTAATTATCAGGTTGGAAACAGCAGTATCCAGTCTGCAGTTACTGATTCAACTTTTTGGTTAAAGCTTACTGCCATTGAACCAATCAACTGTTCAGAAGGAACAGAATATACTGAACTTTTTTTCTGGATGAACTGGACCCATGATGCTGGTTCACGTCCAGTTTCTGGAACAATTAAACTGTTCTCTGGCAGCGAAGACAGTTACTTTGAACGAGACCTAGCAGTTCTAATTGGTTCAAACAATGAATGGTCAAACGTTACTTTGAGTATTGGTTCCGGTCAGGGTTGGGATTTAGTTAATTCTCCTGATTGGGAAAACATAACCGGTGTTGAGTTTGATCTAAATTGGGCTGATTCAGCAAACTTGAGCGTGAACGTTGACGCTCTGGTTTTTCGAACCTTTGCTTCATCTGTTCAGATGGGGACGGTTTACATTGAATTTATATCTACAATAATCCAAGCTGGAATGACATGGGTAGTTTGGGGTGGACTTTTAATTCTTGTTGCTAAACTTTTCAACGAAGACCTAGGAAAATGGAACGTGTTCTTCATAATCATCGGCTACGTTTTCATGGTAACAGTTGTCACTAATTTAATAACTGCTATTGTAGCAACAAATCTTCCTGACTTGACCTATCTGTTGGATCCCACTTCCTCGTATTATTATGCTCGAAATGCAGAAGTTTGGGTTTCAAATTTGGGCTATCAGCTTTTGACTCCATTGCTTTGGGTCGGCTACATTTGGACAACAGGTCTTAGCGCCTTAGTAATTCATGAAATGAAAGAAATTCCTTGGGGAAAAGCTCTAACAATCGCTGTTATCGCTTTTGCTGCAAGACTGGTGCTTAGTGCTTTTGGTTTCTAAAAGGCTAAATATCTGTTAAGTAAAGGGCACATCTTGGGTCATTTTGTGCTTTTTGCTTCCGTGCCCTTTTCTTTGTTGTTTGTGGCAAAACTTATATCGTCGTTAATGCTCCTTTGATTTCGCCAACAGAACCGAATAAGCACAAAATCATTTATTGATGTGTTGTTCATTTTAGTGGCAAAATAAAACGGAGGAATATGCCCTTGAAAATTAATGAACTAAGAGATGGAATGCGAAAAGTAGATGTTGAAGCAGACGTAGTCGAAAAATCAGATGTCCGCGAAGTTCGCTCACGATACACAAATGATACTTACCGTGTTGCTGACGCAACAATCGAAGACGAAACAGGCAAAATAACCCTGACCCTATGGAACGAACAAACAGAACAAGTCAACGTTGGGGACCGTATCAAAATCGAAAACGGTTACATCAAATCTTTTAGAGATGTGCTTCAGCTCAACTCAGGAAAATATGGGACATTAACAGTCCTGTAAATCCCTACTTTTCTATCTAAAGATTTTGAACATTTAACTGTCCTATAAAATAGAGCAAACTTGAATTTTGTTTTTCAGGTTTTCTTTTCATATTTCTTTACTTTTTTAATCCCAAAAGAAAAACTGTTAAATCTTTGAATGAATGTTTTTCAGAAAATCATACCATTAGACTTAATGTTAATATTAAAGAGTAAATATTAACACAGAACAGCAATCCAGCCCGGTAGTGTAGTGGACAATCATGGAGGCCTTTGGAGCCTCTGACGGGAGTTCGAATCTCCCCCGGGCTACCATCTTCTAGACAATAATTTATACTTTTTAGCCGAGAGAAAATTCGCCTCATCTTCCCTCTTTTTTATTGTCTATCGTCTGGAGGTTTATTTTTTTAGTGAGCAGAAGATCTATTGTGAATGCTGTGGCAGCAAATGGGTTGTAATCGGCGTTGGTAATCAGATCTTAGCTATGCTTGATAAGTGCCCTTTATGTTCTGAAATAAAGTTGACTTGATTTTCTATAGAATTCTTCTATTTTAACTCGTAATAGAGAAAAAGACAGGTTCAACGTGTTAAACGAGTTAAACACGATTTTTTAACTCTAGCAGATGCAGTTCCTCTTACAAAGAAGGGCTTGCAGAAAAACAAACACCTAGCAAAGAGAATGCTCACTTTTTCTGGTCTAATCAAATCTAGGTGACCGTGTTGAAAGCTGATATGAAACGGGATACTTTCCGCAGAACCATTTTGGAATTTGTTGGTAAAGGCTGCGTCCACTATACTGACTTGGGCAAGAAGGTGTGCTCCTCATGTCACCCCTTCGCTACCATAAACACCTTCAACTCGCAGCTCCGATACCTGCTGGACAGTCAATACATTGAAAAAGTTGCCAGAGGCGTCTACCAGATAACAATCAGAGGCACACAATACCTGCATCTACTAACAGAATAGCACCCATTTCACGACTCTAGTCAAATTTTCTTGACCAGTACCCAATAAAGTTGGTCAAGGTTTCTTGACAAAAACCCTTTTTCATACAAATTAACGATACATAAACCTGATCACATAATGAAGAAAATATCAATGCTTTCGTTATTGATTTTGCTTACTTTGATTAGCTCAGTATTTACTCCCTGTGGTAATGCTTCTTTGGAGTTGTGGAGCCAAACTTATGGTGGTGATAGTTATGAAACTGCTACTGTTGTTGTTGAAACTTCTGGGGATAATGGTTTGGCTATTGCAGGCGGCACAACCTCTTTTGGTTTTGGAGATGGTGAGTATGATTTTTGGTTAATCAAAACCAACAGTTACGGAGTTATGGAATGGAACCAAACCTACGGTAAAGAAGGTGACGATTACCCTTATTCACTAATCGAAACCGTTGATGGTGGATTTGCACTGGTTGGAAAAACAGGTGGAGGTGGGTCTTTTCTTGGTGATGATTATGATGTTTTGCTAATCAAAACAGACAAGTTCGGAAATGTGCAATGGAACAAAACTTTTGGGGGAACAAAAGGCGACAGCGGCAACTGTTTGATTCAAACCTCTGATGGAGGATTTGCTTTTGTTGGCTACACAGAATTAGACACAACAGGATGTGATTTTTGGCTGGTCAAGATTGACAGTGATGGAAACATACAATGGCAAAAAACTTACGCACTTGGAGTTAACAACTACAATCGAGCAGGCTCATTAGTTGAACTTTCTGATGGCGGATATGTTATAGTGGGCACTGTTTCACCTTTTATGGGTGGAGGCGACAGTTGGTTCATTAAAGTTGACCAGTATGGCAATATGGTGTGGAATCAAACCTACAAAAACGGAAAACTTTTTTCAATAGTCAAGACCGTCGATGGTTTTGTTTTGGCAGGAGATACCCGAAGTTATGGCGCAAAGGGATTGGACGATTTTTGGTTACTTAAAACGGATGCTGTTGGAAATGTGGAATGGAATCAAACATTTGGTGGAGCTAGCAGTGATGTTAGTTCGGATTTAATCCAAACATTAGATGGTGGATTTGCTATAGCTGGTTATACTGAGTCTTTCGGTGAAGGCGCTAGAGATTTCTGGCTAATAAAAACAGATGCAACTGGAAAGGCGGTTTGGAATCAAACGTATGGAGATTCTAGATATTGTGATGCTAATTCGTTAGTGCAAACTTTTGATGGCGGATTCGTGCTTGTTGGAGCAGTTAACTCAATTTCTCCTTCTTCTGATTGGTGGGTAATAAAAGCTGACATGCAAGGTATTCCAGAGTTTTCGTCATGGACACCCCTACTGATTATGCTAGTTGCTTTCTTGATTGTGGCGGTCATTTACAGACAAAAACTAAGCCAAAGGAGAGCGGAACAGTGAAACGGTCTGCTTCTTTGCTTGCTCTGTTGCTGTTTCTTTCTGTTGTTCTGCCCGCTTTTTCAACCCCTTTAGTATGGGCAGCTGAGGATTCTTGGACAACCTTGGAGCCGATGCCTACGGAGAGAGCTTGGCTTGGGGTTGCTGTTGTAGACGGGAAGATATACGCAATAGTTGACACAATTAATTACGAGTATGATCCATCAACAAACTCGTGGACTACAAAGACGCCAATGCCAACCCCAAGGAATGGTTTTGGAATAGCTGTGGTTGAAAATAAAATATACGTTATAGGTGGAGGGACTGTAATAAACGAAGCATATGATCCCACAACAGATACATGGGAAACTAAAGCTCCAATGAATATTGCAAGAAGCGGGTTATCTGCAAGCGTTATAAATGGAAAAATCTATTGCATAGGAGGGAATAGGGGCGAACCCACCTATTCTGGAGTTTCTGCAACTGAGGTTTATGATCCATCAACAGACACTTGGACTACCGCACATCAAATACCAACTCCTGTTACTGGTCATGTTTCCGCGGTTGTCAATAACAAAATTTACATAATCGGTGGTGCAATTGGTGTTACTCTCAATCAAATTTATGACCTTGAAACTGACGCATGGAGCACCGGAGCCCCATTACCTACGGGCGTGGACTCTGCAGCTGCGGGTGTAACCGCCGGAACCACAGGCACACAAAGAATTTTTGTAATAGGTGGGAAACAGAATCTCGACGCCGTAAAATTGAATCAGGTCTATGATCCAGAAACAGATACGTGGGTTTATGGTCCTGCAATGCCGACTGCCCGTTATAGTTTAGGTGTTGCAGTCGTAAACGATAGTATATATGCAATTGGGGGACGCGAAGGCTGGTTTGGATCTCCCGTCTCCGCAGCAAACGAAAAATACACACCAGCCGATTTCATCCCAGAGTTTCCCTCATTGTCAATATTAGTTGCTGGGGTATCAGTTGTTTTGATTTTATCAGTATTTTTTAGGCAGAAAATTAAGAAAGGAAGGAAAACATGAACAAAATCAAACCATTATTTTCTGTTTTTCTGATTTCCTTCCTTGTTTTGGCATCTATTCCTCAGATTAAAGTAGTGAAGGCACAGGGCAATACGATTTACATTAGAGCTGATGGAACAGTTGAGGGAACAGATAAGCTTCAACGGGATGGGAATGTATATACTTTTAGAGATAACATTAATGCTGAAATTACAGTTGAGATTGATGATATTGTAATTGATGGAGCAGATTATAGTCTTCAGGGAAATGGAGACGGTGTGGGAATACATGTTCCTAACAATGGTAATCTGGAAATAAAGAATACCAAAATACAGGGTTTCAAATTTGCTATTTACTTTGATTACTATTCTAAGAACAGTAACATCATTTCTGGCAATACTTTGACAAATAACACCCATGGTATCTACATCTATTCAAGTAATAACCATATTTTTGGGAACTACATAGAGGACAGTGGAACAGGGATACGACTGGTAGAATCTTATAACAATACAATTTTTCAAAACAAAATAGTTGGAAATGAAGCAGGAATCGGTTTTGGTAGTGGAGGTGGATACAGCACTATATTTCATAATTTGATAGCAGACAACGATTATGCCTTCACATTTTGGGCAAATTCACAAAATATCATCTACGGAAACAATCTAATTAACAACACAAATCAAGTGCATGTTTGGAGTTCATCAAATAACTGGGATTATGAGTCAACGGGAAATTATTGGAGCGACTACAACGGCACAGACAGCAACGGAGATGGAATCGGTGACACACCCTATGTGATTAGCACCTCTCCTGAAGATTATGGAGATGCTGACAACTGCCCATTAATGAAACCAGTTAACGATGCTATAATCCCAGAGTTTCCCTCATGGACACCAATGCTGATTATGTTATGTGCAGTTTTAGCCATGGCGGTCGCTTACAGACGAAGACTACATGAACAGAACCAAAGGAGAGCGGATCAGTGAAACGATCTGCAAGTCTGCTTGTTCTGTTGTTGCTTCTTTCTTTGCTTCTGCCTTTTTTGTTAACACCTTTAGTTAGGGCTGCTGAGGATTCTTGGCTTTCAAAAGCATCTATGAACGAAACCAGAGCATATCTAGGAGCTGAAGTTGTTAATGGAAAAATCTATGCTATTGGAGGCGACCAAGGGTCACTAATTGGAAACGCCATGAATTCAGTAGGAATGACTCAACAAACCACAAATGCTACTGAGGAATACAATCCCAGCTTAGACAAATGGACAATAAAGTCTCCGATGCCAACTGCTAGAGCACGTTTTGGAACTGCAGTATACCAAAACAAAATTTATTGTATAGGAGGATATACCGCCACTTTCGATGGTGGAACCAACTACTTTGACCTAGAGGCAAATGAAGTCTATAATCCAATTAATGATACTTGGGAAAGTAAGACACCTTTACCAACCCCTAGACATTCCCCAACAACAAATATGGTTAACGGAAAAATCTATGTCATAGGCGGATACTCGATTACTACACACTCCATACTGAATGTAGCCGAAGTCTATGATCCAACCAGTAATACGTGGGAAACAATATCTCCGCCTCCTCTGGAAGTCGGAAGCAGTGCCTCGGCAGTTATTGACAACAAAATATACGCCTTAGGACAAAATTCAAGTGCCTGGGAAACTTTCATTCAAGTTTATGATCCTTTGACTGACAAATGGAACATTAAAGGGTATACACCTGTGAGTGCTTTTGCAAGTGCTGTTGTAACAAGTGGTTTGAGTGCTCCAGAGAGGATTTACTTTTTTGATGAGAACAGAACGGACGTTTACAATCCCACCGACGATAGTTGGGTAGAAGGTACTCCAGCACCAACGAATCGACCTGTTGCTGCTGTCGCTGTTATTGATGATTTAATTTATCTTGTTGGTGGACGTACTGGACAATGGGGCTATATGACTTTCATGTATCCCAGCGCTCTATGTGAACAATACTTACCAATCGGCTATATTCCAGAGTTTCCCTCGTGGACACCCCTACTGAGTACTCTAGTTGCTGTCCTGGTGGTAGCGGCTATTTACCGGCGAAGACTAGCCAATAATCATGGGATGATAGAATAGTGAAAAAATCTGCAATCTTGCTTGCTTTATTGCTGTTTCTTTCTGTTCTTCTTCCAACTTTATCAACACCTTTAGTTTGGGCAACTGAGGATTGGTGGACAACAATGGAGCCTATGCCGACTAATAGAAGTAGCTTGGGAGTTGCTGTTGTGAATGGTAAAATCTACGCAATTGGAGGCGTCCAAAGTGACATTAATGAAGAGTACGATCCGGCAAAAAACAGCTGGACAACCAAAATGCCTATGCCAACCGCAAGAGGAGATTTTGCTATAGTCGTTCTTCAAGATAGAATATATGCAATTGGGGGATTGACCAGATCAGGACAATGGACTGCTGAACTTACAGGCGTAAATGAAGTCTACGACCCGGCAACAGACTCATGGGCAACAAAAAAGTCAATTCCCGTACCCAAAGCTGGTTTATCAGCAAATGTCGTAGAGGGTAAAATCTATCTAATCGGTGGATTTACTCAACTAGCAAATAGTACTGTCAAAACAACAAGCGACGAAACCCTTGTTTATGATCCTATCGATGATTCTTGGACTACAAAAACGCCAATCCCCACTGCGACATTAGATTATGCCACAGCAGTTGTTGACGACAAAATCTATGTAATCTCGGGAACTTCACGTGCCTATAGCGATAGTCTAGTAAATCCAACTCAAATTTACGACCCAAAAACAGATACGTGGAGTCAAGGCGCTCCAATTCCTTATCCCATACAACAGGCTGCTGCAGGCGCAACAACGGGACTTGGAGCACCCAAAGGAATCTATGTCATAGGTGGATTCACTGGCTTTTATTGGTCCACAAACAAAAATCAAGTATACGATCCAGAAAAGGACACATGGAGTTCAGGAGCTGATATGATCACACCATCATTTGGTTTAGATGCGACCGTTGTGGACGACCAACTTTACGCAATAGGGGGTTGCCCCGGCTATTTACAGGGATCAACAGCAACAGTAGAAAAATATACTCCAGCAGACTATATTCCAGAGTTTCCCTCCTGGACACCCCTACTTATCACATTGGTTGCAGTGGTAGCGGTAGCAGTTGTTTACAGACATGATCTACACAAACAAAACCAAAGGAGTGAGAACCAGTGAAAAAGTCTACGTGTTTGTTTGCTCTGTTGCTGTTTCTTTCTTTGGTTCTGCCTTTTTTGTCAACACCTTTAGTTAGGGCTGTTGAGGATTCTTGGACAACTTTAGAGCCTATGCCTATTAGTTGTTCAAGAGTTGCTGTTGTAAAAGAGAAAATTTACACGATTGGAAATAGTGGCATTGCAGAGTATGACACTGCTTCAGACTCATGGACATTAAAGAATCCGATGCCGGCTAACAGAAGCGGTTTTGCAGTAGCTGTTTATGAAAATAAAATTTACATTATAGGTGGAAGCAACGGATTAAATCAAATCTATGATCCAGCAACTGAAACATGGGAAAATAGAACTACAATGCTTACTCCCAGAATACAGTTAGAAGCAAACGTTGTTAATAGCAAAATCTATTTAATTGGGGGAAAAACTGGTGGTCAATATTCCACTGTAGCTTTGAATGAAGTTTATGATCCTGCCACTGACACATGGACTGCAAAAGAGCCAATGCCATTTCCTGTTGCACAATATGCCTCTGCAGTAGTTGGTGACAAAATCTATGTCTTTGGTGGTCAAGATGAATACCAATTGCCTAATCCAAACTTGAATGTAACCCAAATATATGATACTATAACAGACACTTGGAGTTTTGGAGCGCCACTTCCCTATGTGGTGTGGAAAGCAGCTGCAGGAGCAACAACTGGACAAATGGCTCCCCAAAGAATCTATATTATGGGTGGATTGCCAGAAGGGAGTCTTTTTGGTACAGATTTAAATCAGATTTATGATCCAGAAACTAATGCTTGGAGTTTAGGTTCTACTATGCCTATTGCCCGTGCTGGGTTGCATGTTGCGGTTGTAAACGATGTGATATACTCAATGGGAGGAGTACCTTACATCAATGTTCAAGCAACATGGATCCCAGAAAATTACCGATACACACCAATAGATTACATCTCAGAGTTTCCCTCATGGACAATCCTACTGATCGTATTGGTTGCAGTGTTGGTTGTGGCAGTTGTTTACAGAGTAAAATTGGACAAACAGAATCGGGGGGAAGATAAATAGGTGAAAAAATCCGCATCTGGTCTTGTTCTGTTACTGTTGATTTTCTCTGTTCTGGTTACATCTCCACAAATTGAGGTTGTGAAAGCTGATCAGAAGATGATTGTTGTTCCCGATGAGTATGCTTCTATTCAAGAGGCTATTGATAATGCTGGCGAGGGCGACACTGTGTTAGTAAAAAGAGGAACCTATTATAATCAAACAATAAGTATAAACAAATCATTATCACTCATCGGCGAAGACAGCCAAACTACAATACTAAAGAGTAGCCCAGAAACAACCTCATTTATGCTACCTAATATCACAAGTGTTGTGGAAGTGAAAGCTGACAACGTTAGAATCTCCGGTTTCACTATTGACCACTATGATCGAGGCATTTCTGGGATTGGAAATGAGACCCAGATAATTGGTAATATTTTCACAGCCAATTGGGATCATACTAGCATAAACGTGTTCGGTTCATACATTGAAATTGCCAACAACAGGATATATGGAGGCAGAAGCAACACTGGCATCCACATAGGTGGCTCCTACAACACCATTAATGACAACGAAATTGTTGGAACAAGTGATGGCATACGCCTGTGGGGTTATTCAGGCACAGTTTCAGGAAACGAACTTGCCGATAGCGATCACAGCATATACGTGAGCGGTAATTTGCACGCAATAACCCAAAACAACATTGTTGGCGGTGAAATAGGTCTCGCATTAATCTGTTCAGGATGCGTTATCTCTGGAAATAATATAACAGAACAAACCGAACGAGCCATATGGGTAGACAATACTGCTAAAGATAACGTTATTCGGGGGAACCTCCTAGCACCCAATCAGGGATTCGCCGTCTATCTTACAGTTTTAACTGGCATAGAGGGTCCTGTTAACAACACATTCTATCATAACGATATAATTGGCAACGGTCACAACATTCGGTTAACTGGTTACAATCAATGGACTTTTTGGGACTCTGGGTATCCTTCTGGCGGTAACTTCTGGAGTGACTATAATGGAATAGACAAGGATGGGGATGGAATAGGCGACACCCCCTACATCATTAACGAACACAACCAAGACAACTACCCACTAACGGAACCAGTTATTATCCCAGAGTTTCCCTCAGGGACAATTCTGCCGTTACTTATTGCTGCAACTTTGGTTGGTGTCACTGTCAGAAATAAAATTAGAAAGAATGGGATGGAATGAAAAAGACCTCTTCTTGCGTTTTGATTATGCTTCTTTGTTTTGTTGTAGTTCCTTTTCTACAACTTGGAGTTGTGCGGGCAGAGGGCACAATCTACATCAAAGAAGATGGAACGGTTGAGGGGACAGATAAGATTCAACAAATTGGAAATGTCTATACTTTTATTGGAAATATTTCGGTTGGGATTCAGGTTCAAAGGAGCGACATTATCGTTGATGGAATGTGGTTTACTTTGCAGGGAGATGGAGAAATTCATGGACCTACAGATATTAGTGGAATGGGAATAGAACTTGTTGGATGCAAAAATGTTACAATACGAAATTTTAACATCACACAATTCACAAGAGGTATTCGATTCACCAATTCTTCTGACTGCATTGTACATCACAACCTTATAGTTAACAATTCTATAGGCATTGAAATGGGCTATGAACCTTGTTATTCAAATAATAACACAGTAAGTGGAAACATAATAAAAGGAAATCACAATGCGGGAATTCGATTAATCTGTGGTTCATCAAATACTATTTCTGGAAATATTATAGTAGAAAACGATGAAGGCATCTCTATTTGGGGAACAGCTGGAAATACAATCGCATGGAACAACATTACTAACAACAAAAGAGGTATTTACGTAGAAACTTCTGGAATTAACCTTATTCACCACAACAATTTTGTTGATAACACAAACGATTCGTGGGATTATGGTTATACTCCTTGGCCATTTCAGTTACCTTTTTCAGAAAACATTTGGGATGATGGTAAAGAGGGAAACTATTGGGGTACATATAATGGCACAGACAATAACATGGATGGTATAGGAGATACCCCTCATGTACTTTACGAGAATAACACCGACAACTTTCCACTTATGCAACCAGCAGAACTACCAATAGAAATTCCAGAGTTTCGTTCTTGGACAATTCTGCCAATATTGATAATGGCTACTTTGACAATAATACTAGCAAAAAAGAGGATGCATATATTACATTAATACTCAAAATTCTAAAAATTGTATTTGGGGGTTATCTTGTGAACAAGAAATTTGCAGTTTTCATGGTTTGTGCAATTTTAGTCATTTTTGGTGCGTTATTAATTGCTAATATACACTCGAATAATAGAGATATTTCATGGATTAATGAAGTTGAGAATTTAATTAAAAAAGAGAATTGGGAAGCTTACAGTAAATATTATCCTATGGCGGATTGGTCATTTTTCATTTATGAAAACGGAGAAAGCCAATATTTCTTCTTAAACCCCAACGATGAGTTAATCTCTCAAATTAATAAAATAATGGACAGAATTGATAAGCAAATTGAAGAATCCATTTCACACGAGTCCTTTGATGAAATATTGGCTACAGACAAGGTTTTAGCAGTTGTTCATAGATTTCCCACTAAGAGTAATTTTTGGAACTCTCCGAACAATTTTGGTAATAATGTTGATTATGACAAAGCTTACTTTGTTTTGGAAGATAAACTAGAAGAAGATTATAAAGGGACCATAATAGTCCGAGAGCATAGTATGGGAGAAGAAGACTACAAATATAGTGTTTGGCAAATAACTTAATTTTCTTTTGTAAGAAATTTCATTTGTTCTTTCAGAGTTTACCTTATAGATTCTCACCTGCAAGGTGATATCTCCCGCACATCGACTTTTTTACTTATTTTATTGTTGGTCAAATTTTCTTGACTGTGAAGGCCTTTAGTTGGTCAAGGTTTCTTGACAAAAAACCTTTTCATAACTTTTATAGACAATTAATTTATGGTGTATGTTTTGGCAAAACATAAGCAAGCTTTCTTTTCATTAACGATTTGCTGTTTGTTATTTTTAATATTGCCTTTTAATTTTGAAGTTAAAGGTTCTGAGTGCATTTTTTTTGAAGATGATTTTGAGGGCTATTATGTTAATGCTTTTCCTTCTCAAAATTGGAATCTTCGATTTAATGGTGCATGTTTTGATATGCAGGTTATTCAAAATGACACGGATGTTTCATCTTCTAAATATTTACAATTAGTTTCACAAGTTACCTGGGCTGCACGTGCTATGATTCCAATACCTTCTGAAGCTAGATTTGTAGGTTTTGAAGTTAGAGCTCTGTTAGCTGAAGCTAATGGCCAATATGTTCATGGAGCTAGGGCTGGTTTTTCTGAATATGGCAGTTCATTGGCTGCTAATTGGCATGCTCATGTTTGTCTTTATAATAATGGAGAGATTGGAGCAGCAAACGGTTCCCCCTTAGGTATTTATGACGTTGGGAACTGGACGAAAATTAGGTTATTGTTAGATAGGGACCTTAACATTTATTCAGTCTGGATAGATGATGAATTAAAGATTGAAAATAAGGTTTTTCCAGCAGACCCTTATCTTTATAATTATTTTTCATTAGAATCAACATATCATTTGAATAACAAAGCTTACTTTGATGATGTTAAACTCTTCACATTATATGATGCAAATCCCAGACTTGATTTACAGCCTACGGAAGGAGTGTCTCAAACCACAATTCATGGTTCAGGATTTGCACCAAATTCTGAAATAACTGTGACATGGAACGAAACTAGAATGTATACCATTCCTAATCTTGTTCAAACTGATGGTTATGGTAATTTTTCTGCAATGATTTCAGTATTAAATCAAACCCAAACTGGTTCATATCCAATAACTGCTATTGACGAGATGGAAAACCAAGCAACTTCAACTTTCAACGTTATTCCAGAATTTCCTTCCTATTTTGTTTTGCCCTTGGTTGTTGCTGTGTTGTTGGGGGCAAGGGTTTACCGGAAGAGGCTAACCAAGTAAAACTCAAATTATGTGTCTAATTACGATGTATTTTGTTCAAAGTTCTTTTAACGATGTTTTTTTAAAACGGTTCGTTTTTCATCAATTTTTTCGACAAAATAGCTTAAATTAAGCTTATTTATCGTTTTAAGGTATGGAAAGCGGTTCAATACTTGCCTTAATCACGACTATTCTTTCTATTGTTTCAGTATTTTTTGGGGCAAAATACCGGAAATGGCTAGAGAGGGGTAGACTATTCGCAAAGCTTTTTGATGACATTGTTGCTGCTGCCGAGGACAATGAGATCTTAGAAGAGGAGTTTCAAAAGATTGTAGCTGACGCCAAAAAGGTTGCCGCCAAAATGGAGGAGTGACCTTTGAACTGGAAATTTCTGTTAGCTGCTGTTTTTGTTTGTGGTCTACTTTTTGGTGCGGTTTCTTATGCCGCAGTATCAAATATTGTCAAAATCCGTAATGTGGGAACCATCAGGGCAGTCGGCGTTGAAGTATACGCTGACGAACTTTTGGAGCAAATCTTGAACGAGGTCAGCTGGGGCACATTAAACCCTGGAGAGAACAAGTCTGCAACCGCCTGGATAAAAAACACCGGCAACGATGCCCAGAAGCTTATACTTTGGACTGAAGGCTGGGAACCTGTAGAAGCCCAGAACTCCATCATTCTAACTTGGAACTACAATAACGAGTGGATTGAAGCAGGGTCTGCGATTCCGGTAACTTTCACGCTAACTGTAGATTCAAACATCTCTGGCGTGGAAAGCTTCTGTTTTGACATGTGGATCAAGGGGGTTTCCACTTATCCGAAATCAACAATCCAGACTAGTGCTACCCATATCTACAGCAGAAGTGCATC
This sequence comes from Candidatus Bathyarchaeota archaeon, assembly GCA_024650005.1. Lineage (GTDB taxonomy): Archaea > Thermoproteota > Bathyarchaeia > Bathyarchaeales > Bathyarchaeaceae > Bathyarchaeum > Bathyarchaeum tardum. The sequence continues at coordinate 1,528,429 of JANKMT010000001.1, read as the reverse complement.
AGCTTGTTCATAAAATGTATGTGAAAGCAAACATGATTACTAAAAATCCCCTAGGACGCCGATACGACATTCGAGCTCACAGTTTACGCAAATATTTCAGAACACAAATAGCTGCTTTAGGCGTTGACAGAGACTACATCGAATATATGCTGGGGCACACCATAAGCACTTATCACGACATCAAAATGAAAGGCATCGAATTTCTAAGGGGAGTCTACGCTGCATCAGGCTTGTCAATAAGACCAAAAACACGAGTAAGCAAAATAGACGCTCTAAAAGAGATCATACGTGCATGGGGACTAAATCCAGAAGAGATCCTAACAAAAAATGCTTTAACACAACCTCATAGAACCGTAATCAACAGAGAACAAGCAGAACAAAATCAGATCCATCACCTAAGCATTGCCCTAAAAAACCATTTGCTAACAGAAATGCGAGAGAAATAAAATATGACCGAAATGGATAACTCAAGCCGTAGACATGAGATAACCCTGGGCTACCATTTTCTAGACTAGTTTTAATCCTTGTTTTGGGTGAATTTTATTCTTTGGCATTTGATACGTTTCCCAAAGGTCAAGGGACATAATTTTTTATCTTTAAGTTAGCTGTAATTTCATAGTTTGTTTAGTTTTGTTGTTTGCCTGAAAAAAATGTTTGAACAACAACATTCCATGATTTTTACATTTTTTGCTCAGATTCATTGAGCAATTTTGAAAACTGTTTAGAATAAGGGAAAAATAATAAAATGGCTCCATGTAATGTCATGACTCAAAAAGGTGGTTCCGAAGCAATTGACTTCCATAGTTTTTCTGCGTAATTTTCTTGTGCATCTGTTCCTGTAACTGCGAGGAGATAACTTCCTTCTGCTCCGTAAACGCCTCCTGCTGCAATCAGTTCTGCGTTGGCGCCTGTCAATTGTTGTATTGCTTCGATTTCGGTGAACAATTGACCTGGAACAAGAACCATGCGATAACCATTTGCATCTGGTGAATTTAGTTTTTCAGTTAAGGTGTACAGATCATTGTTAACTCTTTTTTCTAGTCCAACTGGGACTATCAATTTCACGCGGCGACCTGCCACAGCTTGCATAATCAAGGCAATTGTTCCTGCTTTTGGGTGTCCAATCAGTACGGCTGCTTGTTTTTGATTCATGTTCAGTGCGTTTGCCCCTTTTAAAATCACGTCGCCCTCTTTTAGGGCATCTGCTACATCTTCGATGGTTTTTCCTTTTTGCCATACGCCATCAGTTATAATTACATCGCCTGGAAACTTGCTCTCATCAACCAATCTACCCTCTGCTGTCACTGCACCCCCTGGTGGCAGAGTAATTCCTCGGAAAAAGTTTGTTTTGGAAAAGCCTTTAAAATCTAGATATTTAATAATTTCTTCAGCGACGTATCCGTTTGTGGTTCCAGCAACTATGACAAGTGTCCCCTTCTTAAGGGCAGTCAAGATTGTTGGATTTTTTGCTAAGGCTTTAGCAATTAATCGTTTTCCGGCAACGGGTGTAATTAGAAACTGTTTCATTATTAACTCCATTTAGTTATTATGCATCATAAAATTAAAAGTTTAACTCTTAAGATTTCTATCACTTTTGAATTTTTAAATTTTAAATTCATTCAATAATGCTTTTGACTTTTTCAAATATATCTTGAGCTAATATTTCATTGCCACAATAGGTGCATTTTATTCGAGTTCCGTCTTCAGGAAAAGTGACTTTTCCATTGCAATGTGGGCATTTTAGTACATTCATGACTAATCCGCCGTTTTCCATGTATTTTTTTAAGAATGTGAAATCTAACATGAAATGTAATCGTTCTTTTTTCTTTTCCTTTTTGATTTGTGTTTTTCTGATTTTTGCAGCCATTTCGATAATGGGTTTAAAGGTTTCTAATAATGCAAATTGTAGTCTAAACCTTGTTTCACATTTTTCGTCTACAACAGAGAATGTTTTAGGAATTGAAAGGCTCATAACCCATGTTTTGCTGTCTCCTGTTTCTCCAGAAATTCCTTTAATCTTTTCCAGATTCAAGTCATAAACAACTAGATGTGTCTGTGTTTTCTTGAAGATACCACTTTCACGTACTTGTATCCAATACAGTTTTTGATTTGATAACAAAAGGACCCCTGATTCAGGTATTACTATGTTTTTGTTGTTGCCGTTTACTACTCGATTTTCAAGAATTTCTCTGAACCCTGACCATTGGTGCAAAAGTTCTTCATCAGAATCCAAAATTACAGCAGCTGACACGTCTGTAGTTACACTTTCAGCCAGAAAACTCCAATTTATTTTGTTTTCAAGTTCTAATTCTTTCCAAAAATTAACCCGATACGTTTGTCCCAATGCAGAATATAATGGATGACCAGATAATGTCTCGCTTTTAATTGTATTTAATGCACTTCCGTCTTTTGGGAGTTCATGTAACATAAGTTCAAAAATTAGTCCATGGCTTATGTTTAGTTTCCATTTTGAGTTACAGTTCAGACATTGTGTATATTTATTTAAAATTCCCGAGCCGCTGTAACCTTTTGTGGACTTGCAAATAGGGCATCCAGGAAAACTATCCTTTATTAATTCCAAATATTCTTCACCCTGAATGAAGATTTAATTAGAAATATCTGGGTGTAATATATTAAAAATTCTTATGAATGCTAAAAATGAAATTAACATCAGTAGAAATTAATTTTAGCGTTAAAAATGTATAATCTAAACTTAGTTTATTGTTGTTAATGCTTTGATTGGGATAATGTTTGGGATTTTGTTGTAATAGTTTATTGCTACTTCAACTCCGTAGACAGATTGTATGTTTTCTGCAGTTAAAACACTGGTTGAGCTTCCTGCAGCGAAGATTTTTCCTGTTTTCATCATAACTATTTTTTCACAATAACGGGATGCGAGGTTCAAGTCATGAATTGCAACTACCACTGCGAGTTTTTGTTTTGCAACTAGTTCCCGTGACAGTTCCATTACTTCAAGTTGGTGCCGTATGTCCAGATTGCTTGTGGGCTCGTCTAACAGTAGAACTTTTGCCTCTTGGGCTAAGGACCGTGCTAGGATTACCCGTTGTTGTTCGCCTCCGCTGAGTTCGTTAAAACTGCGCATTGCTAGCTGCTCAATTTTGAGTAACCCCAACACTTCCCATGTTTTTTGGATGTCTTTGTCGCTGCTTTGCCATCCGATGTGAGGGCGTCTGCCCATTAAGACTACTTCAAAAACTGTTAACGCTTGGGCACTGCTTGAACTCTGTGGAACATATCCTATATGTTTGGCAATTTCCATTCGACTCATTTTATGTACGTTTTCTCCATCAAGAAGGATGTTTCCGCCTTTGGGGGTGAGTATCTTGTTTATGCATTTTAGGAGAGTAGTTTTTCCTGAACCGTTGGGGCCGATTATTCCTAGGGTTTCTGACTCGTGGAGCTCCAAAGACACTTGGTCAAGGGATAATGCGCTGTTATATTTGAAGGAAACATCGTTTACTGTCAGTTTCATTTCTGTCACGCATATTTAGTATACAAACGAAAACTATAAGTGTTACCTTTCTGTGAATCAGTAATACGGTGTGAATAAAATGGATAACCGTGTTACCGTAACAATACTTCTTTCACTGTTAATTTTTAGTTCAGTACTAGTAATAGCTTACAGCTTAAACTGGTTCAGTGGAGAAACAGAAACCCCCGAAAATGAGAATCCACAAAACCAGCAACCTGCAACAAGCTCGGACATGAAGTTAACTCTTGAAGTTTTTGGAAACGCCAACATGGATGACATAATTGATTCTAACGACGTAGCTTACTTGCAAGATATAATTGCAGGCAACGCCGATGTAACTCAGTTTGCAGACGCCAACGGTGATGGCGTTATCGACCAAACTGATATCGATCAAGTAAATGCAATCATAAGCGGGCAAGCTACCTACATTAACCTGTTAGATGGTAATGGTGAACTTTTGACGGTTTCCCTTCCCGTTAACCGCATAATAGTTGAATACCTCAGCAGTGTCGAACTAGTACGAATACTTGACCTCCAAGACAGTGTTGTTGGAATTGATTACGCAGTTGACCAACTCAAATCTTTCTACTTCCCCGATAACAACGACATCGTATCTATAGGTCAAATGTACACCCCAGACTATGAAGCAGTTCTTGACCTAGACCCCGATGTAGTATTAACCTTCAGTGCATCAACAGCAGAAAAAGCAGAAAAACTCCCTGGAGTTGATGTAGTCTATCTGGGCTTGTATTATCCAAATGTAACTGCCCCCGAAGATTCAAGTTTTGTTCAAGGCATACTAAAAGCTGGATACATCTTTGACCGGGTAACCGAATCAAGAGAATACGTTACATGGATTCTTAACTTGACTGATACCCTTAGTTCAGTGACGGGCAATCTTGCAGAAAGCGAAAAACCTTCAGTTTTCATAACAAACTATCCTTACACTGAATCTGCAACCGTAAAAGCCTACGCAACCCATGACACCCTTGGTCAAGTTTGCATTCTCGCAGGAGGAGCAAACATTGGACAATCCATTTCTGGTTACTTTAATTCTTCCTCAGTTTCAGTTGATGCCGAATGGATAATCGAACAAAACCCCGAATACATTTTCCTGCACACAGTTCGATACACCTACAGCGGAATAATGAGAGCCGACCCGGCTCATGGTTATAACGTTGATGACCCAACCAGCATAATGACCTGTTTAACAGAATACCTGTCCCAACCTGCGTTTGCTAACTTGGACGCAGTAAAGAATGATAACGTCTACATAATGGCAGGAGACTTCCGAAACAACGCAATGGGCGGAACCCTTGGCGCAGTTTACTTGGCAAAAATCTTGCACCCTGAAACATTTTCCGACTTAGATCCCGAAGCAATTCACCAAGAATACGTAACAAAATTCATGGGACTAGACTACAGCCTAGATGAACACGGAGTCTTTTTGTATCCTGCAATAAACATCAACGGAAATTTAATGGGAATTCCAAACAACGTTGGAGAATAAACTGATTCTCCTTTTTCTTTTTTCTTGAAAAAAATTACAAATTAACACTCGAAGGGTTGATTGATGGCAGTAATTAATTGGGATGAACTTTGGAAAACCAAACTCCTTAGCACTTACCGGATTAAACTTTGTCAAACAAGTTACTGGGACAAATGTGCAGTAAGTTTCAACCAAAAGACCATTCAAATGCAAGACCTGACCAAAAGTCAACTAGATAGAATAAACCTGCGACCGGAATACACCGTGATTGACATCGGGGCAGGAACTGGACGATTAACTATTCCTTTGGCTAAACAAGTCAAACAGGTTACAGCAGTTGAGCCTTCGACAAGTATGCTTTCTTTGTTGAAGTCAAACGCTGAAAAAGCAAACATCCAAAATATAGTTCCACTTAACATTTCATGTGAACAAATAACAGTTAATGAAAACCTTTTTCCTCACGATGTTGTTGTCGCGTCGTTTTCGTTATTCATGAGCAACCTCTCAAAAACATTACAAAAACTAGACTCACTGGCAACAAAAAACGTATACCTGTTTTCTTCGGCATCTCGATGGATAAGTGAAGAACTGCAAAAAATTATCTCTGGAGAAACACTGCCTTTCACATGTGGCGATTATATTTACATCTATAACATTTTGCATGAACTTGGAATACTAGCAAATGTTGACGTTTGGAATTTTGAATCCAAACAATACTTTACTGACTTGAACGCCGCAGTAGCTCGTTTCATGGAAACTTACAGAATAGCAACGAACCATGAAGAAGACCTGAAGTCTTATCTTAGAAAAATACTGACAATCGAAAATGGAAACCTTTTGTTAAAGCAACAAAAGAAGGCCGCAGTTATATGGTGGACAAAAACAGAATAGCAATATCTAATTCACCGGTTTCTGACGCGGAAACAGAAAAGAAAAAATACAAAAAACTTCTTGCTAAACGTGTTGGATTTTTGGTCGTTTGCATAATTTTATTATTCATCGTGGCTGGGGTTTCTCTTGCTTTGGGGTCTGCTTCTATATCTTTCACTGAAGCTTACTCTGCAGTTTTTAGCAGGCTTTTCCCTGACTGGCTAACTGTAAGCACATTAGCCGACACCGTTGTATGGCACCTAAGACTGCCTCGAATATTAGTAACAATTTTAGCTGGAGCAATATTTGCCATGTCTGGATCAACCACACAAGCCATACTGCGAAATCCTCTTGCAACTCCATACACCTTGGGGGTTTCAGCAGGAGCTGGTTTAGGGGCATCTATTGGCATAATCTTGGGTCACGGCATATTGGGAAAACATTTAATGATTGTAGGCAACGCTTTCATTTTCTCCTTGATTCCTGCAGCAGTAATTCTATTGATGGTCAAACGCAGGGGGGCAGAACCAGCAACAATAATTCTTTCTGGGGTAGCAATAATGTACATTTTTTCTGCAGGCAACACGTTACTTCAGTATTTTGGCGAAGCAAGCGCAGTTACAGAAGCAGTATTCTGGCTAGTAGGCGACCTTTCTCGCGCTGCATGGTGGCAACTCCCTTACTTACTCGTTGTATTTCTTGCGTGTTTTGCAATCAACATTAAACTGTCGTGGGATCTTAATCTTATGAAAATGGGAGATGACAGCGCAAAAAGCTTAGGTGTTGAAGTAAACCGTGTACGAAAAATAATATTAATTACTGCTTGTGTTTCTACTGCAACTGTAGTAAGCTTCACAGGAGCCATCGGTTTCGTAGGCCTACTTGCGCCCCATATCTGCCGAGCCATTATAGGTGCAGACGAAAGATTTCTAATCGTAGCATCAAGCCTTTTTGGAGCAAACCTGTTACTAGTTGCAGACTTAATCGCCCGAAGAATCATCGCACCCGTCATGTTGCCCGTAGGGGCTTTAACTGCGTTTCTGGGTGGACCTTTGCTGTTGTATTTGTTGCTAAAACGAAAAATGAACTTCTGAATTTAATAACAGAAAATGTTCAGGTGGAGTTGAGACCCTTCTATCTTACTTCAATGATAATGTTATCTAGTTTATTTTTAATCACAATGTCATCGACGATAATGCTGTAACGTGCATCCAAGATGTATGTGCCTGCCTCAATGGTTTCGTATTCATAAACTCGGGTTATTTTTTCGTTCGCTTTGAAAATTTGGTTAACTCCTACTGATATTTCACCGTGATTAGTGTTATCATTGACATTGTGAAAAATTACCCAAGGCTGTTCTCCGTTGGATAACATATCGACGTCTTTACCACTTTTATTAATTATTGTTGCGTTAAACGATATTTTTTCGCCCACATTAAAAACGGTTTTATTCAAATCTACCTCCAAAAGAAAATCTTTTTCGTTCAAAGGTGTTTCTTGACATAATATTAAAGCAGATATGATAGTAAAAATGACAATGAAACAAGCCCCTGCAACTATTTTCATATGTGCCTTATGTTTCACCATTTTTCTGCACATCACTTGCCGTATCAGCTTGTTAGTTTAATTCCGAGTGACCCATTAAATGTGAGGCATCTAGCGTCAAAGTCATTGAATTCATTTTTAAGAAATTCTTTAATTTCGTTTTCTTTGGTTCTGTCATGCAGACCGATGTCTAATCTGTTTGCGGTTTCATTTAAACCGATGAATTCAATACTAAATTCTTGCATGACTCCACCCAACGTTCTTTGAAGTTCATATAAGTGAGACAACGAAAAATCACCAATGTCAAAAATTATTTCTTCATTGTTATCCATTATTTCTAGATAATCCTGTTTGGTTGTTATATTTGCCTTTTTAGTTAGAACGATGTGCAGGTTATCAGATTTGTCAACATAAGCTCCTGCATATTCTGGCGGATATGCAATTACTTCTTGTTCTCCGTATTCTGTCTGTATTAGAACCTTAGGAAAGGACGCCTTTAATTGCCCAAGAAGACAGCCATAATAAAGATTCCTATCAGTTTCTTTCAATGAATTTTGGATTTCTGTTTCTTCAGATGGAGTTAAAGACGGTAAAACTACTGTAAATACAATTGCGAAAACTAAAAGGACACCAATGGATACCAAACAAAGCTTTTTTTCCATTTATTTTTCCTCATAAACTGTATCAATTAGCAAGAATTTATGTCTATAGTTTAGAACACCTGTTTTGAACATTAGAACAGATCATAATTTGTTCAATGCATACACAAACTGACTTTTGAAGCATTCTTCAGATTTTCATTATTCCCATATTTATTGGTACGTTCAAGATTTCTGGTTGATTCAACAAAGTTCAGCGCAACTTCGTGTAAGGTAAAGAAAGTGTTTGATGTTAACCCTTTTTTAGGTGCTTTTTGCGTATTTAGATTGTGTTGATGTGTTATGGGTTTCTTGCCGGGTAAGGTTCCAACTGATGTTTTGGAAAAAATTGTTTTTAAAAACCTAGGAGCCAAACGAAAAGACGTTATTCTTAGTCCGTCCCTTGGGGAAGACGCCGCCATAGTCAAAGCCGGAAACGCAGTTTTGGCAGTTTCATCAGATCCTATAACTGGGGCTGAAAAATGGTTAGGGTGGCTGGCAGTTCATGTTAGCGCAAACGATGTTGCCACCCGTGGGGTTACCCCTTGCTGGTTTAATTCCATTATCATGTTGCCCCAAACCTCAACCAAAAAAACCATAGAAAACATTTGTACCCAAATGGACAAAGCCGCAAAACAACTAAACATTGCAATCATCGGCGGACACTGCGAAATCACCCCCGGAATCGACCACCCCATAGTAACAGGATGCGTTATTGGAATAGCAGAAAACGGAAAATACGTCTCTTCTAGCGGAGCAAAAATTGGCGACAAAATCATATTAACCAAAGGAACAGGAATCGAGGGAACCGCAATCCTAGCATCTGACCGTAAACAAGAATTGTTAACGGTTTTTGATGAAAAATTCTTGGAATCTGCAGAAAATTTCTTTGAAAAAATCAGCGTAGTAAAAGATGCTTTAATTGCTTTCAAAACAGGAGCAGTTTCAGCAATGCATGACCCAACAGAGGGAGGCGTTGCAGGGGGGTTACATGAATTAGCTGACGCAGCCAATGTTGGATTTAATGTCTTTGAGGAATCTATTTTGGTTCCTGAGCAAACTCAAAAAATCTGTATCCATTTTGGCGTTGACCCCATGCAACTGATTAGTTCAGGCGCCCTTCTTATCATAGCAAATCAAGACAAAGCCGAACAAATAGTCAACAGCTTAGCAGAGAACGGAATTCAAGCTTCCATAATCGGCGAAGTAACTGAGGCAAAGTTTGGAAGAAACCTGATTGCTAAAACTGGAAAAAAAACTGAGCTAGTGCGACCCGCAAATGACCATCTTTGGAAGGCTCTTGCCAGACCATCTAGTTCAAAATAGACAATTGTTAGAATTCGGGTTTTGTTTTTCCTAGTTTTTTGTCCAAGCATGCTTTGATGAAGCCGTAGTATTCAGGTTCGGGTTTTGTTGGTCTGCTTTTGAATTCGCCGTGGAACTGGGAAGCAAAGAAGAAAAAGTTGCCCGGCAGTTCTAGGATTTCTTTTCTTCGAGCATCAGGGCTATTTCCTGAAAATTTGAGTCCGTTCTCTTCTAATTTATTCCAATATTCGGGGTTGACTTCCCATCGGTGACGGTGACGCTCAAAAATTGTGTCTTTTCCATAAAGGGTGTATGCAATGGTGTCTTTAAGGACACGAACTTCGTGAGCTCCTAAGCGCATGGTTCCTCCTTTGTTGTTTACTGTTTTTTGTTCGGGCATTAAGTCGATAACTGGATGTGGAGTTTTGGGATTAATTTCTGTGCTGTTTGCACCTTTAAATCCACAAACGTTCCGTGCGAACTCGATAACTGCTAACTGGAATCCGTAACAGACCCCCAAAAAAGGTATGTTGTTTTCTCGGGCATACTGGATTCCTTTGATTTTTCCTTCTGTTCCCCGTGGACCAAAACCGTATGGAATGAAAATTCCATCGTGACCTTCAAGGATCTTCAGGTTTTCAGGGTTATTTTCTAGGCATTCTGCCTCAATATAGTCTACAGTAACTTTTGCTTGACACTTAGCCCCTGAGTGTCGGAATGCTTCGTTCATGCTAACGTAACTGTCTGTTAGACCAGCATATTTGCCGATTAACGCAATTTTTATTTCATGTTGGGGGTTTTCAAAGCAGTCTACAAACTGATTCCATTCTTTCCATTCCGGAGGATTTTTGGATATGCCCAAACGGTTGCAGATGTAATCACCCATTCCTTGATTGTCTAAAATCAATGGAACTTGGTAAATTGATGGAACATTATATGAACAAAACACAGCTTCTTTAGGGATTGTGCCAAACAACGCTACTTTTCTAACGGTATCATCATCAATCATTTTTCGGCATCGAGCCACTACTGTGTCTGGTTGGATACCAATTCTGCGGAGCTCATTCACGCTGTGCTGTAAGGGTTTAGTTTTCATTTCCCCTGTTACATCAAGAATTGGAACAAGAGCAAGATGCACATACAACGTGTTTTCATACCCTTCTTCTAGGCGCATCTGACGGATAGCTTCCAGAAAAGGCAGCCCTTCAATGTCCCCTACTGTGCCGCCTAGTTCAGTTAATACAACATCTGCCTTTGATTTTTCAGCTACAATACGGGTTCGACGTTTAATTTCATCAGTTACATGGGGAATAATTTGTACGCATTTACCTAGGAAATCTCCCCGTCGTTCCCGGTCGATTACTGTTTGGTAAATTTGCCCAGTGGTAATGTTATTGTCTTTTGGCATGTTAGCGTCTAAAAATCGTTCGTAACCGCCAAGGTCTAGGTCAGTTTCGCCTCCGTCTTCGGTGACGAAGACTTCCCCGTGGATGTAAGGGTTCATAGTTCCAGCGTCAACGTTAACGTAAGGGTCAACTTTGATTACTGTAACATTAATTCCTCTGACTTGAAGCATTTTGCCTATAGAAGAAGTTACAATGCCTTTACCAACAGAGGAAAGCACTCCACCTGTCACAAAAATATACTTAACCATTCAGTAAGCCTCACAATAATAAACCAGTAAACTATATTTGCCGTTAAAAATGCTTTCGACACGATAATGTATGCAAAATAAACTGCACTATTTTGTGTTATTCATTTCTTCACTGTGTTTCAAAGTAGCTAACGCTAACTCACCCGCCTCTCTCATGGTTTTACCCACTGAAACAAAGCCATGATTCCGTAAAGCAACCAAATTATTTTCACCTAACACCTTTAAAGCTTCTTTTGCCAATTTAATTGAGCCAAAATCTTGTTCATTTTCTGTCACGGGTACCCCTAGCTTGTTAGCGTTAATCAGAATCGATTTATTGTGGCCATGAAAAATTGCGTTCACATCTTTTCTTGTTTGATAAATCAGAAAATGCATCATAGCTTCAGATGACGGATTTCTTTTTCCCTTAACAAACATTTTGTTAGTTTCTTCTTCAAAATTTTTCACGTAAACAAAACATTCTCCGCAAAGATTCTCTTTCGTTTCTAACCCTGAAGCCGTAATCACAAACCCCCCTTTGAGCCGAAAACTTAGGTTACCTGTACATTTGCCTTCAAAATCAGGGGTCAAACCCATTTTTTGAAATGTTTCACACCATTTGGCAAGTTCGTTAATTTGCTTATGGTCTGGGATTTTGTCAGAAACAAAAATTGTGTTAAATCGTATTCTGCCTTCAGGCATTAACATCACAGCATCTTTCTGGTTTAACTTAACCTTGCAATATGCAATATAAAAAATGACTGAACATTATTGTCAAAGCCATTTCTTTTTTCTAAAATAAATCAGCATCACTGCGCTAACTGCAAACATTGCAACGTAAACCATTGGATACCCCCATGGGGAATCAAGTTCTGGCATGTATTTGAAGTTCATTCCATAAATTCCAGCGATAAGAGTCAACGGAATAAATATAGTTGCAATAATCGTTAACACTTTCATTACTTCGTTCATGCGGTTGCTTACACTTGAAAGGTAAATTTCCAACATTCCCGAGAGCACATCACGAAACGTTTCTAGCGCATCAATAACTTGAATTGTATGATCGTAAACGTCACGCAAGTAAATGTCGATCGACTTGTCAATTAACGAAGATTCCCACCGTTCTAGCCTGCTTATTACTTCCCTTAACGGCCAGACTGATTTGCGCAAAAAAATTAGTTCCCTTTTCAGTTGATGTATTGTCTGTAAAACTTCTGAAGTTGGATTCTTAAGTAGGTCATCTTCTATATCTTCGATTTTTTCTCCAATTTTTTCCAGAACCATGAAATAGTTGTCCACAATGGCATCCAACAACGAATACAACAGATAATCGGCACCCATCTTGCGTATCCGCCCACGGTCTGTTCTGAGGCGATCGCGGATAAGGTCAAAAACGTCTCCTTCATCTTCTTGAAAAGACACAACATAGTTACAACCAAGAAGCAAACTGACCTGTTCCGTTCTTGTTTCATTGACCGCTTCGTCATACTGAAGCATTTTCAACACAACAAACAAATAATCTTCAAAATCTTCCATTTTAGGACGCTGACCCGTATGCATGATGTCTTCTAAAACTAAGGGGTGTGTTTTAAGGTTCTTACCAATTTTTTCAATATTACTGAGTTGATGAACACCACTTATGTTTATCCATGTTACAATTGGTTTATTTTTTAGTGGAAAACAATCATCAATTGTTTTTTCTTCATTTTCCTCAAAATATTCTTCATGGTAGCGAATGCAACTAACCTTTACTGGGATGGTCTTCTTTTTTCCAACATAAACTGGAGTGCCGGGAGGAAGACCAGACTTTTTCGCTAACTTCTTTATAAAACGGACCGTGTGCTCCACCTAAGATTCCGTTTATTTATGATGTATTTATTACTTTTCAAAAATTGAAAAAGAGCACTGATTTACCTAAAAATCATGGTTTAATTTTCTAAACAAGATATTACTATACTAGTATGATTTAGAGTTTTGAGATTTTAATTCGTCCTTTAAGGATATTGATAACCTATTGGGTTCCCTTTTTCTATTTCTCATTTATAGTGTTTGTCCGGTCATATTAATTACGGTTTTTTTATCAAATAAATAGCATAACCTGAACCTTTACTGTAGCCTTTTGGGATATCTCTCCTTTTTGATTTGCTCAACAAAATCTAATGTTGGTTGATTCTGCGTAGCCGTCTTTTTTCATTTTCCATAATGTTTCAAAAATACGCGTGGGTATGTGGAATGTGTCCAATGGTGCAGGGGACGGGATTCGGACAGTAATTTACTATTAAAATTCTTGTTTTCAGTTACTATAGATACATCGCCAAATTTTCCACAAACTTTATTTACGTTACAATTGCGATGTACATTAGTTAATAATGACATATTCTTACAAAAACATAATAACATTGAAATTGTTAACTCTTTTTGTAAAGTGATGGGGTTACATTATTCACTCATTGTGAAAAATATATATAGTAATATTACTATATTTTTTTATCAAAATTATCCTCTAGAGGTGAAAAACAATAAAAAAATATAGGAAGAGTCTTTCTTCAAATGAATCTCAACTATTATCCGATTTAAGTTATAGAGGAAAAACAATCTTTACACTCAAGGATTTAGAAAAATATGGAGATGATTGTAGCAGCCTCGTTTACAAACTCTCAAGAAAAAATTGGATTTTAAAGCTCAAACAAGGTGTATATATTATTGCACCATTGGATGCAGGCCAATTTGGAGCTAATAACTATACAGTACACAGTTTTGTAATTGCATCATATTTAGTTACCCCTTATTATGTAAGTCATTGGAGTGCACTGAACTATCATGGTTTAAGTGAGCAAACTCCTCCTCATGTCTATATTGCAACAACAAAACCAAGAAACCGAAAAAAAATTTTGAATGTTGATTTTGTTTTTGTAACAGTATCGAAGCGAAAAATGTTTGGAATACAAACCGTTAAAATCGACAATCATCCTGTGAATATTTCATCTGTTGAAAAAACGATTGTTGATTGTCTTGACCATCCAGAACACTGTGGAGGAATTGCGGAAATTGCAAAATCAATCTATTTTGAACATGATAATTTAGACTTCAATTTTATAATAAAAATGGCAAGGATGATGAAAAATAAAACAATATTAAAGAGGCTCGGATATGTTTTGGAAACATTCAATTTTGATCAGCATTTAGATTTGTTTAACCCTAACGATATTTCAAAGGGTTATTCAAAATTAGATCCTAAAATGCCGAAAAAAGGAAAAATAAACGAAAAATGGAAGTTATACATTAATTCAAAAATTGATTCAAGGATGTGGAAAGGATGATTCCACAGCAAAAATTGAGAGAAAAAGCCCGTGATAGAGGATTAGCTCTAGACGTTATTGAAAAAGATTATGCACTTGGATGGATTCTTGTTGGGCTGTCTTATAGCTCTTTAAAAAATTTATTAATTTTTAAAGGTGGAACCGCTTTATCTAAAATCTATTTTCCACTTGAATGGAGAATTTCAGAAGACCTTGATTTTACTTTGCAAAATGAATCAACAACTAAAGAAATATCTGAAATATTAGTCGAAGAATTACCCCAAATAATTTCGGAAAAAAGTAAGGGCTTAAAACTACGGTACAGAGAAGATCCATATGTTACTGAAAAATTTTTAAGAGTTCGAGCTCAATATTTTGGTCCAATAACGACAAACAGCGTAAAAATTGAGGTAACAATAGAGCAATTCATAGGTGACTTTAAAGTAATTCAAGCTTCAAAACACTATGATTATCCTAATTTCTCACTTTCTTGTTACACATTAGAAACTATTCTTGCAGAAAAGTTGAGAGCAATTTTACAAAGAGGTCACTTAAGAGATTATTATGATGCTTGGAAATTGTTAAAAGAAAATAAAGTTGAAAATGCCCGAGTTAAAGAACTATTTTTAGAGAAGTGTAAAGCAAAGAATGTGGAATTCGATAATATAAATCAGTTTTTTCCTGAGAATATTGTTGAGACTTTAAAACCATATCTTAAAATTGGTCTCACTAGAATGAGTTCAGAAGAATTGCCCCCATTATCTGTTTGGATCAAAGAATTGAAAGGGTTACTAGATAACATAACTCTTGAGCCTGACTAATATTTTTGTAAAAATTTAATTTTGGTATGTATGATGAAAATTCCTCAAAAACTGCAGATGCATATGCTCAAGGATGCCAAAAAATTTACAAGAAAAATTTCGTGCCCTTTCAAACGATGAGCGTATGGCTATTATCAAGCAATGCATCATTTTCATCAAGTAATTGAAGAAGAAACATTGCAGTTTTTATGCATATTGTGAATGCTGGTTCAAACAAGAAGTAATTCTGTAGTATACATAGGTAACGATTGAAATTGCTATCTCAAAAAGACGTTTGGTTTTCTTACAATATGAATAAACCATTTTTCTAACCAGCAAAAAATAAACTCAAACAAATTTCATATTATGTCGATAGTGCGAGGAGGGATTTCAACCTAAAGTTATCAGTAAAACATCTTAAGTTACTTGTTTGTTTGCTGTTATTTCCGTTAATTTGGACTAACTATTTATTTTTCTAGTTTTTTACTAATTAAAATTAACATAATCAAGTTTTTGTCGCTGGTTCCCGAAAAAACCCACAATTCATCTGGACCGTGTATTTTTCAGGGGAAACTTTTGTTGTTGTTGGGGGGTAGGGGGGGTCAACAACAACAAATGCCCTTCCAAATGGCTTCCCTGTGACGTAGTCGACATTGATATTTTTCCATTAATGGAGCCTGTTACAGTGCAAGCTGTTCCAGATTTTTCTTCATGGATGCTTTTGCCACCATTTCTTGTTATCTCTGTAGTTGCTTTATTTTCAAGAAACTCATTGAGAAAAAAGTCTTTATAGAATAGACTGCTTGGCTCCAGATCCGAACTTGAATTTGTTTCCATAGATTTTAACCTGAATCGTGAAATTTCCTACAAATCCCTTTTCAATAGTTTTCCGATAGTTATCTATTAATTCATTGGGCTGTGATAAAATGGTGCGGGGGACGGGATTCGAACCCGTGGAGGCCTGCGCCAGAGGATCTTAAGTCCTCCCCCTTATCTTAGGGGATCTATGTTTGACCCGCTATTTAGACCTGGCTCGGGTACCCCCGCTATCCTCAATATTCACATAACAGCTCTGACATAAATGTTACTTACCTTAAGACCATGAACCAAATCAATAACCAATTGAATTGTAATTTTTATGGGATTTGTTTTGCTTTGTTTGGCGTTATGGTTATAACAGTCAAAATCTAAGAAATGTTTTGGCGGGTAATTCTGGGCGGGTACAGAAAACTAGGATGGTTTTCTACCGAAGCCTAGCATGGATAGGGCACGAACAGCAATTTCTGCTGGTGTAAGCCTCCTACCAAGGGAATTGGGAGAGAGCTCGGGGTCACGGGTTCAAATCCCGTCCCGCCCGCCATCAATTGGCGCTTCATTTTTTGAAAAATCAGTAAAAAACTTTTAGATTGAAAGCAGTTTGGCGTGTCGCCAGCCTCTTCCACCCTTTTTTTGTTGTTGGTCTTTGTTAGGTTTTGGTTTAGGTGGAGGCGCACGTTTAGTAGGTCCCTTTTTTTGAGTTTGTATGTTGGTTTTGATGAATTTTCCCCATCCGCCTACTGTTGGATTTGGAGCACCTGCTTTGCTTGATTCGCAGCCAAGATGCGATTCAACTATGTCATGAAATTCTAATGGTTTGAAGTCCCGTGTTGCCATGATTACTGTTCCTTGTTCCACAAACAGTTTTGAATAATCGTTTTTAGCTATGCCTTCAGCTCGGATTTTATCGTCTAATCTATTTTGCCAGAGGTCTTTCCATTCTGTTCTTAGTTCGTCAACGAATTCTTTTGCTTCAGTTCCATTCATTGTTTTTCCTCCTTGCACCTTTTATTGGAGCAAACAATCAGTTGGCGTGTTTGCTTCAGCGTGCTTTTAATTGTTGGATTCACTTGCTCCTTTTTTAATTATGAAATATAAGGAGGTAAGAAAGGAACTTCCTGACCTTTTTTCTGGAAATTTCTTCTAGAACCAAAAACTAGAAAAATGTGACTTGTTTTCTATAAGATTCAAGGCGACTACTGATATGAAGAACGAATTCACAACACATTTATCCCCTGAAACAACAACCTCAATTTGTTCGGGAGATTGAAAAATATGGCCACTATTGATAACCTTTTGGATTTACTCAAAGATGGACAGTGGCATGATTTGAAACAAACTACACAAAAAGTTGGGTTATATTCTGCTAAGGCTGAAATGGTTATTAGTTTCCTGAACGAATACGGATTCATTAAGCTAAGTGAAGATTCTAAACAAATTAAACTTCAGCACTTGACCCTAGAATTTTTTGCCCAAATCCAGAATTTAGAATAATATCCTGAGTGACTATTTGTTCTGAGTCACGGCGTTTTCTGAATAGGTTAATTACTGTTTTGTGTTTAGAATATACAATGGAGTCGTTCACATGTTTTATGATGCCTTGAAGACTTTTGGAAAACTGTTCCTTATTGTTACTGTAGTTTTCACCGTAGCCTTTTACGCCCTTTCTTTAGTACTAGGACCCGCCCTGTTCTTTTTCACATCTGAAGGATTAAACGTCAGCATGATTTACAAAGAATCTCTGCCTGGCTGGATTCTTATTCTGCCTGTTACTGTTCCTATTGGTCTTGAATTAGGCACAATTTTTCTTGGAGTCAGCATTGTTATTACCTTAAGTTTTATCACTGCTTGGAAACTCAACAAAAATTTTCATCAAACAATCAAAAACAGTGTTATTCAACCAACAAAAAATCTGTTTCAAAACAGCCTTTTTGGCATGACCCTCGTAAACAGCATGACCTTAATTGCAGTCCTGTTCATTAGCAGAATTCAAGAATCAAGCGGAATCCCAACTGGAACAACACCCATAGTGGGTGAGCCTTTTTTGGATTTATTGGACTTGTCCTATTCTGCTGTAGTTGAAGAAATCGGTTTTCGGTTAATTCCAATTGGAGGTTTATTGGTCATTCTTTTGTTGCTAACGAAAAAAACAGATTCACCGTTTTCATTTAAACAAAACATTAAGCTGTTTTTCTTGTCTTTTTTGTTTCCCGACAAAGCAAAAAGATTAACTGGCAACAAAACAGTTGCTGAACACGGAATTCTTGCCGGAATCAGCCTACCCGAATGGGGCATGATTGTTTTCACAACAGTAATTTTTGGTTTAGCCCATTACAACCCTGGAGTCAGCTGGGAAATTGGAAAAATCAGTTCTGCAACCTTGTCGGGTTTTGTTTTGGCAATAACTTACTTAGTTTATGGAATTCATGCACCCCTGTTGATGCATTGGTTTTTCAATTCCTACAACGAAGCATATTACCTTCTGGCTGACCTTTACCCTAGTGCGCTGCCGTTAGCTAATTCAGTGGTCTTATTCAGTTTAACTCTTGGGACCTTGGGATGGATATTATTGATTGCCCTTGGTTACCTTAAATTAGTTCGAAAAAACAGAGAAAATAAAACAATGCAGCCAGACTTTAATTATTCTGATTCTGCTAGTATCTCTTGAACTAAACTGTTAATTGAAACCGTTCGCTGCTTTTCGTTTTTCATATCTTTTATAACTACATTGTTTTCTTCAAGTTCTTTTGGTCCAACAATGACAGCATAACCTGCGTTTCTTCTGTTTGCATCTGATAATGCACTTCTGATGCTGCGCCCCATAACTGCAACTTCAACAAATGCTCCATTATTTCTGAGATTTGAAGAAATTTCTAAAGCTTTACCCATGCATTCGGGTTTAACTGCGATGACCACAACTGTCTTTTGTTTTTGCTTTTCTGGGGATGCATTTTGTTTTGTTAGTGCCAGAACGATTCTGTCAATTCCTTGGGCAACACCAACTGCAGGGATTGGTTCGCCACCGAAGAGTTCAATAAGTTTGTCATAGCGTCCACCGCCACCGATGGCGATGTCTAGATCCGGGACGTATGACTCAAAAATCATTCCAGTGTAATATTCTAGCCCTCGGGCGAAGCCTGCTTCTACTTGTATTTCTAGTTGTTCACCGCTGTCTTTTACGAGTTCAATTATTTTTTGCAAGTTATCCACAGCCTCAACCGCGGTAATGTAATCCTGAACTGTATTTCTGATTTGCACCAAATCTTCCCAGGGATCTTCACCCGCCATTTGAAGAATACTCTGCAAAACCGCTAAACCTTTTTTTGAAACACCTGCTTGTTCAGCAACAGCAAGAGCGTTATTCCACTCTTTTTTGTCTAACAGTTGCCTAACATTGTTTTGTTGTTGTTCGTTTAGTCCTTCTTGGGTTAATATTCCTCTGAGGATTCCAGTGTGACCAACTTTGAATCGATAATTTTTTAGTCCCAAATTTTTGAGAACATTATTTGTTAGCATCAAAATTTCAGCATCTGCTTCAGGTCGGGTTGAACCAAACAGTTCATAGTTGGCTTGCCAAAATTCCCGGAACCGTCCATACTGGGGTTCGTCATAACGGTAAAGACTTCCAGTGCTGAACAACCGCATAGGTTTGGGTTCATTTTTAAGTTTATTAACTACCAATCGGGCAACAGAAGCAGTAAATTCTGGACGCATGGCAACTTGTCTGCCCCCAAGGTCTTCAAATTTGTACATTCTTTCACGGATTTCTTCACTGGTTTTGGCTGCTAACAACTCATAGGATTCCAAAACTGGAGTGATTATTTCTTCGTAGCCATAAAGTTTGGAGACATACCTTGTAACCTGCTCAACATAACGCATCTTCTGTGCGTCACCTGGCAGTAGGTCTCTCATTCCGCGAACAGTTTTGAACACTTTTTTCACCCAAATTTTTGTTACTTTAAGTTAAGTTCTGAAAGGGAATAGTAAACAATTTCCCCTCTTCGATTAATAACTGCAAGAACCAAATTTTTTTTCAAGTTCTGAGTATACCGCTGAGTTCTTGCCAGTTTCTCTAAGGTAACTGGTTGACCTTCCTGTATGCCAAAAATCAAATGCTTGGCAGTTCCTTTGCCGTAATCTCCTCGCTCATACAAACGAAAATCGATGTCCTTGCCAAAGCCTTCACGTGCTACATATCCTCGGCTTCTTAAATCCCTATAAATTAAGTATCGAACCCATGCGTCTTTATCAACTGCCTGAAAACGTTTCAGCAAATCTTCAAAAACAATTATTTCTTTGTTTTTGGAGTCTTTGACTTCAATAATTCCTTTGCTAAGAAGATAAAGGGCTTCACAACTTGTCAGTTCCAGTTTGTTGTTTTCAGTATTGCCATAACCTTTTGCTGAAAGCTCTTCTGCATCTGCAGATAAATTAACAGTGACAACAGTATCCGTTAACACAGCACAAACTGGAACCAAAGCATCTTTATTTTTTTCAGCGTCAAGCTCCTGCTTATCCAACATCAAAACCTTCAAACAGTTAATAATCAGCCTAATCATTAACTCTTAAGATTTTAATCTTTAGTTAACTAACGATTTGAGAAAAATTTTTGGATTTTTTAATGCTATATGGGTTAATTAGAACTTAGTTATGCTCATTAAGATTAACTATTTTTTTATGGAACATATTTGGATATTATCATGATAACAAATCCTAATGCAATCAGCACAAAGCCTTCCTGTCCTTTTATTGACCAACGTTTATTTGTTGTACTGCTCGTACGTATTGTGGTTTTGTTACCTAGAATGGTCCACATTATTCCTGCGGTAACCATTACAAGACTTATTTGATACAAATAGTCGTTCATACCCCAATCCATGTTTTGAAGTGTTATAAATTGTTCGAGGATTTTTTCGTTGAAGCCTAAAAATTTTTAAGATAGGCTGTAGTTTGGCTTGTTAGAGGTTGTTAAATTGAGGGATCGTTTCCTCCATCGCTAATTTCGTTTCGTTTGTTAGCTTATGTTTTGTTAGTTTAACCCCTTGTAGAAACATTTTTGGCGTATCAATGCACAACTTCTCTGAACAGTCCTTTGTGGATAAATTTATTAGTAAAACAACGTTTGAAGGTGACTTATCATGAACATTATCGAAAAAATCTTAGCAAGAGCCTCAAACAAAAACGAGGTAGTTCCAGGAGAAATAGTGGAAGCTAACATCGACGTGGCCATGACCCACGACTTGACTGGACCATTAGCTATTCAATCATTCAAAGAAATTGGAGCAAAAAAAGTTTGGAACACCGACAAAATAGTAGTCATACTAGACCATCTGGTTCCAGCAAGCTCAGTAATTTCTGCAGGTTTGCACAACACCGTGCGAGATTTTGTTAATGAACAAGGAATCAAAAACTTCTACGATGTAGGGCGAGGTGGGGTATGCCACCAAGTAATGCCTGAAAAAGGGCATGTTCGACCCGGAGAAGTAATCGTTGGTTCTGATTCTCACACATGCACTTACGGAGCCTTCGGAGCTTTCGCAACTGGAATTGGCTCTACAGAGATGGCTGCAGTTTTCACAACAGGTAAACTGTGGTTTAGAGTCCCCGAAGTCATCAAAGTTGATGTAACTGGTAACTTCCAGAATTTAGTTTCAGCAAAAGACCTAACCCTAAAAGTAGTCGGCGAAATTGGAGCAGATGGTGCAATCTATAAAGGATTAGAATTTACTGGTCAAACCATACGTGACCTGACCATCGACGGCAGAATGGTTCTGTCCAACATGGCCGTAGAAATGGGAGCCAAAGCAGGATTAATCGAACCCGACCAAAAAACCATGGATTACGTTAACGCCCGAACTGAAATGCCCTTTACCCCCCAGAAAAGTGACGCCGACGCAACCTACGAAAAAGTAGTAGACATTGACGTTAACAACTTGGAGCCACAGGTAGCAGTTCCACACTCTGTAGATAACGTTAAGCCTGTCTCTGAAGTGGAAGGCACCGAACTAAACCAAGGCTTCATTGGTTCCTGCACTAACGGTCGATTAGAGGACTTGCGAGAAGCTGCAAAAATCTTGAAAGGCAAACAAATCGCCAAAACCATTCGGTTAATTGTAATTCCTGCCTCTCAAGAAATTTATTTAAACGCAGTACAAGAAGGTTTAGTCAAAACCTTCATGGAATCTGGAGCCACTGTGGCAAACCCCAACTGTGGACCCTGCTTAGGTGGACATATGGGAATAATGACCGACGGCGAAGCATGCATAAGCACCTCAAACCGAAACTTCATCGGACGAATGGGAAGCACCAAATCTTACGTTTATTTGGCTTCTCCTGCAACTGTTGCAGCTTCAGCAATTACCGGAAAAATAACTGACCCAACAAAATAGAAGGTAAAAAAATTGGCAATAAACGGAAAAGCAATCAAATTCGGAGACAACATCGACACAGACGTAATTCTGCCTGGACCTTACCTAGTTCACACAAACCCTTACGAACTAGCAAAACATGCAATGGAAGGCTTAGACTCAGAGTTCCCACAAAAAGCCTCTGGAGGCGTAATTGTTGTGGGAGCCAAAAACTTTGGATGTGGTTCAAGCCGTGAGCAAGCCCCCATTGCATTAAAGTATGCAGGGGTAAAATGCGTGTTGGCAGAATCCTTTGCCCGTATATTCTATCGAAACGCCATTACTATAGGCTTACCTGTGTTAGTGTGCAAAGACGTTTCAACCAAAGTGAACGAAGGCGACGAATTAACAGTTAATCTGCAAACAGGCAAAGTTGAAAACTTAACCAACGGCGCTGTATTGCAAGCCACCAAATTGCCCGAATTTATCATGGGAATCTTAGACGATGGCGGATTAATCAAACACCTGAAAAGGAGCATAAAACAATGAGCAAATACGACATAACTTTAATGCCCGGAGACGGAATAGGACCTGAACTAACAGAAGCAACCCTGAAAGTATTAGACGCAGTTCAGAAAAAATTCAACATCAAACTAAACATGATACCTGTAGAAGCAGGAGACAAATGCCTCGAAAAAAATGGCGTAGCTCTGCCTCAAGAAACAATTGATTCCTTCACTAAAACTCACGTATGCCTGAAAGGACCAGTAGGAGAAACTGCAGCAGATGTAATTGTCAAACTAAGAATCATGTTTGACCTATACGCGAACCTGCGCCCAATCAAAACTTATCCTTCAGTTCCTGATGTGCAACCAGGAATTGACATGATGTTTGTTCGAGAAAACACCGAAGATGTATACCGGGGAATCGAATTCCAAATCGACGACAGCGCGGTGTGCATGCGAGTAATAACCAAGAAAGGTTCAGAAAAAATTGCCAAGAAAGCCTTTGAAATCGCAAAACTACGGGAAAGAAAACAAGTTGTTGCAATTCACAAAGCAAATGTTATGAGGGTAACCTGTGGTTTGTTTAAGAAAACCTGCCAAGAAGTCGCAAAACAGTACCCCGACATCGAATACAGCGAACAGTACGTTGACGCCGCAGCCATGCGCTTAATCAGACAGCCTCAAAGTTTTGATGTTATCTTAATCACTAACATGTTTGGGGATATATTGTCCGACGAAGCCGCCCAACTAATCGGAGGCTTAGGAATGGCTCCTGGAGCAAACGTCGGCGATGACTTTGGACTGTTTGAACCTATCCATGGTTCTGCACCTGACATAGTCGGAAAAGGCATAGCCAATCCTTGTTCAATGGTTTTGTCTGCAAAAATGATGCTAGACTGGTTGGGTGAACGCAACAACGACAGAGAATGTTTTGCTGCAGCTCAGGCTATCGAAGATGCGGTAACAGAGACTTTACGTAAAGGCGTAACTGTTCCTGACTTAGGTGGCAATGTCTCAACAATGGGCATGGCTGAAGCTATTGCTCAAGAAATCATAAACAAAAAATAAAAAAATAATTGGAAGGGGGAACCTTGAAAACAAAAAACGGAGATTACATACGAATCTTTGATACCACCCTGCGAGATGGGGAGCAGACGCCAGGGGTTTCTTTAACTACTGAAGAGAAACTGGAGATTGCTCGGCAACTTGACAAACTGGGCGTAGACAGCATCGAAGCTGGAACTCCTATCAGTTCTGAGGGTGAAAGGCGAGCAACCAAAGAAATTGCAAAAGCAGGATTAACTGCAGAAGTTTGTGGTTTAGCCCGCAGCAAACGAAACGACATTGACATAGCCATAGCGTGTGATGTAGATGCGGTTCATACTTTCATTTCTACTTCTGAAGTTCAAATGAAGTACGCCGTTAACATGACTCCTGAAGAAGTTTTGGCTAGTTCAATTGATTCGATAGAGTACATCAAGAGTCATGGTTTAGTTTGTGAGTATTCTCCGATGGATGCTTCAAGAACCGACATAGAGTTCTTGAAAAAAGTCTGCAAGGCAGCAGAACAAGCAGGAGCTGACAGAATCAACATTCCTGACACTGTTGGTATTATGATTCCTAGGACTATGCGGCAATTAATCCAAGAAGTAACAAGCACGGTAAAAATTCCAATCAGCGTGCACTGTCACAACGATTTCGGGATGGCAGTTGCAAACTCCTTAGCAGGAGTTGAGGGAGGCGCATCTCAAGTTCATGTTGCCGTTAACGGTTTAGGTGAACGGGCAGGAAACGCAGCCCTAGAAGAAATTGTTGTTGCCCTGAACTTGATTTACAACAAAAAAACTGGAATTAACCCCAAACAACTTTATGAAACCTCAAGGTTAGTTTCCCGTTTATCTGGGATGCAAATTCAAGCTAACAAAGCAGTGGTAGGAGAAAACGCATTCTCCCACGAGTCAGGTATCCACACACGCGGTGTAACTGTTGCGCCATCGACTTTTGAGCCGATTCAACCTGAATTTGTTGGACGAAAACGAAAACTAGTAGCAGGAAAACTGGCTGGAACCAGTGGTATACGGGCAGAACTTGAAGAATCCGGTTTGACCCCAACCAGTGAACAATTAAATGAAGTAGTTAAAATAGTCAAAGACCTAGGGGACAAAGGCAAAAAAATTACTGATGCTGACGTGTTATCTATTGCCCGTTCAGTTATGGGCAAAGTCGATAAAGAAAAACGGATTGTTGACTTGGCTGGATTTTCAGTTGTAACTGGAATGAACGTTATTCCAACTGCATCGGTAAGTTTGGTACTGGATGGCAAAAAATACATTGCATCCGAGACAGGGTTTGGTCCTGTTGATGCAGTAATGAAGGCAGTTCAAAAACTAACATCACCTCTGGTGAACGTTCGACTCAAAGAATATCGAATAGAAGCAACTACTGGGGGTTCTGATGCTATCGGTGAAGTGTTAATCAAAGTTGAAGACAAAGACGGCAACGTAGTTTCTTCCCGGGCAAGCAACGAAGACATAGTCATGGCCAGCGTTGAAGCAATGGTAGAAGGTATCAACAAAAGCCTTCTGAAAAGCAGAAACAAAAAAAGGAAATAACCAAAAACTAATCGTTAGCAGTAGTATCTAAATTAATTGTAATTGTTGGGTTTATCTCCTTAATGCTTTTAACATACTTGTAAGCAGTAATGAAGTTATTAACGAAAATATTCAATGTAGAATATTATTCATGGCAGAAAAGTGACTAAACAGTTTTGGTGCAGGCGCAAGGAGGTAGTTAGGTTGGAAATGCAATTAAATCAATTGAGGAATCGAGATGTTTATGTTGACTTTATTCGAACTGTAGCTATCGTATTTGTTCTTTTTTTGCATTCTTCTGGTCGGTGGTTAATAACAAGCCAAGAATTACATCAACTAACTTTATCCGAGTTCGTCGGCTGGAGCATTGTTGACCTTTACCAAAGTATTGGAGTAATTGGAGCGCCCTTATTTGTGATGTTAAGCGGTGCCCTTTTGCTTCAACCCGGAAAAACTGAACCCCTTACCAGTTTTTTCAAGAAACGATGGGCTCGAATCGGTTTACCTTTCTTTTTTTGGAGCGCAATCTATTTTGTTTGGGTATTTGTTGTTCAAAAGGCACCTTTTAGCATAGAAGCCGTAGTTCAAGGTTTACTGAATGGTCCTTACACCCAGTTTTGGTACATCTATGTGCTTGTTGGAATTTACCTTTGGACACCAATCTTGCGTATCTTCTTAAATCATGCAGATCCTAAAATGGTAAAATATTTTATAATAATCTGGCTTTTTGGAGCATCACTTATACCCTTTTTTGATTTGTTAACCATTTTTCAATTACACAGAGATGTTTTCACAATTACAGGATTTGTAGGGTATTTTGTTTTAGGTTCATACCTCACAACAGTGAACGTTCGCCGTTCAACTGTGGTTAAAATGTTGTTTGCTGGACTCGCATTAACTTCCCTTGGCACTTATGTAATGGCTACAACTGGCGGCGGCCAAGGAATGTACTTCTTCCAAGAATACCTTAGCCCAACAGTTATTTTATCCACTTCCATGGTGTTCTTGCTGTTGCTACAAATTAAACTCCCTTCAGTTCAGAACCAAAATAGTCAATCCAAACTCGACAAACTTGTTACAATAATTGGTCAAAACACATTAGCATTGTATCTTGTTCACGTGCTGATACTGGAAACGTTTCAAAAGGGCTATTTACTTTTCGCCATAAACCGTGAAACTCTCAATCCCATTGTTCAGGTTCCATTGTTGACAGTAATTGTTTTGTTTGCTTCTTTGGCAACAATTCTTTTACTCAAGAAAGTACCTTACTTAAACAAATTAATTGGATAAACCTTTGACTCTAAGGAAACGAACAAAAATGAATAAACAAAAATTGCAGTTACTGGCTATTGGGATACTCATTCTATTTGTGACCGCATTAGTCGCACAATTCTTCATTATGAATGCTGGAACCAAACAATCTACACCTGAAGCAATAAAAGTTGCATGCGTTGGAGACAGTCTAACCCAATCAACTGTGTATCCTTTGGTGCTTTGGATTAATCTTGGTCTAGAAACATATGACGTTCAAAACTTTGGGGTCGGTTCAACAACGGTTATCCTTGAATCTGAAACCCCTTACATGGACACCCCCACTTTTCAAGAAGCACTGGATTTTCAACCAGACATTGTAATCCTTTTGATAGGAACTAACGATGCACAACCCAGCCTTTTTCCGTTTAACACAACGTTTGTGTCAGATTATCTTGAACTGGTTTCTGCCTTTCAGGGGCTTTCGTCCAATCCCGAAATTTGGATTGTTTTGCCTCCCCCCCTTTTTGGCGATAAAGGGGGAACAATTAGCCCAGAATATTTTGCAAACACCATAATTCCTCTAATAAAACAAGTTGCAAACCAAACTAATTTGCCAACAATCGACGTTTATTCTGCCTTGTCGGATGCTTCTGAATATTTCCCCGACGGACTACATCCAAATGTTGAAGGTGGAACCCTAATCGCTGAAGAAATATACAAGGCTTTAGCTCCAAACTGATACTGCTACTAAAAACAATTACCTAAAAAATTCAGAATCATTGAAACAGACCAATCCCGTTGTTGTTAATTTGAAGCGTTCAACCGATTGTAAAAAAAGTGGCATAAAACCGTGTTTTTAACAGTTACGTGTTTAATTTCTTTCGTAGAATTATTCCTTCTGCAAAAAACAAAAGCATGGCTATTGCAGTTATTGCTGTAAGAAAAAGAAAACTTGTTTCAATAAATATTTCAGCGACAAAATAACTTAATGCTAAAATTGCTAGTTCTGCTCCGAACGCTCCCAGAAAAAAGAAGGAGTAGAACATTAAACGAGGAACAAGATTGTTTCCCACCCACACGTGACCGCTGACGCCTGCTTTTTCTTTCAGAATGTAGTCGCCGAACTCATTTTTTTCAAGTAAGCCCAGCAACTCTAGTTTTTGCAGGTGACGATGTGCCACGCTTGAGCTACTTAAATTTGCCCCTCGCATAACGTCCCTTGTGCCGACTGGTCTATTTTCTTTAACTACGTATGTGTAAACGCTTAAAGTGTTGCCAGCAAGTTCTTTTTCGTCCATTAGTATAACCCCTATGGCAGCAGGTCTTCAAACGCTACTGGGCGCATCAAGTCAACTGTCACAAGGTATTCGTCAGGAACTAAGTTGTTGTATAGCCAACCTTCTTCGCCATATTTTTCTAGTTGTATTTGGTCAACAAGTTCATTGTTTGTCAAAGTAACTATTGTTGATTCACCAGAAAATGTGACAAATCCTACTCTGTATATGCTTATGGTTACTGTTTCTGCCTCTCTGAGAGCATCAACCTCCCGGTAGGTACCACTTGCACCTATAGAGCCTGTTCCGCTACCTCCTTTTGGCCATAATATTGAGACTCCTGTACTCCACTCGTTTCTTACCAGTCCGCCTCCGCCACCGTACGTAAGGTCAAAGCTGTTTGTGTCAAACCATTCATCACGCATGAAACGGAAGTCTTTAAGCAAACTGCTAACATTGAATGAACTTTCAATGTTGGTTCCTACCATCCAGTGTTCCTTTTTAATGAGTTCTTTGTCAGAGATGATTTCTATCTGATAATATTCAAGTTGAGCATCAGCTTCCTGTTTTGTGGTATCTGCAGTTAATGTGAGGTTAAGTGCTATAATGTGTTGTTCACTAACTGAGTTTGTTTCATTCAAACCCGCTGTAAAGTTCGTCATCTCGGGGTGAAGGATTGGTCCATTGAGGGTTTCCCAGTACGCATAGGGCATGTCAATACTGAACCATGGTTCGGGTCCGTTGCTGGGTTGTGCTGTTGCAGACATCAAGAACGCTAATGGAAAGACTGCACTGACTCCGATAAGCAAGGCAGCAATACTGCATACTATCAATTTTTTTTCGATTTTCATGTTTTTTCACATCTAAATTTGATGGAAGAATACGGTTATAATTCTCCCCGAAGAACAAAGTTGTTCTTGTCAAGAACACCAAAAAATGTTATCTGTCCTTTGAAAACGTGTCATTTGATACGTGCTGTTAAAAAATTAAAATTTATATTGAAACCTTCATCAAACTATACCTAGAACAGGAAGTGTTGCTTTGTCGGGCGTGGGCATCAGCGGTCTGGAAGGCGTTACCCTTAACGTGTATTTATATGTGGTCAAAAAAGGCATTGTTGGTCCTCGAGACGTAATGCGCGGCGTAAACCTTAGCAGTCCGAGTGTGGCGTATCGGCACTTACAAAAACTGGAAAATATGGGGTTAGTGACAAAAAATGAACTTGGTAACTATGTTGCAACAAAAAAGGTTGGCATTCACGGTTATGTGTGGATTGGAAGACGGCTTCTTCCAAATCCCTTGATTTATGCTATGATTTTCTTTGGTGTACTAATCGCAGAATTGCTTGTTTTCGTGATGCATGTTTCCTTTGAAACAGATCAATTCAAAACTTTCTTTCTGATAATAACAATAATAACAGTAGCTGCCTTGTCCTTGTTTTTAATTGAAGCTTGGAGAATGCACAGAAAAATCAGAATCTGCCCTCCAGATTAAACTCCAAGTAACCTTTAGACCCTTGTTCTTGCATCGGAACGGTCCTGTTCCGCAGAGAGAGCTAATATATGCTTTTTCATTGTTTTAAAATGATTGTAAGGTGTGTTTCATGCACAGATTCAAAGTAACAAAGACTGTTAATTCTATGTTAGTTTCCGTTTTAGTTTTCACTTTATGTTTAGGTTGTATACAAATCCCCCTGGTGCAGTGTGCGCAATCGTCTACCGTGGGGTTATGGCATTTGGATGAAATTTTGCCTAGCGGTTATTCAACAATAACCCCTGATTCTACGGGTTACAATAATGGAACCGTAGGGGGCGACATAACAATTGTTGAAGGCAAATTCGACAAAGCCTTCAAATTCAAAACAAGTGGCTACGTTTACGTGCCGATTAGGTTTTTAGTAGGTTTTCCTCCTACTCCTGAACCCATTTATGTGCCTATTTCTCCAAACTTGGACATCCAAGAAGAACTAAAAATAGAAGCATGGATAAACGTTCAAAGCTTTACAAACGCAACGTACAACAATATTGTAGTAAAATGCACCCGAAATGGTTCACTAGTAGAAGACGTCACTCGAGTTTTCGGGCTTGCCGTGAAACCTAGCCCCGAAAACAAGAATCTAGGCGTGCTTAGTGGCTGTGTAAACACTGATGCTTCAGGTTTTAACGAAATTCTAACAACAAAACCCGTAATTTCTTTGAACACATGGATTAACGTCGCCTTTACCCGAACATCAACTGGACTGCACCTGTACGTGAACGGAGAAGAGCAAACAGTCACTGTGATAGAGGGTGTGCGAAATCCTGTTGGTTCCATACTAAATGGAACAGAAGTTTACATTGGGCACGACTCAGAAATGACCATCGACGAAGTCAAAATCAGCGACCTTGCTCCACAACAAATTCTAGCTTCCCAAATTGACATTGGAGACAACTTGTTGATTGCAGTGATTGTGGTTGTTGTGGTTTTCTCTATCGCATGGGTTTTACGTAAAGCCATCCAAATGTGGGTGATCTACTCCAAAAGCCGAGACTAACTTAGTTTACGTAAGGAAGTGTTATGTTTGGGTGTTGGCTTCAAACTTGTTCAGTTGTTGCTACGACAAAAACTAACTGGCAAAGGACTCAAAGGAAAAGCAGGAGCACCACAGATTGTGTCTTTTGCGGTCACTAAAGCGTGCAACCTTCAATGTTTACACTGTCATGCCGATGCCCGTGACGCATTCCCCAAAGAATTGTCCCTCAAAGAAGCAACCCGAGCAATTGATGAACTGGCTTCTCTTGGAACTGAAGCCATAATGTTTACTGGCGGCGAACCTTTACTAAGAAAAAAGTTTGTTATACAACTCTCCAGGTACTGCACCGACATAGGAATCTTGCCTGCAATGCTCACAAACGGGGTTTTATTAAACCATAAAGTTGCGTATGAACTAAAAGAAGCCGGAATTTTGGCTGTAGGTATCCCTTTGGATTCTCCAGAAGCTGAACTCCACGATAAACTTCGAGCGGTTCCCGGAACCTTTGACAAAGCCCTGCGAGGCATCAGAGCTTGCAAAGACATGGATTTAGAAGTTGTTATTACCACGATGGCGTTGAAAAACAACTTTTGCACGGTTCCACAGATGATTGATTTAATTTACGATCTAGATGTTGACCAAGTTGCCATATACGATTTGGTTCCTAATGGACGAGGAAAACAAATGATGGATGAAGTAATGCTTCCTGAACAACGAGAACAAGTAATCCGTTACCTTCAACAAGTCCAAGAAACAAAAGAGATGACGTTTTTGTTTTCGGGAGGGCTTCCTATGTATCCTGAAATCGTGGCAACAATGCACAAAACAAGGGGAACCCGTGCGCCAGACTTGCTTTTGAAACAGTTTTGGATACACGCGCCAATAGGTTGCCCTGCGGGCATCAGCTACCTGAGTTTGCGACCTAACGGGGATGTGTACCCTTGTCCTTTTCTGCAAATCAAGGTTGGCAACATCCGTGAGCAGAGCCTTTCTGACATCTGGTACAGATCAGAAGTTCTAAGGTCCCTCAGAAACCGAAGCAACCTAAAAGGAGAATGCGGAAAATGTGAATACCGTCAAACCTGTGGAGGCTGCCGAGGCAGAGCTTACGCTGTTAATGGTGACTACCTAGCAGAAGACCCAGTTTGCCTAAGAGATTTGATGAAAAAAGAAAGCGTCTACCCAAATAACGTGCAACGCTTTGGATGGTGTGTCGGGTGATTCCTCTTCTTTGATGTTCTTTTTATGATTGCTACAAAAATTTTAATTTCACTAGACCTTTTTCTTTTTTGGTCTGCGTTTGAAATGACATCTTCCTAACCAGTTTCTAAGTCGTGACTGGCAATATCCATCAATGTTGTTTACACAGTGTTTTTGATTACATTTCACTTTTGTCCGCATCTGTTAATCTCCAAAACTGGTCTTGAAAATTACAAAAAAGAGTCTGCTTAATCATTTCTTTTTTGTTTCAGACACATTTCAGGTCGGAATATGCCTTTTTCGGTTATTACTGCATCCACATATTCTAAGGGTGTAATGTCAAAGGCAGGATTCAAAACTTTAATGCCTTCAGGAGCAATTCTTTCACAGCCGATGTTTGTTATTTCTGTTGGGCTTCTTTCTTCTATAACTGCATCTTCTGAAGACAGTGACTGATCCATGCTCGACATGGGTGCAGCTACATAGAACGGGATTCCGTGTTCTGATGCTAATACTGCAACGTTGTATGTTCCAATTTTGTTCAAAACCCCGTCCCGAACGATACGGTCTGCTCCAACAACTACTTTATCTACCATGCCTTGGGACATGACATAGCCCACCATGGTGTCGCTGATTAAGGTCACTGGAATGTTGTCCCGCATTAACTCGTAACAGGTGAGTTTAGCTCCTTGTTGCCTTGGGCGGGTTTCACAGGAAATTACTTGGATATTTTTTCCTTCTTCAATTGCAGCACGAATAACCCCAAGGGCTGTGCCGTAATCTACTGTAGCTAAACTGCCTGCGTTACAGTGAGTCAAAACAGTGTCCCCCTCTTCAATCAGCGTGGCACCAAATTTGCCCATTTTGCGATTAGTTTCAACGTCTTCATCTGCCATGATATTAGCTTCGTTCACAACCGCTTCAGCTATTTGTTCTTTGGTTCCTTTGGTTTCTTGAGCTTTCTTCATTACTCTATCGATTGCCCAAAACAGGTTTACAGCAGTGGGACGTGTGGTACGCAAAAGGGCAGCAGATTCTTCTAACTCTATCAATAATTCTTCTCGGGTTTTTGCTATTGAATGAAAAGCAGTCAACGCCAAACCATACGCAGCCGACACGCCTATTAGGGGTGCACCTCGCACTTGCATTTCTTTAATCGCGTAAGCCATGTCTTTATAGTTTTTCAGTTCCACCCAGACTTCTTGGTTGGGCAATTTTCTTTGATCAATTATGGTAACTATGCCGTTTTCCCATTCGATTGTTCGCACAACTGAACACCGCTTTATGGGGAGTTAACCTTTGATAGGTAATATGTTTTCTGCTAAAAACGAGTTTTCAATTCCAGATTCGCCTGAAAAAAACTGTAAGGGATGTCCTGCATAAGACATTGTATTGGGGGTAAACCTATAGTTTAATTACTGCCGTAGTTTTCCCAACAAATAGTGACTATGGGAAGTGCTCACAATCGGTGACGATGTGAAGGTTTTCATTTTTCCCTACCTACACTTCCCAATGTCCACTCAAAAATATGAGTTAGATTTTTTTGTCGAGTTTAATTACAACCTCAATTGGACTGCCTTTTGGAAGCTTCAGATTTTCTTTCCAGTCATCCCCAACAGAGATAAGAGAATAAATTCCTGAAACTTCAGCTCGAGCTTTCTTAACAAAGTTAACTAAGGCTGCTTGGGTTTCCCCAGTTTTTATCATATCATCTACAATTAGCACACTGTCTCGCCGTTTTATGGCCTCTTTGGGCAAATACAAGGTTAATGTGTAACCTGAATCTCGCAAAACATAGGTTTCTTCAAGAAACGCTGGAACACCCACTTCTTTGTTCCGTTTAGCAATCAACAAATCTACGCCTAACGAGTTTGCAACCATTGCTCCTAAGGGTACTCCATCAACTGCGGCAGTTAGAACCTTTGTCACCCGACCCCCTGCAAAAGTTGCAAGAGCATGTTGGGCTGCTTGCTGCAGGATGTTATGGTCCCCTATAATCCATGTATTGTTAAAATATCCTGCTGAATTGAATTTTATTCGTCTGCGCAGTTCAGATTTCAGACCAACTAATTTAGTTAGAACCCCCCAGAGTTCTTTGGCGCGTTCAGCGTTGGGTAGAACATGACCTTTGGCGTATCTACTTAGAACTGTTACAGGCAGATTAGTTTTGGCGGATAATTCCCTGTAGGTATATTCTTTTTTTGCAGTGCGAAGCAATTCAATAGTCATTAAACGGAGTTTCAAGTCTTCTGCATGTGTGTTCATTTTTATCCCTTTAGTTTGTACACCAACAAATCAAATAACGCGTGTACAGACTACCTATTTTAACTTGCGCAAATTTATAATTTCCGTATAACTGCGCAATCAAGTCGATTTTGTTGTTGTCATGCACAAACTTGGTCCTCAAATCCAAGTTAGCAAGATTGTTGTGTTGTTCAAATTTTTCCAGTTGCTGCTGGCTTTCTTTCCTTTAATAGTAAGGTCCAGTAAATCCCCTGCATGTGCATTGATTGTATGAACAATGTGTTCTTTGACATTCCGGTATGCAATCAAGTTGTTGTAAAGCACTAAGTGCTGCAATGCCTTTCTATGGATTCCCTATTTTTCGTGATGTGAAAAGGATAATTCAGGTCCAGTGGATCTTTTTCTGTTTAGAACCAATTTTGACCGTGTGATGGTTGGGGCGTCCTGCACGTTCGCTTTCAGTGCTCTTTTCTTCATCGCTAACGTATATGGTGTAGTTGTGGTCGCAAGAAACCGTCAATGATGTGACTTTTCTGAGATTCTGTACAGGTTTGTTTGGGTCTATTCAATAGTCTATTATGGATAATCCGGGAGCAGCCCAGTCGTGTAGTCTTTTAAGGATGATTAACTCCTGGAGTTTCTCTTTTTAACTCATCTAGTATTCGGGAATTTTCTCGTTGCATTTAGGGTCAGTTCCTTGGCTTCATTAACTTAAGCCTTTAGGAATAATATCAAAGCCAACATCAGCCACGACACGTTTAGCTAACTGTTTTCGCATTGTAATAAAAATAGTCCAATCATTCATATTGGGCTGCCAAAAGAAACATCTGCTGTAATGCTGTAGATTCCTCGAGGATAATCAAAAGAGCTGTTGTTAGTTTTTGCTGTCAATTCGTCACCCAACGCAAATTCAGAGATTAATTTGGAGTTTAAATTTAAAAGTGATGTTACCTCTAGAAAGCAATAAGTAATAATATGTAAAAAGAGCATATTTCTATCTGAAGCTTAATGAATAAGGGCGATCCAGTTTTATTGAAATGATTCTACTCCATTATTGGCGCAGCAACATCGTGGAAACGAAACTAAAGACATCGACATGTAGCCATAACCAAAAAAGATGATTCTAACGCTCTATGATAGCGTTATTTTACCACAAAAACCCTCGTAGAGAGGGAGACAATTAAAAAAACGGCATCCAAATAGCTATGCATAAAATAGTGAGAGCTGACTGAAACTAAAAATGAGAATTTGATTGCTGTTTATGGATTTTTTGCCTTTCTTCTATCTGTATTTCTTCTGTTATTGTGGTCATAAAATCTAAATGTATTTTCGTGCACACAAGCACGATTCAAAAAGCATCACTGAAAAACTCTGGCATATAACATTTTTTCCCTCAAAAAAATTATCTATAACTGCGAGCGCTATTTGTGTAACAAATCCTCTAACAATTCTTCTAATTCCTTAATATTCAAATGCTCCATGAAAAAACTTCAATTCAGTAACATCTTAATAACCCATTACTTAATCATCCCAACAGAACTCTTCAATATTAACAACCAGTTTGCACAGTAAGACAATGTCTTACATTCAAAACGTCGACCTTATGCGTGCACCCGTGAACCATTATTTGTACAATAAGGAGGGAATAATAAGAATGAAAAGTAAAATGTTTATGGATAAAGATGTTTTTGCGTTAGACGAGAAAATTGGTGAAGTCAAGGAAATAGAAATCGATCCTGAAGAGTGGAAAATCACACATCTTGAGATTCGGTTGACAAAAGAAGCAGCTAATGAAATACTTGGAGCAAAAATGGAAATCAGCAACATGTTAGCTATTTCTGCCCTAGAAAAAGGAGTTGCACGTTGGACAGATGCGGGACTACACATTAAAGTATCAAAAGATCAACTTCACATCTATCTAAGACCAATAGATTAAACGTAGGGGAGTTTACTATGAATACGTGGCTAATGATTGCTATCATTATTTTGGTACTGTGGGCACTTGGGTTCTTTGCTTTACCGGGCATAGGCTCATTGATACATATTCTGCTCGTGATTGCTGTAATCTTGGTGGTCTTTTGGCTGTTTACCGGCAAAAAGCTATGGAAATAGCCCAAAATCTCCTTTTTTTAACGTTTAGTCTAAACTAGCGAAGAATAAATCGGTGAAACAGATTGTACCTTAGTAGGCGTAAATGATATGGCGGCTGTAAAAATTGTTGAGTTAATAGATAACTCAACAAAGGCTTTGGAAAACACTTCTAAGAATCCATTGGCAGAAGCGGCAAAGACAATTTGGATAGTGAAATGGTTGAACGATCCTGAAGCTGGGATGCCAGTTTTATCCACGATTTCATTATTGTTTTCGAAATCTTGAGTTCGGGGTTCGATTATCTTACCTTCGGAGTAATTCTTCTTGTTTTGCAAAGTCGGACAAATCTTTTTAGAACAGGCTGTTAATAGAATTGGATATTTCAGCAGATTGATTGTGCTGGTCATACGGAGTCAAAGATTTTTCTTTAAGAGTTTTCAGGGGAATTACCGATAGTGATAACTATTTTAGTGGCTGTTGGTGCCACGCTTATCTTTCCCTTTACTCTGTTTGGCATCCTATTCAGATTTTCTCCTCACGCCATTTCAAGTCTTCTTCTGATGGGGACAATCGCAGTGCTCCATATCAGGGTAGGAGAAGTGATAAATGGAATCTTTTACAAATGTAAAAATTTTTTTCTAACATCCTGGAGTGCAAGTCGCATGAAAATGGTGATAAGATATCAAAATGAACTGCCAGTAGAACTATGAAAGGAAGCGATTGAGCAAAAGGAAAAAACAGTGTCTTTAGTGCTAAAAAAATTAATTCGTTTAATAGATTGATTTAAAAATAATATTTGAGTGATTTTCCAAATGAGAGGGGATATCGAATTTTCTGTCGGAGAAAAAAATACAATCTGCCGTTTGGAAACGTTATGGCTAGGTCTGAGGATATACCGTGGGCTATTATTAAACTTGTTTAAAATAAGGGCTCCGCTGTTTTGTGGGCACAAATTAACGTACAACTGCAACCTCCAATGTGGAATGTGCCCCTTTTGGAAAAGATTCAGCAAAGATTTGAGCACAGAGAGTGAAAAAGCAATTCTAAGGCAAATTTTTGATTCGGGTGCTTGCGGGATTGCGTTTGAAGGCGGAGAACCTCTCCTGAGAAATGATTTGGTCGAAATTCTTGCTTTTTCTCGGTCGCTGCCTTTGCACACAAGCCTTGTCACTAATGGAACTCTTCTCGAATCCAGAATAGACGAGATAGCACCTTACATCAATGGCGCCCTTTATGTTTCGTTAGACGGTCTAGAAAAAACTCATGACACTATTAGAGGCGTTAGTGGCTGTTTTAGAAAAGCGGTAAAAGGCATAATAGCGGCTAGAGAGAAGGTCGCATTGACAATCAACACGACGATAATGGCTGAGAATATCCATGAGATTGAAGATTTGGTGAAGTTAGCAAAAGAATTGGATGTAAAAATATCCGTGGCTCTAGCGTATGAGTACTGCAACTCCAAGGCGTACGCACCTGCCAGTCATGAAATAAGAGAAACAGCTGGAAAACTTGTCGAGATGAAAAAGAAGGGTTATCCTCTTGTGAATTCAATCAGTTATTTTAAAGTCATTGCAAAAGAGAAAAAATGGACATGTAAACCTTGGGCGGTAGTTAATGTGAGTCCAGAGGGGAATTTGGTCTTGCCCTGTTATGTTCGGAATGACTACACGACTAGCGTTTCTGTTTTTGAAACAGACATCAAAACTGCAATCTCGGGATTTGACTGGGAAGAAACACAGAACTGCCAAAACTGTAGTCTCCATTGTTATGTAGAGCCATCTCTTGTGCTTTCATGGGATTTTCGTACTTACCTAAATTGGGGCTTCAAATTAAGGGTATGACTCGCGCCATCAAAGCGTATGTTAACGAACACGGAAAGAAAAGAAAAAACGCTAAAGAAGAACGTAATCAATCCAGCAACATCAGGCAACTGCTAAGCCAACTTTTACTAAGAACGATTAGCTGATTTTCTTGCAACAATCTTTTCTGTATTCCATCTTTTTTGCTACTGTGTTGCTTTACCCATTTATAACCGGCCAAAACTAATTAACTGTCTTTTCTTCAGTTAGAAGTGGTTCATGATAAAATTTCTAACAGTTTGATGGTTAGCCAAAAGTTCGATGATCTTTTTTGTAGTTTTGGTTATTTGAACATCAAAAAATCTTGTTATAACCAACGAAATAATAAACACAAACATACCTACAACAAGCATCCCAACAGAGTCTATCAAGCCAACAAACCATACGAAAAGAAATGTAATTACCCCGCCTATCATTCCCATTAACAATGATCTTATGATGAAATAAAGTCTATTCAACCAGGTAGAAAACAATAGAACCTTTATCACTGCCCTTTTCTCGATTTCACTTTCATCGCCACTGCTGTGCTTTGCAACACCTTCTATCTGCTCCAATACCCTCTTTGCGTAATGAATGTCGGATAAATGCAACATCATCTTTGCATAACGAACTTCGGATAAATCCTTGGAACTTGCGCTTTGAAGCTCTAACAAAATCCTTTGGGATATTTCCTCTATTTCAGCATCCACTTTTTCTATTTTAGCCGCTTTACTTTCCATTTATCATACCCGAATATTCTAGTATTTTATTTAGCAACTCAGTTAACTTAGCTGTTACCTGATCTGCAGTTAAAACAATTCGTATACATATTCCATAATGAAACTTGCCCGCCCTTACGGTTCGTGTACGGTAATCCGTAATTGATCCTTCAGTTTTCAATGCCCTCAATTCTCTTTCTATAAAATATGAAACAAAAAAAGGAATGACCCGTTCAAAGATATGGAAGAATTTAATGAAAATTGGCAATAAAAGATTAAAAATAGGAAGAAATGCGCGCCCACGCGCAGGAAAAAACCTCACAATAATTGGAATGAAGTTTACAAGATTTAGTTTCATAGGGTCATCAGATACTTGTTTCTGGGTTATGTTCTTTTTTGGTTATGAGCAGCCTTATTGCAATGTCGATTGTAACTCCTTCTTTATGACTTTCCACGTTAAAACGCCAATCTGTTGATTCAATATTCGCGTCCTTTACTAGATCGGCCACGTTTTCTTTGAATTCGCCAGCTGCATTTTTAATCTGGCTCATTTTGCTTATAGCTTCATCAATTACTTCTTCTCTTTTATCATTCATATCCTTTCACCCCCTACTTCAATGTTTCATAGACAATGTGATTATTCTGGAGCATTTGGAATGTTCATATCCTGTTGAAAAGGGTGATTGGAATTTGCCAATATTCTCGCTGATGACGCCATAGCCGTTTTCTGCAAGTGAGTTTGGCAAATTATCTAACTTCAGATGTTCATCTTCTTGATGTTCTCCTTGGTGTTCTTCCCTGTGCTTGAACTTGAGTTTGATGGTTGAATTCATTATTACTTTGTCTAGAGTTACGTTCGAGATGTCTCTATAACTGTAATCGGTGTAGTCCTTCTTCAAACCAAGTGCATTAGGATGCCACAGAATTATTCGTTCATTTGTAATGATTACGGAATCAATGTTAATCCGAGGATGATAGATTTTTTCCTCAATATACAGTTCAACTTTTTCTTTCGAGCCAGGTATTTTCTTTAAATCATCAGGAGTAGCCATAATTATTAACCAACTTGCATGATCATTCTTTCAGGCATCCTTGTTGCCATTTTGAATAAATAGCCATTCGAGCGTCATTGATAAGGTCGACGTTTTGAACGTAAGACATTGTCATGCTATGCAAACATTGTTTTTTAATAGTTTAAAATACCCAAATTATTACAGGTAAAGATTAGTATATTAAGAGGTTTTTGTTTGAAGAGAAATAGGTTTGAAATAGTCAAGGACATATTGATACTAACTAAAGAAAAGAACTTGAAAACGCCCATTTTGTCTGGTGCAAACCTGAGTTACAATCAGTTAGAGAATTATCTTGATTTACTTATCAATAGGGATCTTTTAAAATCCTATGAATTTGAAGGAAAAAAATTTTACAAAACCACAGAGAAGGGTTTCAATTTTTTAAAGGTCTATCAGGACCTTAACCCACTTTTGAATGCCCACGCGTCACCAACAGTGTGGGAAAAATATGTACAACAATCAATTATGCAGAGGTGATTTTGTTTGAACAATCTTTTGCTTGGAATTAATTTGTCTGACCCTAACTTTTGGTGGCTACTTATTGTTCTATTGGTGATAGGTTTAGTTGTCATATTGGCTTTCGGATTCTTGCTTGCATTTCCCTTCGCAGCCTTGACTGGAATAGTTGTGTTTTTGTTGACCGGCAGTCTTTTGTGGTCTGGATTAGCGTTTCTGATAGTGGCATTGCTTGTTGCTGCAATAGGAAAAATGTCCCGTAGGCGACGTTAAAAAACAGATAATGAAGAACGCAAGCAAACACCCCTCTTCTTTTATTTTAGACTTTTTTATTCAACTTTCAGAGCGCTTAAAGAAATCTAAATAAGGTAATTTGTCATATTATTATATAGTGAATATTTTTGAAGATGATTACTCGTACTTTTCGATTGAATCCAGAATATGACAAGATTATGAATGATGAAGCAGAGAAGCATGGTCTTAGTGTTAGTGCCCTTCTAAATCAGATTATTCGGCAATATGTGTTGGTTTCAAGGTTTACTGAGAAAATTCCAGCGATTACCCTTTCATACAATACGTTTGTTCCAATCTTGGAGCGTATACCTGACAACGATTTGGTTGAGGTAGCGGAAAAAACTGGTTCAATTATTCCTGAAGAGGCAATTTTACAACGAGGACAAAAACTAAACTATCAAAATCTAACATGGTTTATAGACGTAGTTTATGGCAAATATGGAAACTGGTTTGATCCTTCCCAAAGCATCGTAAACGGCGAGGAAAGAGTTCATTTGGCTCATCAACTGAATCATAAATGGAGCCAATACCTCGGGGGCTTCATGCGTACCATGTTCGAATCCACCTTAAATGTTGAACCTAAAATAGAAACAAGAGCCAATTCAGTGACCATGTATATTAAAAAATCTAAAGGTCCAATCCCACATATTGATTAGCTAGAAAACCCTAATGATTCGTTTTCTGTCAAAATAGCGTGGAGATGGGGCTTTAGGTAGGTTATTTTTTGTTTATGACCCAACTGTTAGCCTCAAATTTTACTTCATTGACTGTTATTTTATGGGTTTTTAGTTCTTTATTATCAGCGTCAAAGTCATTATTGTCGATCCAATCAAGTTCCTCATCCAAAAGATTAGAAAGCGCTAAAGACGTAAAGTCTTCTCTGGTTACGTCCATGATTTTGCAAACAAAATCTAGAGGCAAACCTAGTCTGTCATCAAATTTAACGTTACTTTTTTCATTCATCAAATAACATCAAATCTCAACTAACACATTTAGTTAACCTAGATTCTCCAGAGATGAATAAAAACATGAAGTATATACTTTAACACAATGTCTTACGTTGCAAACATGGAGTTTATTTACAATTTCATAATAATAGCATTATTTGCATGGACGATGAATAAGTTTTGGAGCAACCAGAAATTATTGAACAGGGTTTGTTAGACGTTAAAACCCATAATCTTATGATGCGACTAATTGAAGAAAGACGAAGTCTTTCACGAATAAAAACCAATCAAATCAAGCACAGTAACAACGATGAAGAATATCGAAACTTCTTGAAGAAGTTGAAAAAAAATAAAGAAGAACACATCAAAGAACTAGAAGAACGCTTAGGAAAAACACCTGTTCTAAATTTGGAGATGAAGCCCCAGAAGAATCTTAGAGCACTGCTGACGAACCAAGGAAGCACAGAAAAGGGCACAGCTGAGTTATCGAAAGGGTATAATCTTCCAACAAAATAGCATAACGAGTTCGGTGAGAACTCATGTATTTCAAGGAAATAATTTTTAGTTGATTTGTTTACCGCTTACCGTTGTTGTTGGTGTATAATGAAGAAGAGGGTATAGTGCCCGCCCGTTGTGAATTGAAAGAAGTTTTGAATAAACCAAATCTATTGGTTGTGCATGGAAACAGTTCAGACAGAGCCCTTGAACTAGCTAAAGAGCTATGAGCAGAAGTGATAATTCAGAACGGAAAAGGTAAAGGCAATGCAATTTCTGAAGGGTTAGACCTGCTTAATGGAGATGCATGTTATATTGTCTTTACAGATGCAGATTTCAAGTATCCTGCTAAACATACTAAGGAAATGGTTACCATTCTTGACTTGAATTTTAAAGTTGGAATGATTTTTGGGGATAGATTCATCGAGACTTATGGGTTAGAATCTGACAGAAATCAGTTCTACATCGGACATCAAATTTTAGGTTTTGTTCAAAGCGTTTTTAATGGAGTAAAAATGAATTATCATTTTACTCGGTTAAGAATCATGAGATTTGAATTATTAAAAGGTTGGAAACCAAAATCATCTAGATTTGATATTGAAGCAGAATTAAATCGCCAGGTTAGGCGATTAGGATACACGATTGTAGAATTGCCAATTAATTATCGAAAAAGATTGGGTAAAAAGAAACTTGGTTTCAGAAAGATATTGAGACGAATAATCATCTCAAGTATGATTGATGCGGATACAGAAGAGATCTGAGCTTAGCTGAGGTTTATTTTTCTATTTAAAACCAATTCTGCAAACGCGCGGCACACATCAATGAGGTTAGATTTTTTGCTTCTTTTTGTTCTCTTCTTCGGCTATATGTTTCGGGGGACATAGGATAATATCTTTAGATCTTAAACAATTAAGCCAATAGTCTTATAAGCGCGTATGCACATATTAAGTTATGAGAATAAGCAAAGTAAGGTGAATAAAAATGATAACAAAAATAATACGTGAAAGCATCATAAGGCAATTTGCTTATTGGAAAAACATCTAGCCTTTGGGGCTTGCAAAAAAACTAAAAAAAATAAAAACTGGTGTAGGCGGTAATTGAAATGGGCAGAATAAGTGTATCAATTTCGGATGAACTGGAAAAGTCGCTCAGGTTCAAGACAATAGAAAGATTTGGCGGAAAAAAAGGCGACCTATCCAAAGCTGTTGAAGAAGCCATAAAAACATGGATTGCCACAGAAAAATAGACACAGGCAGATACAAAATATCAATCGCCTTTTCGCTCACAGATGTAATCGCAATACACCACAACTTTCCTTTCAATAAGTTATTCTGGGGTTTTATCTTGTATGTAAAAAACAAGTACAGAATGAGCAGGTCAAACTAATTCAGCGAAGTTGAATGCAGATTTTGCATTTACGCGTCTATAAGTTACTGTTGGCGCAAATTCCCCTGTAACCGTTGGAAAGCAAATGATTGCTAACAAGTGGAATCCAAATTATTTCAGTGTTGAAACACTCATTCTTTAGAAACCCTGAATGTATAAACAAAGAGGATTAGAGAGGTGAAAAATTGACTTTAAAACCTAAGACTATACAAATAGAGCGAATACCTGAAGCTAGAGACGCAGAAACATGGACAAAATTCAATGAAAGATTAAATGACTTAGCAAATCAAGGATACAAAGTATCATTTACAACCGACACTTACATCCTATTAAGGAGAAAGACAGCCGCAACTCGGCGAGAAGAATAACCTAAAACGTGTATCTTTAAAGCGGAATACATGCACGTTTTTTATTCGTTGAACCTTCGAAGGTTTACTCAGGATTTTTTCGATCGAGACCGATCTGCATATCTGTACTTGCGGAGAGGCACTCTTGAGAAGATTAATGCATTGCTAACAATTATAACTTTCAAGAGGCAAGTTTTACAAATGCAAAAACAAAAAGGGGGTATAATCTAGAGATGTCCACAAAAACTTGGAAATCTCATCCTTTAAACACGACAATAGTGGAAATCTTGGAGCGAAAAGGTCCCGTGACAGATGTAGAACTCTACAACTTGATTGGGGAATCCCATGGTGAAACTGGATTTGGAGACCTAAACAAGACCTTGATGCGACTGGAAATACACGGCAAAATATACGTCTCCACTAGCACGAAAGGAAAAAGAATGGTTGAATTGATCGCGAAAAAAGAGAGTTAATACATATGATGTTCTTTTACTTTTGTTCAAAACTTCCTAACTCTAGCTATGAAACGCTCTAAAAATGTTTAATCATTATTCTTACATTGAACATCAATCACATTTGGAGTTGATGGATATTTTGTATAGAAATCAATCAAGATTACGAAATCATTTTCTTTATATTGCGAGGCGTTCTTTATTATTTGGTGATTATATGACTGAAGCAAAAAGAAAGAAGACTAAGCATACTGACACTTACGACGCTGAAAAAAAGATTGAACGTGAAACGGGGGACATTTATGATGAAGAACAAAGAGGAGAAATGTTGAAAGCAGACGGAATTACTGTTGCCGAA
Organism: Candidatus Bathyarchaeota archaeon; assembly: GCA_024650005.1. GTDB lineage: Archaea > Thermoproteota > Bathyarchaeia > Bathyarchaeales > Bathyarchaeaceae > Bathyarchaeum > Bathyarchaeum tardum. The sequence continues at coordinate 1,484,157 of JANKMT010000001.1, read as the reverse complement.
AATGGGTTTATGCAAGGAAGAAAAATGACTCCAAAAAAGAGAAAACATTCTAGTCATAAAGACACGGTTTCAGTTCAACTCGCTGCAGAAGAATACACTGAAGACTAAATCAGCGTTCACTGTCACTGTCTCTTCTTACATCTTATGACAGTGGCTGTAAAAAGTAGAATTTGCCGTTATCCGCTGGACATCCACAGGGCAAATTCGTTACTTCGTTAAAATTGATAGACGATACGTTTTTGATTAGAATTCCTTTTGCACCACATTTTTTGCATTCGTAAATTATAGTAGATTTTGTTTCACTCAATTAATCACCTTAAACATTCGTGTTTTGACATTTTTGTATCTATGATAAAAACAAGATAAACTCAAATGAATCAAAAATCTAATGCACTCCACTGCTCTTAAATATTCTTTGTTGCCACGAATCATTTCCACAAGTTGTGATAACATTCTGCAAGTTGCTTTTGTTTTGTAGCAGGATTTAAACCGTTGCACATTTGAACAAACGTCTTTCACAAGCTCACAAGGTGTAGTAACATCATTAGGAGAAGCATTATTTTCAAGCGATGTAGTTAAAATATTAACAGGTTTTGGGCTGGTAATACTTTCAGTTTTATTCTTTGGGGGACGCACAAGAATAGATATTGTCCCATCGACCTCCACATGAAATCTATTTCACATCTTATGAATGGAGATGCTTTGATGTCAAAAACTGAAAACACATGGGCATTTATTATTGCAATTGGATTAATTTTTGGTGCTGCAGCTGGTATTTTGTTATTTGTATTTACTCATCAGATCCTATACATACACATTGGATCCGGACTATGATTAGTGTTTGGCGTAATGTTAGAATTAAATCAAAAAATCAAATAAATCTGAAAATTAGAGCGATGATTTGAAAAAGGAAAAAACTTAACTTCTATCTTTTTGTCTTTGTAATCTGTTAACCTTCGCTTTTTTACGTTTCATCTCACGATCTTTCTTCTTACTAGGTTGAGCTTTCTCTCTTCCACCTTTTTCTCCACCTTTCAATTGCCTATCTTTTCCCAAACAATCCACCTCAATCAACCAAATATTTGCCCATTACATAATCATTAAGGCTATACTAATTTTTTTTTATAGCATTATGCCTCAAAATTGGTCTGATTACACAAAATAATTCTCTCTAGGCAACTAACGCTTTTAAAACCTGAACCATTTGATACAATTCACCTCGCAGATTCTCTACTTGATTTGAAAACACAAGAAGTTGACCTTCTAGTTTTTTGATTTGTTCAGGCAATAACACATACTCAATAGCAGCATTTCTGCTCAAGTGATCGATTTCTCCTAGTAGTTCGCTTGGGCTGAGGTCCATTTTCTGTTTTGGAGTAAAAATCATGAATATCGATTTCTATCCCTATTGTTTTTCTCTGATTTTGTTGGTCACGTAATGGAAAACTTTATTTGATTTGTAAACTGTTTCGTTTACGGTGCTGTTGTGCCTCAAGTACAGCTTAGGTTAAGCCAAAAAACCATCGAAGAACTGGATAAATGGGTAGCAGAGGGGCGCTTTAAGAGCCGAAGCGACGCGATCCGAAGCATTATCTGTTATTTTCAAGAAAGAGAAAAAAGCAGAGAATTCTACAAACTGCTAGCCAACAGAAGCAAAGAAGCAAAAGAACAACCTGAACCCCTGATTCCTCTTGAGGAATTTGAGTGACCTATAAAGTCCTACTTCATCCTAACGCCGCTAAAACATTATCTAAAACACAAGAAAAAACTAGAATAATAAACAAACTAAAACAACTAAAAACAAACCCCCAAAAAACTGGAAAACCTGTAAAACTATCAGAATATTATAGACTTCGAATTGGAGACTACAGTGCCATATACGAAATTGATCAAATAAAAAAACAAGTAATTTTACTCTATATTGGGCACAGCAAAAACGTCTACGACGACTTTAGTAAACTCTTGTAAAATCAAGAGACACTTTTTTATTTTTCAACTAGTTGAAGGCTTAATTCTATGGATTCTTTAGAGCCTAATTTTTTTTAATAAATATACACGTAAATTCACATTTTTGGTCAAGTCAGTTAATGTCTTCTCAATATTGTTAACTCGATGTTCACGCCATTACAATTTTGGGCCTTAGCAATCTTGCCCTAGCTAAATCTTTACCAATATGCTCCTTATGGGGAACCCTCTCGGAGGACTTTTATCTGTAGAACTTACATCTTCGACAATAGTAGTTCTAAGCGTAACAAGTTCTTCTGCTTCTTCACTGTAAAATCTTGTAATTGGTGATGTAGCCTTCACAAGAAATCTTTTTTTACCCCTAATTTAGGGCTCCAAAAATTCCATTAAATAAAAAAAGAAACGAAGATGAAAAAGTACAGAATGTTACGTATCCGTTTCTAAAGTGGCGGATCCGCGGGGATTCGAACCCCGGATCATTGGATTTCTTCTTCCGTAGATTAGAAGTCCAATGCCTTATCCTGACTAGGCCACGGACCCAAGTGAACCTTCATAGTGTAATAATTTCCTAGATATAATCTTTCATTTGTTTGGTCAAACTAAGTCTGCAGTTATTCAATGTAAATTGCAGGACGATACGGTTTAGCAAACCTAGCCTTTTGTTGAGGATCTTTAATGTTGGAGTCATCTTCGGTGTAAACGTTAAGTGTAACGTTGAATTCTTTTTCAAAAAATGTTTTGGCTGTTTTCAACAATTTTGTTTCGTCTAAAACATCAGCTTGCAGTTGTTTTTGTTTGATGTCTTCGGGCATTCTGTTAATTTCTTGGGAAATTCCTTGAACAAACTTTGCAAGTTTCCCTGCAACTGGCTTTAGTTCCGGATCCGCCATTAGTTCTTTCATTAATGCTCCGATGACGATGTTGCCTGAACTTGACTTTTTGACGGCACTAATGTAGGTTTTCCATTTCCAAGATGCAGCGCAATAGAAGTAAATCTGTTTGGGAACCATCTTTGTTGCTTTAAGAATGTTTGCGGTATCTTCTAGAACGTTTTTGACCAAATTTTCTGATTCTTCAGCTTGGATGTCTACTTTGTTTTCATCATATTCTGGCCAATTCGTTACTGAAACAAAATCTTCGTATCCCATCTGGCTGTAAAGCTCTTCACACAGGTAAGGAGCAAAAGGAGCCAACAATCTTGTCCAAGTTTCTAGACCTTGTTTTAAGATCAGTGACTCAAGGTTTTCTGTTCTTCGGACGTACCATCTGAAGTCGTTCCATACTTCAAACAAGGTATGTTCAAGGGCTGTTCGAGTTTTAAGGGCTTCCATGTTTTCTGTAATTATCTTAATTTTTTGTTGAAGAACGCTCAGAAGCCATTTTTCCATGTGACCTGTTTGTGAACTTTTTGAGTTTTCGATAATGTTTTCTGCTAAGGTTTGGAAGCCACGAAGTTTAGTCTTGAAGTCTTTAACTGTGTCTGCTCTCCAGTCGGGGTCGTTCATTCCTTCTCCACCAAGAAGCAAGGCACAACGTGTAGCATCTGCTCCGAACTTGTTCAGGGCGTCTTTTAGGGTGATGAAGTTGCCTTTGGATTTAGACATTTTTTTGCTTTCTATGCTGAGCATGCCATTTACGCCCACTGCTTGGGGCAAATGTTCAGGGAACAATGCAGTATGCTGGAACAAGAAGAAAGTCAAATGGTTGGGAAGCAATTCTTTGGCTGAGATTCGTAAATCCAACGGATACCAGTAAAGGAATTCGTTACGCATTTCCTCAAGTATTTCGGTTGAAATTTTTGTTTGTTCAGAAATTGTTGCTGGATTGCCTTTTCCATAGAAAAGGTAGTCAAACACTTCAAGGGTCAGCTGGTCCCCTTGAATGTTGTATTTTTTTAAATGCTTGTTTATGGTGTAAAATGCCATGTAAACCGTGGAGTCAGTTAATGTTTCAACTATCCATCCGGGGCTCCATGGAAGAGCAGTTCCCAGACCGCTTTTTCGTGCGCATGGCCATTCTTTGAGCCAGTCAATTATGTTAAGGAACCATTGACGTGCCGAATCCGGATAAATTGAGGCTTGACTCAAGGTGTCTTTGGTTTGTTGTTTCCATTCGGGGTCAGAATATTTCACAAACCATTGTCCCTCCAAAAGCTTAACAACACACGGAGTCATGCATCGGCAAACTACAGGGTCGGGCAGGTCATACATGGAATCTGCGATGCCTTTTTCTTTAAAGTCAACAATTAAGATGTCTTTTATTTTGTTGACCGGTTTTCCTGCGTATTCTTCACAGATTGGTTTGAGGGTTCCGCCATGGAACTCTTTTTTGTACAAGGTTTTTGTTGCTTCTTCGGCTTTGGGGTCATGTTGGTCTTTGATTTCCATTTTTTCTACAAGTTCAACTGCAGGGTATTCTCCAAAGCCTTCTACATTGATTAAGGAAATTGGTTGAATGTTTTTAACAGTTTGAGGTTCAATTCCAAATTCTTTTAGTAACTCTGGTTTATTTTGCAGGTCCCGCAAAGCCAAATAATCAAAAGGTGCATGAGCCGGAACGCTGTAGACTACTCCTGTTGCGTTGTCTGGGCTTACAAACCATCCTGGAAGAATCAACATTTTTCGGCTGCTTAAGGGGCTTGTGAATAATTTGCCGATGATTTGTTTGCCTTTGAAAGTTTCTATGATTGTTACTTTTTTGAGTTGCTGAGTTAATTTGTTGGCGGCTACTTGGCTGATGATCCATGTTTCTCCATTTACTTGGGCTTTGACGTAATCTGCGTCGGGGTTTATCCAAATGTTTGTTATTCCGTAGATTGTTTCAGGACGGAATGTTGCCGAGGGTAAGATTGTTCCATCTTCCATTTTGTATTTGATTAAGGTGTATTCTTCGGCTACGACGCCTTCTCCGGTTTGTCGGTCGTGGTCTCCGGTTGGGCTTTGGTCATGGGGGCACCATACAACGGGGTAAGTTCCTTTGATGATGTAGCCTTTATCTCGCAGGCGTTCACATTGCCATTCAACAAATTTGCTAAAAGTAGGATACAATGAAGTTGTGTGGAATTCTCGTCGCCAGTCCACAGAGTAGCCGATGCGTTTGACGGATTCTCGGCTGTCGTCCGTGTAATATTTTGCCATAAACACGGGATCAACAAATTTTTTGAGGTTCTCTTCAGAGACTCCGTCCATTTCCCTGAAGGCTCGAATCAAGGTTTCGTCACCGTTTTTTACGCGTTCACTTGCTCCGGCGATGGTTTCTCCAGTCCAATGCCATGCCCAGGGGAACAAAACGTTGAAGCCTTTCATGCGTTTGTATCGGGCGATTGCGTCCACGCGGGTAGCAGTGAAACCGTGTCCTACATGAAGAGGACCGTTCATGTACGAAAAAGGAAAAGTGATAAAATATTTTTCTTTATTCGAGTCTGGGTCTGCCTCGAATATTTTGGCGCCTTGCCATTTTTTTTGCCACTTTTTTTCCATTTGACTAAGAGATGTCATTAAACCATTTGGAGTGCCCAGAAAGTTAAAAGTGTTTTCAGTCACCCAAACAAACAATACAACAATTCGCTATTGTTTTACTATCATCTTTGTGAACTTGAAAACTAGTTGGGTGCTGCGCAGAAATGATTTCAAAAATAATGCCTTGGATTAATTTAAACAAGCAATGGAACTCGCAGATTTTGTTCTTAAAAGGTCGAAGCAATATGAAATTCGCTCTGATTTAGACACTAACTATCCAGCGAAGGGAAAATTTTAAACAAAAAACAGCAGATTGTAACAGTCATGCAACAATATAGTGTTACAATTCTACAATAAAACAATGTTTTTACACTTTCAATCCAAGCCATAAAATCAGAAAAAACCAACCACTTTAACCTAGTAGTTGTTGTGAATTACCTGTACAAAAAACAACAACTTCTACCTGTGATTTTCTGAAGCTTTCTTTGGGCTTGTAACCTAATTCTTCAAACTTTTTTGAAGCGACATTTTCTTCATCTTTCCAACTTTTGGGAATTAGTTTTTTAATTGTAGCTTTTCTTTTTGTATGTTTTATTATTGTTATTTTTACAAATCGTGTTGAGAACTTTATCCCGTTGTTCTATACTAGTGAAAAGTTTAGACCTTTTTGGTACAACGGTTTATTGTATTGTGGTAATTCTAGGTGCAGTTTAAACGGCAATAATGCCGTTTAGTTTTGCACTGGTTTTAGCGTACTACTTCTCGTTTCTTCCATCGCAGGTTTTTGCTTCTGCATTTTCTGCATTTGACTGCAGCGGAAGAGTTTCTGCCTCCACATTCTCGACAAATTTTCATGTAGAGTCTGTGTTTTTGGGCAAGGGTTTTTTTGAAAGGGTCCATTATTGGCAATTTTGTTATTTCTCCGTTAGTATAAGCTTAGTTACGATTCAAATCAGCCCTAACCTAAATATGTTTTCCTTTGCCTTGATGTTTTGCCTTGTTTTCTTCATTGAATAAATTTATTTTTTACTAGGATTTTTTGACGAAAAATTTCACAGTCTAGTGTTTTTGGTCTTGTTAACTTATACCACAATGTATTTATTGTGCTACAAAAATGCATAGAAAGTTCAAATGAACATAAAAACAAAGGAGCGAGGCGGTAAAACTGGTGGACGACAACTCTGTGTTGATTGGACGAAAACCAGTAATGAATTATGTTTTGGCTTGCTTGTCCCTTTTCCATGCGGGAGCAACTGAAGTTTCCGTAAAGGCCAGAGGAAAAGCAATCAGCAGGGCTGTTGACGTTGCTGAAGTTACCAAACGACGGTTCATGCCCGACCTTAAAATCCAAAAGATTGGAATTGGCACCGAATTGTTGGATGTTGTTCAAGAAGGTAGTGCTCCATCAAATGTTAGCACTATCGAAATAGTCTTGGCGAAATAAAAAACGCAAGTTTAAAAGGTGCCGCCGCTACAACTCCCTTGTCTCATGGAGGATAAAGACGACGTGAAAACGGAACTATGCAATTTCTGCCTGAAAAGCGGAATACTGTGCGCAAAGTGTCAAGGCAAACTTAAGTCAGGTGATGTCACTGACGTAGATTTTACTGTAGCCCGTTTACTGTTGTCTATGGAAGAAGAATATTCTGCCCTTCAGGAAATACGTTTTCACAAAGCCGTAGAAGCCGACAGAATACTCGCAATCCTTGTAGGAAAAGGCGATGTTCCACGTCTGTTAAGCCATGGCGGAAAAGTCGTAAAAGCTATTGGCGAAAAGACCGGAAAAACTGTCAGAGTATTAGAATATGGCGTTCCTGAACGAAAATTCTTAGAAGACCTTTTTGTGCCCCTGAGTATTTTAACAATAAACAAGATTTGGTTACCCGATGGAACAACAGAAACCCGTGTTATCCTCAACCGAGGAAGACGAAAACGTGTTCCTAACGTCAAAGCATCCAAAGAATTAGCAGAAAAAATCCGCGGAATGACCATCCGCGTCGAATTCGCAAAATAAATGTGTGATGATTCCCAAATGGAACTAGACAAAATGGGCGATTGGAGAAGAACCCATTACGCAGCAGATGTTGGTCCTGAAATTGACGGACAAGAAATCTCAGTTTTTGGATGGGTTCAAGAAATCCGTGACCTAGGCGGTTTACGTTTTGTTATCCTGCAAGACAAAACTGGTCAACTGCAGATTACTATTCATAAAAACAAAGTAGCTGCCGATGTAGTAGAGAAAGGGCGTTCTTTGCAAAAACAATACAGCATCGGAGTTAAAGGAACCGTCAAACAAATGAAAAACGCTCCCGGAGGAGCAGAAATCATTCCTACGGAACTTCGAATATTCAGTGTTTCTCAGCAGCCTTTGCCTTTGGACATAACTGGCAGAACAAAAGCTGAAATTGATGTCCGCCTTGATTCCCGTGTTTTGGATCTGCGGCGAGAAGAAAACCAAGCAATTTTTAGGGTTCAGCATGTTGCCTTACAAGCTGCTCGTAATTTCTTTTCAGAAAATGGTTTCATGGAAGTGTTCACTCCCAGAATTATTGTTTCTGCCACCGAAGGTGGTGCAGCACTGTTTCCAGTGGCTTATTTTGATCGTGAAGCTTTCTTGGCTCAGAGTCCTCAGCTGTACAAAGAGCAGTTATGTTTAGATTTTGAGCAAGTCTTCGAAATTGGTCCATTCTTCCGAGCTGAAGAATCCCATACCCGCCGTCATGTAAGTGAATTCATTTCAGTTGACATCGAAAAAGCTTTTGCAAACGCCGAAGATGTCATGCAGGTTTTGGAAAATCTGATTCATCACGTTTGTAAGTATGTGGCAGAAAACTGTAAACGGGAACTTGAACTCTTAGAGTACGAAATTGTAGTTCCTGAGGTTCCTTTCAAACGTTTGACTTATTCTGAAGTTTTAGAAGAACTTGAACAAAACAATGTTCACATCAACTGGGGAGAAGACATCCCAACGGTTGCCTACAGGGCTCTTGGAGAACTGCATCCTTACTATTACTTCATTACTGACTGGCCAACTAAAGCTAAAGCTTTCTACATTAAACCCAAAGACGACAACCCTGAACTCAGCGAAGGTTTTGATTTAATGTGGCACTGGATGGAATTATCCTCTGGTGGCGCACGAATCCACGACAAAGAACTGTTGATGAAACGTCTAGAAGAACAAGGTCTGAGCACTGAATCTTTCAAAAGCCATTTGCAAAACTTCGACTATGGCATGCCCCCTCACGCTGGATGGGGACTGGGTCTAGCACGATTTGTGATGGTTTTAACTGGAGTCAAAAACATCCGCGAAGTAATATTATTCCCTCGTGACCAGCTTCGACTAACACCCTAAACTGTTACAACTAGTAACCTGATGATATCACGTCTTGGGGCTTCATGAATTCTCGCAAAACTACAGTTGCGTAGCTGCCTCTGTTCAAATTAAAAGCAAGCTTCAGCGTCTGCTTTCCCTCGTTTTCTTTGTCTTCAGCAATTTCTTCTAAAACCAAATTCCAAACCGGATTCAAAACAGCCCGAACTTTTCCTTCAGCTGTTGCTTCAGGCATTAAGGCAATCTTAAAACAATCACGTGAAACATCTTCGGCTTCCAAAATTACTTGTTCAAGTTCACCTTGCATCCCTTTTGAAGGTGGCTGATTTGGACCAACCAAGGGTATGGCGAGTGCCATTTTATCTTCTTTCATGAACTGTGTGACGAGTTTGATGTTAATTTTGTTCACTTGTTCATGTTTATCTGTTGGCAAGCCGTTTTTGTCAAGCCAAATCGCGTAATCTCCCATCTGGGGATCATCAAGGGGGATGCCTTGTCGTATGCGTTCGCTCAAAAATCTGTTAAACAGATACGACTGAAAGGCTTGAACAAACAGTTTACGAAGCCGCCGAGGCAATTCCCTGAATGCCCCAATAAAATCTGTGGGATTTTTTGTTAAGTACCGTAACATAAAGTGTTCATAGCGCAAAAATCTGGGGAACTTTTCTAGGGCTTCTTCAAAGTTCATAGTATCCTGTAACTGTTGTCGGGCTTCTCGGGCTTCAGCATGTTCATGAATGCTAGGCGTTGCAAGAAACTCAAGGGCTGCTTTTTTGGGCTCATTTCTTGTTAAGTATTTGCCGATTAGGTGTGTGTTTGGGCGAGTAGTTCCGAAGCGTTGGTGACCAAAAAAGTTAGGGACTCCCCCTATTTTTTCTATTTGTTTTGTAACTTTTGTTGTGGTTTTTTCAATAACTGAAACTGGCTGGTTAATTTCTCGTATTGTAATGTGGAACCTGTTGCCTTTGATTAGTTCAGAATACATTCTTTGGTGGGAAAAAAATCGAGGATAAACTGTAATGTCCCTGATTTGCAGACCCAAAACATGGTTTGGGGTCACGTTCTGTATACTGATATGCTGACCGGTTAAGGCATTGGTGTCTTTGATTCCGGCAAACCTGACTCTTTTTTGGTTAATGTGCATGCGGTCTGCCACTTCTCTGACTGCTAAAAACGTGTCCCATCTGCGCTTAACTAATACACAGATAAGATTTTGTCCTTCACCCGTGGGGATCCATTCTTCAATGGGCGGATTCACTTCTGCTAGGGTGCCATCTGTTAACAGTTCTTCAACAACAAAATCATCTATTAGTTGCTTGATTTTTCCCCCAATTCCCTCTGATTGAGTGGCGTAAACTTCCATGCCCAAATCATGTTCTATTTGTGGAACCTGCAACTTTTTTCCTCAAAGCAAACTCAATTTTCCAGTAATCGCGTCCACCTTACTGGCGGGACCAGGACCTATTCCCAAACATGTAGTAGTGTTCGGTGGAATTTCAGTTAAACCTCGATCAACAATCAATGCAACTGGAAGTTTGGCGTTACGGGCTTGACGTTCTAGATTAATTATTTCGTCTTCAGATCTTGCTTTTACAGCAATTTTTCGTTGCCCTTCATTTATCCAAGGATTCCACCATTCGGGGCGGTTTTTTCGTGCATACTCGGACGCCGAAACTGCAGCATGACCCGCTTGAGCAGCAATTTTGCCCTTGCTCATTTTGATGTCTGTTCGTATTACTATTACCAGTTTGTACTCGAAAGCCGACGAATCAACAGTTGTTCTTCCAGTCATCGTTTTTTGCCTCACCAGTAACTACAGTGATGTTTTCTTCCTCTAAAATACTTCCATCCCCAACTTTAATGGCGAGAATGCGAAGTCAACCACGACCAAACAAAATACCCAACCACGGTCAAAGTTCCGGGATAACGCATCATCGAAATAAGCGAACGACCCTGAAAATCCACATCCCCAACTTTTTCCAGCAATTATCCGCCTGTTGCTTTGTCGTTGCCTATACAGCAGGTGCAACCATCAGTTTCACCACAGTATGGGCAAACACATTTACAATCGTCGATAAAGTTTCTGCATTTCTCGCAACGGGGACGATCTTCTTCCATCCACTTGCGCCTTCTACATTTAGAGCAGTGGTTTAAAACTATAATTAATGTTTCGGAACAACCACTTAAAGAAAAAACGGTAAAAAACTTGTTTACCAATCTATTAGGCTGCAAATAGCAGTTGTATACATATACCTATGGAGGTAGGTGCGTAATGACTTTTTTTAGCCTAACGCAGGTTTATGCCAGCAAAAGTGAACTGTTTTTTTGCATTTTAGTTTTCTACAAAACCGGAGGACATCAACTATACAGATTATGCAGGTTACTTTTGGTAGTAAACGTCATTACCACTTTGATTGGCTGTGTTGCCAGAAACTTTGCCTCCAGACGAATTAAAACTGCCGTTTCCAACATAGACACCGCCGCCATAATTTGCCGTGTTACCAGAAATCACACCACCACTCATATTGAACTCATAATCACTGCACACACCGCCACCAAGATTACCTGCTTTATTGTTAGAAATCACGCCTTCAGACATGTTAAAAGTGCTCCACATAAAATAGTTAAGCACACCACCACCCTTATCCCATGCAACATTATCCGAAATCACACCACCACTCATACTAACAGTACCATAAAAATTGTGCACACCACCACCAACGCTGGCTGTGTTGCCACAAATAACTCCACCATCTAAACTAAATATACTCCACCTGTTAAACACGCCACCACCAGCCTCGGCTGTGTTACCAGAAATTTCACCACCACTCATACTAAAATTCAAAGCATTAAACACGCCACCACCATAACCACAACCATAGAAACCACTAACGCTTTCCTCGCCACTACCAATACTTACTGTGTTACCAGAAATTTTGCCGCCAGTCATTTCAAACGTGCCATAGTTAAGTACGCCGCCCCCACCAATGTAAGCTGTGTTGCTAGAGATTTCACCACCAATCATACTAAAAGTTCCTAAATTTACCACGCCACCACCCCACTCTCCATTAGGCGTCATATAATCCTTAGGCATAGTGTTATTACAAATCACACCACTATACAATATTAATGCACTACCAAAATCGGCAAATACCCCGCTACCATAAACACCCTTTTCATGGGTCACAACAACACCATCAAGTCGCAACACACCATCAGTCTCAACAATGATAGCGCTCTGGTTATTTGCACCAATCAACTTGTAAAACCCATTTTCAATGTTACTGCTTGTTAGAGTGATCTCTTTACCTGCTGGAATGATAAGGGCTTCTGTAAGCTCAATATCACCATCAAGAGTAATAACGGTAGGTCCTACAGCATTATTAACTGCCTCTTCAAGTTCAGCTTCAGAAGTTGTTGTTATGGAAGTTTCAGGAGTTTTTGTCATAAAAGGAAAAGCACCATTAAAAACCAAAAATAAACAAGAAAAAACTAAGACTATAATGAACAGTAAAAAAACAAAAAGCAAAACCTTCCTTCTGCCACTACTATGAATAGTGTGCAAATTAAATTTGAACCCAACATTTTTCACACCCACACAGATAACCTCTACAGAAACACATCAGCAAACTTGAAAAAAATTAACAAATAAAAAGAAATATTTAGTCACCGATTTGGGTGCCAGCAGATCTTGACTCATTTAGCGCAGACGCTAAAATATGTTCGTATTCTCCAATTTGTACTATTAACGTCTCATTTATCTCAGATGGCGACATATTTTGGTACTCTTCAAGTGATACTACTACAGGAGGCTCTGATGCAATAGGGATGTCTACAGGAACACCTGTTGTCAATCCAGCTGAAATCATCACTTTATTCATCCGTTCATACTCAGTAGCATCACCATTACTCACATACATAGCATACATTTGACAGAATTCTTCAAAACTTACTGGACGTTCTGAGTCATTTGAAGTAGCAGAAGCGCTCAGAATCGCTACATAACTGTTACAAACCATTGCAGCTACAAGAACAAAAAATATTGATAGCCACAATAATTTTACATTTGTTAATTTTTTATTCGGCATTTTGTATCAACAGTTACTATTTAAAATAAATAGCCATATTTTACTCTCCTGGAAGAACAGTCTGTTCTTTCTAGAGAACAGTATCTTTCTTGTTGTTCTATAGCAAGACGATAAAAAGCGCTACTATACAAATTTTTGTTATGCTGTACAAACGAATTCTAAAATGATCTCACAACGCTCACTTATTTCGCCTGAGCAGCAATTTTGCCCTTGCTCATTTTGATGTCTGTTCGTATTACTATTACCAGTTTGTACTCGAAAGCCGACGAATCAACAGTTGTTCTTCCAGTCATCGTTTTTTGCCTCAACAGTAACTACAGTGATGTTTTCTTCCTCTAAAATACTTCCATCCCCTACTTTCGTAAAGACGAGGTCAAATACGAACAAACAAAATAACCAACAACCGCCAAGGTTCCGGGATAACGCATCATGGGAACAAGAGAACGCCCCTGAAAATCCACATCCCCAACTTTTTCCAAAACCTTGTCGACTCCTAGGCGGTTACACAAACCAATTAGATAATCTGTTCTAGAATCGGAAAGACTGTTAAGCATTCTGCGCAACTGAAGCATAACTTTCAACTCAAAATCAACGGCTTGTCTCCATTGAGTCTCATAACTGGATAAGAACTCCTCAGAAAAATTGTTGAACTGAACAGCCTTAGCTGCAACTTCTCCTGCGATTTTGGCACAAGTTACCCCAAACACCACACCACCCCCTGTTGTAGCTTTGACTTGGGATGCAGCATCACCAACAGTGAGAAATCCGTTACAATAGGTTTTCTGAATTGGACCTGCCAAAGGTATCGGATGAACCGCCAACCTAGTAATTTTGCTGTGTTTTAGTTTCTGGGAAGCCACGGGATGTTTTTTCATAACCTTTTCCAGATACAATCTTGGATTGCCCTTAGAAGTTGCCAAACCAACCTTTGCTGAACCATCAGTTTTGGGGATTATCCATGCAAAAAAATCTGGAGCAACCTTTGAACCCAGATACAACTCTACCATGTCTGTATCTACATTTTCTACAGAATCAACTTCTGCTTGAATTCCCCGCACAACAGTTGAAGAACTCAAACCAGAAAGCCCTGATTGTTTCAAAACAGATGACGAACAACCCTCAGCATCAATAATCATGTTTGATTTGATTTTTTCTCCGTTTTTTAGAACAACTCCCTTTGCATAACCAGATTCAAAGAGCAGGGATTTTACTCGTGAGTTAAAACGATATTGGGCTCCTGCATTCATGGCGAGTTCTGCGAGGTGTTTATCGAATTTTTCTCGGTCCAGAACGTATGTGACTGGGGATTTGCATCGTAAAACGAACTGGTTGCCGTTTGGGGAAAAAATTTTTGCGCCCATGATCTTGTTTTCAAGGATTTCTGAAGGAAACTTTATTCCTAATTTTTGTAGGCTGGATATGCTGAGGTGTCCGGCGCAGTGGTTGGGTTTTCCGACTTGGTTGTGTTCTTCGCAGACTATAACGTTGGTGTCTAGTTTGGCGGCGGAGTATGCTGAAACTGAGCCGCAGGGTCCTGCTCCAACTACAACGATGTCGGGGTTGTTTTTCACGTTTCTTCCTCGTTTGAATGCAGATATTATGGGTGGGGAAGTTTTAAAAGATAGCATATATAAGTGGGCAGTGTATTACTCAACTTTCCTTGAGGTGTTGCTGTGAGCGAAAAAATTAACATCGTTATGCCTAAATGCATGTCATGTAACCGAATTATCCCTCCGGGCGAAGACTCGACTAAAACTCTGTGCCCTGACTGTGGAGAAATCCTCATCTGGCGCTGCGCCAAATGCCGACAGTTCGGACGACACTACAAATGCCCAAAATGCGGATTCACTGGACCATAGACGGTTAGTGAACCTCCAAATTCCCTTTTCGGATTAACATGAACTTTTTGAACCCTAACCATTCATCGGCTTTTTAGCCAAACATCTGTTTGTTTTTAAAACATTTTTGAGGAATAATGTTGATGCTTTTGTATCCAGCAACCGTTGAATGTTTGTTCAACTAAATTCAACAATTTTTTAGTCTGAATTTTTGTTTCTCAAAAAAATGCTGGTTAAAGTTGCATTTCTGGTTTGTATTGTTTTGTTTATTTAGCATTAACAATTTGGCAAGAAAAAGCTTTTATTATAAACGGTAGAAACTGAATTCGAAGGTGAATATTTGATGACACTTGAATCAAGTAAAACATTAGGCGGAGTAGGCTCATTACTGATGGTAATTTCGCCCCTTACAGGATACGTTGGAGGGGGCTTTGGTGGACTATTGGGACTTGTTGGATTAATTCTTGTACTTATTTCAGTTAAAGGACTAGCAGATTACTACAATGATGGTAGCATATTCAACAACACACTTTACGGTGTAATTTTCACCATAATTGGTGGCGTTGCATCTTTTGCGGCAGTTATTGTCGGCGGTGTTGGACTATTATCTGCCCTGAATCTTGACATTTCCACTATTGGCTCAGATCCTTCAGCTATTTCAGCAATCGATTGGGACGGAGCATTAGACTTTGAACTTCTCATGAACTTTATTACAATCATCCTTGTTGCTGCAGTCATACTTTTTGCATTGCTTGTAATATCAGCAATATTCTACAGAAAATCATTGAACACGCTATCTGAAAAAACTGGTGTTGAACTTTTCGGCACAACTGGAATGCTCATATTAATCGGCGCAATACTAACGATAATTGTAATCGGTGCTCTGATTCTTTGGGTTGCATTAATCCTGCTTACTGTTGCGTTCTTTTCAATTAAACCCGAACCTGCTACTGTAGTATCCCCGCCACCTCCCACAGAAACATAAAGCAACCTTAACGGCAATCAAAAAGCCTAAGTGTGGTTGAAAAACCCACTTTCTCTTTTTTTGTTTAACCTGAAATCAAATCAATACATTCTTTGATCGTTTCGACTTGTTCTTTAACTAATGAATACTTTATTGTCACTCCATCTGCTAATCCAGTGACTAGACCCTGCTGTTGCAGTTGTTTCATGTGCCATGTCAAAGCCTGAGAAGAAATATCCAACCGGTGAGCTAATTTTCCATGAGCTTCAGACTCTTCGTCGTGGAGTATGGTCAATATTTTTTCTACAGTTTCGTGCCTTAGGGCAGAAATTATTTTCATTTCTAACGGGGAAAACTTTCTGGATTTGAAGAACCGTTTGTTTCGTCCATCTCTGCAATCAGAAATCAGATTTCCTTTGTCTAGGACTGTAAGGTGATACTGCACAACTCCAATTGGCAGGGCAAGGGCACTGCAGATTCCTCGAAAGTTGATTCCTGGGTTGTCAGTTATGAAATTGTAGATTTGAACACGGGTTGTTTGATTTAATACTGCTAAGCCGTTTCGTGGTACTTCTAAAAGGATTGATTGATAATTAAAAAGTGAGTTTTCTTGTTGGATGCTGCTTTTTGAGTATACTAAAACAATTAACGAGAAGAGCATGAGGGAAATCAGGAACAATGAAACTAGTTTAGGGCACTTCAATTCAGTTCCTCTAAAGAAAATCGGTTTTCATGTATTTATTATATTTTGTAAACAAATGTACTAGTTGTTACTGCTTCTCGTTAAGCTAAATGTTTTTAAACGATTCCTGCAGCCATTTCTTTTGCGGGTAGGTGGTACCTCCCACCCGTTCCGCATTATAAACCCCGGTGTCGGGAGGTAAAAATATTGAAAATGAGTACAAAAGACCTTACGTTAGTAACTATGTTTGCTGCCCTTTACGCAGCCCTAGTTTATGTTTTTGCACCAATATCTTTTATGGCTCTGCAATTTCGAGTCGCAGGAATAATCCGACCAGCAATATCAAAAAAATGGATCCTTGCTATCGGATACGCTATAGGCGTTGTTGTGGGAAATATTTTCAGCCCCTTTGCAGGTCCTTGGGACTTGTTATTTATGCCCATGATGAGCCTTCTTGCAGGATTGTTGGGTTACATCGTTTCAAAAAAGTTTGGCAACAACTATTTCATTTGTGGAATAATAGTAGCAACAGTGATTCCGATAAGTGTAGCTTTCATGCTTTTACAATTCGGTTCACCTTTTCTTGCAACTTTTCCATATCTATTAATTAGTGAACAAATAGTCTGTTTGATAGGTTCTGTTGTGTTCAAATTAATTGAAACCAGATACAAATGGTGGGAAACAAAATGACCGAAAACCAAAAATGCGTAGTAGTATTAAGCGGCGGACCTGACTCGGTAACTACAGCTTATTGGGCAAAAAACCAAGGATACACCGTTCATGGATTAACTTGCAAGTATGGTCAAATAGCTTCAAAAGAAGTGGAACACGCTAAGCTGATTGCCGAAAAACTGGGTATAACATTGAAAGTAATTGACCTATCCTCGTTGCGGGAAATTTACATGGGTATAACTTCAGTTTGTGACGAAAACATTACCATGACAGGAGACTTTAGTCAACCAATTATTGTTCCCTTCCGGAATGCCATCTTTTTGTCTGTTGCAGTTGCTTATGCTTCTTCAGTTGGTGCAAACAAAATATTCTACGGGGCACAGGGCTCGGATGAACAATTTTATCCTGACTGCAGACCACAATTCTATAAATCCTTTGAAGAAACCGCAAGACAGGGAACCGACGAAAACATAACAGTAGAAGCCCCTTTTAGTGGTGGACCAAAATCAGAAATAATCAAGCAAGGCACAGAACTTGGGGTACCCTTTGAACTAACTTGGTCGTGCTATTTTGGTAGGGAAAAACACTGTGGGACATGTGAGTCATGCATGAATCGTAAACGGGCTTTTGAACAAGCTCAGATTCAAGATCCAACAGAATATGAAAAATAAATTGCAGGTAACAAACAAATGAAAACAAGTGAAATAACGTTAACCATAGTTTTCACCAGTTTATACGCAGTTTTGCTCATACTCTTGGCTCCAATCTCCTTTGGACCCATACAATTACGAGTTGCAGACTGTCTAATTCCTTTAGCCGCTTTGTTTGGTTGGCCAGCAATCACCGGAGTAACTATGGGATGTTTGATAGGAAACGCATACTTTTGGCTAGGACCCCAAGACGTAATCTTTGGAACAATCGCAAACCTGATTGCAGCAACCATAGTATTCCTGTTCAGAAAACGCCAATTACTTGCATGCACGGCAGGAGCAATACCTATCGGAGTAATAGTAGGGGGTTATCTTTGGTTATTCTTTGGATTTGAAGCAGACATCTTCGGATTACAACTGCCTGCAGTCGTTGGAATGATTACAAGCGTAACCCTTAGCACCATGATTGTCATGTCTGTACTCGGGTATGCTTTGCTCAAAGCTTTGAGCAGTTCCAGCGTAGTTCAAGCTTTGAAATCGTATGGGTTAAAAATTTATGCTACTGAATAGCATAAACTTGGTAACATCCAGACTGTAACAACTGAAAAAAGGATAAATTAAATTCTATCTTTTCTTTGTTGTAGTTGAAGAACTAATGAACTACGAACAAGTTTTCCAGTTAGCCGAACCTTACCTTAAGAAAAACGATTTTGGTATGCCCCACACACGAAGAGTCTTTGAAATTGCAAAGAAAAACTTCGAAATCCCAAAAAACATCGAAGAACTTGTTTTTTGTTCCATAATCATGCACGATATCGGCGGAAGCACAATAGAAAAACAGTACAAGAACGGACCCGAAATAGCAACAACTATTCTCAAAAACCTAGGATGCCCTGAAGCCTTTGTAAAACAAGTTTGTGAATTTGTGCGCACCCATCACGAACATCCAGATTCTCCCTCGTTGGCTTTCAAGATTTTGTACGACTCAGACAAACTAGTCATGTTTTCACCAGAAGAATATCCTTATTACACTTCTAATCCAAAATTTGACTGGAACCAAATTATTGCTTTAATATACCACGACCACGCCAAAGAATTAGCCAAACAACTGTTACAAAAACGCAGAAACAAATAAACTATCTTTTCTTATGTTGCTCTTTTCTATTTTTGTGTAAAAATTTTTTGTGCCCATATGCTACAGAATTACTGACTTGTTTGAATAAGACAACAATAGTGCAAGAGACAACATTTTCTAAATTTTTGCCGATAATGATTATTGTATCAACGGTCTTTACAGTTACTGTTTCTTCATCTTGTTCTATGGTCTTGGCTTAACCTGATGTTTATGATAACCTTCTTGTAGAATTTGAAACAATTAAAACTAAATGGTGTGCTCTAAAAACACGTGTAAATGCAACAAATATGATAATTGCTTTGACATAACCCCTTTTCAATCCAATTCCTAACCGTTTGGTTGTTGTTACAGTTGGTTTAGCTTAATAGTAGCAGTAACTTCAATCTAAGTAGTTGAATCAGTGAAACAGCTCAACTAGACGACAAACTTTTGAAATAGTCCTTTAGCTTATATAGAACCGTTACAGTTCGAAATACAAAGAGATGAGTTTCATGTCCAAAAAATATAACATCGTTGTTTTACTTGGCGATGGCATAAGCAAAGAAGTAATTCCTGAAGCCGTCAAAGCCCTTGAAGCCACAAAAGACGTAGTAAATGGATTAGATTTTAAGTTTACCGAATACGAATGTGGATTTGAATATTTCCAAAAAACAGGCAAAGCATGGCCAGACGATGCATATCCTGCCTGTAAAGAATCTGATGCCATACTCTTTGGTGCCGTTGGAATGCCTGGAGTTGCAGGCTTTGAACACATAGTTTATGTTCACCGAATTTTACGACAAAAACTTGACCTATACGCTAACGTGCGCCCCAGCAAAGTACGCCCTAATATTCCTTGTCCTTTGTCTGGCAAAAAAGCTGGAGACATCGACCTAATTATCGTAAGGGAAGGAACTGAAGACCTTTATGCTCCTATTCGAGGTTCTCTTGAACGATCAGAACAAACCGAAGTTGGGATCGACGTAAAAATTGTTACCCGTAAAGGTGCCGAACGCATAATTCGATACGCCTTTGAACTGTGCAAAGGAAAAACCAAAGGTGCACCCCTAGACGGAAAGAAACGAGTAACCTGTGTTGACAAAAGTACGGTTCTAAAAAGCTGTGCATTGTTCCGAGAAGTTTTTGATGAAATCGGAAAAGAATACCCAGACATCGAAAAAGACCCCGCCTTAATTGATGCGTGGGCTCAATGGATAATTAGACGACCCGAATATTACGACGTAATTGTTACCACAAACATGTTCGGTGACGTAATCTCTGACCTAACCTCAACTTTCCAAGGCGGGTTGGGCATCGCCCCAAGTGCAGAAGTCGGAGATCGATATGGAATGTTCCGACCCATCCACGGCAGCGCACCAAAATATTATGGCAAAAATGTTGCAAACCCAATGGCAACTATTTTGTCTGCAAAAATGATGCTTGACTGGCTAGCCCAACAACACAACGATTCCGCAGCAAAAAAAGCTGCAGACCTAATCGACAAAGCAGTCGACGAAGTCATAACTGAAGCAAAAATTCTTACCTATGACCTCGGCGGCAACGCAAAAACCAGTGAAGTCGGTGACGAAATTGCCAAAAAAATTCGAAGCTATTAGAAAGCTTCCTTTTTCTTCTCTTTTTTGATTTTTTTCTTTTTGGTTTAGACCCAAAATTAAGTAACTTTTTATTTGTCCATTAAACTTAGCTAATCAAAGACATATTAGCTGCGAGTTTAATCCAGATTTTATTTGGGTTTCAATTAAACTTCAACTATAAGGATAAAGAATAATGTACAAAAAAGGACTCATCCTAATTTTAATGTTATTTTTAGCAGCTTCAACCCTTTCTGTCGTAGTTTCTGAATCCACAGAACTTACTGATTGGCCTATGTTTCAGCAAAACCCTGCTTTCACTGGTCAGTCTGCATCAACTGCTCCTCGTACAAATCAGACCTTGTGGAAGTTTAATACGGGGGGACCTGTAGATTCTCCTGTTATCAATGATGGTGTAGTTTATTTTGGGTCCTTAGACGACAATGTTTACGCTTTGGATGCATTAACTGGGAAACGAATATGGAGTTTCACAACGGGAGGAAACGTTTTGTCACCTGCTGCAGTTGCTGAAGGAATGGTTTTTGTCGGGTCTGAAGACTTTTACGTTTATGCACTGAATGTTTCTGATGGAACTTGCATTTGGAGTTTCAGAACAGGCTATTTTGTTGATTCAGCAATCGCTTACTCAAACGGAATCGTTTATGTTGCTTCAGAAGACGCTAACGTTTACGCTTTGAACGCATCAAATGGAGACTTGATTTGGAGTTACACAACGGGTTGCATGATCATGCTGTCTTCTCCTGTTGTTTATTCGGGCATTGTTTATGTTGGTTCTTTAGATAGCAAGGTTTACGCTTTGAATGCTACAACAGGAGACTATGTCTGGGGTTACACAACAGGAGACATTATAGTTTCCACGCCCACAGTGATGGATGACGTAGTTTACATTGGTTCCGTTGACAGTAACTTGTACGCTTTAGATGCCTTCACCGGTGATCTGTTATGGAATTTCACTACCGGCGGTCCAGTGTTTTCTGGACCTGCAGCAGTTGATGATTCAGTTTACGTGGGTTCAACTGACGGAAAAATCTACGCCCTAGAAGCTTCTAACGGTGCAATGCTTTGGAGTTACACTACTGAAAACTCGGTCAGTTCCTCTCCTGCGGTTGTTGATGGTTTAGTATACGTGGGTTCAGACGACTACAACATTTATGCTTTGAATTCTACAACCGGGGATTACGTTTGGAGCTACAAAACTGCAGAAAAAGTGATTTCTATGCCTGCCATTTCTAACGGTTTAGTGTATGTGGGGGGATGGGATGGTCGATTATATGTTTTGGATGCTTATTCTGGCGCATTGGTGTGGCAATACATTACGGGTGGTGTTGTGGATTCTTCGCCTGCGGTTGTAGACGGGAAAGTATATGTTGGCTCTTATACTGGTCACGTATATTGCCTGAGTGCAACGCTTGGTGCTGTTCCTTTTGACGAATTTTCCAGCGAAGAAATATGGAACTACCAAACCAATGACATGGTGATGCTTTCTGGTCCTGCAGTAGTTAAGGGGGTGGTTTATGTTGGCTCATACGATTCAAATGTGTATGCTTTGAACGCTTCTGATGGTACACAAATCTGGAACTACACTACTGGGTATGCTGTGGTCTCTTCTCCTGTTGTTGTAAATGAAGTTGTGTATATTGCTTCAGAGGACTACAACGTTTATGCTTTGAATGCTCAAACTGGAGAATTAATTTGGAGCTTTACCACAGGCAGTTTCATTCATATGTCGTCAACTGCTGTAAAAGACGGATTGCTTTATGTGGGTTCAAATGACCACAAAATTTACTGCTTAAATGCTTCTGACGGCTCTGTTGTTTGGGAGTACACTACTGGTGGTTTTGTAATTTCTTCCCCTGCCGTAGTTGACGGTACAGTTTTTACAGGATCATACGACGGCACGGTTTATGCTATTGATGCATATTCTGGCGAATTAGTCTGGACATACGTTACTGGGGATTCTGTAGCTTCATCTCCTGCAGTTGCCGAAAACATACTTTATGTGGGATCAAATGACAACAAAATCTACGCTCTATCTGCCCAAACAGGTGAGTTAGTCTGGAGTTACCAAACTGAAGGGGATGTTGCTTCTTCTCCAGCAGTAGCTGACGGCATAGTGTTTGTTGGTTCCCATGACCATAACCTGTACGCCTTGGATGCCTATACAGGTGAACTGATATGGAAATACAAAACTTTAGAAAAAATAGTTTCTTCCCCTGCAGTAGCCAACGGAAATGTCTATTTTGGTTCCTATGACCATATGGTCTACGCTGTAGGTGAGGATTCTCCAGTTGATATTCCACAAACTACTGAATTTCCGGTTTTTGAAACTACAGTTGTTTTTGTGGTAGCTTTGATTATCCTGATACTGATTGTTTATTTTAGAAGAAAAATTTAAAAAAGTAGATGTATTATTTGACGTAGAACATGTCCTTTTTTTGTGGCTTTTTAATCACGTCTTTTCGTAGTTTTTTTTCGATTTTCTGTTCTTGGGTTCCGGTGATTTTTGCATCATAGTCTACAAAGTCGCAGACTAAGTTGGCGAGATTTTGGTTGATTTCTTTTAGTTCAGCTAACGAAAACTGTGCCATAATGTCTGGGTTATCTGCCCATTGCATCCATCCAGTTACGCTTCTTTGCAACGCAAGTATTGTAAACCTGATTGTTCGAACCATATCCAAACGGTCCTGTCCATCGGCCTTGGCAGAATTTTTAATTTCGTTTAAGATCCGTTGGCAGTCGTTAACCCATCTTCCTTCCATGAGTTACACCACAGTTAAGGCTACCGACTCAAAGAATAAAAAGCTTGTTTATTTCAAGCGTTTTTCACAAAAGCATATAAGAACCTGTAAAACTCCATTGGGTTATGAGCTCAACCTGTAAGGAAAAAAAAGAACCATCCCTAGCTTTTGGTGGACAAGCTGTGATGGAGGGCATTATGATGCGCTCCAAAGACAACGTAGTAATTTGTGTTCGGCAACCTAACGACGAAATCGTAACCCAAAAACAAAAACTAAGCTCTGTTACCCAAAAATACAGTTTCTTGAACCTTCCTTTCATACGAGGGGTTGTAGCCCTAATTGAAACAATGTACACTGGAATCAAAGGCATATATTTCTCTGCAAACGCCGCCTTTGGGGACGATGAAGAAGTTAACCTTAGTTCAAAAGAAATCGCACTTATTGTTGGTGTGGCTATTTGTTTGTCGGTGCTGTTGTTTAGTGTTACCCCGTTTTTCTTAACTTCGTTGCTGGGTCTTGGAACTGGAGTAGTTTTCAATGTTGCCGAAGGAATAATACGTCTCAGTTTCCTTTTGGGTTATTTGTTCTTTGTTTCCCAGATAAAAGACTTCAAACGAATCCTACAATATCATGGAGCAGAGCACACAGCAATCAACGCTTACGAAGCCGGAGTAGAAATGAACGTAGAAAACGTTCGGAGTTACTCCCGTTTTCACGCTAGATGCGGAACTTCATTTCTTCTTATTG
Source organism: Candidatus Bathyarchaeota archaeon (assembly GCA_024650005.1). Lineage (GTDB taxonomy): Archaea > Thermoproteota > Bathyarchaeia > Bathyarchaeales > Bathyarchaeaceae > Bathyarchaeum > Bathyarchaeum tardum. The sequence goes on along the minus strand of JANKMT010000001.1, from coordinate 1,460,297 downwards.
TTACAGTAATCAGCATTCTGTTCTTTTCACTTGTTTCCAGTCCAGACTATCTAACACGCCTTTCTTACCGGGTTATTCTGGTTCCTGTTATCAGTTCAGTTTCCTACGAAGTTTTGAGAATCAGTGACAGATACAAAAACTCTCCAATAGTAAAAGCCATCGTGGCTCCGGGTTTGCTTCTTCAGCGGTTTACTACTAGGCAACCTGACGACAAGATGATTGAAGTTGCCATAACAGCTGTTAAAGAAGTTGAAACCATGCAGCGAGCATGTGAATGAGTTTTTGTTTCAAGTCTACTTATTAATGAGTAATGACCCTTTTTGAGGTAGGCGAATCTAACGTGGATCACCTGAAACTGGATTTGAGTTCTTGGAAGTTTTTCTTTACTTTGTATAAGTTAGCAGATTTAGGTGCGTCCAGTCGAACTGTTAAGGTGTCCACAGAATATTTAGCAGAAAAAATTGGGGCATCCCAGCAGACTGCTTCTCGTCATCTTATTAACTTAGAAAAGATGGGATGGATTACCCGAACCGTGACTGTTGATGGTTGTTTAACTAAACTTACTCCTCAAGGAGTTTCTGAGTTAAAGAAACTATATTCTGAACTGCGCTTAATTTTCGAGTCCGAGTATCCACCATCAATAACTTTGGAGGGTGTCTTATTCAGTGGTTTAGGAGAAGGAGCCTATTACGTAACTAAAGATGGATACCGGAACCAGTTTGTTGAAAAACTTGGGTTTGACCCTTATCCTGGAACCCTTAATGTCAAAATAACTACAGATTACGACTTGAAAGCCTTGTCTGAGCTTGAATCTTACCCTGCAATAGAACTTAAGGGCTTTAAAACTGAATCCCGAACTTTTGGATCAGTAAAATGTTACCCTGCAATAATCAACAATAAAGTCAAAGGGGCAGTAATCTACGCCATGAGAAGCCATTACGGTTCATCTGTTTTAGAAATTGTTGCACCAACATTTCTGAGACGACACCTAGACCTCAAAGACGGAAACAAAGTAAAAATCGAGATTCTAATAAATCCGTAACCAACGCTACTTGTTTACTGACTCGATGATTTTTCTTACAATCTTTGAAGAACTATTCAGTTCCCTTTTTCCAAACCGACCAATTTTGGCAACGTCAATTGTTACGCCTTTTTCTGTTATTGCTTTCAAAACTTCTTTTTCTGTTCCATATTGATCGTGACCAACTGCAATTATGTCTGGTTTAATTTTATCAATGACTTTTTCGATGCTAACATCTTCCCATCCTAGTATTGCTTCGTCCACGACTTTTAGGGACTCAACAAGGGCGCGTCGTTGGTCTTCGGGCATAACTGGGGTTTTTCCCTTTTGGGCTTCAACGGTGCTGTCTCGGGCTACTATAACAACTAGTTTGGCGTTTTTACCTCCTGCTTTTTTTGCTTCTTCTAGGAACCGTACATGACCTAGGTGAAGCAAATCAAAGGTTCCTGAGGCTAAAACAGTTTTTTTGTTTTTTGTTACCATGTGAACTCTACAGCTCCTAACAAGCGCAAGGCATCTAGTAGCCCTTCGCAGTAAGCAACGGAAGTAAGGCTTGTTTCCAGTTTTCCTTGCTCTTGGTAGTATTTGGCGTCTGACAAATAACGTTTCGCCCAATCAAAAACAGTTTTGGCCTCTTCACTGTTAAGTTGCACATCATCTGGAATATTTTCAATATCTTTGATAACCCGTTCAGCACCCCGAACATACTTTGTAATCAAATCATCAATCTTCATTAAGCCAACTCCAAAACCTGCTTAGGAGCATCCCCTAACGCAATAAGGGCTTCTGCCTCCATAAAATGAAGCCTTCCCGGGAAAATCAACGTATGAGGAGGCGCACCAAAATCAAAATCAACAACTTCTTGAATAAAACCTGCCTTAACCGTAGGTTCAGGAGAGCCAGCTCGGGCAACACCTACAACCAACGTTTTTGAGGTAACAACTTGCTCCTTTTTTTGTTTCTCAAGTTCCAAAAGCGTCTTTAGAGCCTCATTAACTGTCAAATATCTTTGCTCTGTTGCTTTGATATCCAAATAACACATGCTATGCAGTCCCATTTTCTTGTTTTCCTGAATAACCTTGTAAGGAGTTTCAGGAACAATACCCCTGTCAGGGAATGGTATTGTAACTGATTTTCCAAACTTGTAATTTTGTAACCCCGATAGCCCCCTAACTGCAGAAGCAGCAGATGCATTATGTACCACACTGGTTTTTATTCCAAGTTTTTTTGCAGTAATCCGCAAATCTACATGGGTTGTTGCAATCAGGGGGTCTCCTTGAACCAAAATTGCGGCTTTTCCTTTTTTTGCAGTTTCAAAAATTAGTTCCCCATCTTCTTCTTCTAAGACTCTTCGTGGGACAATCACGATTTGTTTTCCAATCATTTCTTCAAGTTTTTTAATGGACAGTCCTGGCATCAAGTTAGTGTAAGTTTCAGCAAAAACTGTATCAGCTTCTTTGAGTTCTTTAAGACCTCGCAATGAAATATCGTTTTCGTCGTATAATCCTAATCCGACAAACACAAGTTCCTTCAACGCGTTTATTCTCCCTGTTACAATTACGTTCTGTAAGAACAAAAAATATATGGGTACCTGTTTCTCTGTAGTGAGAGTATGAGTTTATGGGCCCGTAGCTCAGCAAGGCAGAGCGGCGGACTGGTCCTTTGAGACTAGGCTGAAACTCTTAATCCGTAGGTCAGGGGTTCAATTCCCCTCGGGCCCGCCACTAATTTCATTTAAACTTTATTTTGTTACATTTTTGATACAATCCACCAAAAAGTGAATAAACACAAATTATCACCATTATCATGTCCGCAATTGGTGACCAAATGTTAAAAGGTGAATCTAGGTTGTCAGTAATTGAAGTTGAAAATTTAACAAAAAAGTTCGGCTCCTTTGTAGCAGTTAATCACCTGAATTTTAGTATTGGCGAAGGGGAAGTTTTTGGTCTTTTAGGTCCAAACGGTGCAGGCAAAACGACAACAATTCGAATGCTTGCTGGACTGATTTCTTCCTCGGAAGGTTCAGCCAAAGTGAAAGGTTACGTGATTAACAATGACTCGTTGAAGGTGCGGGAAACTGTTGGCATTTTAACCGAGAACCCCAGCCTTTACGAGAAACTGACAGCTTACGAGAACCTGGACTTTTTTGCCCAAGCTTACGGGTTAACTGAAATTGTCCAGAAAACCCAAAGAATTCAGGAATTGCTTGAGTTTTTTGGATTATGGGAACGCAGAAACGACAAAGTTGCAACCTTTTCCAAGGGAATGAAACAAAAACTAGCCCTTGCACGAGCATTAGTTCACAAGCCTTCAATTATTTTTTTGGATGAACCCACCTCTGGTTTAGATCCTGAATCTTCCAAAGAGGTTCGAGACCTCATAGCAAAACTGAGTTATCATGAGAAAAGCACGATTTTGTTGTGCACTCATCACCTTGAAGATGCAGAAAAACTGTGTAGCAGGGTGATGATAATCAACAAAGGCACAAGCGTCATCGTGGGAACCCCTGACGAGCTCAGAAACAAAATAAGCGGAATTCCAACAGTTGAAGTTATTCTGGAAACAATCAGTCCCAAACTTGTTAAAGCAACAAAAAAGGTCAATGACGTAAAACAAGTAACCGTTGACGAAGAGTCATGTAAACTCACAATAACTATGGAAAATGCCCAATCCGGGACTCCAAAAATCGTAAAAAACCTAGTTGAAGCTGAGGGTTTGATTCTAGGGGTGAAAGTTGTTCGTGCGTCATTGGAAGATGTTTATTTAAAGTTGATCAAGGAGGAACAAAAATGAGGATGGAAAAGGCAAAACTGGTTTTTCGAAAAGATTGGCTCGAAATCAAACGCAACTGGCAAGTAATTTTACCCATCATTATTGTTCCCCTCATGATTTCTGTGTTTATTCCCGTGATTTTAACCCTAATTCCTAGTGTTGTTTCTGGCTCCGAAGCAGATTTAGGCGGCTTTATTCCCTTAGTAGAAAATCTTCCCCCTTCTGTGCAGGATCAGCTTACGGGAATGACTGAACTTCAAGTCATGATCTACGTGATGGCCCTTTATTTTTTTGCCCCGTTCTTCCTAATCATCCCGTTGATGGCGTCAAGCGTCATTGCATCAGACAGTTTCGCAGGAGAAAAAGAACGAAAAACCATCGAGGCACTCTTAGCTACTCCTATCTCAGACAGTGAACTGTTGTTCGGAAAAATGCTAGTATCCTTTATTCCATCAATGATTGTAACAGTGATTTCCTTTATATTGTACACAACAATATTTGATGTGCTGTCTTTTAATCTGTTCAATGGCATGTTATTGCTGCCAAACCTTGACTGGATTTTACTAATCTTTGGATTAGCCCCAACCGTAGCTCTGGCAAGCATTGGATTAACCGTAATAATATCAGCAAAAGTCAAAGGATTCCGAGAAGCCCAACAAATCAGCGTAATCTTGTTACTTCCAATCCTAGGGTTAGTGTTCGGACAAATATCTGGCGCGTTAATCTTTGGACCCGCTGTTATCGCAATTCTCACAGCAATATTTGTTGCAATAGATTTTGTGGTTTTCAGGGTTGGAGTAAAAATGTTCAAGCGAGAAGAAATCTTGGCTCAACTAGCTTAGAATTCTTGGTCACAAAATTCAAGTATACAATTACCCTAACTAATACTGGGATTTATTTTGGTTGTTTTTAAGTTACCTAAAATGACAAAACAAGAAATGTGGAAACTAATCCACAGACAACGTCTATGCAGAATCGCCTTCAAAGGAAACACTTACCCGTACATGGCACCTTTCCAATACGTAGTATTAGATGATGCATTGTATTTTCATTTCACTGATTACGGAAAAAAAATGAAACTCATCGAAAACGACAAACACGTATGTGTCGAAATCGAAGAATACCGCGAAGACCTTAGCGAATACAGCTTTATTGTGTTGCGTGGCACCCTAAAAGTAGTAACCGACCCAACAGAACGAATTAATGCAATCAATCAACTGGCAAAAGAAGGGGAACAAAAACTTTCGCCAAACTTTTTGCCTGCTCATGGCTTCACAAAAGAAGACGGATGGGACGCGTTAACTCCTGACAACAAATTGTTGGTTGCTGTAAAACTAGAACACATAACCCAAGAAATTGGACTAAAATCTCCTTGATGGTGATGTAACAAAAAAGGTGGTTTGCTTCAGTTTCCTGAAGCTATTGTTTTGTTAGAATGGTGCAAAGATCCCGATGAATACTAGCCATGACAGGATTGTTTTTGCTACGAAACTGAGTATGATATAGAATCTTTCTCCGTATAGGTAGTCTTTCCATTTTCCAACGCCTTTGTATTGCAGGACCATGTTGAGGGCGAAAATGTTGAACACAAAGAAGTAAATGAACAGTATCATGTAAACGAAAGTTGGTGGTTCTACACCCACGGAATTTATGGCAGCAATAAAGTAAGCATATAGCACAACCCATGGGGTAAATCCGGAGATGCTTCCGAGAATGAATGCGGACCAGCTTGTTTTTTCGGTTTTTTGGTTGATTACTTCCATCAAGTAACCGAACATTATCATCATGGCATTAAGGACAAAAATCATGACCAATGACCACAAGTCCCAGATTCCCAAGAAAAGTGAAATCAACGTAATCATTATTGAACTGGAAAATGCATATTCATACCATCTGTAGGGATTCATGCCTTTTCGGAGATTCTCGTTGTAGCTTTTGTTTTTTGGATATGCTATTATGAAATGTGCAAGGGCAGAAATCAATGGAAACGAGGCAAGAATTGCTCCCAAATATCCTATATTTAATAGTATTTGTGGATCTGGCACTGCATTGAAAATTGGGGTTGAGCCTGTAGTTGTGATTTCTAGTTTCATGTAGAAAGTGTAGATGTCTCGGGACCATTCGAGTTGAAGTCCCAAGACCAGCATTATGATTCCTTGAATCAGATGGAGGATGCCAGCAGCAGTGTTGAAGCGTTTGAGATACTTGAAAGAAATCGGTGATTTTGCAATAATCTTTTTTCTTTCTTCAGAATTCATGATTATTAATGCGCTGAATTCAATTTAAGATTTATCTATATTGTAACCCATTCATTATTGTTGAAAATTCAATAAAAAAGTAATAAAAAATCGCAAAAAAACTAGTTGATTAAACTGACAAGTTATCTATTAAGGCATCAAAACCAAATATATCGCATGAATTACAACGTTTATTGTTTTATATCTAAAAAACCAGAAATCTGGATTTTAACTTAACAAAACATTACTTTCAGTAACTGCACAGTCAACAGCGCTTGCTTTACCCTAGGTGTACATAATGCCTGTGCCATTGATTGAAGTTTCTGAGCTAACAAAACAGTTCGGGGCAGTTCACGCATTGACTGGACTAAAATTCAATGTTGTACCTGGAGAAATCTACGGTCTTTTAGGTCCAAATGGTGCCGGCAAAACCACGACCATAAAAGCAATTATGGGATTAGTTGAGCCAAGTTCTGGATGGGTTAACGTTGAAGGCTACAATCCTGTAACAAACCCAATTGAAGTAAAATCTCGAATCGGGTACGTAGCCGAAAAACTGATCCTGTATGAGTCCTTGTCTGCTCGTGACTTTTTTGAGTTTGTCGCATCTATACGAAAAATTGACCAAACATCAGTCAACCGCATAATATCCCAGCTTGGCGACGCTTTTGACATGTCAAACTATTTTGATGCCCCTATCGCTACTCTGTCGATGGGAATGAAACAAAAAATAGCCCTGATTGCTGCTTTTGTTCATCAACCACCTGTTCTTTTGTTGGATGAGCCCTTGAGTGGTCTTGACGCCAAAACCAGCCGTATTGTAAAGGATCTGCTGTTGTTGCACGCAAAAAGAGGCGGAGCGGTCTTGTTTAGCACCCACATCATGGAAGTTGCAGAAAACATCTGCACAAGAATCGGAATCATTTATCAAGGAAAAATCGTTGCAGAAGGAACTATAGACCAATTAAAAACTCAAACAGGAAACCAAAGCGACACCCTTGAAGAAGTGTTTTTAAAATTAACAAACGAAGAAAATGAGATTGCCAACAAGACTCGGCTCTTAGGGGAGGCATTCTTCCAACATGAAACTGCTTGAAGCTTGGTGGCATAGTCGGTCCCCTTACAAAGAAGTTGTGTACCGTTCAATCGCTGAAGAAAAAGGTCGAATGTGGTGGGGTGGATTTGGAAAGGGGCAAGTTGCGGAAGATTTTCAAGATAATTTGGAAGTTACAAAAAAAGCGTTACGAATTGCAAAATGGGACAAATCCCTAGTTGCGGTTTTTAATATTTTAGCTGCAATTATGCCTTTTACTGCACAGTTTTTTGGCTCTCCGATTATGGGTTTAACAAGTGCGGTTTCGTTAAGTTTAGCTGTTACTTTTGGTTTTATGTCATTGTATGCAATTCAGACAATGTCGTCATTTGTTAGTGCAGAATCTTCGGTCTTGTTATCTGTTTTACCCTTGGAAAAAAACGATTTCTCATTAATTACATTGTTTTCGTTTATCCGTTCTGTAGACTACATTGTTCTTGGTTCAATACTGAGCCAAGTAATCATGGTAGCATGTTACACTGGTTCACCCCTAGCAGTTATTGTAATTCTTGTGGCTTCAGTAATGAATGCAATTTTCGCTGTAGCAGTTTCTTTATGGTTTTCACGAGTGTTCGCAAAAAACCTTTCCCGTGGCGGAAGATCAAAAAGCCGCACAATTTTGCGTTTAGTTTTCATTTTGATGTGGGGTTGCCTGTTGATGGGAGTAAGCCTTCTGATTAGTTTACCATGGTACATCGTCCCTTCTTTGGAAACTATGTTGCTTAATCCCAACCAAATCTCAAACATATTGTTTTGTTTGCTGCCCCAATTTTCTGCTGGAGTAACTGTTGCTAGTGCCAGTAACGTGGTTGCTGCTCAGTCTATAACGTTAGTTGCTGCTTTATGTATGGTGGGGTATGTTGGATTTGCTGGGTTTGCAGTTAACTGGGTGTTAAAAACAGTTAACCGAATATCTACCGGAGCAGATGTTAACATAACCCGCGTAACTGCAACAAATTTTTCCATTAAACTGCGAAGCCCACTGTTTGGTTATGTCTTAAAAGATTTGAAAAGTTGTTCAAGGAACCCTTCTACTGCTTTCTTTTTTGCGTTGCCGGTTTTGGAAACTGTTATTGTGTCCTTAATGCTAGCAAGTTTTGAAGTTTTGCGGGCTTCAACTTTGATTGTTTCCACCCTTATGGGGGGAATCTTTGTTTTACTTATGCCCCTTGCCCTGTTAAATTCAGAAGGCAAAGGTCTCGAATACACTAAAACATTACCTTTAAGCCTTAACCGAATCGTAACCTCCAAGACCCTAATATCCACGTTAACCTTTGTTCCGGTTCCTCTAGTTTTGCTTGTTTTGGCATTTTTAAAATCGATAACTTCCCCTTTAGTGATACTCATTCCGTTCTTTTCCATATTGTCAATAGCTTCTGCAAGCATTTTTGAAATCCAACTGTTCTTGAGTATTGTAACCAAAGGCAAAATTTCAGCCTTAATTCACGATTTAAAAAAACTCGTCGTCGGAATCAGCACCTTAATTATTCCATTGCTAGTTTACACAATTGTTTATGTTGTTTTCTTGAGTCACTTTTTTGCAGTTTTATCCATGGGTGTTGTATCCATTTCAGAACTGGTATTAGCGTTTTATACCCTCAAGCGCACAAAATAACAACTTTGTTTTACTCTACGAATTTAAATGTCTCTAGTCTATTGTTTTGTGAACAAAAGTGCCTGAATCTGTATCCTTAGTGGTTCCAAAAAAGCTTGGAGAAAAAGCAATTCGTCTAGTTACTGAACTTGATCTGTTTAACCGTGAACTACAGATTCAACAAACAGAAAAATGCCTGCAAATACCTCTAATTTCTGAACCCTCACCTGCGGGTCTCAGGGAATTGAAAACTAAACTGGGCACCTTCAATGTTTCTGTTTGCGACTTTGAAAGAAAAAAACAACGTTTATTACCCCTTGATTTGCTGAAAAACAAACTGCCTCTTGACCTTTTGGAGTTGGTTCCTCATGCTATCGATTTTGTGGGCGATATCGCTATTGTTGAGATTCCTGAAGAGCTTGCAGAATATAAAACCCTGATTGGAGAAGCTATACTAACAGCTCATAAACAGACAAACACGGTTTTAGCAAAAGCAGGAGCCATCAAAGGGATATACCGAATACGGGATCTTGAATTTTTAGCAGGAACCAATAAAACCTCTACCATTTACGTAGAATACGGCAATACTTTGCATGTTGATGTTGCTAAAGCATATTTTTCTCCAAGGCTTTCAAATGAACACAACAGAGTAGCTTCCCAAGTAACCCCTGGTGAAACTGTGGTTGATCTATTTGCTGGAGTTGGACCTTTTGTTATTCCAATTGCAAAAAACCAAAAGAAGGTGCACGTTTATGCTGTTGACGTTAATCCTGACGCGGTGTCGTTGCTGGAAAAAAATGTTAAGATTAATCGGGTACAAGAACAAATTGTGCCTCTTCTTGGAGATGCCAGAAAAGTTGTAAAAGAACAGCTGTACCAAAAAGCAGACCGAGTAATCATGAACCTGCCCGAAACTGCCGTAGAATTTGTTGACGTAGCTTGTGAAGCAATTAAACCTGACGGGGGAGTTGTTCACTATTACTGTTTTGTTTACGATTCTCCTAAACCTTTAGAAACAGCAAAAACAGAACTAGAACAAGCAGTGAAACAAAATAACCGCCAAGTAAGCAAGTACCTTTTTGCAAAAACCGTTCGAGAAGTTGCACCTTATGCTTGGCAGGTAGTTGTGGACGCACAAATTCAATAATTTTCCACAGTCAGGGTAACTTTGACTTGCTGATTTGGGTTCTGGAGCTTTTCCACAAACTTTCTTGACAAATCAATTGAGGCCTTGTCTGCTCCAATGGCCAAGGTTCGACCACATACATAATCACTTTTTCGAACCACTAAATCTGTAAGATGTGTAAACTGTAACTGGGGGCTTCCTTTTGCGGTAATTGTCTCTTTTAGTTCATCAGCTTCAATTATTATTGTTATTTTTGATTTTTCTTTTTTGGCGGCTTCCTTGAATTCAAAAGGCAAATCAATTGCACCATTAGTTGAACCAACAGCCACGATACAGTTTCCCCGTTTTGAGAGTTCAGTTTCTTTTGTAACTTCAACTGTGGTTTGATGAGTAGAAATTACATTCTTGTGTCCATGTGCAAAGAACGCGACAGTTACAGATTTCATGATACAAGAATATTACATCTCAAAGATAACAATTTTAGGTTATTCTAGAACCTCTATTGAGTCAACTTTACCGTCGCCGTCAAGGTCAAAGCCTTGAATTACTGTTGCGAATTCTTGTTGGTCAAATTTTTTCAGGCATTTTTGCCAAAACTTGGTTAATGCAATTACGCAGGCTTTTGTTCCAACTGCTTTGTTGCCTGCGAGAATGATTACTGTTTTTTCTTTGTTGAACGGGTTGGGGATTTTTGCGATTAATCCCATTGTGTCAGCGGTGTAGACTTTTTTGGTTTTTTCTGAAACCAGTCCCCCTAAAACGAAGCCGTGGTCAGAGGGTATCATGTTGAAGTTTATGGGCAAAAATTTGTTGAATTCTTGGGTGATCAGGTTGGTTCCTGGTCCACCAACTAAGAAGAGGTTGTTATCTTCTTCTTTTTCTGCTTTCACGTCTACATCCAGTTTTACCACAAAATCTTCAGGCAAATCCACAAACTGACCCAAAAACAAAGTCAAATACGCCGCATAATGGCCATCCCGTGCTTTAGCCTTAAACGGACCGTGAGGATCAGGGCTTCCAACAACAATTTTTCCATCAAACATGTTATCAGTAATTAAAGGACACAAAAACTGTTTGATTTTTTCGTCTATGTTTCTTATGGGTAACTTTGCAATTTTTTGATTACCAAAAGGCAGTTCAATTCCCATTGCTGGAAAGGAGGCTTTGTAATATTTTGCTACTGCCCCTTTCTTTTCTTCTTCTCTGACGACTTTTATTACGCCAGCTTTCCACATTTTTCTGATGTGGTAGTACACCTTTTGCTCGTGGATTCCCAGTTTTTTGGCGACTTCCATAGGGTACATTTCTGTTTGGCTTAAAAGCTCCAAAATCTTCCAACTCAGCTTGTTTAGAACTGTTTTAAGTAGTTCGGGGTCTTCGAAAACGGCTATGTCTTTGGTGTTCATTTGATTTTTTTTGCCGCTTAGCAAAAGCTTTCTTTTCATGCTTGCAACTTTCGCATGCCTTTATAAATATTTTTTTAATGGTTAATCTATTGTCTTTCTTAACCTTTTATTTTCAAAAAAATACATGACAACAATTCTCTTATATTGTTCAGTTGGGTATCTTGAACGACAGATACATAAAAGCCTCTAATGTTTGCGATTTATGACTTAATGCGATTTTGATTAACTTATGAATTCATAACTTTAGAAAATCAATGATGTCTTACGTTTTAATTGTTGGTTAATTTTATTAGCTTCGTAAACCGTACAAACAACTAGATTGTGATGACCTCTACCCTTACGGAATCCTTGGCACCAATAGTTTTTCAGCTGGTTCTAGGTGGAGTAGGTGGATTTTTGATAGGTTATGCCATCAGAAAAGTTCTCAAAATCGCATTAATCGTTGGAGTTGTAGTTTTTTCATTAATATTGCTCGCTTCTGCAAACATAATCAACGTAGACTACACTGGACTATCCGAAACAACAACAAACATACTAAACGCCATCAACCCTGCCCTGAGCCTAATAACCCCCCTTCTTGCACATGTTCCGTTCATCGCGAGTTTAGTTTTTGGTTTTATTCTGGGATTCAAAAGAAACTAAACCGGACTGTCTCTTCTTGTATATTTTTGCATTTCCTGCCAGATTGCTTTAACATCGGAAACGTTTCCAACTATGGGGTCCATTTTTTTACTGTAAGTATCGATGCGCAAGACACCTTTTTTTCTTAAAACGCCAACTTCTGTGTATTGCATTGTGCTGATGTTTTCCAGTCTTTCAGAAATTATTCTGTCTTTTTTGAACATGACTCCCCGTCGCCTGTGTAGAAGAATTCGTTGATCCGTTATGTAGAAAAAGAAATTATCGTTAAGACTTTCAATTTTTCTGCTTTGGAACACTATTGTTTCGTCGGGGTAAAGGAAATCTGAAAGAACCAAGACGCTCGCCTCAATTCTGTTGATTTTTTGCATTCATATTTCTTGTGGTAATTCCTTTTTTGAAAATGCTGTCCTTGAATCTAGCAAATACCTATATTTGAAGTTTGACGGTACTGGTAATGTACAAACGTTGTTTAAGAACCATTATAAATTCCGTTATAAGACTAAAATATGAATCCTAAAAATACTTATAGATGCTCCCGTGGTTTATCTAAATATAGCATAACTCGATTACGTTACTGCATATTACTATAACTTATACAACAAATGTGGAATGAACTATGTGTGGAATATTCGGATGCATCCTAAAAACAGGTGAAGCTGCTCCTTTAATTCATGAAGGCTTAAAAAAATTAGAATACAGGGGCTACGACTCAGTTGGTATTGCAACCATTGATGACGGTAACCTATCAATAAAAAAAGACAGCGGAAAAATTGATGAAGTTCATCAATGGCACAACCTTGACTCTTTACCTGGACGACTTGGCGTAGGTCACACCCGATGGGCAACCCATGGAGCACCTTACAAAGAGAATGCTCATCCCCACACTGACTGTAAAAACCAAATTGCAGTAGTTCATAACGGAATTATCGAAAATTTTACGGAACTCAAACGTGAACTTGAAGAGAAAGGGCACACTTTCAGGTCAAAAACTGATACTGAAGTAATTGCGCACCTAGTTGAAGAAAAACTGAAAACGTCTTCATCTCTTGTCGAAGCAGTTCGAGAAGCAGTGAAAATGTTGGATGGCTCTTATGCGACTGCCATTATATCTACTATTGAGCCTGACAAGATTGTTTGTGCCCGAAAAGAAAGTCCCCTTGTTGTTGGAGTAGCCGATGACGGTCTTTATGTTGCATCGGATATCCCAGCTTTTCTTTCAAAAACTAACAAATCTTTGATTATTGAAGATGGAGAAATCGTTGTCTTAAGTGATAAAGGCTACGAAATCCACGTCATCGCAGATTGGAAACCAATAACCCGAAAACCTGAACTTATTGAATGGGAACCCGAAGCAGCCGAAAAACAAGGATATCCCCATTTTATGCTAAAAGAAATCCATGAACAGCCCCTCCGGTTGCGGGACACTCTTCGCTTACAGGACCAGTATTTGGAATTAATGACCACTTTTCTTGACCGCGCAGGAGAAGTCTTTTTGGTTGCCTGTGGAACATCATATCATGCTTGTTTGGCTGCCTCTTACTTATTCTCTAAACTGTCCTTTTTGGCGACTCACCCTGTAATTGCCTCTGAGTTTGTTGAACAACACGGAAAATCAGTTAACATAGACAGCACTTTGCTGGTTGTTAGTCAATCTGGAGAAACTGCAGACACCTTGGAAGCTGTTGAAACCGCAAGATTGCGTGCAGCTACAGTTTTGGGTCTGACAAACATTGTTGGATCTACCCTTACCCGGGTTTCTAGGGTGTATATTGTTCAGCAATCTGGTCCAGAAATTGGGGTTGCAGCTACGAAAACCTTCACATCTCAGCTTTCTGTGCTTTCTCAATTGGCTATTCGTCTTGCCAAGAAGCGGGGAAAAGTTTCTCACACAGAAATAGAGGATCTAGAAGAAAGCCTTGAACGGATACCTGATATTGTTGAAGAAATAATTGTAACGGAAGAACAAAAAGTAAAACAGTTAGCCAAAAAATATGGAACCAAAAACTGCTTTTTCTTTTTGGGACGGGGCATGGGTTCCGCTGTTGCCCTTGAAGGTAAACTGAAATTAATGGAGATTTCGTATATTCCTTCTTTGGCTTATCCTGCTGGAGAAAGTAAACACGGACCAATCAGTTTGGTTGAGTCTGGATTTCCAATAGTTTTCATTTGTCCCCGAGATTCTACTCGTCGAAGCATAATTGGAAACATCATGGAAATGAAATCCCGTGGGGCTTTGATAATTGCAATCATCGAAAAAGGTGACGAAGAAATCAAAAAACTGGCTGACGATTACATTGAAATCGATACTAGATTGCCTGAAGTCTTGTCACCCATTCCTTTTGTTATTCCGTTGCAGCTTTTTGCGTATTATATGTCCCTTGAACGAGGAAACGATCCTGATAAACCCCGGAACTTAGCCAAGTCTGTAACCGTGAAATAAACCAATCTTGTGGTAAAGAAAAAAGTTCTAAAGTCACAGGTTCATTCTACTTTTTTGGTCTGAAATTTACGGAATGGCATCACTGATGGATAATAATTGCAGGCAACTTTGTCCCGCGCGGATAGTTTCTCTTTCTCCCAGCAACACCGAGATACTGTTTGCTGTTGGAGCTGGAAACAAAGTTGTTGGAGTGACAGACTACTGTGACCATCCTGCCCAGTTAGAGGCACAAATCAGAGCAAAAAAAACTTTCAGAGTTGGGGGTTACTGGAACCCTTCTGTGGAAAAGATTTTAGCTTTGGATCCTGATTTAGTTTTAGTTTCCACTGCAAAATGTTCCAATAAAACAAACGACTGCAAAACCGAATGCAGCCGTAGTTGTGAAATAACAATAAAAACTGCAAAAGAACTGGAAAGTTTGGGAATTAATGTTTTGATGTTATCTCCTCACAGTTTGGATGATGTTTTTGATGACATTTTGTTAGTTGGTAACGCTACTGGAAAAAGTTCCCGTGCTCGCAAGATTGCGAAAGATTTGAGGCAACGGACAAACACAGTTATTGAAGCATCAAAAACAATTGCGGTCAAACCAAAAGTGTACTTTGAAGTTTGGAAAGACCCTTACATCAGTGTCAATTCACAAACTTGGATTGGTAACCTGATTAGTTTAGCTGGTGGCGAAAACGTTTTTGGAGATGCCCTTACTGAATGGCCCCTGATTGGTCCAGATGATGTTGTTAAAGTTAATCCTGATGTGATGTTGTTTCCTGTTATTCCTGATGTTGTACCTTTTTGGGAAAGTTTTGAAGCAGTCCAGAATCGGAAGGGATGGAAAAATGTGTCTGCAATTAAAAATGAACGCCTTTCTACCGTTTTAAGAGATTGTGTTTCTCGCCCCGGACCTAGACTTGTAGAGTCGTTGGAACAACTTTCAAAATTTTTTCATGAAATCTCTTAAATAACTCGTGTTTGTTGTTTTGGGTGTTCATTCGGAGCTTATTTAACCTTGAAAGCTGCAGCATTGTTTTCTGGAGGAAAGGACTCCCTTTATTCTCTTTATATTGCTGAAAAACAAGGAATCAAAGTTGACCATCTAATCACGTTGATTACTACTCTTCCTATTCCTTCGCCTCATGCAGAAAACATTGAAGCATTAAAAACCATAGCAAAATCCATGGGTAAACAGTTAACAATAGTTGATTTTAAGCAAAAAAACGCTTTCATTGAAACTCTAAAAAACTTGAACATCGATGCATTAATTGCTGGTGATATCGATGGTGACGATCATTTTCAAGGGCTGAAAGATGTTTGTAGCAAAACTGGTCTAGAGTTGCTTGAACTAATCTACGGCAGGGATACCACTGAACTTTTTAATGAAATTTTTGGTTTAGGCTTTAAAGCCCTGATTACAGGTGTAGACCTGAACTACTTGGGCAAAGAATGGCTTGGATTTGTTATCAGTAAAGAATCAGGTGCCCATTTTCTGGAAAAAATTGGAACTGCAGACCCCTTAGGAGAATATGGTGAGTTTCATACTTTAGTTCTTGAATGTCCCCTTTATGGAAAATCTTTCAAGGTTACTTCGACAGAAAATATGCTTGAAAATAATATTGCCTTCATTAAGGTTTCAGTTGAATAGCTATTTGTGTACGCTTTAGGTAATTTTTTTTATGTTTCATGTTATCTTTGTCCTTGTTTTTCGTAACTTTTATATACTTTAAGGTTGGATTATCCATCCTAAAGGATGTGTAATATTGGATAAAAATATCACATACATCATTGCGATTGTAGCTGTTATCTCATTAATCGTTTCAGCTTTCGGATACATTACTTTTGAAGGTCAAATTAGTGACATAAAAACCTCCATAAGTGACCTTGAACTTGCTGTAACAAATAACGACATTTCATCTGTTGAAGACGATGTTAGCTCAATTCAAAGTCAACTTGCAGACATTCAACAAACAATCGACACTTATCAGAGTGCAATCACTGACTTGGAAACCCAAGTAGGCGAACAACAAGACAAAATCGACGAATATCAGCAAACTATTGAAGATCAACAAGCACAACTTGATGAATACAAACAAGTAACTCTAGTTGACGGCTTAGGTAATGTAGTCACTTTAACTGAACTCCCAGAACGAATTGTTTCTTTGTCACCTAGTAACACAGAAATCTTGTTTGCTGTGGGCGCGGGCGACAAAGTCGTGGGTGTAACCGATTTCTGTAACTATCCTTATGATTTCTCCTCTTGGGTTGAAGCAGGTAACATGACCAGTATTGGCAGTTATTATGGTCCTTCTATTGAACCAATTGTTGCATTGAATCCTGACTTGGTTTTGGCAAGCACTGGGAGCCTAGATGCCGCAGATTCTTTGAAGAATCTTGGATACAATGTTCTAGTAATTGAAGGTTACACTATTGACGATCTTCTTGGTGACATTCTACTAATAGGCAGAGCAGTTGACCAAAACACTGAAGCTGCTGCCCTAGTAAGTGACATGCGCGCAAGAATGGATTCAATTGCCACACAACTGTTAGCTGCAACTACGACTCCAACAGTTTACCATGAAGTCTGGAACGAACCTCTAATGAGCGTAGGTCCAAACACTTTCATTGATGAACTGATCACTCTCGCTGGTGGAGAAAACATCTTCAGTGACGCAACTACTAGTTGGCCGACGGTAAGTTCTGAAGCAATTATTGTAAAGAATCCTGATGTAATGTTTTTCCCTGACATGTATATGGGGGTCGGAAACTTCTACGAAACCATCGAAGCTGTAGGTAGCCGTCCTGGCTGGGATTCAATCACTGCTGTGAAAAATGATGCCTTATACGAAATCAATGCTGACATTATCTCCAGATCTGGTCCAAGACTAATTGACGCTTTAGAGCTTATAGCCAAGATGGTTCATCCCGAAATATTTGGCGAACTCTAAAATACCCCTTCTTCTCTTTCTTTTTTATCAAATAAAACATAACTTGTGATTCTTCATGACCGCTGACGCTGAAACCAAGCGTTTACGCAATGTTTCTCGATGGAAACTATACCTTTTGATTCTGGTGGCTGTGTTTGCTGCTGTTTTCGTGTTATCCCTAAACTTAGGATATGCCCCCATTCCGTTCAGGGACATTTTGAACATACTAGGCAATCAAGTTCCCTTATTAAACACATTTATAGACGCATCAGGAGTCGACCCAACCTACGCAGTAATAATTAGCCAAATTCGTCTTCCCCGAGTAATCTGCGGTGCCCTAGTTGGTGCCGCACTGGCAACTGCTGGAGTAACCTATCAAGGAATTTTCCGAAACCCCATGGCTGACCCGTACGTAATCGGAGCCTCAACAGGGGCTTCTGTGGGTTCTGCATTAGTATTCGTTTTTGGAATAAATATCGCAATTTTAGGTTTGAACACTCTTCCAGTTTTTGCTTTTGTTGGTTCTCTTGTAACAGTTCTTATTGTTTATACAATATCCAGAGTCGGTTCAAAGGTTCCAGTTACTACTTTACTTTTGACAGGTATTGCAATGAGTCTTTTCCAAAACGCCATAGTTACTTATCTGAAAACTGTTGCCGGCGACAGAATCCTTCACGGCCTAACCTTCTGGCTTATTGGTAGTCTTTCATCTACTGAAAACTGGGATAAAGTGTATGCAATTCTGCCCTTTATAATCGTTGGATCTGTAATTTGTTACTTGTATTCCCGGGATTTAAACATCCTTGCCCTAGGAGAAGACCAAGCCCAACATTTGGGAGTTGAAATCGAAAAAGTAAAACGTATTTTACTTGTTGCAGGAGCATTGATGACTGCTGCTGCCGTTTCAATTAGTGGTTTAATTGGATTTGTTGGATTGATAATACCTCATGTAACACGAGTGTTGATTGGTCCTGACCACCGTGTTCTTATTCCAACTTCTGCACTTGTAGGGGCTTCTTTTTTGATGATTTCAGATGCCATTTCCCGAGTAATAATGGGCTCGGGAGAAGCCCCTGTGGGGATAATAACTGCCTTTGCTGGGGCACCATTCTTCATATACTTGCTTCGCAGAAAGAATAAAGGATACAAACTATAGGTGACAAAACTTGGTGACACTGACAATAGACGGCATCGACTGCTCTTATGGATCTGTTGAAATACTAAAAAACATTAACTTCAATGTTAAAAGCGGACAGTTTTTAGGAATTCTTGGTCCAAACGGCTCGGGAAAAACAACCCTACTAAAAAGCATCAGCAAAGTCCTCAAACCAAAAAATGGGGCAATCCTCATTGACGACCAAGACATCTACAAAATGAAAAGCCTCGACCTTGCAAAACAGATGGCAGTTGTTCCTCAGACTTCACCTGTTTCTTTTGATTTTACTTCCCTTGAAGTTGTTTTGATGGGACGGAACCCGCACATGACCCGATTCAAGATGGAAGGTAAAAGTGATTTGGACATAGCAAAAAACGCAATGAAACTTACTCGCACTTGGGAGTTTGCTGATCGTCCAATAACTGAACTCAGTGGTGGAGAACGTCAACGCGTCATTATTGCTCGTGCTCTTACTCAGGAGCCTCAGATTCTTTTGTTAGATGAACCAACGACTCATTTGGACATTAGTAATCAGCTGGAAATAATGGATTTAATTAAACACTTAAGTGAAGAAAAAAACATGTTGGTTGTTGCGGTTTTTCATGATTTTAATTTGGCTGCCCGTTACTGTGACTCCATTATCTTGTTGAAAGCTGGAAAAATTGTAGCAGTTGGTAAAGCTGATGAAACTCTCACAGCTGAGAACGTAAAAGAAGTTTTCAGTGTGGACACATTAGTTAAAAAACATCCAATTACTGGACAGCTTCATGTTATCCCCATTTCAAGACCAATAGTCCATAAACAAAAAAGCTCAATTGTTCATCTAATCTCTGGAAGCGGAACTGGAAGTCCAGTAATGAAAACATTGCTGGATGAAGGCTACCGTATAACTGCTGGAGTTTTGAATCTATTAGATACTGACCAAGAAACCGCCCAGTTATTGTCAATTCCAACAACAAACGAAGCACCTTTTTCTCCGATAACCAAGGAAGCTCATGAAGCAAACCTAAAGATGATCACCAAAGCAAACGTTTTAGTGGTAACTCCAACCCAGTTTGGGGAAGGAAACCTGCGTAACCTTGATGCTGCTGATGTGGCTTTGAAAAAAGGGATACCTACTTTGCTTCTTGAAGATGGTCCTATCAGTGAACGGGACTTTACTAACGGTAAAGCAACAGAATACTTAGAAAAACTCAAAGCCAGTGGTGCCGTAACTGTGAAAAACGTCAAGGAACTGGTAAGATTTCTTGACAACTTGGAAACAAAAAATATACCCTCAAAAGAATAAAATCCGTTAACGGTTTTCATGAAAATTGAATACTTTTTTATTTTCTCTTGAACCTTTTAGTTACACACGATGGTGACGATTTTGAAAGAAAAAGCACCTTTATTTATCCTTCCTTGGCGATGCACTTCTGCATGTACCAACAATTGTTTGCATTGTGGCTTCGCAAATACCCCTGAACCCCTTGATTCCTTAGGAACTGAAGAAACAAAATGCATCGTAGATAAAATACACGCATTTGGGGCAACATATTTTGGAATAAGTGGCGGAGAACCTCTTTTGCGAAAAGACCTTCCTGAAATAATTAGTTACGCCAAAGGCACTGGGATGAATGTGAGCATAATAACCAGCGGATATGGACTGGACAACAAAATAATGGAAACCCTAGTCAAATATGGCGTTAGAGTTTCTATTAGTGTTGACGGTCCCGAAGAAATTAATGATGCCCTCCGTGGAAAGGGAGCATACAAAACCGCCCTTGCAGCCATAGAAAAAATTTCCAAGGCAGGTCTTTTGGATTGTTTGGTTGCCACCTTGGCTAATGCTGATTCAACACATGACAACATCAGTTCTAATGCAATGGAACACGTCATCAAATTGGCTGAAAAATATGGCGCCCGTTGGGTAGTAATTCATGGTTTTATTCCTTTCAACAAAACAAAAAAACATCTTGCACGTGCACCTTCTCCGGAGCAATATGAAAAAATCTGGAACGATGTTTATGACCTTCGCCTAAAATATAACGGAAAACCTGAAGTCAACGTTTACTGTCCCTTTTTTGCCCGAATTGCAAAACAACGGGGATTGCCAGACTTTGACAACTGGCTGAACAAGTTTTTCTTGGGTAGATGCTCCATGGCTGGCAAATACATGAGTGTAATCGAAAACGGCGACGTTATTCCATGCAGTTTCAACGACCGCATTAGACTAGGAAACGTTCAAGATAAATCCTTATACCAAATCTGGGATGAACTACAAACTTCAGAATTAACTGTGAAACTCAAAGACCGTAGCAACCTCAAAGGCAAATGTGGGGTTTGCGAATACCGCGAAATTTGTGGGGGATGCAGAACCCGAGCACAAATTTATACAGGGGACTATTTTGGTTCAGACCCTGCCTGTGCTTATGTTCCAAAAGTTTTGCAGGACAAGCAGCAAAAATGAGTTGGGATCTGACCTTTCCCTTTTTTTGTTTACTCAATATTTCTTGAGTAAACTGTTGTTAAACAGAGTCTTTTTTTGTCAAGAAATCTTAACAAAAATCCTTTTATCCATTTCTAATAATAACAATAAAAGCTGGCGCCCCATAATGAATGTTAGATTGTTCCAATCAATCAGCGTTTATTCCGTTTCTTTTTGCATTCCATCACCAAGAATGCACGTTGAAACAAATTCAAAATGGGGCACCCTTTTTTTGACAAACTTAAATATATGTGAGGTGCTCTGATTGGATGCGAGTGCACTAAAGATGGAAGAACGACCCCTTCTTTACATGATGACTTGGCGCTGTACGCGTGCGTGCAACTATAACTGTTTGTATTGTAGTTTTGGTTCACAACCTTATCCAGTAAACGAAATCAACACCGAAGGCGGAAAAAAAATTGTTGATGAACTTTATGGGCTGGGCGCAAAATGGTTTGGACTTAGTGGCGGAGAACCCCTAGTACGCAAAGACATTTTTGAAATTATTGAACACGCAAAAAGCCTTGGAATGAACGTCAGCTTGATTACAAACGGGTATTTCGCCAAAGGTGATATCCTTGATAAACTAATCCGAAACGAGGTCATGACTGCAGTAAGCCTTGACGGCACCGAACAAACAAACGACATGACCCGAGGAAAAGGCAGTTATAAAATTGCCGTAGACGCTATGAAAAACCTCTCTGATGGTGGAGTTTTTGATTGCATTGTTTCTACTCTTAACCGGCGAAACTGCTCAGAAGTTGACCATATTGCCGATTTAGGCTACAAATACAATGCAACCCGTGTAGTTTACCATAATTATATACCAGTAGGCAGAGCCGAAGAACACCTTGACTTGGCTCCAACTCCCGAACAATATGAAGAAACATGGAACAGGGTCTACGATTTGATGCGACAATACAATAACAAAATGAGCATCAACGTATATTGTCCCTTTTTTGCCCGAATAGCCAAAGAGCGAGGAATGCCTGATTTTGATTACTGGTTTGAAAATGTTTTCTTGGGTCAATGTTTCATTGGTGGCAGATACATGGGTCTACTAGAAAACGGTGACATTCGACCGTGCGGATTCAATGAAGGCTACCGCACTGGTAACATCAAAAACAAGTCCATGAAAGAAATCTGGACAGACATGCAATGTTCAGACTTTACTCTGAAACTCAAAGACCGTAGCAACCTCAAAGGCAAATGTGGGGTATGTGAATACCGTGACATCTGTGGCGGATGCAGAACCCGCGCGGAAGTTTATACTGGTGATTTATTCGAATCTGATCCAGCATGCGCTTACATTCCGAAAGTGTTGCGTGAAGAATAACCATTTTTTTTGGGGGTTTCTTGATGGGCGTAAAATTAATTGACATTACGTTGGATAATGTTTGTGAGTATGGTGTTTGTGGTTACAAGAACATCAAGAATAAAGGGCTTCAACGAAAAGTTGAGTGGCTTAAAGCCCGTTTTTCTGAAGGACTTAAAATCAAATCTATGCTTACAGAAAGCGATGGAACCCAAGGTTTGATTGAATACATTCCCGGAGAATACTGCTGGAGACCTGTTCAAGCAAAAGGTTACATGTTTATTCACTGCATTTTTTCAGGTTTTAAAAAAATGTACAAAGGCCAAGGCTATGGTTCACTGTTGATTGATGAATGCATAAAAGACGCAAAACAGCAAAGAATGACTGGAGTTGCGGTGGTCACCCGTAAAAGTGGGTGGATGGCAGATAACAGAATATTTTTCAAAAAAGGCTTTAAAGTTGTGGACTCTGCGGCTCCTGATTATAATTTACTTGCCAAAAAATTCAATGCAGATGCACCTGATCCAAAATTTAATGGAACCTGGGAACAAAATTTGAATCGATATTCTGAAGGATTAACAATTATCTGGTCGGGGCAGTGTCCTTATCCTTCAAAATATGTGGAAGAGTTGGCTGAAACGGCTGAAAAGGAATTCAATATTTTTCCCAATGTTGTTGAGTTAAAAACTTGTAAGGATGCTCAAAACAGTCCTTGTCCTTTTGGCGTTTTTTGTGTGACATATAATGGAAAAGTTGTCGCAGGCACTCCAATCAGCAAACGCAGGTTAAGTAACATCCTGAAAAAAGAACTAAAACAGAAATAAACATCTAGTTACTTTGGTTTTGATATAATCCGGCTACTTTTTTGTTGTGTAAATTGAAGCTCCGTTGTTTGAGTAGATTTTGTCTAATGCTGGGGTCGCGGGAATTGTTGAGACTATTCTTTGGGTGTCTACTGCTACGAATCTGATGTTGTTTTCTTCAATGTATGTGAGGAAATCTCGTGCATAAAGGGGAACTTCTGTTTGGTAATCAAACTTGTTTATGAGTTCTTGGAGGGACCACCTTTCAATTTCCTCGTCTTGAAAAGCGTGAACAAGAATTGTGTATGATGCTTCTTTTATTTCGTTTTGTGTAATGTTTTCGTAGTAATAGGTGAGCCGCACGGCGTCGATGAATTTGTTTTCCAGAGCGCCTATATTGCACCAGTTTGGAGGCTGCTTGGTTATTTCAAAACCTGCAATTATGCCGTTTGTTGGGTCAAGAACCGCCAACCTATTTTCGCTTAGTATATCGGGACCTGCTATTAGTGCCCAGTTTTCTTCAGTGTCTCCAAACTCAGGAATATCCCATGGGTTTTCCCAGTCAATAACGTTGGGAATAAACACTTCTTTAAAGTCAAGGGACAAATCAAAAAAGTGTGCAACAGCCAGTCTTGTTTTTGCAAAGTCTTGGTGAGTTAAAAAATCCCAGTGTACATCGATTAAAGTGTTGGTGCTTTGAACTGTAACTGTTTTTGTTATGGTAAACAGTTCATGGTTATATTCAGTGACTAATTGAGCTTTGTCTGTGGTGTTCAGGGTCCAATAAACTGATATTTGAGTTTCAGAAAACGGAATTGACACCCACTCTTGGGCATCATTTAAATACCTGAATTCTTCCTCGCTGTTAGGCATGCTCAGGACTCGTTTCCAAATGTTATAGTTTGAAACATGGATTTCTTGTCCAGAGCTGGGACTTACTATGTCATATTCTCGGGTTGAAGTAACTGTGTTTTCCATTTCATAGAAACTATACAATACCGATTCTGCAACGACCGACCTAGATGACATGGGATCAACTTCTTGGATCGTGGAAATATCCGTAAATGCATAGAACCAACTTCCTGGGCTTCGTGATGTGACTGCTGTGCCTCCTAGTGAAACTGTATGTTCTTTTACCCACAGTCCAGCGCTGTAACTGGGGATGGAGGCTCGTTGATAATATTCTGGGTATGTATCAAGCCTTTCAACAAAAAGCATTCCTTGAACAACCAATAAAGAACAGATTGATATGATAACGATGATTTTTGTTATCTCGATTGTTTGTATGTTTTTTACAAATTTTGACAAGACAAACGATTCTAATAGTGTGGGGATTTTTGTGATAAGAAAATAGGTTGCTATTCCACAAAGAATGGCTATTGGTGTAGCGAAAAAGCTAACGAATCTGCCGTATGGCAGTTGTATTCCAATATGGAAAGATTGGGACCAAAAAACTGGAACTGCAAGCCAGAAAACTAACAGCACGGAATCTTTGAGGGTCTTTTTTTTCCAAAGTATATAAAACATAATGGGTATGCCAATTATTGCTAGGGGTATAGTTGTTCCAAAATTTTTGAGCAAGTTTTCAAGACCAACTAAAGGGATTTGGTAATAATTTTCAGTTGAAGAATAAAAAACATAATCGATTATAATGTCAGCGTAATCGATTATGACTTGTGCATACCACGCCAGTAAGGCTAATCCGCCGCCAATAATCACTGCAAAAAAGGTGAAAAACCGTTTTTTGGAGCCTATGGAGTTAAGCAAGAAAACTGGGATAAACATAAAAACAAAAACGAAAGCAGTTAATTGATGGGCTAACCCTAGGGTGAAGGATCCTAAAAACAGCAAAAACAGTTTGGGTTTTGTTTTGATTTCTTTGGTCATTATATAAAAAATGAATGCAATGTATGCCAGTCCCATGAGGTTGGCGTAGCCTCCCCAAAAAACCATTTCAGACAGTGGAACCGACAAAATTACAAAAAGTGATGCTACTACTGCAGTGCCTATTCCAAAAATTTTTCGTGCTAACAGATATACAGACAAGAGAGCCAATACATTGAATGTTGCGATTAATAGTTTTAGTATGAATGCTGCAACCATCACGTCCATGGTGCCTGCAAAAATTTGTAAAATTGCAAGTATTGTATGGAAGAATGGTGGATACCATGCGACTTCGCTGTAGCTGATTTTTTCATCTAATATGATTTGTTTTGATTTTGCTAGGTGCACAGCGGGGTCATTTCCGGGTAGGACTCCAGTTGTGGATAGTTCATATACTGTGACCGTGAACAGTGTGGTGACTGCGATAAGAACGAAAACCATTTCGATGGTAGAAAATTTTGGTTTTTTCATTAATTATCCTCCACAACATGTCGTGATGATTATGTGTAAGTGAATTTAGAATATAAAAACATCCAATCATTGGGAAGATGCATTTTGGATGTTTTATTTGGGAATATATCGGTTTACGTAAATAATTCAGATTTTCTAATAGTAAGTTCCTAGAAACTTTGCTTTTTAATGCTTCTTGTCTCTTTAGAGTTGAGGTTAAAGTCATGAATCATCTGTTTTGTGATTGTTGTGGAGATGCCGTTACAGCGGTCTACCCCTGTAAGTTTGAGTTTCATGACAAATTAACCTGCGATTTTAACATTTGCCTCGATTGTATGGACAATGGAATATTAAGAATTAATCTCAAACGTAAAAGGCTTGTTTCCCAAATCAAGTTTAAGCTTGCAAAACGCAACAAAAAAGCCAGTCAATAAAATTTGACTAGATGTTCAGGATGCAGAACAAAGTGTTCTAATCCATGGAACTAAATCTAGCGTAGATACAGTATAACTGGAATGGGGTGCATGTGATGCTGTGTTCGATAAAACATGTGAGCATAAACGAACTGGATGAACTAGTTGAAACTATTGCTCGCACAAATCTTAAATCTGCTAGGAGTTAAAGCCGTTTCATTTTGTTACTTCGAAAACAGCCACATGCCCACAATTCAACACTAATCTGTAACGGGAATCTTGGGCAAACTTCATGTACAACGATTCATCCCTACATGCCACATAAGAAACATCAAACTCTTCAAGCATGTCTGAGTATTTCCAAACAGTAACTGGCTCTTCGTAATCTTCTGACACTCCTAACAGATCAGTTTCATGGTCATCTAAATAGTTTGAAAAGTGGTGATAGACTGTATTTTTTAGGTCAAAAACGCTGACAAATATTTTTGCTGTTATACTTGAGTTTTGTGTGCTGTATTCTAGATAGCATGTTTTGTCGCTCATTTCACTTGCTTGAACTGCTAAATCCAAAACCACTTGTCCCCCTACTTGTTCATATCCATTGAAAACCCCAATTCTCTTTTTTGAAGTTTCTGTTATATTCATGAATATTGGCTCATCTGATGTCGTATTCATGGTAAGACCTAAACCAAAAACGTCAATTTCATCGCTTTGAACATCATATTTTAGTTCTGCAAATTTTGCACCTTTTTCCAGTTTAACAGTTTTTGTTACAGTAAACTCCTCGTTTTCGTAGATTGTTGTTAGAACTGCCAAGTTTTCATCGTATTCAATTGTGTTTTGGTCAATTTGCATTTCTGTTAGGCTTATGTTTTGATGGTTAGATTGGATTACTATTCGGTTGTTTTCAAAAAATATCAACTCAACAGATTCTCCTGCCCATTTTTCATAAATGAATACCGGGTTGTGGCGGGACTGGTATGGTCCATCTTCGTTAATTTGAATGAACCCGTTGTTGATTTGATAGTTCGTATTGAGTATCAGATAGGCGACTTTTGCTATTTCCAGTTCGTGGGAGTATATCAAAAATTCTAAACCTGCTGCACTCAGGGTTGGGCGTTGGCTGATTCCTGAAAGCCACCATCCCATGAAGTGATCTGCTACCATGACTGAGCCTTCGGGTGTGTTAAGGGCAATCCAGTGCAGTGTTGTTACTTCGGGTTGTTTTATTGCTGTGTAATAGTCTGCTGTACTCTTTGTATCCTTTGGGTATATGGACCACGATGAAGCTGTTATGAAAACAAAAATTGCTACAACAAAGGTTACTGTTGGAAGAATTTTTTTAATTTTTTTCCATCGAATTTTTGGGCACCAGTTTATGGCGAGGGTGGTGCATCTGTTCAGGTACATCAGTCCTGCAGAGATGATGATTATTCCTGGAAAGTCGATAAAATACGTGAACCGTGAGTAGTCGGTGTAGATTCCAAACAAGTGTCCTTGAGTCATAACTATGGGTACCAAGAACCATGCAAACAGTAGCAGGCTGGATTTATCTATCCACCGATTTCTGCTGTATTTTAACATTAACAGTGCCGGAATTAAAACAATAATTAACAGCAAGATTATTGGCTCTATTGTGTGGTTTGCTATGATTATGCTTTTGTTTTCTAGTCCTCCTGTTAATGCGCCTTCAGTGGATGCACTCAAGTAAAAGTTGATAACTCGCATTATCCATGGTGAAACTAAAACAATTCCTGCCCCTAGGGTAATCATAAAAAATTTTAGCATGTTTTGGATTTGCATTTTTTCTAGTTTACACAGTTTTCCTACTATCAAGAAAATTAGGTAAACTACCAAGATTGGTATAAACACGGACAAACTGAAGGTGTGAGTTAGTATCAAAACTCCTGATAATATTCCGCCGATTATCAGGTGTTTGTTTGTAGGGTTGTCGTTTTCTCTGAGGAACACGTAAAAAATGATTATTATTAGCGAAAGAGAAATTATGTTTGTGTATCCTCCCCAGCTTATCATTTCAAAGCTTAAGGTAGAAATGGATGCGAAAAAGGCTGCGATGTACCCAGCGTTGGGGGTTTTCCACATTCGTTTTGCTACACAGTATGCTGGAAAAACTATGATGGCGCTAAAAAATATGGCAGTAACAATCTCTGCAAGTATTACTGGCATTCCTGAAAACAGCATTAACGTGGAAACAAAAAAATGAAAACCCACCGGAGTCGCCAAAGGCTGGCCTCCCATGTGGTACGAGTTCCATTCGGGCAATGTTCCATTTTCCAGAATCAAGTTGATTATGCTACCATGAAACCCAATATCTGAACTTGGCGGATACTCATTATGAAAAATTGCTGCTGCCCTAAAAGCCAAAGAGAAACAAAAAATCGTAAACAACAGCAAAAGACCCTTATGCTTCGTATTAAACCACCAACGTAACTACTGAATACCCATTATTTAGCATATTTTTAAATAATGACGTTTTCCACCAAGTCTGCCTGAGGCTCCTTTAAGTTTGAAGGATACTGCACAACTCGGTTGATAACCTATAACATAACAGCAAGCAACATAATCAGCACAACAACCCTTGTAATTTCATGGGTTGCCCCCATCACATCACCTGTAACACTTTCCAAGGTTTTGTTAGAGAATGTTGTCAAAACCCCCACAGAGATTCCCATGGCAGCAATGACCACAGCAAACCAAATTCCAACCAAAACAAACCCAACAACTGAACACAAAAACACCGAAGCAAGAGCTTTAGCGTGCTTGTTTTCCATTGCCTCGACCACGTAATAGCCTGAACCCTTGTAATCAGGTTTTTTGCCTAAGTAAGCCATTAAAACCATGCTTTCTTTTGCTAAAGTTTCTGCGACTATGGCAACTTTTAGAATATTCAAACCCGAAAAACTACCAAAGGACAATCCCGCCAAAATCACAACAATGACCCCTGAGGTTACTGCTGCTGCTCCTGTAAACATGTCATGCATAATTTCTAACCGTTTCTTGGTGTCTCCTCGCGCCATGGCTGCGTCACTGAAATCTAACAGTCCGTCCATGTGATGAAAACCTGTTAGCAACTCTAGAATAACTAACACAAAAAAACCGCAAATCATTTGGGGCAAAAACATGTTTGCCAAATAACCAAAGCCTCCCGCAATGGCTCCAAGAACTAGACCTACTATGGGCGCCAAAAAAAAATACTTAGACAGGGCTTCCATGGACTCCATTCCTATGGGTAAAATTGTCAAAAAACCAAATAATCCTTTTAACCCTTTGATTATCAAAAGCTTAACTCCTTTGATGCATACGGTTTGGTGAAAAGAATCTATTCAACAGTTCTCTTTTAATGTTGCCCAACAAAACACCATAATTTTTATTATAATAATGACATTTCGACAAAAAGCTTATACGCGTGTCTATCCATAAAGCCCTCGTTATTCAACCAAAAGGATGGAAATCTTATGTCTTGGTTAAAATCTATGATGGAAAAAGAACCGGCAGAATCTGAAAACCCAATTGGAATTGTAGTAATCGGCACACTAGACCCCGACGTGCACTTAACCCCTAAAGAAATGGTAAGAAAATCACTCACCAAAGCCGAATTCAAATGTTACGACGTAGGCAAAAAAGCACCTGCAGCTGACTTTGTAAGCAAAGCAAAAGAAGTCAACGCAGACATCATTGCAGTATCAATCAATACTGCACCAGCAAAAAACAACCTACCTGACTTAATGTCACAAATTGAAGCCGCAGGTCTCAAAGGCAAAGTTATAATTATGATTGGCGGCGCAGCAGTAGACGAAGACGACGCAGAAGAAATCGGTGCACTATTCGGTGAAACTCGAGAAGAAGCCGTAGCCATCGCCAAAAAAGCAATGGCATCCAAATAAGCTCGACGGAAACTTCGTCGAGTAAACTAAAGTGAGCAAGAAAATGTTCAGATTCGAAAGAACACAAAAAATTGTTGAAGCTGGCGGTATCAAACTCGGTGGACAGCCCGGAGAATGTCCAACTGTTCTCACTGCTTCAATCTTTTACATTGGACAAAAAATAGTAACAGACAAAAAGCTAGGAACTTTCGACAAAGCCAAAGCTGAAGCACTCATCAATAGGCTTGATGTGCTCTCTGATATGACAACCAACCCATTCATTGTGGACGTTGTCGGAACTTCAGTTGAATCTTTCCAAAGATACATTGAATTTGTTGCAAAAGTAACTGATGCTCCAATCCAAATTGACGCAATCAGCCCAAAACTCCGAATGGAAGCAATCAAATGGGCTGCAGAAGTTGGATTATCTCCACGACTCATTAACAACTCTATCTACAAAGGCGTTAAAGACAAAGAACTCGAAAACCTAAAAGAATGTGGCGTAAAAGCTTCAATTGTCTTGTGTGACAACCCAACAGATGATACTGTTGAAGGAAAGCTATCTGCACTGGAAGCGGCATTGCCTCTGGCTGAACAAGCTGGAATCGAAGGAATGCTCATTGACACATCCATGTCCGCATGGGGCATTGGTGTAGGTGCAGGTCTTCAAGCAATTAAAGTCATCAAAGAAAAATATGGTGACATCGGAGCCGTAGGAACTGGAATCGGAAACGTTTCCGACACACTCGGATGGGTTAAAGGGAATTTCTCAAAAGAAGTTAAGAAAGCAACTGACGCAGCACAAAACGCAATTCTGCCAATGATTGGTGCAGACTGGATTATGTTTGGTCCAATCGAATTCGCAGAATATGTATTTCCTGCTGTAGCTGTAATTGATACCTACATTCTAACTGCAACCGCAGACCTAGGAACACGGCCCCACGAAGAAGGCAAACACCCACTATTCAAACTAGTCGGTTAAGCCTAAACCAAAAATCTTCCAATGGGCTATTGCCCATTTTTTATTTTTTTAATATAATTTTAGTTAATACTTTGGTCGTTTTCTCATGAATATTTTTTGAGTTTTTATTCTTTAGAAGAACTACTTTTTTATGTAAACTCGATGATAAGGAAAGGCTGGTGAACAAATGACGCTACTGGAATCAGTAATCTTAGACGTTTTGGAAACCGATCAACCAGAAAACGTGGAACAGTTAGTTCGTATTGTTCAAAATCAAGTCGACGCGAGTCTAGATGAAATTAAAGCCGAAATCAAAAGACTCCACAAAAAAGGAATGGTTTCCCTCGAAGAGCCAAAAACGCCCAAACAAAACTTTGTACAATTTCTTTTTGCAAAAGATAATTACTGGTTCTGGATTATCATGGTTACCTCCATATTGACGTTTGCTTCTATTGTTTTGATTCCTGAAAACCAAGGTTTAGTATCTTACATACGATACGTGTTTGCTTTTGTTCTGGTAGCTTTCTTGCCTGGATACTGTTTAACAAAAACTTTGTTCCCCAAAAAAACAACATTGGACCCAATCGAAATAATCGTTTTTTCTATCGGACTAAGCTTTGCCCTTACAACATTAATGGGGCTCTTTTTGAGTTTTAGTTCAATTGGGTTAACTCTAGCAACAACCCTTCCTACTTTAACGGTTATTGTGGTTGTTTTGGCTATGTTGGCTTTACTAAGAACTTACAAAAAACAGTAACCAAGATTTCATTTTTACGAAATCTACAAAGTATCCTATTAGATTTAAAATAAAAAAAATAAAAGAAAGGCCGAAGCCTCTGGTTAAAACACTTGGTTGTTTACTTAGAACAAACTGTCCCATCTGTTAAACAGATCGAGAGCTGGTTGTCCACCGTAGTCACTTAGCGAGTCTCTATATTCGCCTTTTTCTGTTACTGCTTTCTGGAATTTGACCATGTTATCTGCAACGTCTGCAAGATAGATGATGCCGTCAATTCCAGTTCGCATTACACGAACAGAAAGTCTGATCAAGTGTTCGGTTGTTGGACAGTTGTTTGGATCGTCGCCTGGGCCACATACGTAAACGTTAGAATATACTGGTTTTTCTGGGAAGATTCTCCTGAAAGCGCGTGCAAGCATTTCCCAATACCATGAAGTTGCATAGTTCTGAGAGAACATTACAATGTTGAATGCGTCACAGATTTTGTATAGTTCTTTAAAGTCCATACCAAAGCGTTGGTCTGCGTTTGCTGGGTCAGGTAGAACTGCTAGTACTAGTTTGGTTTTTACACGTTCTTTTACGTCTTTGATGAATTCTGTGATTGTTTGGTTGCGCCATTCGAACCATTCAAGTCCGCTTTCTTTCCAGAGTTTGTTGCATCGTTCACAGGTGCAGTGTCCGTGGTCAGCAAAGTGCCAGCTGTTCAAGAAGATTGGCTGGTTTGTTGCTTCTACTGTTTTCTGTATGTAGTCTAGTTGTTCTTCTCTAAATTCTGGAACTGTGGGGCACAAAACGTCCCAGTGTAGGTTATATTGATTGTTTCCTCGTACTCCTCGTCCACGTGCTGATTCAGAAACCCATTCTGGGTGAGCACGACCAGTTACGTTGTCGCCGAAAACTGCAATGTTGTTCCACATGTCATTTTGTGGGGTTCCGCGTCGTCCTGTTTCTGGTTTCAGTCGGTACACATCAAAGTCGAATCCTTCAACCTTCTTTGGTTCATAAAGGTAATTGCCGAATTCCATCCTCATTCCTCGTTTTAAAACTGCAAAATACTTCGATGCAGATTATATAAGCTTTGCTTCATTACCCAAAAACTTTGCAACATCAAAGTTCTAGAACTAAACTAGGCATGTTTTCCTATTATCGATGTAAATGTCAAAAAATTAACTACCTTTTCAGTGTTGCAGTCTAGAGAATTGATTTTTTTTAAAAAAATATTGCAAGTGTGCAAAAAATGTGCACACTACAGTTTTAGTCGAGTATGGTTTCCCATTTGTCAACCAGATCTAAGACTGGTTTGCCGCCATAGCCATCCAAAAATTCGCGAAGTTTTACGTCTTCGACGCATTTTCTTTGGAAGTTTTTCATGATTTGAGCGTTTGCGGCTAGGAAGATGAGTCCGTCTACGCCAGTTCGGGCAATACGACAAGCTGTTTTGAGTAGTTGGGTGTGGTTTTCAAGTTCGTTAGGGTCGTCGCCTGGACCTTGAATGTACAGACCTGGATATACTGGTTTTTTAAGTAATTTCTTGAATGAACGAGCCATTGTTTCAAAATACCAGGGGCTTGCATAGGTCTTTGACCAGTGTGGAACAACAAAGGCTGTTGCAAATTCTGCTAGGGCGTCAAAGTCTAGGCCGAAGCGTTCATAGCAGTTAACTGGGTCAGGAAGTAATCCAACATAGAATGGTTTGTTTTTCACTCGTTCTTTAGCTGCACCGATGAAATCTGTTACTGTTTGTGCTCTCCATTCAAGCAAGTCCATGCCGCTTTTGGCGTGGGCTGCTTTGCATCTTGGGCATATGCAGAATCCGTGGTCCGCTACGTGCATGCTGCTGACGGTGATTCCTTTGGTGTATTCTGCGGTTTTTTCGATTAGGTCAAGCATGTAATCAATCATTTGTTTTTCTTGGTTGCAGACGATGTCCCAACGTAGGTTGTAGTATTTGTTCGTTCGCAGTGCAGGTCCGTGGGCAGATTGGGCAACCCAATCGGGGTGTTGTTCTGCCATGTTGTTGTCGCCGAAACATGCAATGTTGGTTGTCATTTCAGGATTTGGAGTTCCAACAATTCCTCGTTCTGATTTAAGACGGTATACTTGTAGATCGAATCCTTCAACAGGAGTAGGTTCATAAATGAACATTCCAAACTTCAAAGCTGATTCCTCTTCAGAATCGAGAACTTACTTAAAGTAAGCTATAAGGATTGCGACATAATCAGACAAAAGCCAACAAGCGCATTATTAATGCCCAATCGCTGTTTTCAGTCTTTTTGTTTTTCTAAAGTATTCAAATAAACACAATGCATAACTGCAGAAAGAACACTTCTGGTAAACCAGCCCATTTCATCAGAAAAGGTTGAACTCAAATAATCTGGTCTAACAAATTTGAACTCTGCTTCTTGTTTTGACAAGTAATCTGTTACTGCCTTTTGCAGAATCTTATGAAGAACAAAATCATCCGTTTCTTCGTTATTTTTGCCTTCAGGAATCAAGTTAGTTTTCACATCTTCATCCAACCGCAATGCAGCAATGACTAAAGCTGCGATGTTTTGGTCAGCTAACACTTGTTTGAATTCTTTAATGAACTGTTCACGTTTTTCTAGATTGTTTCGAAGAATTGGACGAATCTGTGAGAATAAAATTGTCAAGTTTTCAACGGTTACTCCCCTTTCTTCTAACCTTCTTGTTAGAGACCGGTTGGAGTACATGTTTTCTTGCTTGAAAATAGCTGATTTCAGGGCAACCTTGACTGATTTACCAATCAACTCTCCTATTATTGTGCCGCTGCCTGCATACTTTATGGTGTTCCCATGTTTTGTGCATGCAATTACTACGCTGTCTGTTACTGTTCCGGTGGCTACTTCCCCGGAAAAACGGCTTCTAACGTCAAGCTCTCTTAGTGCAGCTGCTTTTGCTTCAGTTGCTGAAACAATTGCGTTAACCATGCAGCTCTCCGTAAGATTACCATCGACTACAATAATCGTGTTTATGGTGCCCCATTTCTTTGGAGGAAACGCAACCTGCTTTGAAGCTATTTCATCTCCTGGTGTGGCCGCAAAATATGCCCCTGCAGTAACAAAGGTTGTTAACGTGAGGTCCTGAAACTTTTCTGAAACTACTTCAACATTTGTCATTCGCGCAGCAGTCATTATCGCTACTACATTATCTTGAGGAATGCCTGCTTTAGTTATTTCATCTAACAAAAAGTCTCGGGCATCCCTGTGAACCTTGTCATCAACATCACTACCCGTGTCTTCTGATACCTGCACATTAATTATGCAGTTTGCCTTTTGTGTACCCCCATTCAAAACCGCTGAACTCAATATTTTCAAAGGAAATTTTGATTTCAAAATCAGTTTGTTTTCTTGTATTTCAGCTTCAAAAGAGTCAATGTTGGTTTCGAGTTTCATCAGTTATTTTCCTTCTTTATTTTTGTTAGAAATGATAGCCAATCATTGTTTGGGTTAGTTCATTTCTATTTTCAGGGTGATTTCTACTGTGGAACTCCCTTTTGTTATTTATGCCATAAACGAAATTTACACTTTACAAAAACACAAAAATTGTTTAGCTTCTGTCTAGTGTTATTGCCTTTTTTTGGCATAGGTCTTCGCAGATTCCACAAAGTGTGCAGGAGTCTATGTCAACTATGACTGGTTTGTTGTCTTCTATGTTGAAAACTGCCATCGCACAACAGTCAACACAAGTGTAAATGTCACATTCTTTGCATTTGACGTAATCAATTTTTATGTTCATATGATGCACCAAGTGGGGTTTAACGTAAAAATAATTATTGTCATCGGATTTAAACTTAAAGATGATTGCGATTTGCTTTTGTAACCTAGAATTCTTGTGGTGGCAAGGTAATATGGTGTGCGTGCTTCTAGACCATAAGGATAGCTGAGTTCGGTGTTAAGAGGATTTACACGCTACCTCTCTGTTTCAGTTAGGTGTGCTAGCCAATTTTATTCAGGTTCAGTTAGCCAAAACCAACTGGTCTGGTTGACAAAGCAGCTAACTATACTTCCGTTACGAGAGCTATTTGTCCCCTGCCACACTAAATTCTTTGCTCGTTTCTTGCATAAATGCCTTGTTGACCAAAAAATTTTCAAAATTCTACAAAAAATTAGGGTGTTCATTTAAATACTCATATTAAAAAATCGTAAGACATCGGTTTTCTGGTCTATGGTTCCTCATTTTTCAGAACCAAATTAAAATAGTTCTATTAGGTTTTTAATTAAAGACATTATCCGACAAAGAGGTTAACCGAATTGAAGATTGGAACCGTAATTTATGAGCCTACAATCGTTAAAGGCTATGACATTTCAGTTTATTACTCAAAACGTGTCGACGGCGTGTTAGGAAAACCCGCAAAAGGCATGTACAATGATATCACCTGTTTTGTTGACGCAAAAACCCTACGAAGACGACCCGAACTGGTGGCTCTTTCTCCGTTTGGTCCTGCAACCCGAGCAAACAAGGCACTTACTCTTCCTTGGGATTTTGTTTGTCCAACAAACGAAGAATACCAAAACCACGTTCTAGACTTCATCAAAGAAACTGCCCACGAAGAGGTAGAAGGCGTAACCCTTTGTTTGTATCATTTTCCTGAGGAAAAATTTTGCACCTGTGGTGGATGCTCTAAAAAACAAAAAGAAAGTGGACTTGACTGGTTAGAATGGCGCGCCCAAACAGTAACTGATTTTGTCCGAAGGGCAAAAGAACTAGTTTCTCAACCTTTTGGAGTAGAAATCTGGCCCGACCCCATTTTGGCTAAAGAACGCTTCGGTCTAGACTTTAATGCGATTGCAGAATATGTAGATTATTTCCATGTTCCCTTATCTTCCAGTAGTTACGTGACAATGTACTGGGTAGACACCTTAACCCGAGACTTTTTGAAGATTCTCAAAAAACCAATGTTTGTCGAGTTAAGCGCAGAAATTCCTCGACCCATAGAAACTAAGGCTCTTCTTAGAACGGTTGCGTATCTTTCAAACTACAACCTAGAAGCTATTCTGCTTTTGGTCCATGATGCAGAACGAGCCAAAGATATTTGTCGAACCGCAATAAACGATACCAACTACCGAAACTGGGTAGACAAATTCGGTTTCGAAAACATGAGCAAAATCATCGAAAAATGGGAAAAAATCTACGGACTATAACCTGCTTGTAGCTTGATTTACTGTTTATTTTGCTGTTGCACGTTTGAATTTTCGCAGTTTGGTTATGTTCAAATCTGCAGAAACAATTTTTGTGTTTATTTCATCTTTTGCATGGCTGAGTAGTCCCCATGGAGAAATTATTGCACTGTTTCCACCTTTAGAACGGGATCTGGTGTTCCCGTTTTTCAGGATAAACACCTTGTTGTCTTCTGCTCTTTTTGTGGTAAGGGGATGCCCTTTCACGTGGGGGTGCGTTCTTGATGCCGAAACAGGCAAGAAAATAACTTCAGCGCCTCGAGATGCCAAACTTTTCACTGTCCGTGGATAAAACACGTCTGCACATATCAAAATTCCAACTTTGCAATATTCTGTTTCAAAAACTTTGAAAGTGCTACCAACATGCAATCCAACTCGTTTTTCCCAGTCCGTGAGATGCATTTTGTGAAATTTTCCCAGAATCTTTCCATTTTTCAAAAACAAACAAGTGTTGTAGTAGTTGCCTCTGAATTTTTCAAAAACTGTTCCTCCAACGATGTAAGCATCAACATCTTTAGAAACTCGTTTCAACATATTAACTGCTGGTCCGTGGGTCTGTTCTGATATTGATTCAATCCGTGTTCTGTCCTCAACACTTGCAGGAAAAGGAAAATACTCGGGCAAACAAATGAATTTTGAGTCTTCATCCGCTGCTTTGTACAACATTTTTTCTGCGGTTTTCAAGTTCTCTTCAGGAGATTCGCTGATTTGCATATGAATCAAACTAACTTTCATAAGGTCACGAACCCTTTTGCCATATTGGGCTATCAAAGCTGCTAATAAAGATTCAATCGCATTTTGATGATTGAAACATCATTGGTTTGATTTTAATACTTAATCCTGACAAAGAACTGCATAAGAAAACCTTCTAAACTAAGGGGCACAATACATGGAAAACAAGTTGAAACTAGCTGTCTTCAATACCCAGCCGCCTCACCTTTACTTTGGAGGCGTTGAACGCCGAATACTTGAAACAGCGAAACAGTTGTCAGATAAAGTTGACACCAACGTGTACAGTGGAACAAAAAACGGCTTCAAGAAAACCACTTCCGTTAACGGTATACGTATTGTTCCCTGCAAGTCAACGGACAAAGTTTTTCCCTTAGACAACTGGGTTTTCAACCGTTGTTTATCTAAAATGGTCAACAAAATAGATGCCGAGGTTTACGAAGCCCATGCCGTTAGTGGTTACGGGTTCTTGAATGCTTTAAAAAAACACAAAATCAGTAAACCTTTCATACAAACCGTTCACGGCGTTTTGGCAGACGAATACATTCAATCGTCAAAAGTATTTTCGCCGTCCTTGAAAACTAAACTTTCGAATTTTTTCATGAAGCACCTTGGAAACATCGAAAAAGAAGCAGCCCAAAAAGCAACCTTAGTGGTTACTATAAGCAATTATTCTTTCAAAAAAATTGTTGATTTATACGGAATTGATCCGAAAAAAATCCGTATAGTTCCCAACGGCGTAGACCTACAACGGTTCAAACCAGACAATGAATACCAAGAAGCCAAAAAACTAGTTGGTGATACTCCTGAGCATGTTGTATTATTTGTGGGTAATCTAATTCCCCGAAAAGGTTTACATTTTCTTGTTGACGCCGCAAAATATGTAATCAAAGAAAACAAAAATACAAAGTTTGTAGTGGTTGGAGACGGGCCCCTCAAAGACAACCTGATTTCTTATTCTCACCAGCAAGGGGTCTTTGATAATTTTGCTTTTTTGGGCAGGGTTTCAGATTCAATATTGCCTCAACTTTACAATTATGCTGACCTTTTTGTCTCTCCGTCTGTTCAAGAAGGCCAAGGAATAACATTTCTGGAAGCACAAGCTTCTGCAAAACCTGTTGTTGCTTTCAATGTTTCTGCAATAGCGGAGGTAGTAAAACACAAACAAACCGGATATCTCGTTGAACCTAATAACCAACAACTAGGCAACGCAATTTCAGACCTTCTAGCCAACGACAATTTACGCGAAAAAATGGGAAAACGTGGACGTGAATTTGTTAGTAATATGTTTTCTTGGAATGTTACTTCCCAGAAACTGTTTCAAGTTTATTCTGAAGTTACCCAAACACCGTAGTTGTTATCCCATAATAGCAACAGGCGAACCTTTCTTTCTTTTTCTAACAAACATGTAACCAATTATTATTGCTACGGCTGCCACAATTATTATTCCTGCTATTAATGTAATATTGTCTAGGGGCATAATTGAATCCTGTGACTGGGATGTCTGGTCTTGTTGCTCTTCAGGCGTTGAAGGTTGTTCTGTTTCTATTGTTTCTTGTTCATCTGTAACAGTAAAGGCTCGTTCCTCAGTTTGCATGATGTATGTTGGTCCTGAACATCGAATAGTGGCTGTCCATTCTCCGTTAATGTCTGGTTTGCACTCAAAACTGAATGTTCCATCATTTTGGGCAATAATTTCCATAGTTTGTGTGTCGCCATTTGGGTTGGTGACCGTAACCTTTACTGGAGTGTATGCAATTGCTGGCTCAAGTTGACCACAAGCAGTAAGTGTATTGCCCTTTTCTACCGTGTTTTTGTCAAATTCGACATAAATCTGACCAAGTATGGTTGTTTTGCCGTCAACACAGTAAACTTTGCCGTCGTTGCATCCAAAGTATACTTGTCCTTCGTAAACTGAAGGAGCTGACCAACTGTTAGAATTAGTATCAAAAAATCCTAGCCTGTATCCATCTGTGGCGTTAAGAACGTAAACAAATCGCCTATCTGTGGTAACGTAGATGTTTCCACCTCCATAAGTTGGCGTGGTGTAAAGTTCGGTTCCTATCCAGCTCTTCCAGATAACTTCACCGTTATTGGCGTCAAGAGCGGTAATGAAAAACATGTCAACAACATACACTTGACCCTCATAATATGCTGGAGATGCAATCAAGTACCCTCCAATGCCTTCAGTGCCTTCAGTGGTAACATATGTCCATTCTATCTCTCCAGTTTCCACGTTTATACCGTAATAATTCTGCTTGTTTGCAGCAACAAACACCAATCCATCCCCCACAGTTGGAGAAGCATGCATGTCAGTGCCTCTGTCTTGGACTACCACATAGGGAATATCACATTTCCAAACTAGAGAACCATCATCAGCGTCTATCTTGTACAATGCACCGCTGCTTGACTCCATAGAAGTGATATAAATTGCTCCCTTTGAAGCTGCAGGTGAAGCAGTAATGTACCCTCCAGTTTCATAAGCCCAAACAACATCACCATTATCAGCATTAAAACAATACAAGTTAGCGTCTAACGAACCAACGTACACTCTATTCCCTAATACTATTGGTGAAGAACGAATTCCCGTAACCGCCTTGAAGGCGGCTTCAACAAATCCACCAGCATAAGTTTTCCAGATTAGCCTACCTGATATTGCATCCAAACAGTAAACGTATCCATCATCAGGACCAACATACACTTTTCCATTAGATACCGCCAGTGACGACTTAATTCTAGCTTCTGTTGCAAAACTCCAGTAGAATCTGCCGTCGTTGGCGTCAACACAATAAACATTTTTGTCTTGAGAACCAAAATAAACTCGATCATCAGCAATTACTGGAGTAGAACCGACTCCTCCATTGGTTTCAAAACTCCATCTCAAATTTAGTTCTGAAGGTCCTAACTCGCTTGCTCCAGTGTTTTCTGAATCGTTACGCCACATGGACCATGATTCACTGGTGCCTCCAATAGCCCAAACTTGGTTGTATGTTTCGTATTGGTCCATTGTCATTTCTTTGATAAATCCTGGAATTATGTACAAGTTACCATATGCAACTGCAATAGAGTCTCGTGGACAATGGGTTTCAATATCCATTTCCCAAATTACTTCTCCAGTGAAAGCGTCCAAACAAACAAACTCAGATTTGCTGTACTCTAACGTGTAAGGGTCATAGGATGCTCGTTGTCCTGTTGTAGCGTAGACTTTGCCATCTGCAACCACTGGCCATCCTGGCCAAAACAGGTAACCTGGTCCCTCATATTTCCATACAAGTTGACCTGTGTTAACATCCAAAGCGTAAAGATTCCCATCCTTGTTAAGTTCATAAACAATGTCGTAGGCTACTGCACTGCCGCTAATCCAGTATCCCAGATGGCTTCCAGGATTGTATTTCCACAAAATTTGTCCAGTTTCAGCATCAAAACAGTAGAACGTGTTGTCTTGTTCCCCTGCTTTGAGGAGTTTTCCTTCATAGTATGAGCCTGAAAAACTCATTGCACTGTTTGTTTCTGTTTCCCACAAAACATCACCAGTTCTGGCGTTAAGGGCAATTTGGTAAGTTTCAAAAGTTCCTGGGAAGACTTTTCCATCTCCATATTGTATTCCTGTTCCAGACGATGTGCTGCCTGAAATATATGTTTCCCATGCTAATGTTGGAGGTTCTGATGGATTTGAGAAGTCCCATGCTTCAACTACCGAGTCCCCATGAACATAAAACATCTTTTCTTCTGGACTGTAAACACTTTCCGACCAATAGGAGACTTTTGCAGAAAACTTGTCACTGGTCCATAATATTTCTCCAGTTTCGGTTTGAACACAATATGGTCCCACAACAAGACGTTCATCATCAATTTTGAAAACTGCGGGCCACCTTTGACTATTCGGAAAGGTGGTGTTCCAAATTATGGTGCCTGTGTCCTTGTCTAGGGCAATAACACTGGTTGTTGTTGTAACTAAAACTTTACCATTAAATGCTGTGATGTAACTTTGGATTCCTTCTATGGTTGTTTTCCATAATATCTGTGTTGTTTCTGGGGCTGTGCCTTCTGAGAATCTAGTAAATGCTGAATCACCATGAATTTGTGGCCATTCATACTGCAAAAAATCATCATTTGTGCTATTGCTAGTGACGGAACTATCTGCAGGGAATACAGCAACAGATTCCACAACCAGTAACGTAACTAAAAGGAGCAACCCTATCAGGTAGGAGTAATTTGTTTTTTTCATAAATTTCACGTCAATAAACTATTTGTGCAGTAAAGATTTTTTATCCTGGTTTCATCATCCACTTGTTTTTTGTTGTAAATTCTGAATTAAAGGTTTCTGCAAATAACAGTTCAACAAATGTTTCTTCATCTCTGGAAAAAGGTGACCACTTTTTGATTATAATTTAGCTTTTTTTGGTGTTTGGTTTTTTGTTGTTTATAATTAACGCATTTTATTAATCTTTTAGGAAGATTTTTTCCTTTTTTATATTATATCTTATGTAATACTACAATTTTTTATTTATTACGGAGGTTTTAGTAAAAAACTTAAGTTAGTATCGATATTAAACGGAAAAGTTAAATACAGTTTATCAAGTTTCTACATAATTCCGGATGGTTATTTTATGGCACAAACCGCAATGAACCGACCACAACTATATATGATGACTTGGAGATGTACAAGGGCCTGCAACTACAACTGTTTACACTGCAGTTTTGCTTCAAATCCTTATGCGATCAATGAAATTGACACTGAAGGCGGAAAACGCATAGTTGATCAACTTCATGCAATGGGTACAAAATGGTTCGGACTAAGCGGTGGAGAACCCCTAGTAAGGAAAGACATTTTTGAAATTATTGAACATGCAAAAAGCCTTGGAATGAACGTGAGTGTCATTACAAATGGTTATTTTGTTAAAGGCGAAATTCTAGATAACCTAATAAAAAATGAGGTCATGACTGCTATAAGCCTAGAAGGCACCGAAAAAACAAATGACATGACCCGCGGAAAAGGCACTTACAAAACAGCCATCCATGCAATGAAGAATTTGTCTGAAGTTGGGCTTTTTGATTGCATTGTGTCTACTTTAAACAAGAATAACTGTTCAGAGGTTGATCACATTGCTGAGTTGGGATATAAATATCACGCCACTCGGGTAGTTTATCACAATTATATTCCTGTTGGCAGAGCACAAGAACACCTAGAGTTAGCTCCCACTCCTGAACAATATGAAGTAACTTTGAATCGAATCTATGACTTAATGCAAGAATACAAAAATAAACTTAGCATCAACGTTTACTGCCCATTCTTTGCCCGAATAGCCAAAGAACGCGGAATGCCTGATTTTGATTACTGGTTTAACAACGTTTTTCTTGGTCAGTGTTTCATCGGCGGCAGATACATGGGTCTGCTAGAAAACGGTGACATTCGTCCCTGTGGATTTAATGAAGGCTACCGAATGGGAAATATCAAAAACAAATCCATGACCGAACTTTGGAACGAAATGCAAGACACAGAATTCACCAAGAAACTTCGAGACCGCCGAAACCTGAAAGGCAAATGTGGAGTTTGTGAATACCGCGAAATCTGTGGTGGCTGCAGAACCCGAGC
Organism: Candidatus Bathyarchaeota archaeon; assembly: GCA_024650005.1. Classification (GTDB taxonomy): domain Archaea; phylum Thermoproteota; class Bathyarchaeia; order Bathyarchaeales; family Bathyarchaeaceae; genus Bathyarchaeum; species Bathyarchaeum tardum. Next base: position 1,417,453 of record JANKMT010000001.1, on the reverse strand, counting down.
AGAAATTTACACTGGCGATCTGTTCGAATCTGACCCAGCTTGCGCTTATATTCCAAAACTGCTAAGAGAAAAATAGAAAAAATTTTATTTTTCTGCGAATTCCCACGCGATGTTAGCTTTCCACAGGTCTCCGAGTTCTGTGAGTTTAATCTCTTCGTCGTTGATTTCGATTAGACCTTTCTTTTGTAGTCGTTTTAGTTGCTCGGGGTAAACATCTTCAGGAATTTTTTCAAACTTTTCTTGGAACTCCGCTTTGATTACTGGCAAACGCAGGTAAAGTTTTGTCATTACTTTGCGCATCATTTCTTTTTCTGTAGACTCCGAAAGCCTAGCAATTGGGAATCTTCCTGCGTTTACTGCGGCGACGTATTCTTGTGCATTTTCAATGTTGGAATACGAAAATCTTTGCAGATAACCCATGAAACATCCTGCACCAGTTGTTAAGATGCCTGCCCATGGCCATCCGTTAAGACAGTTCTCTTTAGCGTGCCATATATCTCGTGAGTATCTGTCGTGCCCGATGGGAGTGTATCCGGCTTCTTTGAACAACTCGTAGGCTGCGACGTACATTTCTTTTTCCAGTTCTTTATCGCCCTGAGGTGGAACTTTTCCTTCTTTGATTTGTTTATCAAGAACGGTTCCCGGACTTACTTCAAGGCAGTATGCGTCTACTTCTGCGTCTAACTCGATTGCCTTCTTTACTGAATCAACCCAGCTTTCCAAAGTTTGACCCGGAATGTTATACATAATGTCAATACAAACACACATTCCAAGTTTGCGTGCTAGTTTAACTTCTTCTGCAACATGTTCAGCGCTGTCAGGTAAGTTGAGCATTCTTCTAAGTTTGTCGTCAAACGTTTGTGCACCCATGTCGACTTGGTAAACTCCGTAGTCTGCGGCTGCAACTAATTTTTCTTTGGAGAAACTCCTTGAAGAACCAGTAATTTTAATGAAATAGTCGTCGACTGTGTTGAAGTTGTCCTCACAGAATTTGATTAAACCAAACATTTGCTCAATATTCATGAGGCTTGGAGTTCCACCACCCAAAACAATTTCATCAAACTCGCTGGTTTGAACATATTTTGTTTTGGCGTACATCATCAATTCTTTCTTCAGAGCCTCAAGGTACGGCTCCATCATGCTACTTGAATAAGGATTGTTGGGATAATAACAAAACGTACACCGAGAATCACAGAAAGAAATCCATGGCTGAAGTTCCATTACTTTGTTGGATGTGTTTTCGGTAGACAAAAACTCCATGAAAGCTTCGTAGGTTTCTGGAGCAATATCTGCACAATCTCGATAAGTGTAGGGGGGCCAACTCTCTCGGGAGTCGTAACTGTTTTCTTTTTCTGTTTCTGGGCTAGACTTTTTCATAATGGGTTTCCCCAGATAGTATCCTATCAACTACTTACCGCTAATATAAACTTGCGTTTTTAAAACCTGTCACACTTACCACATTTTCGGAGCCGTAATTGTTTCCGGATGCTCAGATTCTCCCCGAATAACCACAATTTTTCGGAACCTATCCACAATAAAAGATAAAAACAACGCTACATACGATGTCGCCTGCAACGGCAAACGGATTCCTTTCAGAATCGGCATAATAAAAGGCATGTATGTGCGGTCTTCGGCCAAAAAATCGTAAAACTTTTTGGTGCTTCGTTTTGCTTCTTTGTAAGCTTGTTTTCGGTCTTCAGGTTTTATAATAACTGAAGTGTCCGCCATGAAGGCAGTGTCAAAAACATTTTCTCGGAAAGGAAGAGCCAAAATTGACGCCAATACTACATGTTTTCCTGTGGTTTTTGCTCGTTTGAGCATTTCTTTACTGAAGTCCACGCCCACATCTGCGTAATCCAAGAATCTGCCGTTGCCGCATCCTAGGTCTAGGATTTTGCCTTTTTGTTTTTTGAGAAAGTTTCTCAGTTTGTTATCGTTTAAGTTAAAATAAAACCCGAACAGAAAAGGCAGCGTCTGAAAATAGATGGGAGAAAAGTTGCTCCAGTATTTTGGTTTGTCGTATTCAGAAAGCCACTCATATTCGGGTTTCATGCTGGAAACGTCTCCTAGTGACTTTTAGAAGTGAATACACTATTTTAAGTAAATTGTTATAAACTAAGCCTATTTGTGGTGATACTTTTCGGCTAGGTTCACAAAATTTTCCGCAATTTTTGTGTCAAAGGCAAAATAAACAAGCCCAACCATCGCCAAAAGGTTGCTTACCATTATTCCCTCGTTCGTGCCATTGATTCCCTTTCCTATTCTCATCTTGAATGCAAACTTTGTATCCTTGGGAATGTCTATAATCTTGAAAAACCGAAAATCATTTCCCTGAATAATTGACCCTTTCCGAGTCAACAAATTATCCTTTATCGTTTCCATCCGCGAAGAATCCAAAGCCTGCATCTTCCACCCAATTACAGACTTTCCCGAAATTGCCCCAACCATCGGAAATGTGGAGCCCTCAAAATCAGTTATGGATTTGGTTAAATACATCGAACTTCCCTGCTCGCTGTAAATTGGCATTTCATCGTAAACTGCATCTTTGACTTTTTTTAACATGTTTTTGTTTGTCGACAACTTCTCTGCAATCCTGTCAGGGAAACCTCCTGGAAAATACAATCCATCAATGTTTTCTGGAAGTTCTCGGTCGTTAACTGGACTAAAAAACACAATCTTTGCACCATAAGCTTCCAAAAGATCAAGGTTGTCGGGATTATGGCAACTAAATGCTTCGTCAAATGCTACTCCAATTCTAACTGTTTGTTTCCTTTTGGTTGTTGGATACACTTTATGTTCGATGTCTGGTAGTTCTTTGGCTTGTTTTGCGATTTCTACAATTTTGTCAACTTCAACATGGGCTGAAACGTGTTCTATAAGGTCAGCAACTGTTTGTTTTAACCCGTTTTGTTCAGGAACTGGAACCAGTCCCCCCCGTCTGGGGGGCATTACAATGTTTGGGTTGTAGGGAATCATGCCTAGAATTGGAATTTTTGTGGCTGAACCCACAGCTTTTTTGAGCCATGGTTCTTGTTGCCAGTCTCTAACATTGTTTATAACTATGCCTTTGATGTTAATCTGTTTGGTTAACACTTTGAAGATGTTCATAACCGCGTGGATTACTTCTGCGCGGTGCATCCACAAACTGCCAATGTCCAAAACCAAAACAATGGGCGCCCGTAAGAGTCGAGCAATATGGGCTGTGCCTTCAAAGTCTTTGACTCCATCTATCTCTCGGGGGATTCCTTGAAAGATTCCTCCTGCGCCTTCAATAACTGCAATGTCAACGTTTTTTGCTGTGCGTTGAAAGCTTTCAAGAACAGTTCTTTGAGACGTAAGCCAAGCATCCAAATGTCTAGACTGTTTGTTGGTTACTTGGTTATGATAAGTTGCGTCAATGTGGTCGGGGCCAGACTTGAAGGTTTGAATGTTTAGCCCTTTTTTGATTAATGCGCCCATTAATCCGGTGGCAACTGTTGTTTTTCCTCCTTCGCCGTAAAGGCCTGCGATAACAACTCTGGGAACGTTCATGTTTTTTCCTGCATAACTTGTTTTGGTGTTCGAGGTTGCAGAATCAATTAAACACTTTGTCAAGGAAATATAAGATTTAGTATCAGCCCATTTGTTGAACTCAAAAAAACGGTCAATTTTTTCTGTTTGTGTCCCACATTATATTTATTAGTAGCGCACTTTGTCTAATGTTACACTAAAAAATTTGAGGACGAATTGTAAGGATGCAGGTAACTCTTGTAAATCCACCTTATCCTGAAGGTTCCCATCGACATCCCCCCTTCATTCCTTTGGGTATTGGATATTTGGCTGCAGTTTTAGAAAAAAACGGATTTGAGGTTAACGTTATCGACCTTCAAGCCCTGCCCCTCCCCTTAAACGAAGTAGAATCCGAACTACGCAAACGAAAACCCGACCTAGTTGGGTTGACTTCTACTACTCTGACTTACAAGTCTGCCCTCAGAGTAATCAGGGTCGCGAAGAAAGCGTTGCCTGAGTGTGTGACTGTTATTGGTGGTTCTCATGTTACTTTCTGGGACGAAAATGCCCTGAAAGAATGTCCTGAGTTAGATATTGTTGTGCGAAAAGAAGGCGAAAACACCTTACTAGAAATCGTTCAACGCCTTGAATCCGGAAAAAGCTATGATGATGTTATCGGATTAACTTGCAGAAAAGGCGCAGAAATAATCAAAACTGAAGACCGTCCTTACATCGAAAACTTGGATGCGCTTCCTTATCCTGCGTTTCATTTGTTTCCTATCGAGCAGTTCAACAAATATGGAAACATCATTTTTCCTTTAATGACCAGCCGGGGATGCACTTTTTGGTGTGATTTTTGTTCGGCGGTTAGAATGTTTGGTCAAAGGTACCGTATGCGTAGCCCCAAAAAGGTTGTTGACGAACTTGAGTTTCTTTACAAAAAGTATGGTGAAAAACAGTACACCTTCTATGACGATGCTTTCACAGTTAATCAAAAACGAACCGAAGAATTGTGCGATGAAATTCTTCGTCGGGGATTAAAAATTAGGTGGGACTGTGAAACTCGGATAGATATGGTTTCAAAACCGTTGCTTGAGAAGATGCACAAAGCTGGTTGCATCGCTGTGTGGTATGGTGTTGAAGCTGGCTCTCAAGATGTTCGGGATGCCATGGGGAAAGGGATTTCCACTAGCCAAACTTTTAACGCTTTCAAGTGGACCCAAGAAGCTGGTATGATTGCGGTTGCCAGTATTATTCTTGGTTTTCCAGGTGAAACTAAAGAAACTGCAATGGAAAGTAGTGGCCTTTTGCGTAAACTTAATCCTGACGAGATTGGAGTTTACATTGCAACTCCGTATCCTGGAACTCCTATGTATGATTACGTTAAAAAGATGGGCTGGCTGCGGATCCACGACTTTGATCGTTACGACACTGCTACTCCAATTTTTGAATCTCCAAACATGACTATGCAAGAAATCAGGGGAATTCACGACAAAATCCATCAAAGCTTCTATATTCGACCAACTTACATATTGCGTGCCTTCAGAAAAGGTGGAGTATACGGTTATTCCACAACCCGAACAGCGTTGGCGTGGCTTCGAAGGTTGATTGCTTCTAAAATCGGTTTACGTTAATTAGATTCATTATATGATTTCGTTTGCTGGAGGAACCTTTCAGTTGCAGAAACGCAAACTAGGACGAACTGGTCTTGAAGTCTCTGTAGTTGGCTTTGGTGGAACATGGATTTCAGAACTACCCCTTGATGATGCAGTAAAGATTGTTCAACGAGCTTTTGAGCTTGGAATTAACTATTTTGACACAGCAAAACTCGATGGAGACAGCGAAGAAAAACTTGGGGCAGCCTTGAAGGATGTGCGTGATGGATGTGTTTTGGCTACAAAAACTGCTTCTCGAACAAAAAGTGAGTCTTTGGATGACTTCAAAAACAGTTTACGTTGTCTGCAAACTGACTGGCTAGATTTGATTCAACTTCATGGAGTGGACGACGTCAAAACCCTTCAGAAAGCAATGGGTCCGGGAGGATCTTTAGATATGTGCAGAAAAGCCCGTTCTGAGGGGTTGGTGGATTTTATTGGAATTACTGGTCATAAGCCTCGGGTGTTGATTGAAGCAATCAAAACTAACGAGTTTGACACGGTTTTGGTTCCCCTTAACATAATAACTAGGCAAGCCCTTGATGAACTGATTCCCCTTGCTAACGACCTAGACATCGGGGTAATCGCAATGAAGCCTTTGATGGCAAAAACTTCTAGGCTCATAACGTGTTTGTATCAACCCTCCCTTTCGTTGTTGTCCGACGAGCCCGAACTGAAATCGTTACTTGGGCAAGATGTTTCTTCAAAGGTTCATAATGCCCTTAGTTATGTTTTAGACCAAGACGTTTCCGTAGCTATCACGGGATTCAAATCAGTAGAAGAAGTTGAAACAGCCGCACAGATAGGAAACAACTACAACCAGCTAACGAATAAACAAAAAAGCCGATTTAGTGTCAAATTTGAGCAACCTTATTGTCGGGACTGTGGGCTGTGTTTTCCTTGCCCAGAAACCTTAGACATTGCTGCAATTCTTCGGTTTAAAACCCTTTACGAAACTTATGGCTTGAAAAATTGGGCAAAAAAACTGTACAGTGGACTTCCAACTAATGCATCTAGTTGCACAAATTGTGGAGAATGTGAACCAAAGTGCCCATACAATTTGCCTGTTGTTTCTATGCTTAAGCAGTGTCAGAATGATTTAGGGCGTTAATTTCATAAGCTATGTGCTCCTTTTTGTGTTTGTTTGAGTGTAGCTGCAACTGGAGACCTGAAAGTAAAAGATGGTTATAGGTCAAGTTCTAGGTTTAGCGTATTTGGTGATGCATCCTTCCCAGTTAAAACATCTTGTAATAAAACACACGCGCTACAAACACCGAAACCAAACCAAACCCAAATGGATCGAATGGCAAAAATACAACAGCTCACGAATTGAAGCCGCCCTAAAAGCCCATGGAGCAGAAGCCCTGTTGCGACCTTTTAATGTGGCACGAATACAAACAATTTCTAACATGGTTCTCCCCCTAGGCAAAGGACTACAAATCCTAGACGTAGGCGGCGGGGACGGATTAATCGGAGAACACTTATGGAAAATGCAAAACAATATAGCAACCATAGACCTGCCAACAGTTTCTGCCCAGTCACATAAACGTGAATTTTTATTCGCTGTAACTGGGGACGCAGAAGAATTGCCTTTCAAACTAAACGGTTTTGATGTTGTAATAGCCTCCGAAATAGTCGAACACCTATGGGATCCAAACAGTTTCTTGGATGATGCTTACAAGATTTTGAAAACTGGGGGGCATTTAATCATTTCAACCCCCGATGGTGTTGAAGGGTTGCGTTATGATTCTCATAAACATTACTACACTGTTGAAATTCTGGAAAAGTTGCTCGCTTCACGATTCAGTTTAGTTCAAATGAAACGTTTAACTGATGTGGGGACTCCAACTCCCACCATTATTGTGATGTTCCAAAAAATTTAGAATATTTTTCGAACACGCCAAATGAGATGGTTCATTGCGGTTCGTGCCATTACTTTGCTGTAAAAGTTTTTCTTGAAAATGTGTCGCAGAACATATTTGGGTGAATAGAAACTGTCGTAGAATTTGCCTCGGATTGCATTTACGTCCGTTTCTGACAGGTTAGGGTTTTCAAACACTGGGATGGTTGTGTCATACCGTTTCCAGTCGTTAGAAATGGTCCAGCCTTTTTCTTCAATAATGTTTCTTAGCTCTGTTCCTGGGTACGGAGTAGCCACACAAATGTAAGCATCATCGGGTTCGGCTTGTCTGAGTAAGTCAATTGTTTGCTCAAGCATCTCTCGGTTTTCGCCGGGATATCCAACCATGACAGAAACTGCAACAAACAAGCCCGCATCCTTGGCCAACTTTATTGCCCTTTTGTTTTGTTCAACAGAAGTTCCTTTATGGACTGCGTCCAAAATAGTTTGACAACCCGATTCTACTCCAAAAAAAACTTGCTGACAATTTGCGTCCCGCATAATTTTTAGCATCTCTTCGGATACTGTGCTCACACGAGTTTGACAATCCCATGGAATCCCAAGTTTTCTGTTTTTTATATCTTCACAGATTTGTATTGCCCGATTTTTATCTAGGGTAAATGTATCGTCATAAAAGGAAAACGCGTCTGCTCCATGTTCGTCTCGCAACCATTCCAGTTCATCCACTACGTTTTTTGGGCTTCGAGCTCGGAAGGGTCGTCCAAAAATTCTGGAAGTAGTACAAAAGGAACACTGAGATGGACAGCCCCTGCTAGTAATAATTGGGAGCATTTTTCGTCCAAACAGACGATATTTTTCTAAATCAAAATGCTTGAATGCCGGACGAGGCAAATCATCAAGATTTTGAATAAAAGGTCTGTCAGGGTTCTTGACCATTTGCCCGTTTTTTCTAAAAGTTATGCCCTGAATTGTGTCTAAAGTCTTCACGTTGCCGGCATTTTGTGCCAGTTCTAGAAGTGTTTGTTCTCCCTCTCCCCTAACTATTACGTCAACTGCTGGTTCTTCAGCAAGAACCTGTTTATCCATAAACGTGGCATGTGGACCACCCAAAACAACTGTTGACTGAGGGCATGCTTGTTTAGCGACCTGAGCCGACAAAACTGCTGACTGTATTGTAGGGGTCATGGAAGTGATTCCAATAATTTCCGGCTGAATAGATTCAAGTTTTGTCTTCAGCATATCTTGATTTATGTTCACTGCCGGGCAATCAATTACAGTTACTTCATGTCTGTTCTCTTCCAGAACTGCTGCCATGTACGCCAAACCAAGAGACAAATAAAGTTGATGACGATAAACTCCCTCCAGCGGTGGAGGATTAACCAGCGTTGTTTTGACTTTTTTGTTTGGTTCTGTCAAGTTTTACACCAATTTTGAAGTAACCGCTAGAATGTCAAACAGTTAGACCCTTTCTGCTCTATATCTTTATTGCATATACCCTATTTACTGCCTCGAAAAATTAACTTAATTTCGAGAATTGTCACAAAATATTTAAACTCAACACTCTAACATACACAGCAGGCTAAAAAAGAGGAATAAAAAATAGAAATTTGCAAAAAAATAAAAAACCTATCTACTATCCATTTAATTCCTCCGTAGCAGTGTTCCTGCTACTTTTCCTTTATTGGTTTCAACTACAATCAATAATCTTTTTTTTGATTAAAGAGATTTAGTTTTCACGAAAAAATAACCATATGTTTCACATTTGTGCTGTATAATAGTAGTCTAATAGCACTGGGGTGTTGAAAAGTAGCTTTTTTTCTAAATTTTTTCTGCATGATGATATCTAATTTCTAAAGTTCATTTATCTATTGGAACTTTTTCCTGAAATTAAAACAAGTAAAGATTCAACAAAATTGCAGGTACCGTGATTATTATGCTAAGAATTATTGCCACGTTTCGGATTTTTAGGGACTGAATTATTTTGCTGGCGTCGAGTTCTTGTTCTGGGTCACCTACAGCATACTGTCCAGGTTTTTCCAGTTCTACTCGGAGGGCGCCTGCTATAGCTGCCATTTGCCATCCATGGTTTACGCTGGGGATTTTGGTTTGGTCCCGTCGGGCAATTTTCCACGCGTTCTTGTAGTCTTCCCCAACTATTGCAGCTCCAGCAATCAACAAAAGAGTAGTGAGCCGAGCGGGAATGTAATTGACTATGGTGTCTGTGACTGCAGAAAACCATCCGATATGCAAGTTTTCTTCATCTTTGAAGCCAACCATCCCATCAAGGGTGTTAACTGCCCGAAAGGCAACTGCTCCAGGAACGCCAAAAAGTCCATAATAAAAGATGGGTGACAACCTGAAATCTGTCAAGTTTTCAGCCAATGATTCAATAACCGAAGAAACAATTTGTGCACCGGTTAAGTCTTTGTTGTCTCTTCGGGAAAAATGTGCATACTTTCTAGCTTCAGTTAAGTCACCTGATTCAATTGCTTTTGCTGCGGCGTAGCCCCAGTCTGTTTCAAGTTTCATGCAAATTGTTAATTTCAAAATCACTGCAGCAACTATGAAAAAAACTATAACCCCAAGGTACCTGTAGATTATTTGTAATGCAAAATAGACCGGAACAGTGAAAACCAAAATTACTGTTACCCCCATAAGAACGCCGTTAATTTTTTCGATTTTTGGGTTGGGGTTCTTGAAGAATGGTTTGATTTTTTGGGTGAACTGTCCCATCCAAACCGTTGGGTGAAGTTTGTATTGGATTTTTTCGGGGTAAATGGGGGAGGGGTCGCCAAAAATCAAGTCGAGCACCAGTGCTGCGATGAGAATTCCAACTGCCACCAACAGATTTGTTATTGTTATCATTTGGCAAGCACGTTTTAACCAGATAATTACCGTTACTCAAAGAAAGTTACTTAAAATGATTGTCATCAAAATCGTAAAAAGCTAAGATAATTTCTGGAAAACAATTTCTCCATCCACAATGGTCATGTATACTTCAATTTTTCCAATATCATTGGCTGGAATTGTTAGGGGATCACCCGAAAGAACAGTAACATCCGCGAGTTTTCCTTTTTCAATTGAACCTTGATTTTTTTGTTCACAAGACGCAATTGCAGCATTAATTGTGTACATTTGTAACGCTTCATTTGATGTGATTTTTTCTTCAGGAAAATATTGGCGTTCTACAGCTGCTTGTATGCCTAACAACGGATTTAAGGGCTCCATTGGACAATCTGATCCGCCAACAATTTGTATTCCATTTTTGATTAACGTTTTAAGAGGATACAACCATCTTGCCCTTTTGTTTCCTAATCTTTCAATTGCTGACCAATCCGTAAATTCAGTAATTACACATTTTGGTTGTACAGAAATTGTCATCCCTAGATTCTTTATTCTCTGAATCAAATCAGGAGTCAGTACAGACCCATGTTCAATACGATGACAATGTGCTTCTCTAGGGGTTTCTTTCAACACTTTTTCAATAGCACTTAACGCCATGTCAATTGCTTTGTCGCCCATTGCATGCATAACCAACTGAAGTTTTGTTTTGTGCGCCTTTCTAACCACTTTATCCAATTCGGTTTGGGAATAGAGCAGTTTCCCTTCTGTAGTGTTATCGTCCATGTACGGCTGGCAAAGTGCTGCTGTTCGGGCAGCTAACGAACCATCTATAAAAATCTTAACACCCAATTGTTTGTCGATTTTGTTTGAATCAAAATTCAACTCATTAATTCGCTCCAAAATATTAGCCGGAACAATAACATGAACCCTAACTGGTAACTTGTTTTGTGTATCCAGCTTTTTCACACTCAACGCTTCTTCCAGCGAGGAAACAATCCAATGAACAGTAGTTATCCCCGCTTCTACTACTTTTTCACAAGCTAAACTGGTTGCTTCAATTATTTCTTCTTCAGTTGGTTCAGGAATGGTCTTCCAAACCAAATCTGTTGCAGTTTCCCACAAAATACCTGTTGGCTCACCAGTTTCGTGATGTTTTTTGATTTCTCCATCCAATGGGGCTACAGTTTCTTTTGTTACTTTTGCAGCATCTAAGGCTTTACTGTTAACAACGCAAACCCGCCCACACTCATGATACAACACCACTGGATTATTTGGAGAGGCAATATCCAAATCATAACGGTTTGGACAACGTTTTTCTGCAAAACGGATTTCGTTCCATCCGTTACCAACAATCCACCTGTTTTTCGGAATCTTTTGTGCACGTTCTTTAAGTCTTGTTTGCATTTCTGAAATCGAGTTTAGATTGGTCAGGTTGATCCAATTCAAGAACTTTCCAAAATCTGCGACATGAATATGGGAATCAATAAACCCTGGGACAACAGTTTTTCCCTTTAAATCAACTACTTTTGTTTTTTCGGTGAGTAATGCTTTGATATCTTCTGTTGTGCCAACTTTTAACAATCGGTTTTTTTCGATGGCGACTGCTTGTGCTTTTGCTTGCAAAGAATCCATAGTGATAATGTTTCCATTTATAAGTGCCAAATCTGCACACATTTCAGTCACCGTTACCTCTCAAACCTAACTGCAGAACCGCTATAACTGTTTGGGGTAAAATTCTTACTTTGTTTTCTTTGAACCGTCACCTTTTGGTTGGTAAAGGCACGCAGGGTCTGAACCAAAGTAAGAGCCAGTTAATGCGTGAGCTCGGGTTCTGCATCCGCCACACACGTTTCGCAGATCACAGATCCCACATTTGCCTTCCAAATTGTCCGGGTTTTGCAATGTTTGATAAAATTCAGAGTTTTGCATCTTGTCCCAAAGTTCAGTTAGGGTGTTTTCTTTGATGTTTCCAATTTTTAGGTCTTCATCATAGAAACACGGGATAACGTCTCCATTTTCTAGTACACTTAGGTATCCGCCAAACAAGAAGTAAATACATTTGGCTGTGTGGGTTTCTTTGTTGACCCATTCGCAGAAGCCTTCGGGATCTCTGTCTCGGACTACTCGGATGTAATGAGGACAGTGGATGTTAAAATCAAATTTGACTTTGTATTCTTTTTTGGTCAAATCATACACGTGATTCAAAAACATGTCATACTGTTCTGGTGTGGGTTCCAAATTTATTTGATGTTTAGCCCTTCCCGTTGGAACCAAATGATTAAACCAAACAAACTGGGCATGATATTTTTCTGCTAACTCAACTATGTGATCTGCTTCATTGAGGTTGCGGTTTGTTATGGCCATGGATAACCCGTTCAAAATTCCTTTTTCTGACAACTTTTGAATCGCAGACACAGCAGCCTTGTAGGAACCTTTCCCTCGTAGGGAATCGTTTGCTTCTTCTGAGCCATCGATGCTGACGGAAGTGTAAACGTTATATTTGGCTAGTTTTTCTAGAATTTCTCCGTCTACATAATATCCGTTGGTCAATAAATTAACTTCAAGACCTAACTCTTTAGCGTGGGCGATAAGGATAAAAAGGTCTTTTCTCACAAGGGGTTCGCCTCCTTTTATTCCGAACCATTGGGAACCAAATTCTGCAATTTGGTCAACCAAACGCAGTCCCCATTCTGTGTCTAACTCGTTGGGGGTGGGTTCACAGTTTGCGTCCACGTTACAATATACGCAATTGTAATTACACGCGCCAGTGGCTCTCCAAGAAGTAATCATCAGAGGACCCTGAAGTTTTTTCGGGGGACCAGGACATGCCATTTTGAACCAAATCCAGCCAAATTGATAAGTTGTTAGTATAGTTACAATTTAAAAACAATTCCGTTTTCCCCAGAATCACTACTGAACTCTCTAGTTGGATTATTTCTCGTTGTAACTGTTCTGTACTTTTGGTTTTGTAGATAAAAGTTATTATTTGTCTAATTTCATGTGTGCTATACTAATCCAACGGAGATCGTTATTGCATGATTTTGTTGATGACAACCGCTCCGCCTGAAGACTCCCCGTGGGGTCTGGGTAGACGTTATCCACCGCTGGGTTTAGCTTACGTTGCTGGGTCTCTTGAACAGGCAGGATATGGAGTTCAAGTAATTGATAACTATCTTTTGAAAAAATCAATCAACGATATCAAACAAGAAGTCAAACGCCTAAACCCCAAAATAGTTGGAATGACCTGCGGCTCAGTAACCTATGGGAAATGTGTTGAAACCGCTAAAGCAGTAAAGGAAGTTCTTCCCAACTGCAAGGTTGTTGTGGGTGGTTGGCATCCTTCATATTTGCCTGAAAGCATGCTCGAGCACCCTGAAATTGACTATGCGGTCATAGGTGAGGGCGAACGTGCAATCGTGGAGCTAGCAAATACTATTACTTCAGGTAAGGAAGATTCTGAAGTACCCCAAATTTCTGGTGTTGCTTACCGTAAAGGCAGCCAAATTGTAAAAAACCCTCAAACTTTAATTGAAGATTTAGACACTGTGCCCTTTCCTGCTCGCCATTTGTTGCCTATGGACCTTTACATGCGAAAGATGGAGTACCTAACTGTTGAACCCGTGGATAACATGAACGTAATCCGCGGTTGCCCTTACAACTGCGCCTTTTGTGAAACAAAAAAAATCTGGACCTCAAAATGCCGAGCCTTTAGTCCACCTAGAGTTGTAGCTGAACTAAACCATATGATAGAAAAATACGGCACAAAGGGCATCTACTTTGTTGGTGACAATTTTACCATCAACAAAAAAAGAACCATAGAACTGTGCAAAGAAATCAAAAAAGCAAAACTGGACTTACAATGGGTTTGTGATACTCGAGTTGATTTGGTTTCCAGGGAAATGCTCCAAGAAATGAAATCTGCAGGGTGCAAAACAATATGGTTTGGTGTAGAATCGGGTGCGCCTCATATTCTTAAAAAAATCAACAAACAGATTACTATTCAACAAGCTGTTGATGCCTTCAAGCTTTGTAACCAAGTAGGCATCCGAACTGCCAGTTCCTTTATGATTGGCTTGCCCGGAGAAACAGTTGCAGACATGCATACCACCTACATGTTTGCCCGAAAATTAGATCCTGATTATGCCCGTTTTCACATCTTTATCGGATACCCCGGAAGTAGCATGTATGACGAAATCATGGCTAACGGCTGGTACGAACGGGTAGAAGATTATGTAACCTACGTCAAAACCGACCAATTTGATTTTGAGTTAGTAAAAAATCTCCAACGAGAATTCCACAGGAACTTCAATCGTTCAATCCACCGGATTCTAAAAACAATTCAACGAGACGGGTTCCTAAGCGTCCTAAAACGCAACATCTGAACTTAACAAAAACCTTTCATTCATGCTATTTCTTAGGCTTGGGCTTTTTCAATAACGCTTTAGCAATAACCAATGCTTTTTTGGGGTCTTTCATGAGTTTGAATACTTTACCTGCTGTAATGTTTTGGTTTATGGCGTTTGCCCGTACACATATCTCACATAGTTCCTCTGGTGTGAATTCGGGGGTTTCAATGAGGGGTTCGGCTCGTGCTAGGGCTTCGTCACTGAATCCGTCCTTTAAGAAATCCCCCTCCACTGCCTGTTTGTAGAGTTCAGTTCCGTAAATTGGCGTGGCTATGCTGAAATGGAATTTTTCTGCCCCAAGCTTTCTTAGTTTATATGCATATTGTATGGTTTGTTCCATGTCTTCTTTTGTTTCGCCGATTAGTCCAAGAATGAAAAAAATCGCTGTTTTGATTCCTACTTTTTTAGCTAAAACAACTGCTTTTTCAACATCTTCAAGTTTCATGTTCTTTCCAATAATATCCGTAACAACCCGTTGAACCCCCGATTCAGGAGCAAAACGAATTCCCTTGCAGCCTGAACGCTTCATTTTTCTTAACAGTTGTTCATCAAGGGTGTCTGCCCTAACTCCGGTTGGAACAAACCAGTTTATGTTCAGGTTCCTTTCTACTATCAGGTCACAGATTTTTTCTGCCCTTTTCTTAATTAAGGTCATATTATCATCAAAAAAATCAATCTGTTTTATTTGGTATGTTTTTACTAGCTGTTCTATCTCGTCAACAACACTTTCGGGGTTTCTGCCCCGCCATTTTTTGCCCATGACAATATGATTAGAACAAAACACACAATTATGCGGGCAACCTCGACTGGTTAACATTATGGCGTAATGGTCACGGATAACCCCCCGAATTGGGTTCTCTTTTACTGCCTCAAAATATGTCTTCATAGGCAACAAATGCCTTGCAGGAAAAGGCAAGGCATCCAGGTCTTCGATTTCTGGTCGAGTCCCAGTAATAACCAATTTTCCATTTTCTTTAAACCCGATTCCCTTAATATCCTTCAACCTGTCTGTTGTTGCGTCCTTTTCTAAGGCATTAACCAACTCAAGAGTGCTGTATTCTGGTTCCCCGCGAACAACAAAGTCCACATCGGGATTCGACAAGCACTCCACAGGTCTGGCAGAAGGGTGCAATCCATCTAAAACTGTGGTTATGTCTTTATCCACGTTTTTTATTACTGACGCAACTTCAAATGCAGCTTTAGACCAACCCGAAAACGGGATGCTTACTCCAGCAATGTCCGGAGAAAACTGTTTAATTTTTTCTGCAATTTGTTCGTTTGTTAATCCTACCTTAGAATTTGTTTCATCTATGTCCACAGAATTTCTCCAGCCTTCTGTGGGCGCATCTATGATTATTACTTCATGCTGTTTTTCTAAAACTGCTGCTACGTAAGCAATGGACAACGGTTGATATACAGTTGGTTGTCCCCAAACTTTTGGGTGAATACGGGGCGGATTAATCAAACAAACACGCATTTTGTTAATCACTACTTACGGCACTCAAATTTTCATGGTACACAGTTTGTGTTTCAATGGAAACTGAATAATAGTGGCTATCTGTTTGAAACCTAAAAACGTTTGGAACCTTCCATCCGGTTTACTGACCCTTTTTACTGTTGGAGTTTTGCCACGTTTTATACATATAACTACAGCGACTGAAAAAACTATCTTGTTTTGTTAACGGAGTGTGTAAAGGCTATTAAGCATGTATACTGCTTGTATGTCTGTAACTTAAAAACTTCAGGCGAGAATAATGCGTCCTCGAGTGACTCTTGTTAATCCCCCTTACCCCCTTGGTCCTCATAAGCACATGCCTTTCCCACAACTGGGTTTAGGCTACCTCGCAGCAGTTCTAGAAAAAAACGGTTATGAAGTTGATGTTATTGATTGTCAGGCATTGTACATTCATTATGAAGAATACAAAAAAGAAATCAGCAAGCGCAAACCTGATCTTGTTGGGTTCACTTCGATTACTTTAACCTACAAATCTGCGTTACACCTCGCAAAATTAACCAAAGAGAGTCACCCAAATTGTGTAACTGTTCTAGGTGGACCCCACGCCACCTTTTGGCACCAAGAAGCTTTACAAGAGTGCCCTGACCTTGATGTGGTTGTCCGCAAAGAAGGGGAATACACCTTACTGGAACTGGTTCAACGACTTGAATCCGGAAAAAATTTTGATGGTGTCCAAGGAATAACCTACCGAAAAGACGGAAAAATAGTAGTAAACCCCGACAGACCTTACATCGAAGACCTAGACAGTTTGCCTTATCCTGCTCGACATCTTTGGCCAATAGCAAAACTTCGAAAAGTAGAAGACGTTTTTTACATGACAACAAGCCGCGGTTGCACCTCATGGTGCGATTTTTGTCAAGCAGTCCGAATGTTTGGTCGCCGATACCGAATGAGAAGTCCTACCGGCATCGTGGACGAACTTGAGTACCTAAACAAAACCTACAATGCAACCCAGTTTACCTTCTGTGATGACGCCTTCACAATAGATCCTGCAAGAATTGAAAAATTATGTCAAGAAATAATGGATCGAAACCTGAAAATAATATGGAATTGTGGAACCCGTGTCGATAAAGTAACAAAAGAATTGCTTATCAAAATGAAAGAAGCAGGCTGCGTTTCAGTATGGTTTGGAGTTGAATCTGGCTCCCAAGATGTTCTGAACGAGATGCATAAAGACATTTCAACTGCTCAAACCCTCAGGGCAGTAGGTTGGGTACAGGAACTTGGGTTGCAGCCTGTCCCGAACGTTCTTCTTGGGTTCCCTGGTGAAACCAAAGAAACTGCCTGGAAAACAATTAGATTTGTTCAAAAACTGTGCCCAAATAACATAGCATTTTTCAACGTCACGACCCCTCTTCCTGGAACGCCTCTGTATGATCGCATCAAAGAAAATGGGTGGTTACGAATAACTGACTTCAACGTCTACGATTGCATGACTCCAGTTTTTGAAACACCTACCTTAAACATGAAAGAACTAGCAGACCTTTACGAACAATCATTCCAAAGTTTCTATTTACGCCCCATGTATATTCTTCGAATGTGGCGCAGAGGTTGGACATATGGAGTTTCAGCAACACGAAATGCGTTCTTTGCTTTGATTAGTTCACTAAAATCTAGGCTCCGTAATCTGTAGCTTTGGGCACTTGTTTTTGTGGTTAATTGTTTTTTTGTTTGCGTTTAATAATCTTAAAAGAAGGCTTTTGAATTGGGTCACTGACACTTTTTATTTTTTTTTATGCAATAAAAATGATATTTTATAATTGGTATTGCATATAATTGTTTATGTGTTGTACGCCATGGTATCTGTCCAAAAGCTTAAATATGAATTTTTTAAGAAAGCTAGCCCATATAAACATGAGGTTACGAAAAAATGGTAAAAGCTCCAATGACTAAAGATTTGTTAATGCAATACACATTAGTTGCACTATTCGTTATCGCATTTTTGTCCTATTTCGTATTTGGACTTCAAGCTCTCTTAGTATGCGGAATTGCTGGTGGTGTCGCAGTTCTCTGTGACATGTTGATGGCTAAAGTCATGGGTTCAAAAGCACCCAAAGACATGATGTCTGCGGCTGTTTTCGGGTTAATTGTTGGTTTATCTTATTCATTAGGAGAACCAATGATGGCTCTGGGAACAGTCTATCCAGTTTTAGCTGGTGGACTTGAAATGTATTTGTATCCTGCTTTGATTTCTGCTGTTGGTTTGATTGTATTCAAGAAACTAGCTGGATTAGCTGGACGCAAATATGTTAACCCTGCTGCAGTTGCAAAACTTCTGGTTTTAGGTTTGCTCTTTTTGCCCATGCTAACTAACGTTAACGTCTTAATCCCTGAAGATCACACAATTTCAATAGATTTAACACAGCCTCTAACCGAAGAAGTTTTCTCTAACACTCTGGTCACTTGCTATGGACATCCAACAGATGTTATGACGGAATTAATGATGGGGGGATCTTTCCAATTAGATGACGCTGTTTGGACCATGATGTGGGCAAAATACCACGGTTGGATTGGCGGATTCTCAAGCCTATTAGTAATCGGTGTTGGATTAGGATTATTCTTTGTTTGCCGAGGCTACATCAAATGGCGAATTACTCTGTCATACTTGCTAGGTACCGCAGTTGTTGCTGCAGTTATGAGTGCCATGTATGTTGGCGCTGCTCCAATGATGAACGACATGATTCTAAGAATAGTGTTCCACCTGTTTATGGGCAGTTCAATATTCTTAGCGTTCTTCATGGCAACTGATCCTGCAACCACGCCAATGACACACACAGGACAACTCATATTCGGTGTTGGCTTAGCAGTACTAACAATCGTGATTCAAACCTACACTGGATTTTTGGGCGGATCTATCCTTGCGTTGGTTATCATGAACTTGACTTGTCCTGTTCTTGATCACATCGGTGCACCAAAAGGAACCAATGAAAGACGTACCGTAAAACTACCAAAGGTCAAAAAAGTCGGAAGCCCTGTTACTACCGCTTGTATTCGTTGTGGACAATGTCTAACTGCTTGCCCAATGAACATACCTTCAATATTCGTCAAAAATGCTGCTGACAAAGGTGACTGGGCAAAAGCAAAGGAACTGGGTGCTGGTTACTGTATTGAATGTGGTCAATGCTCTTTGGTTTGTCCTGCGAGAATTGATCTGAAAGGTGCAGTAGTTTCTGCTAAAGGCAAATAGTTAACTAAACTAACTATCCAAAAGTGTGCGCGTTTTTTGGTGCACACATTGTTTTTTTTTTTTATTTTTTGATATTTTAGACTGATTTTAACATAAACTGAGTGTTTAGTTATATTTGTGGCGTGCCGGTTGCGCAAAATATAAATGTATAATGATAGTAAAGTGGAAAAAAGAAAAGGAGTAAACAAAAAATGGCAAGCTGGACTGATTGGAAACTAAGCGATATCCTTTGGGGTATCTTTATACCTGTTATTGTTGCATTCTTGATTATAATATTCCCGACAGAACTTGCAAACATCCTTGCAGAAGTTGATCCCTCTTTATCACTAAACGCTATTTTCGTTGATGGTCTTGGACAAGCAATTCTGACTGTAGCCATTCCATTGTTCGCTGGATTAATCTGGAACCAATGGGCTGGTGGCGGTGCAGGATTCCTTCTTGGAAGCATTTATGCACTCTTCGTTAACGACGTATATTCAGTAATGGCCGCTACGATGGGAATTGGTATATCTGGTATGGGCATGGTTGGAGACATTAGCACTCTTGGTTACGTAGTATCTGCAATGCTTGTAGGATACATGGCTGGAGCATTAAACAAAGGTTCTTACAGCTTCCGGAGAATGGTTGTAGCTGCAATGATTGCTGCATTTGTTGCTGCGGGCTTTGAGCTGTGGACTGGATTAATTTCGCCCCTTGGCATGGTAACTGATCCACTATATTCTGGTGCACTGATTGTACTACCTAAGGTCATCTACGCAGTCATTATACCAATATTCGTTACACTCTTCGGCTGGTTTGGTATAAGTCCCAAACAGATGATGTAATACAGTGTGAAAATACTGTATTTCATCCATCTTTCTTTTCTTTTTTTAATGTTAATTTTTTAGAATATCTGCTTTTGTGCAAAACATATTAAGCATATCACAGTTTAGTTTTTGGCGTATACTTTCGTCAGGGAATTATTATGAAACCACATGTGACTCTTGTCAATCCCCCATATCCAAGTAATGCACATCAGCATCCCCCTTTTACTCCTTTGGGTCTTGGTTATCTGGCTGCTGTCTTGGAAAAAAACAATTATGTAGTTGACGTTATCGATTGCCAAGCTCTTGGTATATCTTATGCAGAATTCAAAACTGAACTTGCTAAAAGAAAACCTGATATCATCGGAATGACATCTACCACTTTAACCTACAAATCTGCGTTGAAAATCGCTGAAATTGCTAAACAAATACATCCAAACTGTTTGACCATTTTGGGAGGATGTCATGTTACTTTTTGGGATGAAAATGCACTGAAAGAGTGTCCATCATTGGATGTTGTTGTTCGAAAAGAAGGTGAAAACACAATATTGGAACTAGTTCAACGAATGGATGCTGGCAAGTCATTTAGTGACATCTTAGGTATAACATGCCGAGATGGTGACACCTTTATTCGTAACCCTGATCGACCTTATATTGAAGACCTTGACAGTTTGCCTTTTCCTGCTCATCATTTGTGGCCTCTTGATCATTTAAAAAAATATGGCAATGTAATATTTCCCTTGATGACCAGCCGTGGCTGTGTATACTGGTGTGAATTTTGTTCTGCTGTACGAATGTTTGGCAGAAGATACCGCATGAGAAGTGCAAAAAACGTTGTTGATGAAATGGAATATCTTCACAAAACTTATGGCTCAAGTACTTTCACTTTCTATGATGACGCTTTCACTGTTGACCAAGTCCGTGTTGAAGAAATATGTAAAGAGTTGTATGCCCGAAATCTTAAGTTAACTTGGGATTGTGGGACTCGTGTTGACATGGTTAACAAAGAACTGCTTCAAAAAATGAAAAATGCAGGATGTATTGCTGTTTGGTTTGGTGTTGAAGCTGGTTCCCAACGTGTCTTAGATGAAATGGGCAAAGGATTTACTTCACAACTTACAAAGGACGCTTTCAAAATGGCTCAAGATATTGGGTTAATGACTATTGCAAGCGTTGTTTTTGGTTTTCCTGGTGAAACCAAAGAAACTGCTATGGAAACCATCAAGTTCATTGAAGAAATCAATCCCGATGACGTCGGATATTACATTGCTACGCCTTATCCTGGTACTCCAATGGCTGATTATGTAACAAAGATGGGTTGGGTGAAAGTAACGGACTTTAATAAATACGATACAGCTACGCCAATCTTTGAGTTACCTACATTGAGTATGCAAGATGTGCGCGAAATCCGTGAAAAGGCTTTTCACAGATTCTATATTCGACCAACGTACATTATTCGAATGTTTGCTAAAGGTGGAACATACGGTTATTCTGCAACAAAAACAGCTCTTGCACATCTTCTCAGGGCAACTAAGTCCAAAATTCACAAATAATCATTCAATCCTTTTTTCATGGGCTTAGTGTCTTCTATTTTTGATTTTATGATTGGGTGAGTTTTTTCTTTTTTGTTTTAAAATTAATTAGCATCTACTTGTGTTAATTCATGTTAATGTAATGCCCATATTTTGGAGGTTAGCAAAGTTTGTCTTTAGATAAAAATCTTCAAGAAAAAATTCGAAAAGCAAACTTGTCCCTCCATAAATATGAAGCAAAATATTATGAACTAATTCATCCCGAGATTTATAACCAGCATGAACAAAATCGGTTACTTTCTACATTAAAAAAAGCAAATGAATTAATTTTATATCCTCCGAATAGGCGGGTAAAGATGGCTCTTGATTTCGGGGCTGGAACGGGCAATGTAACAGGTAAACTGCTGAATATGGGTTTCCACGTAACTGCAGTGGATCTTTCTGTGGAAATGTGTACGATTTTAAAAAAAAAATATTCAGATTATGTAAAATTAAAAAAACTGGTTGTTGTGAATTCTGCGGTAGAAGATTTGATTTTTGAAAAAGAATCTTTTGATTTGATAACTTGTTATTCTGTGTTGCATCATCTGCCTGATTATGTTGTTGCTGTACGTAATCTTTCCGGGTTTTTACGAAAAGGAGGGGTGATGTATTTGGATCATGAGATATCTCCCTTTTATTGGGAACCCGAACCCCATATGGTGGCGAATTTGTTAAAATTTGTATATTTATATTTGAATCCAGTGTTTAACAGTTTATATTTTCGGCTCATGGGTTTGAAACTTCCTTCTCTTGATTACGAGTTGTCTGATTACTGGTATGCAAAAAACCATCATATAGTCCATAAAAAAATAAAAAAAGTGTTTGAAGAACAAACTTACGAACACTTTGAACGCCATGATTATCATCTTAGACGAGGATTGTTTTTGAATTCTTTTTTCATTTTATACAAATATATTTGTAGACCTGAAACAAGTTTGTGGTTAGCAAAAAAATAATATTGAATTTTTAATTTTTTCTGATTTAAACTTACTTTTTGATAAATATTATTTTATTGTCAAGAGTGTAGCAAAATTTTTAAACTAATTGAGCTACACATAACTTGAAGGAATGGAAAAATGAAATTTTCGAAAAAAAATCTAAAAATATCTACTATCACCGCGATTCTATTACTGACGATGTCTGCTAGCCTCATAGCTTTACCTACTGCCTTTGCACAACCTGGAACAACTTGGCCCTCATTTCCAGTTTTGTCTATAATTCCTGATCAATCTGCAGTTGGCCAAGAAGTCTTGCTGTCATACGGTATTACTCGTCAAACTGCCTGGCCACAATCAGGCTGGACAGGAATAACCGTAACCGTTACAGCACCTGACGGAAGCACACAAACTTTAGGACCTTACAATACAGACACAACCGGATTAGGCGGCGCAGTGTTCATCCCAACAATGGCTGGAACATACAAATTCGTATGCAACTTCCCAGAACAAGACGTTACAACTAGTGTTGCAGGTCTTGAAGCAGGAACAACAATGTTAGCAAGCCACACCCCAGAAATTGAATTAGTTGTAACTGAAGATGGTGACCGGCACTTCTTCCCGGACACTCCTATGCCCGATGAATATTGGGTAAGGCCAATTGATGCGCAAAACAGAGAATGGTTCTCAGTCGCAGGAAGCTGGCTTGATGGTAACTACAAACGGGGTCACTATAACCGAAATGCAGATGGTAACGATGGTCCAGAAACTGGCCACATCCTATGGGAAATGATCCAAGATGTGGGCGGATTAGCTGGAGGCTTGGAAATGGGTTGGCACAGCTTTGAAGACGGAGATGCTTACGAAGGCAAATGGAGCAACCCAATGATCATCGCTGGAACCCTCATTGGAGTTAGATACGTTAGAGGGACACAAGTAACCTATGCAGTTAACGTGCGAACTGGTGAAATGATGTGGGAGAAAGTCTTAGGAGAAGACATCGACCTAGCATTATCACCAGGCTTTGGACAAGTCTTCTATTGGACAACAATGAACAACCACGGATGTTACGCCTACCTATGGGCAACACAAGGCAGCACATGGCACGCATTTGATCCTCTTACTGGACGATGGGAATATACCATGACTAACGTTCCAGGAGGAACACGAGTACCCGGTCCAAACGGCGAAATTCTACTTTACAACATTAATGGAGCTGCTGGAACCCTAACAAAGTGGAACTCAACAGCAGCATACTACGACATGATGTTAGCTGGATACGGTGACAGTCCAACTGCAACATATGAGGCTGGTCGATGGAGACCAATCGGAACAACATTTGATGCTGAATATGGAGTAGAATACACTGTTCCGGTTCCAATCGACCAACTATCAGGCGCATTATCATTTGGCTTTATGAGCTATGGTAAACTAGTAATTCCAGAAGATCGAATAATCGGTGGAAACACTGAATGGGCAGGAGGCGCTGCAGTACAAAACCCACACTTTTGGGCTATTGACCTAAGACCTGGACATGAAGGTGAATTAATCTTCAGTAGAAACTGGGACGTACCTGAAGCAGGAGTCCACTATGACTTTGCAGGTTCACACCCATTTTCAGTAGAATATGATTTGTTCGTTGTCACAGGAAAAGAAACCCGAAAACACTATGCAATCAGCATGACAACTGGTCAGCAACTATGGGCAACTACCGCCTTTGAACCATACAACAACGCATATTCAAACGTCTACATGGACCCTTGGGGACAATCAATTTGTTATGGTGACAAACTCATTACTCAAGGATTCGGAGGTGTAAGTACTGCTTACAGTCTAGTTGACGGAAGTATGGTCTGGCAATACAGAGCAGGCAACGAATATGGAGAATTCTTGTTTGGAAACGATTGGTCTATTCCAGCTGCTTTCACTGCTGATGGTAAGCTCTATCTAGTCCATGCTGAGCACTCTGCTATTGATCCTAAACCACGAGGTGCACCCACAATTTGCCTTGATATCGCTACTGGTAACGAAGTCTGGAGAACTGACGGTTTGCGGTTAGGTACCCGATGGGGTGGTCAACCAATAATCGGAGACAGCGTAATTACTGCATTTAGCTCATACGACAACACAATCGTTGCTCTCGGGAAAGGCCCAAGTGAACTAACAATTAAAGGTCCAGATACTAGTGTACCTCTTGGAAACGAAGTGCTAATTACTGGTACCGTAATGGATGTATCTCCAGGAACTAAAGATCCTGAAGCAATGTTGCGGTTCTCCGATGGTGTGCCAGCAATTTCTGATGGTGACATGAGCGAATGGATGCTCTATGTTTACAAACACAGGCCTCGTCCAGCAAATGCAGTGGGTGTTAACGTTAAGATTGAAGCAGTAACTCCAAACATGGAATGCATACAACTAGGCACAACGACAAGCGACTCTTATGGAAAGTATGGCTTTGCATTCAAACCTGAAATGCAAGGTGTATACACAATAATTGCAACCTTTGAAGGCTCTGGTGGATACTTCGGATCAACTTCAACAACCTATGTAAATGTAGGTCAAGCAGGATCTGCATCAACCCCAATCGAACCTGACCAACCACACGGAACACCTGTAATCACTACAGAAGTAGCTATCATATTGGCTGTCGTAATTGCAGCAGTCATTGGCGTAGCAGCATTCTGGGCGCTAAAGAGGAAATAAACACTATTTCCCCCTTTTCTTTTTTTTATTTTCAAAATTTATAAATCAAGACTTTCATGTTATCCTGTAATTATGGATATTGATATTTTTCAAGAAAACAATTATTCACACTTCTGAACAGAATAATATCAATCTAATGGCACTTCTATATTGAAAACTGGCTTTTTTCTAAAATTTTTCTTCACCGCACAATTTTGATTTCAAGTCTACACATGTATGCTAACCCTGCTGTTTGATATGCAAAACAAGTTTTTCTAGGTAAGTTTATTTTTCCTGTCTATTCTAAACTATTAACTAAATTCACCTGTTGGATCGAACTTAAATGGACCTGTTAACTAATCAAAAACTTTGGAATTCTGTTATAACGACTCCTCCCGTAAGGTGGATGCTAAAAAAAACACTAACTAGATGTCGTAAATGTAATAAGAGTCCCCTTGAAACTGCCCTAGACAACTCTGCAGGAATAATGAGCTCAAAGTGTTCTTCATGT
The DNA here is from genome assembly GCA_024650005.1 of Candidatus Bathyarchaeota archaeon. GTDB lineage: Archaea > Thermoproteota > Bathyarchaeia > Bathyarchaeales > Bathyarchaeaceae > Bathyarchaeum > Bathyarchaeum tardum. The sequence goes on along the minus strand of JANKMT010000001.1, from coordinate 1,391,990 downwards.
CGGGTTTATGTTCACGTTATTGAATTTTGGATTGATTTTATACAAAGAGCGTTGGGTGTAGAAGAAAATCGCCTTTCAAAACTGTTTTCAGACTCTTACGTTAGACGAGCTATCCTAAGTATTGTTTCAGGATTTTCTGAATTTGGTTTTTGTCGCCCTATACAAATTCATGCCCCTTTGCTTGTGGTCTGGAATTTTACTTACAAATGCAACCTCAACTGTAAACATTGTTACTCAAACTCTGGAGCCAGCGCAAAAAATGAGCTTTCAACCGAAGATGCACTAAAAGTTGTAGATCAACTTGCAGAATTTGGAGTGACCTCCTTAGCCTTTTCAGGTGGTGAACCCTTGATGCGAAAAGACTTTTTTGCAGTCGCCAAACATGCGGTTGATTCTGGATTGTATGTTTCTTTAGCTACAAACGGCACATTACTTACTGAAGAAAACGTTAAAAAACTCAAAGAAATTGGTCTTCACTATGTTGAAGTAAGCCTTGACGGTTCCAACGCCAAAACCCATGACCATTTCAGGGGAAAAACAGGTGCTTTTGAGCAAACCTTGCAGGGATTAAAGAATTGCATGAACAAAAACATCTGTACTTGTGTGGCAATAACTGGAACAAAAAATAACTTGGAAGAAGTTCCTGCAGTTATTGATATGGCAGAAGAGATGGGAATCGACAGATTCACTTTATTCAATTTTATACCTGTTGGTAGAGGCAAAGAAATTGTTGCAGCTGATCCTTCTCCTCAAGAACGGGAAAAACTTTTGAGGCTTTTTAACCAAAAATTGTCTGAAGGACTCAGAATGGCTATATTGAGCACAACTCCTCAGCTTGCTCGAGTTGCTTTGCAGTGTCAGTCTCCAACTGAAGGAGATTTGATTATGCCTTTAGCTCACATGGAAGCCACAAAAATAAGTAAACGAGCTAAAGCCCTTGCAGATTTCATTGGTGGTTGTGGTGCAGGACGATTCTATTGTGCAATTTCTCCCGAAGGACACGTTCAACCGTGCGTATTTATGCCCCTAATTGTGGGTGATCTAAAAACCCAAAAAATGGAAGATATCTGGTTGACTTCAGATGTACTTAAAGACCTCAGAAACCGTGAAAACCTGAAAGGTCGATGCAGCAAATGCGAATATAAGTATGTATGCGGAGGATGCAGAGCACGTGCCTACGCTTACCATGATGATTATCTGATGTCTGATCCTGGCTGCATTAAACAGGTCTCAGAAGGCGACTGATGAATCCCGTTAAGCAGTTCCTAATAGTTCATGGTACAGGTCAATAACTTGGTTTGTAATAATATTCCATGATAGCTTTTGTTCAATCATTTCACGTCCAAGGTCACCCATCTTTTTTGCGAGGTCAGGATTCTGCAACAAGGTCAACAGTTTTTGAGTCAACTCAGGTTCATCTCCTGCTTCAATTACAAATCCGTTTTTTCTATCTTCCAAGAATTCTGGTATTCCTCCAACATTTGTGGAAATAACTGGCAAAGCAGTAGATTGGGCTTCTAGTATCGCAAAGGGAAAGTTTTCATAAATTGCAGGCAGCACAAAAATGTCTGAAGCAGAATAAAGTTCAGGCAATTTTTCGTCCGGAACATAACCCAAGAATTTTACATCCTTTTCGATGTTTAGTTCTTTTGCTAAGTTTCGTAGGCTTTCTTCTTTTTCTTTGAATCCTGTTCCAGATATTGCAAAAGTTACGTTACTGAATTCTTTAAGAACCAAAGGAATCGACCGCAATAAAGGCTCTAAACCTTTACGGTGATACAAACGCCCTACAAACAAAACGATTTTATTATCTGGTTCTAATCCAAACTGTTGTCGTAGTTCTATTTTGTTTGGTCGCGGTTTGAATTTTTGTATGTCTACTCCGTTGTAGATTACGTGTATTTTTTCTGTGCTGATTCCATAAAGGTCTGTTAATTCATTAACCGTGTATTTACTCACTGCAATCAGGGCATCTGAACGGTTCATCAACTTTTTTTCGTACGATCTTAGAACAGAATTAAACCTGAGCATCGCTTTCTCGTTGGGGTTCAACTCTTTGGGGTTGTCACGTTTTGTTACTATGGCTTCACCTTTCCATGTAGAATGAACCGCACATACAATCGCTTTAGCTGAATCCTTTGGTATGGCAAAATTTGGAACCAACGGAAGATTTGCGTGTATTATATCAATGCCGATTTCCTCGTCAAGTTCTTTGATTTTCTTGGATGCCGAACGAGCAAACTTCCAATATCGGGTTAAAGCATTTCCAACACCAGTTATGTAATGAACTTTAATTCCGTTAACAGTCCTTTCTGAGTCCTGTTTATCTCGAGCAACAACATGAATATGATGTCCCATTTGTTGCAAACTGTGAGAAAGGTAAAAAACGTAGGCTCCTGTTCCCCCAGAAATTGGGAAATATTCGGGAGTTACAAAACACACATTCAATGTTTATCCTCTTCTCTTGTTAATGCAATTTGAATTAAAGATGTTATTCCCCCCAATGTCCAACCAAGGGCACGAACAAAATATATAACAACCAAATACATGGCAGACCCGTCCCTATAAATTGAAGAAATTTTTGTTGCAGAAGCAACATACTGCAATAAAGTTACCGTTACTATGCCCAAAAATGCAAAAGATGGAATCCAATGAAAGATCGTAACAAAACTAACTAAAAGCAAGATACCTGCAATTCCATACAGTATAGGTTGGGCGTTCATCCATCCGTCTGTTATCTTATCTCCCTTTGCAAGTTTAGGGTGCTTCAAATAAAGTTTCCAAGTGTTCTGACCATACTTGTATTGTTGCCGGAAAAAAGCTCCCAAAGTCGGACGATGAAAATGATAACAAACTGCTTCAGAATCAAAAGCTATTGTATAGCCCTCTTTTGCTAGCCTTGCGCCGATGTCTGTGTCGTACTGGGTTGGAAGAGTTTCGTCAAATCCTCCAATTTTTTTAACAATCTGTTTTTTCAGTAACAGGTTCATGGTTGCGACGCGTTCAACAGATTTGGGAAGCCTTCGATACCTGTAATTTAATTCATAACCGATAACCCTTGGAACTAGATTGTTTTTATTCCATGTTTCTACCGTTCCGCTTGCTCCAGCAATTTTTGTGTCATCTAAAAGGTTAGCAAGTTTTGTTAGCCACTGTTTTTCTACTTTAGCGTCAGAATCTATCAACCCAATTACTTCATGTTTTGCATCGTCCAAAACAAGGTTATATGCAGCAGCAGGATTAAGCTGACTGTAAACCAGTTTAACAGAATATTTTTTTGCAATCTCTATTGTTGCATCTGTTGAGCCTCCATCAACAACAATTACTTCAAGCAATTCTTTTGGGTAATCTAACTCGAAAATTGACTGTAAGCATTCATCTAGGGTTTGGGCGCTGTTTAAGGTGGTTACTATTATGCTTACGCCTAACTCAGTATTGTTGGTTGCTTTGTTTTTCAAGTGATAGCCCCTTTTTTCTGTGTTATGCTGTTGTTATTATACTAACAATTCTATTATGATAAATAAGATGTAACTATAGCATAAAGTATTCTTGTCCCATCTTTTATAGGGTCAAGCTTTGATTGCCCTACTGTTCGCTGAATAAAACTTATGGGAGTTTCTACAACTCGCGCCTGTTTTCGTAAGGCTTTAACAAGCATTTCAGACTCCACTTCATACCCATAAGAAGTTAACTTCATTTTTTTTATCAGCGAAGCTCGAATCGCTCGAAATCCTGACTGGGAATCAGTTATGTTAACTCCAGTGAGATACCTTGTCAGGTTGTTGAATAGTTTATTTCCTGCCCTGTTTATTTTCGGAATCTTAGTTTTGTTATGTTCAGAATTTGCAAATCTTGACCCAACAACAAAATCAGCCTTGTCATCCGTTAAATACTGTAAAATCAACGGAATTTCTTCAGGTTTATGCGAACCATCTGCATCTATTGTAACTACATATTCTCCTTTAGCACGCAAAAAGCCACACCTGAGCGCAAATCCTTTTCCTGTGTGGCATCCTTTTATGACTATTGCTTTTTGTTTTTGAGCAATATCTGCTGATTTATCGTTTGAACCATCATCTACAACTAGAACTTCGTAGGATAATCCCATTTTTTCCAGTGTTTTATTTGTGCGATTAATTACGTCCCCTACAGTTACTTCTTCGTTGAACACTGGAATAATAACAGAAACGATAACTTTGTTTCGTTCCTTGTCTTCTTTGCTTTTTACCATTATGTTTGAGAAGTGTTGACTTCATGAATTAAATAGTTTGTCAAACAGCCAGCAATCCTGTTTGATTGTTCAAATTGTATATTAAATAGCTACATGGAGTTACATTTATCTTACTTGAAAAGTTAATGAATTAGCATAATTTTTCGATTGCAAGTAACTTATTTCCTCTGCCAATTATCTTGATATATTCTTGTTTTCGCAATATTATTCAGTTCAAAACAACCATAATATAATGTCTTAATATTTTATACAATTGGGACCAAAACAAAATGACAAAACAAAAAAGAATTCCATCAAAACCGACCAAGATAAAATGGGATCCTATTGTCATTAAACTTATTCAGGATAAAAAACAGATTTTTGATTAATTCTTGTTTTCTATCTTTCTTTATCATCTTTTTGTTTCGTTTAGTGTTTGTCAAAAAGATCAATAAATGTTTTCTTTAAAACATGAAGAACTTTTAACCTGTGCTTGCTTGTGTTTGAGGATGTTTTATATTAAATGTGGATGATGTAGTTTCACGTTGCCGAAGTCATTACACAACTTTGACGGAGAAAAAACAAAGTGAAACAAGCCTTGGAAGACATCAAACAAAATCTCAAAGCCAGAAAAAAAACAGACCGAATCATGTGGTTTTCAATGTGGGCTGTTCTGGCAGTTGCGAGTTTTGGGATTGCTTGGTTTCCCATGATATATTACAGCATCAAAAGAAGGAACAACCACTTTGCCCGCCAAGAAAATCTGGAAATACTAATTCGGAGCAAACTCAACCTAAATTCAGAAAAAATGTCAACTGAAGTTACAAAATCAATGAATGCAACATTATGGACTTTGTTGACTTTGTTGATTGTTCCTGGTTTTTACTTGTTTTATTCCTTGAAAAAGGATCTGCAAGAACATGAAATGCATGAACATGTTTTCTTGTCTGATGTAATTAAGGTAGCTGAAGAGTCTGGTGTGTCCCTTGATGTTCAAAGCTTTGCAACTACTCCAAGTTTTCGGATGGAAAAATATTTTTTTCTTAGTGTTTTATCTTGTGGTTTAGTTGCGGCTTACTGGTTGTATCGAATATTTAATGATTATAATGACCATTTCAAAATGCAGTGGATAATCGAAGATGAACTACTACGTTTCTTGAAAGAATTGGAAAAAAAATCCAGTTGATTGTTCGTGGTTTTGCTGATGATTTTTATATCTGTCTGACCAATACGAAGGTCTGAAAAACCGAAGGAAGCCACATAATATGGTAGATGTTTCCAAACTTGCAAAGAAACCTTTCAAAAAAATGACTCCCTGTTTTCATGGCGGAAACGTTTGGGAACTCTCACAAAATTGCAAAATCCCTGTTGAACAAATAATTGACTTTAGTGTCTCAACAAATCCTTTGGGTGCACCTAAAACAGCTCTTGATATTATGGAAAAAAATCTTGAGTGTGTGGAGCATTACCCTGACCCAACTCATGAGTGGCTTCTTCAAGACATTGCAAAGTCACTTGATGTGTTTACAGAAAATATTGTAATTGGTAATGGCTCAACTGAACTGATTTACTTGTTTGGGGAAATCTTTCTTGACGAAAAAACAGATGCTATACTTCCTGTTCCATTTTTCAGTGAATACAAAGCAGTCATAAACCGGTTTGGCGCTAACATGTTGTTTTTGGACTGCATACCTGAACGTGGTTTTCAGTTAGACTTCAACGAACTAGAGAAATTAGTCTCAAAGAAAACTCGAGTCATTTTTCTTTGTAACCCAAACAGCCCCACTGGTGTTCTTTATAAATCCAAAGACCTTCTAGAAATTGTAAAATTTGCTGCACAAAGAAACGTTTTTGTGTTTGTTGACGAAGATTACATTGATTTTGTTGATAACAGCAAACAGCATTCAATGGCCAAATACGTGAATGAATACAACAACCTGTTTGTTCTTAGATCCTTGACCAAATTCTTTGGCTTAGCTGGAATAAGAATTGGTTTTGGCGTTGGTTCCCCTGGTTTGATTAGAATTCTGAAAAACTGTAAACTTCCTTGGAGTGTAAACAGTCTAGCCATGTTTGCCACTTCGGCAGCAATCAAAGATACTGAATATATTAAAAAGTCTAGAAATCTTATATCAAAAAGCAGAACCGAAATGGTAGACCTGTTCAGTTCTATTTCTTGGTTGAAGGTTCATCCTTCGGAAACTAACTTTTTGCTGGTAGAAATTATGGATACTAGTTTAACTTCAACAAAACTCAAAGAAGAGCTTGCAAAAAAAGGGCTTCTAATCCGAGACTGTAAAGATTTTGATGGTTTAAACAACAAATTTTTCAGGGTTTCAGTTAGAAAACCCGAAGAAAACCAGAAACTAATCAACCAAATAAAATCCATTGGAAACAAAAACTAACTGTCAGTTTCTTGTTTTTTGATATATTTTTTTACGGCTTCCAAATCGTTAACTGAATTTACAGTGAAAACAGCTTCAGGTTTGCTGCTGGCAACAACTTCTTGTTCTTGTTCTTCCAAAATATGTTGTCCATCAATTATGTTAATCCCCGAAACAGCAAATTTTTTACCTTGATGCTCGTAAAGAGAAACAGCCGACAACCCATATTTCTGAAAAGCCTCTTCGGGAATCATGACCGTTAATGCAGGTTTACCTGATCTTTCATATTTTGTAATTATTTCATCCAAAAATTCTCCATTAATCAACGGAAGATCAGACGAAAGAATCAAAACAGGGCAATGCAAATTTGCAACTTGAACTGCCTGCTGGACGTCTTCATGGTATCCTTTTCCATTAGTTTCTAAAACTATTACTCCTGCATTTTTTGCTTCTTGAGCTGTTTTTGGGCTGATCGAAGTTACAGCAACATAAATTTCAGAAATTTTTTTTGCTTGTCTTGTTGCATCGATGACTCTTCGTATGAGGGGCTTTTCCATAAACTCTGCCATTGGTTTTTCAATATTACTACTGAAACGGGTTCCTTTTCCCCCTGCCATAATAATTGCAGCAATTCGCATTACTACAAAAACACCACCACAAACAATGCACACATTCGGGCGACTTCGTTAGTTGCCCCGAAAATGTCACCGTTTACTCCTCCAAAAACCCGTTTTCCTAAAACTATCATGAATGCCCCCACAAGTATTCCCGCGGCTACGGCAAATACGCCAGTTAAACCAAATAGGGGAACGCTGAAAGCAAGAGATATAGTTAATGCAATTGTGTATAACTTGTTGTTTTTTCGAATAAAGTCGATGAAACTTCTGCCTTTTCCTCGTTTTTCTTCAAGGTTTTCTGGAGGAGATGTGCCTTGCCATGCTGTTGTTACCATAGCTAGTTTTGCGCATACTTCTGCTACTATTATTGAAGGAATTATTGTGTTGTTATTTGTTAGGAAAATTAGCAAGAAAGTTAAAAACGAAACAGCAAGGGCAAAAAAAGCTCCGGTTCTGGTTACTGTCCACACATGGGCGATGTCCATTTTCTCTTTTAGAGAAGCTTTACGGATTCCTAGAGCATTGCCGACGTCAACCAGTCCGTCTGTGTGTTGCAGCCCGATAACAACAAGAAGAAATGCCATGGTTACTATACCTGCTAATCCCTTTGCAGCAAAATCAAAATAGATTTCATAAGCTCCAGAAAAAATCAAATTGTTTATGATTCCCAAAACGAAAAACGTTACTTTGTTTGCCACGTATCCGTATACGCCCACAATTAGACCGATAACTGCTCCAATGACTGGAAACAAGAACATGTAACGGGCAGAAATGTCCAAAAAACTTTCATCCATTTTCACGGGGATGGCGGTGAGAAAGGCGAATAACCCTCTGAAAACTGTTATTATTTTCGTTGTTTAATATCCTCCGTGACTTGTGTTTACTGTAGAGTGTTTTCCTGTTTACCGTTTTAGAACTTTTAAAATCTTCTACTAACACGGTTTGGTTCAAAACACGCACAATTTTTTCTTAAACTATGAAGATGTAACTGTTTACAGAAGGTTTATATTGGTTTCACAGCAAACCCGTCTCGTTAGTAACTAACGTTGGGTGAAAACAACTTGATAGATAACTTGATTTACTTTGTAGCTGGGTTTGCCATAATTTTTGTTTTGATGTATTTTGGTGTTGGAATAAATGACCCCATGGGTGGAACAAGCATGAAAGGCTGGTGCTACCAATACCTTGTGATAGCATTAGTTTTTGATGCCCTTGCTGTTTTTGCTTTGTTTTACCAAAATGCCATACTTACCCAATTAATTCTTGGTGTTGCTGCAGGATCGGCAACAGTTCTAGGAATTCATGTTGCACATCACATTAAAGAAGAAAATGAAGGACATGGACACAGCCACTAACTGAATTTATTGTTTCAGTTAGGATATTTTTTATACTCTCCCTTTGTTAACTAGTGTATCAAGGGTTTTGTAATGAAAAATTACGATTTAATTTCTGTAGGTTCAGGTTCGGCAATGGCAATTGTTGAAGCATTTATCCAAGAAAACCCAAAAGCCAAAATTGCAGTTATCGAAAAAGATACTCCCGGAGGTATCTGTTTAACAAGGGGATGTATTCCGTCTAAACTTTTGTTATACCCCGCAGAAGTAGTGCGAACTATTCAAAAAGCGAAAGATTTTGGGATTGATTCTGAAATAAAAAACGTTGACTTCAAAGCAGTAATGGAACGCATGCGAAACATAATCCAAATTGACGTAAACAATATTCGGGAAGGACTTGTTCAATCCAAATTCGTTGATTATTATCCTGAGGCTGCACAGTTTACTGCACCCTATACCCTTAAAGTTGGCGAAGAAACAATAACCGCAAAAATGATAATTCTAGGTGCAGGTTCAAAACCGTTAATACCTCCAATTAAAGGTCTTGAAAAAACTGCTTATCTTACCAGTGACACTGTTCTGAACATCAACGATTTGCCAAAAACTGTTGTAATCGTTGGGGCAGGCTACATAGCTGCAGAATACGGGCATTTCCTTTCTGCTATGGGGGCACAGGTGACAATAATTGGAGATATGCCCCAGTTTATTCCTTCTGAAGAACCAGAAATTTCAGCTGTTGCTCAAAAAAAGCTCGGGGAACATGTAACAATCTATACTAATTATAGGGTTCAAGAAACAAGTTTGATTTCTGATGGCAAAAAACGTGTCATCGCAATTAATTTGGAAAATAAAAAGAAACTAGAAGTCACTGCAGACGAGATTTTAATTGCTACAGGAAGAAAATCATTATCGGATGTTCTTCATCCCGAAAAGGGTGGAATAAAAACTGATGACCATGGATGGATAACTGTTAACGAGTATTTAGAAACTTCTCAACCTAATGTTTGGGCTCTTGGAGATGCAAATGGGCAATATCCTTTCAAACATGTTGCAAACCATGAAGCATCAGTTGTTTATTACAATGCCCTGTTAAAACAAAAAACTAAAGTAGACTATCATGCGGTTCCTCACGCAGTTTTCACTGACCCTGAGATTGCTTCAGTTGGTTTAGGAGAAAAAGCGGCTATAGAACAGTATGGCATGACCAATGTGCTAATTGGCTTTTACCGATACGAAGATACCGCCAAAGGAGAAGCAATGAACGCCAAAGACTACTTTGTTAAAGTTATCGTGGAACAAGGCACCATGAAAGTACTTGGAGCACATATAGTAGGACCTCAGGCTTCTGTGTTAATTCATGAAATCATTCCTGTGATGTACACCAAAACTCAAAGTGCAAAACCCATAGTGAACAGCATGCACATTCATCCTGCGTTAAGTGAAGTTGTTGAACGAGCTTTTCGTTCCCTTATGCCCCCTGAACATTATCATCATATTCTTGAGCACTATGCTCAAAATGCTTGAAACTAGATACGTCGCGTAACCAGCGTTCACAATTTTCTGAAAAACAATCCAAGAAAAAGAGAAAAACAAGGATTATTTTTGTTTAACTGGGATTCGTGGTATGGAAAACTGTTTTTCGACGTGTTGACGGTAGAACATGTTGTACACACAGAAAGGAATAATCCGGTTGTCAGGAGTCGCATAATGAATAACACAATGATGGGCACGTTCTACATCAAACGTGTAGGGGTCCATGAAAGCCATGCTTCCGATTAGTAGGAGTCTTCTCCGGATGGGACCAAGGGAATCGTAAGAGGGGTTAGTGTGTATTTGAACCAGCGTCTTTATCGCATTTAACAAACCTGCTTCTCGTTGCACTTTTCTCCAGTCTAGCGACTTGAAGGAAGCAAGGAACAGTCTCAAATAAATTCCCAGTTTACTGATTTTCTGTTCTTTAACTAATAAATTCAAGTTTTTTAGATCAGACATGAACACGTCAAAATTCAGGAACCGATTAATTGGCGTAAACATGTGGTTTCCGCGCCTGGAAACTAAAATCCAGTTCCAAAGCCCACAATATGGTGTAGGCGTAAAAGGTGGCCAAATTTTTGAAAGGAAAGTATTCATGATTTTTAGGGGAGGATCCATAACTGAAACAGGGAACATATCATCTTCTTGGATTAATCCATTTGTTTGTTCGGCAATTTTTTGAGCAAGTAATGAGTTATCTATCCGTTGCTGTCTAGAAACAAATTCATGTGTCCGTCCCGTGAAAGACATGGGCTGAAAAACAATACCCCGTACGATGTCTACGTTTTTGGCAGCGAACTTGACTATATCTCCGACTTCGTTGTCATTTATGCTCCCTTGAACTGTAGGAACCAGAATGATTTCGATGTCATGTTTTCTACAGAGTTCAACAAGACGTAACTTGTTTGGCAACAATTTGGCATTTCTTAGTTTCTTATAAGGAGCATCTGTAAGTCCATCAAATTGCATGTAAACTATGTTTAGTCCTGCTTTCTTGAGTTTTCTGACCAATTCCGGGTCGTTGGACATTCTAACACCGTTTGTGGCGAGAAGAATCATGTATTTTAGGTCATGAGCCATTTGCACAATTTCCACGATATCATCGCGGACCGTTGGTTCTCCACCCGCAAACATTACTGCTAAAGGTGCGGGATCTTGTTTTTTCAAAAACTTGAGCATGTCATGAATTTTTTCTTTACTTGGCTTATAAAGGTCAGGAGGTTGGGAAGCATTTGCAAAACATATGGGGCATCTTAAATCACATTCATTAGTTACGTCGATTACTGCCATGACTGTTGCAGAAACATGATTAGGGCATTTGTTTACTGCACAGCCTTCGGGACAGTTGTCCTTAAAGGGTGTTGATGACGGTCTTTTGTATTCTTCAGCTTTGTGATAAATGTCTGCCCGTGACCAGTAGGTATCACTGAAGTTACCGTGTTCTTTGCAAGTTTTTTCTATTAGAATTTTGCCATCTTTTTCTACAACTTGAGCTTTTATTTTTTCATAACAAACTGGACAAACGCTGAAAGTTTCCCTGAGAATTTTTTGCTCAGTCACGTTAAAGCCCCTAAAACCAATGCTAAAGGTATGAGTATCATTGTTCTTGTTGCAAATCTTTCATGTTTCTTTACATTGTTTATAGCTTGGTTTTTGAGCAAAGAAACTCCCGAAACAACAAGAATTGCATCCCAAATAATGATTGGAATTAAATACGCGTAACCAACTGCACCTACCAGATACGGAATGGGTGAACCCGCTACGTTGAGCAAGAAGAAAGTTGCTCCCACTTTGGTTGCAAAACTTGTACCCCGTTTAGCTGCTAAGGTTGCATATCCTGCTTTTTTGTCTCCTTCTAGGCTTAGTACGTCTCTTAGTACGTTTCCACCTATGCTTCCCATGCTCATGAACGTCAACGATAAAGATGTTATAGTGATTGTTCCGAATAAAGCAGCTTCACCGTAAACAAAGGATGTTCCTATGAGAAAGCCCATAAGAAAACTTCCTAAGAATCCGATGTGTTTTTTGATGTATTTGGAATAAGCAATTAAAAGAACAGTATCGGTTATGGCGATGGCAACACATAGCCAATTTATTGTTGCTGATGCAGCAATTCCGATAACAAACAAGATTATTGCTGTTAAAAGTGCTTCCCACGGCTTCAAGTTTTTGGATGGTATTGGTCGGTTCTTTTTTACTATAGCGTCTGACTCTTGGTCTACATAATCGTTGAAGGCAAAACCGCCTGAACTAATGCATATTGCTGACAGGACGACTAACGGTATTATTAACTCGTTTTCCGGTAAGATCCCTCGTTGCAAAGTAAAGATTGTTAAAACTGAAAGACCACCCGTCATTAACCAGTATGGCGGACGAAGAAGCATAATAATGGCCTTAAGCCGATTTTTAAACGAAGCCATTTAAATCGACCCTAATATCTTTTTGAGCTTATTATTTTTTTCAGTCCCTCTTCAATGCTCACTTGAGGGGTCCATTTCAGGATTTTTTTGGCTTTAGAATTGTCAGCCAATGTTATATCCATGTCTCCTTCCCATGCTTTGCCGCCTTTGAAGTAAATATCAACGTCTTCAAATCCAAGAATCTTTACAATCAGATTAGCTAGGTCTGTTACCGAAGTTGTGGAACCTGTTCCAACGTTAAAGGCATGTCCTGAAGCTTCAGGAGTAATCGCAGCCCTTAGTAAAGCGTTCACCAAGTCGTCAACATACACAAAGTCTCTGGATTGTCTACCGGTTCCCAGAACTTCCAGCTTGTGGGGATCCTTTTTTAGTTTATTAAGAAAGTCATAAATTACGCCTTGGCAGTTGGGTCCATAAACGTTGAAGATACGGAACATAACAGTTTCCAGTCCGTACGTTTTATGATAGAAGCTACAATAATGTTCACCTAGAAGTTTTGTTAACCCATAAAAGGCGATAGGGTTTGGTTCTGCTGTTTCGGGAGTTGGTTTTTCTTGGGGGTTACCGTAAACTGCAGAAGAAGAAGCAAAAACCACTCGGGCACCTGCTTTTCTGGCAGCTTCAAGGACACTCAAAGTTCCGATTACGTTAATCTCGCTGTCTTCTTGGGGGTTGACCATGGAAAAAGGAACGCTTGTTTGTGCTGCTAAATGAAAAATTGTTTTACATTTTTTTGTCGCTTCTTGTATTGCCTCTTTCTCGCGGATGTCTTTTTGCACAAATTTTAGACCGTTTTCCATGAGGTCTTGTATGCGTTCTGTGCTTCCAGAATAAAGGTTATCAATTACGGTTACTTTGGAGCCCAGTTCTACCAATTTTTTGCACAAGTTAGAACCGATGAAACCAGCACCACCAGTAACAACTACTTCTCGTCCATTGAATTCTTTCAATGCCATACCCCAATAATATGACTGCAAACTAATGAGGCACTCATTAGTTAACCTTTTCCAAAAAAACATTACCCCAAATAAATCTTCATGCTGGGTCACAAACTGAACAAGTGTTCAAACTAGGCTGATGCTTCGATTGCTTCAACAGACAGGTTGACCCAGATTCCGCTATATTGATACTCTGTTGCAGTTGCATTCCAGATGAACAATTCAAAGATGATCCTGTTTGTTCCCAACTTTTCTATGGTTATTTCTACTGGAAATTCCCAAATGTCGTTATCTTCTAAAGTTTGATCAAAATATTCTATGACTTCGGCTGAACTTTGATTTAATACACCCTTTCCATCATCAATTTTCATTAATACTTGATAATCAAGGGGTTCATTGTTCTGGTTTTCTACACCAACCCATAACGAGAACGTGCTGTTTTCTCCCAAAATTATCGTTGAGGGCAAGTTTTCTGTTTGTTTATTAGAATCCAAGTAGTATAGCGCTGAACATTTTTCTGCATTTATAGGTGTTAAAAGTGTTAACTGCACTAAGAGAGCACCTATAATCACCACAGCAATTGCAATTGTAAGGATTACGGTTTTTTCTTCATTACTGTAAGCAGAGGATTCTGTTTTTGAAGTTTTTTTGATTTTTTTTTCCATAAATTCGTCATTATTGTTATTCGTCAATTATTTGTCATCCCCTGAAAAAATTGAAATCAATTGTTTTCATCTCATATGCATTGTTTCTTTCGGATTAAACTAACATTTAGCTTTGTCCTAATAAAAGAATTCTTACAAACATCGAACAGCTCAACCGATTTAGACAACTTGCAAATTCAGGTCAGGTCAGGTATATTGCCAAAAAATAAGCTCATTTTTTATTGTAGACTTCTTGATAAACTTCCAGTAGTTGGCGAACGTTTTGTTTCCAGCTGAGCTTACTATGAATATACTGTTTAGCTTGTTTACCAATTTCAGATATAATCTCTTTTTCTGCTAGCAATTTAGATAATGTATTAGCCATTACTTGGGGTTTTTGAGGTGGCACCAGAATGCCGTTTTTCATGTGCTCAATTATTTCTGGTGTGCCACCTACTATTGTCGCAACTACGGGCAATCCACAGGACATAGCTTCAATAAGAACTAAAGGCAATCCTTCACCAGATGAAGAGGGTAACAAAAAGAAATCAGCTGCTGCATAATAGACAGGTAAGAGTTCATCAGGAACAAACCCAACTAGTTTGATGTTTTTTTCTATTCCAAGTTCTTTGATTCGTTCTTCAATTAAGCTTCTGCTGGGTCCTTTTCCTGCGACTACAAACAATACTTCTGGATGATTTTTTGCTAGCAAATAAGCGGAGTCTATAAGCGTGTCAAGCCCATTTTTATAGACTAATCTTCGAGCGCTGAAGATTATCTTTCGGTTTTGGGGTAAACCTAGTTTGTCGCGGCTTTGGTCTTTGTTTGCGGACTGAAAACAGTTTGTGTCTACGCCGTTATAAATTACTGAAGTCTTTGATTTGTCTGCCCCTAGACTAAGAACATACTTCATTGTTTGTTTACTTACCGTGAGTATTCTATCTGCGCGTTTCAAAACTGATTTACCAATTATTACGTCATTGAGGTTTTCTACAGTGTTGAGCCATGACTTGTAATCAATGAAAGTGTTGTGCTGGGTTACAATAAAGGGTTTGTTGTATTTTTTTGCAAGCACGCCTGCAAGGCACGAAGACATGTAAACGTGACCGTGAGCATGAACCAAATCACAGTTTCTTATCTTCTTAGCAAATAGTTTGTAAGCGTTTACAAAAAGAATTGGATATGGCACGCCAAACCGGTCAGTAAATTTCAAGCTGGGATATGCAAAAACGTTGATTCCTTTGATGGGGTGCCTTGTTTGATCTTTTGTTTTACTGGTTAAAACATCAAATTCATAACCTGATTCTATTAATCGTTTGCTTTGTTCATATGCTACCTTTTCGATACCTCCCACGTGAGGTGAAAAAAAGTGCGTGACGAGGCATACTTTAGGCATAGGTGGAGGGTGGATGCCTGTAAATTTAACTATTTCGCACCCTGCCCAAACAATCTACAATGCAAAACATCTAAATTACACAGACAAAATTAACGTAACAGAGATGTCCACCGAAAAACAACCTGAAGTACGCATTGGCTTAGAAGTTCATGTGCAATTAACCAGCCTTAATACTAAACTGTTCTGTGGCTGTGCCTCCGACTATAAAGGAAAAGACCCAAACTCCCTAGTTTGTCCAGTTTGCCTTGGAATGCCTGGGTCTCTTCCAGTTCTTAATGAAAACGCAGTAGAATACGCGGTAATGGCTGCATTGGCTCTGAAATGCAAAATTTCTGAACAGATGTTCTTTTTCAGAAAAAACTACTACTACCCTGACATGCCCAAAAACTTCCAGATTTCACAATACGACCAAGCAGGTGGAGTTCCCCTTGCTGTAGATGGACATCTTGAAGTAGAAGTTAATCAGAAACGAAAAAAAATTCGGATTGGAAGGGTTCATTTAGAAGAAGATCCCGGCAGGCTTGTTCATCAAGGTGCAATCGATACGTCGCCGTATACTTTGGTTGATTATAACCGTGCAGGAATTGCCCTTCTGGAGATTGTTACTGAACCTGATCTTGGTTCTCCAAAAGAAGCACGATTGTTCCTTCAAAAACTTCGTTCAATTCTTGAACACCTAGGTATATTTTCAGGAAAACTGGAAGGTTCATTACGTTGTGATGCTAACATTTCGTTGATTGGTGGAACCCGAGTTGAAGTAAAAAACATCTCTTCTTTCAAAGAAGTTGAACGAGCGTTACGTTTCGAGATTATGCGCCAAAAGAACTTGGTTAAACGGGGGCAATCTATACAGCTTGAAACAAGGCACTGGGATGAAACACGCAGAGTGACCATTTCGTTGCGTATGAAAGAAAAAGAACATGATTACAGATATTTTCCTGAGCCTGACCTTGTTCCAATTGTTATCTCTAAAGATTTGGTTGAAAATGTTAAACAAAAAATGCCTGAACTTCCTGAGGCTAGGATTCAACGGTTTGTTAACAATTATGGGTTGCCTTTGTATGATGCGGAAGTTTTGGTTAGTGATAAAACGTTAGCAGACTTTTTTGAAGAAACTGTGAAACTTTGTGATAAACCCAAAGACATAAGCAATTGGATGATGGGTGACCTTTTGCGTAATCTCAACGAGAACAACATTGAGATTACTGATTCCAAGATTACTCCTGAACATTTAGTTGAAATGATTCAATTGATAGATGAAGATGTAGTAAGCGGCAAAATCTGCAAACGCGTTTTACCTGAAATGGTTATAACTGGCAAAATGCCGTCCGAAATTATCAAAGAAAAGGGTTTAGTGAAAATTTCATCAACAAGTATTCTTCAAGAAATTGTGGAAAAAGTGTTTACTGAAAATCCAAAATGTGTTCAAGATGCTCTTGTGGAGCAGAGTGCAGTTAACTTTCTTGTTGGACAATTGATGCGGGCAACTAAAGGAAAAGCAGACCCAGGGTTAGCTAACCAACTGATTCAAGAAAAACTTTCAACCCTGAAAAATGAATAATGTTTAAACTGATTTAACCTTCTGATTTTTGTTCAGGTTTTGTTTCAAGGGTTTTTGTGTCTGATTCAAGTATGTTTTGTAACACTTTGTAGATTGAAAGGGCAGCGGCTCGTTCTGTTCCAAAACCTGAAGTTGCTCCTAGTAAGCAGATGCCTTTCCATCCCCGTTTTTTTGCAAGCCCAATTAATAGTCCAGTTGCACCTGCGATTTTTCCCTCGCTGTATATTGTGGTTCCTTTATCAAGGTGTTTTTGAGCCAGAGAATCAGATGTAGCAGCAATATAAACTTGGTCTGCTGCATTTGACGTTGCCACTCCCCCTAAGGTGACTATGCGTTTTGTTCCATATTTTGCGGCAAAATTCAGTATTTCATCACTGATGTCGTAGTGAGCTAGTCCATCCTCCATTGAAGGTTGGGCGTCTCCAGTTAAGATTATGAAATGGCTTTTTTCTGTTTTTGCAACGTAAAACCTGTAACGGGGTGGACGACAGATTCCTTCCTTGTTTACTGTCACGTAATCTGGAAAATATGGTGCATAAACTTCAGCGAAAGGTTTAGCATCTGTGCATTCTATAAGGTGACATGCGGCAATCATTCCAATATTGCCTAGACCTGCGAGTCCCTCTACTAAAATTGGATTTTCAAGTTGGGGTTCAAAGAGTTCACGGAAATATGGTTTATCCATTAGGGGTCACTTACCAGTTAATGAAAAATGCAGACTATAGTTCTTTCGTAACTTTTCATTAAAGCTTGGGTTTTTGCTTGCTGAATTCTGTGTTTTGTTCAAAGGTGTAAGCAACCTGTAGAGTGAGGTCTTCTCGAAGGTGGGGCGCCAAAATCTGTAATCCCACTGGAAGCCCTTTAGTAAATCCACAAGGGACAGAAATTGCAGGTAATCCTGCTAGGTTTGCTGAAACCGTGTCTACGTCGCTCATGTAAAGTTGGAGGGGGTCTTCAATTTTTTCGCCAATTTTAAAGGGAGGAAACGGCATAGTTGGACCCATTAAAACATCAAATTTTTTGTAAGCTTCTTCAAAGTTTTTACGAATTAATGTTCGAACTTTAAGGGCTTTCAAGTAATACTTGTTGTAGTAACCCGCTGAAAGCGCATAAGTGCCCAAGATTATTCGTCGCCTTACTTCAGCTCCAAATCCGGTTCGCCTGTTTTTGGAATAAACTGTTGCCCAGTCTGCTTCATCTTTGTCTATGCGATAACCGTAACGTAACCCATCAAACCGAGCCAAATTCGAGCTGGCTTCAGACATTGCGACAATATAGTAAGCTGCAAGGGACTGCTCCAAGCTGGGCAGTGAAGTTTCTTCGTATGATGCACCTAATTCTTCCAGTTTGTGAATTGCATTCCAAACCTGTTTTTTAACATCAGGTTTTGTTCCTTCACCAAAAAATTCTTTGGGTACTCCGATTTTAAGTCCTTTAACGCCGTTTTTTAAGAATTGGGTGTAATCTTTTATGGGTTGATTAACTGATGTGCCATCTTTCGTGTCATGACCCGCAATTACGCTTAAAAATAGTGCACAATCGTAAACGTCCTTTGCCATGGGTCCTATTTGTTCTAGGCTGTTGGCATATGCGATTAATCCGTAACGGCTAACTAGTCCATATGTTGGTTTTAATCCAACAACCGAACAATAACTTGCAGGGCAACGAATCGAACCTCCTGTATCTGTTCCTAATGACAGGACTGCTTCGTCAGTGGCGATGCATGCTGCACTTCCTCCGGATGATCCTCCGGGAACTCGTGAGTTATCCCACGGGTTAAAGGTTGGTCCAAAATAGCTGGTTTCTGTGGATGAGCCCATTGCGAATTCATCCATGTTTGTTTTTCCAATTATTATCCCGTCTTGTTGTTTGATTCTATTAATAACTTCGGCATTGTAGGGGGGAACAAAATTTTCAAGCATCTTAGACGAGCAGGTTGTCAAAATCCCTTGTGTGCATATTGCATCTTTTATTGCGATTGATACCCCTGCTAGTTTTCCGACTTTTTTTCCTTCAGAAATTTTTTTGTCAATTTCTTTGGCTCTGTTTAAGGCTTGGTCTTCAACAAGTGTTACAAACGCGTTAATTTTATCTTCAACTTTGTGGATTTGTTCAAAGACTGCTTCCAAACATTCTTGTGCGGATGCTTCTTTGCTTTTTATTTTTTGTATGGTCTGTTGGGCTGTTAATTTGTGCAAGTCTGACATGTATTTGGCTCCTATACTATTCTGGGGGCTTTGAAGAATTTTTTCTCTTTTTTGGGGGCCGTTTTTAATGCTTCTTCTGTGGACAATGAAGGAACTATTTCGTCTTTTCGAGTGATGTTCTTGAGGTCTAAAACATGATAGGTTGGTTCTACATTTTCGGTGTCTACTTCGTCAATTTTTTTAAAATATTCAAGAATGTCATTGAACTGTTCCGTAAACAACTCTTTTTCTTCTTCCGAGAGCTCTATATGGGACAGCCATGCTACATGTTCAACGTCTTTTTTTGACAGGTGCTGTTCTTTCATGTTTTCTCCTCCACAGTAGACCTTCAAGGCTCCATTATTAATAAAAGCCTATCAATCTCTTGTCAAACTCTGTTCGAGACTACTTTTAACTCTTCTGTGATTTGTCCGTTTAGGTTTTGTTTGTTCAAAGTTTAGTTGAAATCAATATTCTTGTACCAAAATTGTTTTATTGCTTAGAGTCAGAACCTGAATAGAACACACGCAACATATTTCAAGGTTGAATCTGCGTTCCCACCCACACGACAATTCACCTTTTTTTGCGTGTGTTCCCCCTTTTCCTTTTCTAACAATAATTTTAGTCGTCGTAGTCTTCACGGCGTTTTCTAATGAAAACTATTGCAGAAACTGCTGCAGCACCACCCCCACCACCAATTATGTAAATGAAGTACTGGTTTAGGAATGTGTCTGTTACCGTGAAAGTGGTTACGTTGCTGTATGCCTGGCTTAATGTATCGTTTTCTGCTAAGTTTGCGTGAACTTGCCAAATTCCCATGGCTGTGGGTTCCCATTTTGCTGTATATGTTCCGTTTTCATCGGTGATTACACGTTTTGTGGTGGTTGTGTTCTGGTCGATAAACACCAAGTTAACCGATAAATTGGCTGCTCTTGGGATTGTCACTCCCGTTATTGTTATGTTCTCTCCAATCTCAACAGTTTTTGAAGTTACGTTACATGATACCGCTATGTAATTTTTCAGTATTGTAAAACTTTCTTGTTCACTGGTTGTTCCAAAGTATGTTTCGCTTCCATTCCAAGTTGCCCAAACTAGCCAATCTCCACCTTTTTTTAACGGTGGCACGTCAGAAAAACTGCCTGAAGCGTCTGTAGTTGCTATTCTGGATATTACTGTATCAGTTGAAGTTTCATTTTGTGTTGTATCTTCTGTTGTCTTGTTGGATATTGTGGTTGCTAAAAAGTCACTTTCCAGTTGATAGTATAATGTAACGTTTCCTTTTCCAGCTCGGGTTGAACCTATTACTGTGATTGAGTTTCCATATTCCACAACTTTGCTTGAAACATCCAAAGTTATGTTTTCAGAATTTTTCACCCAGTAACTGCCACTGATTTGTCCAATGTTCCCGCCTACGTCTTTTGCCTCAACCGTGTATTCGATTAAGGTTCCCGCAGGTTGTCCTGGAATTGTTGCAGTGAATATTTGGTTTTGTTCTGTTTCCATCTCGATGCTCGAGTATTTTTCCCCGTTATCTTTTGTGTAATTCATTGTTACAGATTCTAAGTTGAATTGTTCTTCTATGAGCACGTTTATGTCTGTTCCTATGTTGGGTTCTGCTTTTTCCACATTGTCAATTATTGTTAGTTCTGGTTGGTCAAAATCTGTTTTAACCATGAATTTGATTTTGCCGTTTCCATGTTCAGCTATTAGTGCAAGGTGATATAATATGTCTCCTTGACTTGGGGCTGTGAAGTTGATTAGCATGTCTTGTCCTGGATATTCGCAGCTTGCCATAGCGTCTTTGATTCTTACTCCTTTGCTGTTAACGTTGTATCCGCCATAAATTCCTGAAAGTTTTCCATATAGTCCCTGTTCTATTGGTAATGGTAAACCGTTTAGAACTGTGCCTGCTCCTGCAGATGGGTTTGCCATAATATACAATCGGGCTTCGTACATGTCCAGACTGTCGGGAACTTGAACAATAACCTCTATTTGGCTAGCGTTTGTGGTGAATTCGTATCCCCACGAAGTTTTTAGAACGGGATTGTCGTTTACTTTTCCTTCCATGTCCAGCTCGTACCATTGGTCTGTTTTAATGTGTTCAATTATCATCAAAGTGGCTGCTTGGGCACCGTTGCTTTCTCTGGCGTCGTTTTTAATTTGGAAACTGTAATCTCCCGTTTTTTCTGGAATAAAAAATGGGTGATCAACTGTCGTTCCCAAGTGTTCAGGCAATCCCGCAGCTTCAGTGTGGTAAGACTCTAATTTTCCTGAAGGATTATAAACGAAAAGGTCGTAGTCTGTTTTGTTGGTTTCTGGGGCGTAGTCTATCCACTCACCATAGCAGTAAACTCGGTACATTTTTCCCTCTTCTAGGGGATACACAAAAGTTTTGTATTCTCCAATTTCAATCTCGGATGCATTGATATAAACAGGAAGAACAGGTTTACTAATGTAATCCCATTTACCCAATGGATAAGGAACATTGGGTGCTGCACACACAGTGCAAGGTATTGTAATGATACTTGTCACTGTCCAAACTAGTATGATTGTGAATAAAAACAATCCTTTAGTCGACCACCCACCCACGACTATTCCTCACTGTTTTTTGTTGAGTTACCTCAATTTCTGATAGCAAGTTAGTAATTGAGAGTAAAAATGGTTATGAATATGGGCTAACTACCTAAAATATTGATTTATTCAATTACTGGATTTAACTGATAATATGCCTTTTAACATATACTTTTGCATTTTTTATGTCAGTTCAATATGTTACACACGCTTTTTTTTATGTCTTTTTTATCGAATATTTGATTGGAGCATAGGAGCATTATGTCTGCACCAGAAGAAACTTACGACGAGGCAGAAGCCGAAGAGGAAGAAGAGGAAACTAAACTTCTTAACGCTGAACAAGTAACCACAATTGCTACTGATTTTTTGAAACGATTAGGAAACAAGCAGATGCTCAAGCCAGTTAAAGCCTCCCTGGAAGAGGAAGAGGAAATCTATGTTGTAGAAGTAGCATTAAGCAAAAAAATTGCAACTGTTCAAGTAAACGCTACTACTGAACAAATCATAGAATACGAAATCATAGCCAAAGAACAAGAAACACCATCTAACTCATTTCTACCCCTCACTCCACAAAACATAATGGTTCTTGCCGGAACAGCAATCGGATCCGTAATCATTTCAGCGCTATTAGGACTACAATCCCTAATACCTAGCATACTATAGCAGTAAACTTCAACCTCCAAAACATAGGTCAACCAAAAAATCCCTTTTTTGGTCACATAATTCGGAACAATTTTTATTATTCCTTAGTTTTTTAGAAAAAAACTTTTCAATATAGAACTAATGTTAAAACACTAATATGCTAAATCATCTAACTATTTTGGTTTAATCGTGCTTGGGTTGCTGGTTTTTTAAAGGGAACTTTAGCACCATTTTATAATTTGTTGTGGGATTTTAGTTATTGGAAGGATTTTGTCAACATTTCCTTCTTCTATGGCTATTTTGGGCATGCCATATACAGTGCATGTCTTTTTGTTTTGGGCTATTGTTTTTCCGCCCTTTTCTTTGATGGCTTTCATGCCCCAAGAGCCGTCCCGTCCCATTCCGGTTAGGATTACTCCGATCACTTGGTCTTGAAAAACTCGGGCTGCTGTTTTCATCATGGGGTCAACTGCTGGCCGGACTCCATGGATGTTGGGTCCTTTGTCTAGTTTTATCCTTCCGTTGCCTGAAACTGTCATGTGTTGACCTGCAGGGGCAATAAGGGTTAGTCCGTGTTCAATTTTATCTCCTTTTTCTGCCTCTTTTACTTGGAAACTGCAAAGCTTGTCTAACCTTTCTGCAAACAACTTAGTGAAACCCTTTGGCATGTGCTGAACAATCAGTATAGGGGGACTGTTTTCTGGTAGATGAACCAAAACTTCTTCTACTGCGGGAGGTCCTCCAGTTGAAGCCCCAATAGTAATGATTTTTTCTGCGATTTCTTGTTTAATTTTAATTGGTGAATAAGTTTCGTGTTCATGAGTAACAAGGTTTGCTTCTGCAGCAGTTTTGATTTTTTCTACAAGTTCATTTCTTACTTTTTCTATATCCAACGAGATTTGTCCTGAAGGTTTTTGGATATAATCTACAGCTCCTAGCCTAAGTGCTTTGAAAGTTGTTTCTGCCCCTTCTTTGGTGGTTGCACTAACCATTACCACTGGCTTGGGATTTGTTTTCATTATCTCTTTTAATGTAGTTAAACCGTCCATCCGCGGCATGTTAACGTCTAACGTGATTACGTCGGGGTCCAATTCTTTGATTTTTTTTAAGGCATTAAGTCCATCAAAAGCAGATCCAACAACAGTTAAATCAGGGTCTGAGTCAACAATTTTAGTGATAACCTTTCGCATAAACGCAGAGTCATCAACGACTAAAACTTTCAAAATGTATTCCCCACAAAATCACCATCAAATTTGAGTTATGCCTAAAAAGGGGAAAGGAACAAAAATTTTTGTTCAATTATTGGCTAATCACGTTTGTTATTTAGTTAAGCAATTGGAACGATTTTTGCTGCAGGTTCCTTATTGCGCGCGGAAGTTTCTTGCTCATCCGCTTCTTCTTTGCTGTCACTGATTATTTTGGCCAAATCCAGAATGACTACCAGTTTTTCTTTTTGTTTTCCAACGCCAACCACATATTCTTCCAGTTTTTTTGTTACCTGAATGCCCCTTTCAATGTCTGCTTCAGCGATTGTTGAAACCTCTGTTACAGAATCAACTACAATGCCCACTGCAGTTTTTCCCATCTCGATGACAATAATTTTTTCACCGCTACTTTCTTTGCCTTCTAGGTTCAAGCGTTTGCGAAGGTCCATTACTGTTATGATTTGTCCTCGAAGGTTAGTTACGCCTTCAACGTAGCTGGGGGCTCCGGGAACCGGAGTTACAGCTTGCACATCTCGAACTTCCCTGACTTGCTCCACGGGTGCGCCGTAGTTTACGTCTCCAACCGTAAAGTTGACGATTTGTATTCCATTAGTTACTGCCATGCTTGATGCCCCTACTGCCACATGTCTTTGAACATCTTGACTTCAGATTCAATCTTTTTAGCAAGTTCCATGATTCTGGTTACTTCTTCCTGAACTTTGGTTGCTGCTACTGCTACTTCTTCGGTTGCTGCGGTTTGTTCTTCAATGCTGGCTGCAGTTTGTTCAGATGCAGATGCAGATTCTTCAGAGAAACTTGCTACCTGCTCAACAACTCCACCTACGTCTTCAAGGTATCTCACAGATTCTTGGACTGCTGCTTGTAGGTTCTTGGTTACTCCCAGAATTTGTTGCATGGATTCCGCTACTTTTTGGGAACCAGTAACTGCATCGTTAACATTCATGTCACCTTCTACGGCTGCTTGATCTGCGCTTTTTGACATAGTTCCTGCACGTTCTCCGGCTTTGGTAATTGTATCAATAGATTCAACAGATGTTTTTGCTGCAGTTCCTGCTTGTCCGGCGAGTTGTTTTACTGCATCGGCTACGACTGCGAATCCTCGTCCTGCCTCGCCTGCTCG
The DNA here is from genome assembly GCA_024650005.1 of Candidatus Bathyarchaeota archaeon. Classification (GTDB taxonomy): domain Archaea; phylum Thermoproteota; class Bathyarchaeia; order Bathyarchaeales; family Bathyarchaeaceae; genus Bathyarchaeum; species Bathyarchaeum tardum. The sequence goes on along the minus strand of JANKMT010000001.1, from coordinate 1,367,208 downwards.
AGCTGCTTCGATTGCAGCATTCAAGGCTAACATGTTAATTTGTCCTGCAATTTGGGATATATCGTCTGCTAATCCAGCAACGTTTTTGACTGAAGCGTTTACTTCACTGATAGTTATTCCAACATCGCTTGATGCTGCTTTGATTGCGTTTAATGATTTTAGGGCTTCTTTTCCGTTTTCACTGGCTTCTTGTGCTACTTTGTTAGATGTGTCTACAATTTTGTTTACTTCTTCAGTATTTGTGCTAACGTTGGTCATTTTTTGCATCAAAACTTGGACGTTCTTTTGTGTTTCTTGAGCAAGTTTAGAAAGGCTTTGGGCACCATCCGAAACATTTTGCGAGGCAGCCATTACCTGTTCCATTGTGTTGCTTAATCTTTCAGATGCTTGTGCTGATTGTGCACCCATTGCACCGATGTTTTCTGCTGTTGAGAGTATCTCTGTTGAAAGACCAGCAATGTTATCAGACACAGAAGTGCTAACTTGAACCAAACTTTGAGTGTTTTCTAGCATCTGTTTAATTTCAGTAATATCAACGACTGACTCAATTGCACCAATCACTTTTCCTGTATTATCAAAAAGTGGTGAACCCGTGTAACGAATGTGCCATTTACCATCTGAAATAGTCTCAGATGTTTCTGGCTTTTTGTTTTTCATTGCAATAGCACATGCACATTTCGGTGTTTTGCAATCTTCTGTTTTGTAAAGATTGTAACATTTCTTTCCAATGAACTTGTCAGGAGTTGATCCCAACAAGCTTGCTGCATATTCATTGAGGAATGTAACTTCAAAATCTTTGTTTATTGCGACAATGGATGCTTGAGCTCCTTGTAGATATTGTGCTTGTTTTTCAGCTAATTCGACTTCCTTTTTGAGGGAAGTTATATCGACCAAGTATTCTACTGCACCAATAACTTTACCTTTGTCATCACAAAGTGGTGAGCCTGTGTTCCAAATCCGCATTTCGCTGTTTCTTGTTTGAGCAGTTGCTTGTTTCTTTTTCTTCATTGCAATCGCACAAACACATTTGGGTGTTTTGCAGTCTTTAGTTTTGAAAAGGTCATAACATTTTTTTCCAACAAGTTTGTCCGGGTTTGACTTCAGCATTTTCGCGCCGAACTCGTTGATGTATGTAACATCAAAATCTTTGTTTATTGCTACAACTGCCCCCTGAACGCCTTCAAGATACTGAGTATAAGTGTTAGATGTTTCATCTAATTGTGTTGTTTTCGCCAATTTGTTTTCCTCCGAATTCCCCAATAAAAAAAATGTAGATTCAAAAAACTATTACATTGTGTGCATACACAAGTCAGACACACAATAATGAATCACGTTTTCAAAAAACTAAACTCACATTTTTAATGTTGAACCCGTTTCCATTATTTCCTATTGTTCTCCATATGATGCCGTAATAGTAATTCACCATATCAAAAATTTATAAGTCAAAAATTATACGGAAAGCACAACTCCGTTAAGGGCTGAAATGTTCACGCATTAGTAACCTGTTCAGCTGCTATTTGTTTGTGGATTGCAGTTTCACCATGGTTTGGGATTATTTTCTTGAGTTCAAAATTAATTTTTTTGCCAAGGATAACTATGAGCTTATCCCCATTTTTCTAACACCTACCACGCAGTTATCAACCTTTTTGGTAAATTCGGCATTTTGAGTTAACGTCAACAAATTTTTGGCTGGCTTCTCCAGCGATAAATTCTGTCTTGCCTGATATCAAGTAGCCCTCTGGTCGCAGGGAGTTATAGAAATGTCCGTAAATTATTTGTTGAATTTCTCTGGAAAAGTAGATCATGACATTTCGGCATAAAATTAAATCCAGGTTCCGGCGCACCGGTGGAGCCATTAAATCTTGTTTTTCGAAATGAATAATCTCTTTTATAAAGGGTTTAACCTTGTATATGTTGTCTTCAAAGTCAAAATATTTTTCAAGCAACTTTTTGTTGATGCTTTCTGTTGCTCGTTTATCGTATTCTCCACGAGCTGACTTGTCCAGAACTGTTTCATCGATGTCTGAAGCGTATATTGTAACTCGTCGTTCTTTTGGTGGAATTTTTGAAACTTCATGAATTAGCATGGCCAGAGAATATGGCTCTTCACCTGTTGCGCATCCTGCGCTCCAAATTCTAATCCATGGTTTGGATGAGAATATGAGTTTAGGAAGAAGTGTGTCTTTCAAAAAATCGTAGACGTCTGTGTCCCTGAAGAATTTGGTGTAGTTTACTGTGACATCGTCGATTAATCGCTTAAATTCTGCTGGATTTGTTTTAAGAAATTGCATGTACTTGGAGTAAGTGTGAGTTTTTGTTAGGGTTAATCTTACTTTTAATCGCCTTTTCAAGTAAGACTCACGGTAGTAATCAAAATTAATTCCCGTACCTTGATTCATTACCTCTTTGAGCATTTGAAAATCAATTTCAGTGCCTACGTCTACAGTTGAACATGTTTGATTCACTTAGTTTCCACCCACACACCTTATCAAACAACTTCAGCTTCTAGATAGGAGTTATGAACTCTTAGTTAATATTTTCAATAACCCCAACAATTATTCAAACAACAATTTTCTGCAATCAAAGGTGAACGCCAATAACTCATTTGTGTAAACAAAAAACCGCAATGTGTCAATCTTGGATAGAATATAGTTGGTTTTACTATAGCCATTCTTGGCTCTGTGTTACAAGTAATTCTTGGAGTTCTACACTTGGGAAAACTACTAAGCTTCCTCCGACTTCGCTGGTGCTTCGTCTGAAACAAGCGTCAAACACTAATGCGGCCTCTGTAAGTAAGGCCTGTTTTACAAGAAAGCTATCTAGAACACACTCAAAAGGTCCTCTGACCAGGCTGGGTGGTCTTGGAACCATTTCCACTCCAGTAAAGTCTGCAATTGCACTGAGAAATCCGCCAATCATGATGTTTCCCAATTCTGCTACTGCAGAGTTTTCTGTGTCTTCGTCAAGTTCTTCTGGTGTGGTCATTGCCATCATGGCTGCGATTCTTTTTGCCTCTTCCATTTCTAATACCAATAAAATGTCGCAGTCTGCTTCTCCTCGTAGTTGCATGTAAATGACCGTCATCATGTTATCACGGCTTCCAAACAGCCTTGGAACCAAATGTGGAGGTGAAACATGCAATCGGGGGACTTCTACTACTATTCTTTCGTTGAGGATGTCTGCAAGGGCTGTGGTTGCGTTTCCTGAACCTATGTTTCCTAATTCTAAAAGTATGTCACAGTTAAGTTGATTTTCTGGGTCAAAAGATTCCAGATTTTGACTGTTATTTTGTTTAAATGTTTGCAATTTTAAACCCAATCCTTTGCTTTATCTGTTAACGCTTTGTGCATTTCTTCACTTGGGAACATCATTAGGACGCCACTTATGTTTCCGTCAGAACGTTTGAAATGTGTGTCAAAGATTATTGCCACATCAGAGTTGACTAACTGTTTTCCTGTGAACTTTTCAAATATTCTTTCAAAGGAATCTGTTGTTCGTTCAGGTGGGTAAGGTACCAAATTTACACTTGTAAAATCAGACAATGCCGCTAAGAACGAACCGATTACAATGTTTCCGAGCTCTTCTATTGCAGAAGTTTCCATTTCTGGGTCTAACTCTTCAATGGGCATCATTGTCATCATTGATGCTATTTTTTTTGCTTCTTTGTTTTCGAAAATCAGCAAGACATCGCAGTCGGCGTCTCCTCGTAGTTGCATGTAAATTCCAGTTGATTCAACACCCTGTTGTTCGTAAAAGTCTTGAACCCGTTCATTTGGCACAGCGTGAATTTTTGGAACTTCTATGGATATTTGTTCCTGAAAAATTTCAGATAACGATGTAGCTGCGTTACCTGCACCTATGCTTCCTAATTCTAGAAAGATTTCAAGATCTAGGTCATTGCTTTTTTGCATTGCTTTTTCTATCATATTTTTGTAGCATCTCCATTTCCGTTTCGCACGTAAACTTCTCCGGTAACAACATTGAATGTAACTTTTCGGCCAACTATTCCTGTAACGTCTTCTGCCAACAGTTTAATCCCATGTTCTGCTAGCGCCTGTTTCACTGCTTCCACATTTTTTGTTCCAATATTCATTGTATTAGAATTCAAGTTAGGAAACATGTTAGCGCCGCCTGCAATTTTGGCCGATAAGGCGAAGCTGCATTTTCCTGATTGCTTTAGTGCTTTTGTTAATGCTGGAACTGCTGTGTCAGCGTATTTTGAATGCAAAACGTCTTTACGGCATATGCTAGAACTTGGTAGCATTATATGAGCCATTCCGCCGCACTTGTTTATTGGGTCATGGATGCATATCGCGACGCATGAGCCAACATTTGTTACCAGAGAAACTGGTCTTCGTTCAATTTTCATTTCTGCCATGTCTACCCTGACTTCTTCTAGATGTCCCATTTTTGGACTTTGAGTGGTTGTAGTTGATGACATTAAAGATGAAAAAATTGGTTTAGTTGTGCATGTTGAATCAAACCTGTTTGGTATTTTGGTTAGGTGTGTGTTTAATGGATTATTTGTTAATAGCAGTTGGAGAAGTCGGGTCCACACGGGGATGTCCTCAGCAGTATTTGGACAAAACTTCTAGAACTTTCTGGGGTTTGAAAGGTTTGGTTACGAAGTCCTTGGCTCCAGACTTCAAAGCTTCAACGATGAGGCTTTGTTGACCCATGCTGCTGCACATTACACATTTTGCTGCGGGGTCTTCTTCCATTATTTTTTTTAGGGCTTCAATTCCATCTTTGGTCATTTCCCCTGCTGGCATTACTATGTCCATTAGAACTAGGTCTGGTTTGTGTTGTCTGTATAGTAGTATTGCTTCGTCTCCTGAACCTGCTTCTGCGATTACGTCGTGTCCTGATTGCATGACAATTCGTTTAAGCACGTTTCTCATGAATGAAGCATCGTCTGCTATTAGAACTCCTGCCATGGTTAAAATCCTCCATAACCTCTTGGTTTGGTTGTGGTTTTTAGTGTTAAGATTCTCATTACGTTCCCACCCGAGAACGAGTAATAGTGAAAAACCAATAAAAATATTATGTCTTAATATATTCGATTACTATGACCTATTACTGAACAATACCAAAAAACCCTAACAACAATCAAGTTTAACAAAAAAGGCAAAAACTACACAATATATCTGAGCTTTTTTGTTTCACTTTGTTGCTTGAGCCAACTCTCGCTCACAAAGGACCACGTAAACTCATTATTTTCAATCTGTAACACAAGCAAAAGATCAGAATTATCCAATCTGGTGTATTCTAATAATACTTCGTACATTTTTTGTGAAATGTCAAAATCCAAATCAACCATCTGACCGCCATCAACTTGTTTTGCCCGAAAAATCGCATTATACTTCTGGTTTGATTCAGAAAATTCAACATTCACTTGGTCAACATAATACAACGAATTTTCATACTTCAAAATAACATGACGAGCGTTATCAGACCGAGTTTCCACCCTCTTAACCATAACAAATCAACTGCTAGTGTGTTTTCAAGAAACACTATTAACTAACAATAAAATGTTAACACTTAAAGGGTGTTTCCATCATCGATGCATTACAAAAAATAAAAATCTGAATGAACTGCTTATTTTTTACCTTTTTTCCTCTGTTCCCAAAACTTGTTCTTTTGTCTACTATGTGTTGATGTAATCCATTTTTATATATGAATTCAACAATTTCTGCTCTACTGTCAATTTCAGGGGAATGTTAAGAACTACGGTGATGTGCACATGTTACTACATTATTTAATATTTTTTCTTTTTTAGTTTTTTTCTAGGCTTATTTTCATGACAAATATTATATACATTTCGATTGAATACCAATATTTATTATGAAGGGAAAAAAATGAAAAAACTAGATTATAATAGAAAAATTTTTGCAATCGTTTTGGCTCTGATGTTGACAATTTCAACTATAATTGTTATTTTGCCAACAGTCAGCGGACAAGAATACGATTACAGTAAAACAGCATATGCATACATTGGTGCTACACCAAACCCCGTAGGTGTAAATCAAGAAGTATTGCTGCACGTAGGAATCACGGACTATCTAAATGTAGTAAGTGATGGATGGGAAGGTCTAACAGTTACCGTTACTGACCCTAACGGAAACGAAGAAACTCTTGGTCCATTCAGAACAGACTCTACAGGTGGAACCGGAACAATATTCGTACCCACAATGATTGGAACATATACCCTCCAAACACATTTCCCTGCACAAACTTACACGTGGACTTCACCCCCAGTGTTTGACCCCGAATTCGTTGGTACTATACTGTATGAAGCTGATGACAGTGAAGAACTAGAACTTGTTGTAAATCAAGATCCAAAAGAATACTACACTCCTTCACCATTTCCAAATGAATACTGGAGCCGACCAATAGATGGACAAAATCGAGAATGGTACAGTATTGCTGGCAACTGGGTTGATCGTCCAGCAAACAGTTATGCACCTTACAACGATTATGCTCCTGAAACAGCCCACATATTATGGACTGATTGGTTAGAACTTGGTGGTGTCGCCGGTGGAGCAACTGGATTTCACGCTTTCGATTGTGGTGACGCGTACGAAGGAAAATTCGTTGGCTCTGTAGTTATTGGTGGTATACTGTTCTATAACAAATATCACTCTGGATTAGCCGGAGGTCCTGAATCTCAGATAGTTGTTGCGACTAATCTACACACAGGTGAAGTATTATGGGAAAAACCATTAACTGCTCCTGATGGATCGGTTCATAGACTTGCTTTTGGTCAAACATTTTATTTTGACTCCTTTAACTATCACGCAGTTTTTGATTTTCTATGGGCAACAGAATCAATTTTTGATTTTGCCACATTTACCTCTAAAAATATTTGGCATGCTTTTGATCCTCTAACAGGAATCTGGCAATACTCAATGGAAAACGTCCCAGCTGGAAGTATAATGTTTGGAGCTAGTACAACTATCCGAGGGGACAACGGTGAAATCATAATTTATAACATCAATACTGCAGCCGGTTGGTTGGCAAAATGGAACTCAACCCGCGTAATCTTCGGTGATGGCGTAGGTTTTGATACCGGAAGTTTCAGACCATATGGTCAAACATGGGATGGGAACAGAGGCTATGAATACAATGTTACAATTCCAACTGGTTTGCCTGGAGCAATACGATTCATAACTCAAGATAAAGCTGTTGGAAACGATGTTTCTGGATGGGGTGGTATTGGAGACGATCCTGTTAATCAATGGTGTCTTAGTTTAGAAGATGGAGATTTGGTGTGGCAAAACACATGGGTTCCCCCACAAGGTGACTTGGGCATATCGTATGGTGCTTCTAGTAGCGAAGAAGGAATTTTCACATTACAGGCAAAAGAAACAAGGCAAGTTTGGGCATTCGATATAAATACTGGTGAAGAACTTTGGGGACCTACTGAATCGATGCCATATTTGGGTATATATGGAATGATAAGTAACATAGCAGAAGGCAAAGTTATTGTAGCAGCTCGAATGGCTGGAGTCGTGAATGCATACGATTCTAACACCGGTAATTTAATCTGGTCTTATGATGCATCCGATCCATTCAATGAAATTCTGTGGGGCAATTCTTGGCCAGTACAGCCTGTGTTCATAACTGATGGAAAAATTTACCTTGGTCACAGTGAGCACTCTCCAGTTGATCCTAAACCGCGGGGTGCTCCATTCATATGCCTTGATCTTGATGATGGTTCAGTAATCTGGAGAGCAGATGGGTTATTCCGTCAAACAGATTGGGGTGGTAAAGCCGTAATAGGCGACAGCATAATTGCAACAATGGATTCATATGACCAACGTATCTATGCCATCGGCAAGGGTGCAAGTAAAACTACACTTACTGCTTCACCCAAAGGTGCAACAGTAGGAAGCAGCGTAATACTAGAAGGCATGATCACCGACATATCACCAGGAACTAATGACATTGAGTTAACAACAAGGTTCCCCAATGGAGTTCCAGCAGTAGCAGATGAATCCATGAGCGAATGGATGCTATACGTCTACAAACACATGGCTCGCCCCTCAAACACAAATGGAGTTACAGTAATCTTCTGGGCAGTTACTCCTGAAGGAAATACAATGGACATTGGTCGAACCACAACAGACAGCAACGGATACTACAGCTTCTCGTTCAGACCAGAACTTGAAGGCATATACACCATATTTGCAACCTTTGAAGGAACTGCAGGATACTACGGTTCAAACACACAAACTGCTATTGTAGTAGACCCCGCACCTACACCTGCAGCACCTATTGAACCTGAAGAACCAGAAACCCCCGAAGTGCCTATTGAACCAACCCAACCAGAAGCACCGTTGATCACCACTGAAATGGCAATCGTCATAGCAGTTGCAGTTATTGCACTCATCAGCGTAGCAGTGTTCTTTGTGCTAAGAAGGCGAAAATAACCAATTTTCCCTCCCTTTTTCTTTTTTGGGAGTAAAAGTATGGGAGAAATGGGGCTGAAAAGGCTCAAACACAAAAAATGAAAAAATAACCAAAGTGATAGTAGCAAATTTTTTTCATTTTTTATCCTCAATAGCCTGTGCTAGAGTCTCAGTAAACCCATTTCTTTCTTGACAAACCTAGTTTTGAGTTAATAAAGAAAAAAGGGAATATGCCCATTTATTGGGCAAAAAAATAGTTTGTTTCTGTTATTGTGCCGTTTTCCCATGTGCCTTCCCAGTTCAATGAATAAGGAATCGAGATCATTCCAGAGGGTACAGAATATTCAACTTTAACATCAAATGTTGGGTTAGCAACTATTGGGTACGAGATTTCAACAGTCCAGCCTTCACTTTGATAGTTATAGAGTCCAGCACCTAGAAGACCTGTTTCTACAAGTCCACCAGTCCATTCAAAATTGTTTATCAAAACTGTTACATCTGGGTGGTTATCTTGGATGTATTGTATAATCTCATCCCTAATTTGTTCAGGCGAAGAAATTTCTGAATTTAGAGAATCGTTTGTTTCATTTGGTACAATATTTTCATTTTGATTTGAGCCTGCCAAGACCCAAGCAATGCTACTGCAGCAAACTAAAACGGCTGCAAAAACAGCAATCCACAGATATTTTTTATTTCGTTTTTGGTTCATTGTTTTTCACCACATAACAAATGCTAAAATAACAAACTTAATGCCATGCTTTAGAACATAGTGTTCTATTTGCTAGAACAGAATAACTTTTCAAAAAACGGTATAATTTGAGATGTTTTTCCAGATTTACTTCTTAACCCGATGATAACTAAAGCTGAACTAAAAAATTGTGGTAAAATATCATGAAGAAACTTCTGGAATACTGTTTGTTGGATTAGTGACTAATTGTTGTGGTTGTTTTCATCTAATGTGTAAGGCTTCTCTGCAATTTCATCTCCATTTATATCTACCCAGTAATGGTCACTTCTGAGCTTCCTTTTGTAGATGAATCCAGCCTTTTGTTGTCTTTTACCGCTGAATCAGGACATAACCCAGCAGTTTATTGTTCTAATTGTGAAATAAGCCTGAAAACCAAATAAAAGAGGAAATTTTACTCCTTATAATTTTTTATTGGTTTCTTCGATAATTTTTACAAAAGTGTGTTTTTTTTGTGCCCACGGAGCTGTGGTTTTTTTATGAGTCCTGACTAGTCCTGCATTCCTAAGGTTCGGAATTGCACCCCACATCATTTTAGGAATATTGGAAATATGTACGTCTTTTTGTTCTTTAATATAGTTGTATGTTTTCTTTTCAAATTCTGTAATTGTTCTTGCCATTTATCTCCCTCCTATGCATTAAAACTAGGATACTATCTTGGTGCGTGATACTATCTAAATTAGTACATTTTTATCTCACTTTTTGAGATCGCACCTATCTTCTTTTGCGTGACCTTTTTCGCGGAAAAAAATTAATTTCCCGCAGTACCGACATTTTTGTAACAAATATTTCAGGACCATATTATTATAGGTAATTGTGGCATATTAACAGTTTGTTAATTGATAATTATCGTTATACATGAAGTAAAAAATAATGCAAATACAAAATTAATATAGTGAAAATTGACAAAAATATTTTTCCCATTTTTCAAAAATAGACTTAGAATTTGAATACACCTGAAAAAGAAAGCTAATACTAATGCGGGAGTTTGCGATTATTTTTTGTTCTTTTATAAAAGATGGTGTTTCAGTTGGTTTCGTTGCAAAGGAATGGGCTGAAAATTAAATCAGGTTTACTGTTATTTTTTCTTTATCCTCTTATGGGGGGATGCAAAAATTGAAATTTGCTGTTGTTTGCTGGACAACAACCTGGTAATTTCGTGGTTTTGTGGAAATTTATGGTTGTCACATGTTTAACTTTTTACATGGGCTAATTTTCAGGTATATTCGTTTTATATGAAGGATCAATTTTTTTCGTGTGCTTCTCGTGTTTGAAATAATTATCATTTATTTCACAGCTTTTCATTGTTAAACCGAGTTAGATTTGCAAAATTCTTAATATTCAGGAGGCATTCCACCTGGACCGCCAGAAGCCCCAATGTTTTTGCCCGATATTACGTCGTCAATCCTCAAAATCATGGTTGATGCTTCTGAAGCTGATTTAATTGCCTGTTCCTTAACACTTACCGGTTCGATAACTCCCTTTTTGCACATGTCAACAATCTCGCCGCTGAAAACGTCCACACCCATAAAATATCCTTTGGATTTCTCATGAACGGATCTCAGATTAACCAAGATGTCGATTTGTTCCAAGCCTGCGTTTTCGGCCAATGTTCTAGGAATTATTTCCAAAGATTTTGCAAAAGCTTCAACTGCTAACTGGGCTCTACCACCTATTTGAACTGCATACTCACGTAGTTGCTTTGCAATTTCAGTCTCTGTGGCTCCACCCCCAGCTACAACCTTATTTTTCTTGTATAAATCAGCAATAACTGACAAAACATCATGAATAATACGGTCAGCCTCATCTACCAATCGTTCTAAACCTGCACGTATCAAAATTGAAACAGATTTAGGATTCCTGCAGCCTTCAACGAACACCATGTCATCATCGCCAATCTTTCGTTCTTCCACAAGCTCAGCGTAACCTAAATCGTCTGGTCTAATATCATCTAAATTGGTAATAACTTTCGCTTCGGTTGATCTTGCAAGCATTTTCATATCAGATTCTTTTACGCGCCTAACAGCCATTATACCCTCCTTTGCAAGGAAATATTGAGCTGTATCATCTATTCCTTTTTGACAAATCAAAACATTAGCTTTTGACTTCTTGATTTTCCTAACCATTTCCCTGAGCATACTAGCTTCCTTATCTAAGAAGCCCGCAATTTGAGACGGATCGTCAATTCTAATTTGAGCGCTAACTTCAGTTTTTTTAACTTCCAACGCTGTATCAACAAGAGCAATTCGAGCCTGTTTCACACTTCTTGGCATGCCCGAATGAACAATTTCTTTGTCCACTATTAGACCTTTTATGAGTTCGGTGTCTTGAAGACTTTTTCCCGCTTTCTTTACGATCTGGATGTTGTCTATGTCAACAATCCATTTGTCTCCTTGTTTTTCAGCTATGTGATTAATTGCGGCAACAGCAATGTCAGCAAAATGTTCTTTTGCTGTTCCAACAGCTTTACTTCCCATTGCTGTTTTGGCAACCTTTTTGAGCATTTCTTTATCATTCAAGTCCACCGTTTGGCTGATTTTATCCAAGACTTCTAAAGCTTTTTGAGTTGCTATCCGGTAACCTTTCACAATTAATGTTGGGTGGACACCTTCTTCTAGAAGCTCTTCTGCCTCTTTTAGTAATTCTCCTGCTAGAACTACTGCTGTTGTTGTTCCATCGCCAACCATATCGTCTTGGGTTTTGGCTACTTCAACAATCATCTTTGCTGCTGGATGTTGAACATCAATCTCATCAAGTATTGTTGCCCCGTCGTTAGTTATGGTTATGTCACCTAGGCTGTCGACAATCATTTTATCCATGCCTCGGGGTCCAAGTGTAGACCTTATGGCTTCAGCAATAACTTTGGCTGCCATAATATTGTTTTTCTGAGCCTCTTGTCCCCTGCTCCGTGAAGTTCCTTCTTTTAAAATAAGAACTGGTTGTCCACTTTTAGTTTGAGTTAAATATGCCATTAAATTCCCCTATTTTACTTAGTTTAAAAATGATTACGTCAACATATCCAAAGGTTCTGAGAATATAAACATTCTTAGATTTAAGTATGATTTACACTTGAAAGTTATCTAAAAACAATATGAAAAAAAGGTTAATAATAATGGCTTCATATTTCCTAAAATTGAATGCTTTTTTTCACAGATGTTTCTATCTAAAATTTTTGTCTGTTTATTTTTGTAAAATTTTCAAATACATAATGAACTTATTATTTAGAACCAACAGTGTACAAAAATTCCACAAGTTTTAAGATTTCATCTCGTAGCTTTATTTGAGACTCTGTCCATTGGTTTAGCGTATTCCAACTCTCCTCTGAAGCTCTGATGTATTTTTCTGTGAACGTTCGATTTTGTCCATTTTGTTTCGAATTCCATCCACTGGCATAACTTTTAGTTTGGTTAAATAATTTGATAATTCGTGTACAGTAACCAGTGATGGCATTAGTTTCTGATAGATATTGTTGTTTTGCATGATTAGCGACAAGAAAAAGACGATTTAAATTAGTCATGTATTTTTCTGCGTTTCCCAACCAACTGTCTAGAGATGCAAAACAGTCTTTGTCATCATAAAGCATATCCAACTCTTCGAGAATTTTTGCGTCTATTGCTCTCATTTGCTGTCTCCTTTGATATTTTCGAGTAAAAACATTTTGAATAAACTAGATTGGGGTATACGTTCTCGGGTCTATGTGCAAAATTTCATTGTCTATCTTTTTCAAGAGTTTGTCAAGAATTTTCTCTTTTGTTCTCAATTCTTTTTTTGAAACACTTTTTCCCCTTGGGCATGATTCGTCAATCATTGCTACTCCTTCATTTGTTACATGCATAACTGGATATATGTAGCAGCCTAGGGGCCTGTTTTCATATATTTTACATCTCTTTTTGGTTCGACTGTAAAAATAACAATATCCGTCAACATTTCTGAGCCGGATACCATATTTGTCTATAACTGCAAATTCTTCTAAGTGATAACCTTTCACATTTAACTGGTGCACATCATTGCTTGAAAGTTCCATCATTGTTTGTTCACAACAAATTCCACAATTTGAGCAACGCATGTTAAACATCTCTCCCCTACATATACAAACAACAGAGATGTAATGAACCTTTGGGTGTATAACTAAATTTTAATTGGCAACCAAAAAATGGCTTTTTTCCTGTCGGTGCTGCATATTAATGGTCTCAAACCGCCTTTCAAAGACTAATTTGTATTTTTACTGTTTTTTAGTGACAATACGAAATGTAACCTGAACCTATTTATTGTTATATATTGTAAAATAAGCCACATTTTTCGGAAAAATTATTTTTTTGTCACCTAATTTTTTTGTTATTTAATTGTTTTCTTTATTGATAAAATGGGATAAGTCGAGTACTGGAATCACTCGACCGTTTCCGAGAATGGTGAATCCACTGTATCCTTTGCTGTTTATCATGGTTTCTGCTAGGGGTTTGATCATTATTTCTTGTTGACCAATAACTGAATCGATTACTATCCCAACTTTTTGATCCTCATTGCTGCAATGAGTTACCAAAACTTCTAGGTTGTCTGGTTCTTCACAGCTTTCAATTTTTAGTAATTCATGTAAATGAAGCAAAGGCAAAACTCGACCCCGAACAACTATTGCCCGGAACCCGCTGAGCATTTTTACTTCTTGTTTTGGTATCCTAACAATTTCTGTAACCAAACTGGTTGGAATGGCAAAAGTCTGGTTAGTGTCCTTAACCAAAAGGGAAGTAACAATAGCCAAAGTAGGCGGTAACCGAAGACTAATTCGGGTTCCAGTGCCTTTTTTTGATTCCATGTTCACTGATCCTCCTAGCGCGTTAGTTTTGGTTTTCACAACATCCATTCCAACTCCACGTCCGCTGGTTTCAGTGATTGTTTTGGAGGTAGACATTCCTGGCAGAAAAATTAAGTTTATAAGTTGATCATCCGTCATTTTTTCTGCTTCTGCCTCAGACAAAAAGCCTTTTTTTATTGCAGAATTTTTAACTTTCTGGGGGTCAATTCCTGAACCGTCATCCGAAACTTCAATTATTACATGTTCCCCTTTGCGTTTAGCAAACAAATTTATTGTTCCCGTTGGATGCTTTCCTGATGATTTTCTTTCTTCGGGGGTTTCTATTCCATGGTCAACACTATTTCTAATAATATGAATAAGAGGCTGACCAATCTCATCCAAGACTGTCCTGTCAACTTCTATTTCTCGACCTTCAACAATCAAGTTAGTTTTTTTGCCTTTCTTGCGGGACAAATCCCTTACTAATCTTGGGAATCGATCAAAAATCTGGCTAACTGGAACCATCCGAATCTGCATCGCCAAATCCTGTAAATCCGCAGTTAAACGGTCAATATTGCCCGCAAGGCGTCGCAACGAATCATCTTTGGTTTCTGTGGTCATCTGAAGCAACGCAATCTTGTTAATCACAAGCTCCCCTGTAAGATTCATCAACTCGTCAAGCTGTTCAAAATGAACTCGAACAGTTTGAGGAGTTTTCACATCAACAGCAACCTTAGACTTAGTTTCTGTCATCTGTTTTTTGTTTTTAGTTTCCGCTGACTTTACACCAAACAATTCAACATTAGCCTTTTCTACCTCACAAACAGACTCAACACACTTTATAACTTCTGTTTTTGTTTCTTCAGTAACAAAAACAACTTTGAATTTTTCTTCAATTTTTTCCGCTTTAATGGCTTTTTTATCTGGAAACGTAGAAATTACCTTGCCCTTTTTTGCAAGATTTTCCAAAACCATGTTTGCTCGTAAGGACTTGAATCCACAGTCAGCTGTAAACTTAACGTCAACCACAAAACAATTCTTGCCCTCTTTCATGGCTTTTTCAATTATCTCATTTTCTTTTTCACAAAGTTCAACCGCCGCTGATATTTTTTGACTCTGCTTTTTCGCTTTTTTTTCTTTGGTTTTTTTGGTTGAATTTTGATTGTTTTTAGAAAATTCTTGGAGTCTTTCCACAAATTTGGCTGTATCAATTTTTTCATCAGACCCTTCTTGTATGCTTTCAAGGCGTATTGTTAACGCGTCAATGCATTCCAGCAGGACGTCTATCATGTCACTTGAGACTTCTCCGCCTTTTCGTAACCCGTCAAAAATGTCTTCCATGGCGTGGGCTAAATCTTGAAGGTCTTTAAAGCCCATCATGCCTGAAGAGCCCTTCAAGGTGTGGGCTGAACGGAAAATGTTATTCAGTGAATCAGAATTTTTTGGGTCTTTTTCTAGAATCAATAACGCTTGCGTTACAGTGTCAATGTGTTCTAGTGCCTCTTCTACGAAAGCTTCCCTGTATTCTTCCATGTCTAAAGACAATTTTGATATCTCTCCTTGATGAATCTCTGTGTTGGTGGCTAACCTAAGGTAATGTATGGCTTAGTTTTGCAAACTAAAATTATTTACCCATGTGTGTGAATGAATGCGACATCTATGCTGTAATTACGGTCTTGATTCATTATTTGAGAAGTTAGCATATCTGGTGTATTTTACTTGATGCTAAATGTGGTTTTATCTTTTGGATTTTTTTTTTGGAATTTTCCGTTTGATTTATCATACTGATATAAAAATTATAGTTTTCTTTTGGGATGCAAAACCACAAGAATAATCTTGAATCAAACGACATAATGCTCTTATTTGAGAGAATATATGTAATGGTTATTCGAAGTGGGTGGATAGAAAATGTCTCAAAATAAATACAAAGTTGACATTAAACAAAACAGAAGCGCCAACCTTCTGCATGTTAATCAACTCTGTAATTATCTGTCTCTCGTTTTATCTCCCATTCTGCCCACTTCCCAGAAAAATCCAAAAAAAATAGGAGGTGGGAAATATAATGAGAAGAACTCTTAAAAATCGCTTAGCTTTGAGCACAGTAGTAACAACACTGATCATACTGGTAATTTCAGTTCTGCTCGCCGGAGTAGTTTCTTACTTCGCAATCAACGTCACCAGTACCCGTGTTCAAGAAGAATCATTGCACATCACAAAACATAACGTCTGGCACAACGGAGTCAACAGGGGTTTGGCCAGCTTGATGATTATCAACACTGGTGGTCGAGACGTAGTCATCGACAAAATTAGCGTCCGAGGACAAGAATGTGACTGGAACTCGTCAACCACCGACAAATTCGTCAATTCAGTTGTAACAACAAACACCATATCCGATGACTTAAACTACGTTCCTTTTTTCAATAGGAATGGTTCAACCACTCCAGTCCTTATTGATGGTGGAACTTACAACTTTACCGTAGTACAACACGACCTGATCCTCAAATCCGGTTGGACTATGCTAGTCTACATCGAAAACCCTGACAGCATTTCCATTAACGACATCGGTCTGACGGTATCTATCGAAATCTTCACTGCTCAAGCAATGTATTACAGGGAATCAAACGTCAAAGCAGTTACGCCAACATAATAGCTTCCCCTACTTTTTTTTGGGGAACCCCTTTTTATCCAAACCAATAACAGCTTTTAAAACCATTTAAATGGAAATGTGCTGTGAATAATTTCATGTTTATGTATTATGCCTTTTTTAATCTTTAATAATTATGAATGCTAATTGATTGAAAAATGAATAAGATAAAAATGAACACAATTAAATGTAAATATAATATACGTTTAATCTTATTATTATTGATTCGTTAATTAAACCTACTCCCATTATGGCATTAAACTAGTTAAAAAATGAATGGATTATACAAAATGCGTCTTTTTTATGACGCACAAATTGTCTTATCGTTTTTTGATGTAGCTGGTTTTTGGAGATAAAAAATGAGGGACTTACGAAGAAATCGTTTGGCTTTGAGTACTGTTGTTACAACGCTGATCATACTGGTAGTTTCAGTTTTGCTCGCTGGTGTCGTTTCGTACTTTGCTATCAACGTTACTAGCACTCGTGTCCAAGAAGAGTCTGTTCACATTACAAAACAGCATGTCTGGCACAACGGAGGTAATTCGTCACAGGCTGCTTTTATGTTGATTAACACTGGTGGTCGAGACCTAGTTATCGACAAAATTAGTGTCCGTGGACAAGCATCTGAATGGGACACTGTGTTCTATGTAGTAACCACTGATTCTATATCTGCTGACCTACCCTACAACGCAACATTGAGTGACGGCGGGAACATAACAATCGGTAGCACTGAATACACTTTCAATGTTGCTGCTAGCGACATTACTCTTCGTTCTGGTTACACTATCGTTGTCTACATTACTAGCCCTGACAGCATTTCTGTGAACGACATCGGCTTAACTGTTGGTATGACTGTTCACACATCGCAGGCAATGTATTACAAAGAGTGCAACGTTCAAGCCACAGGATAAACGTCCTAATTGGATGGAAACATCCAACCCTTTTTCTCTTTTTTTTGACCGTTTAATGTGTAATTTATTGTACGCACAAATTGTCTTATCGTTTTTTGATGTAGCTGGTTTTTGGAGATAAAAAATGAGGGACTTACGAAGAAATCGTTTGGCTTTGAGTACTGTTGTTACAACGCTGATCATACTGGTAGTTTCAGTTTTGCTCGCTGGTGTCGTTTCGTACTTTGCTATCAACGTTACTAGCACTCGTGTCCAAGAAGAGTCTGTTCACATTACAAAACAGCATGTCTGGCACAACGGAGGTAATTCGTCACAGGCTGCTTTTATGTTGATTAACACTGGTGGTCGAGACCTAGTTATCGACAAAATTAGTGTCCGTGGACAAGCATCTGAATGGGACACTGTGTTCTATGTAGTAACCACTGATTCTATATCTGCTGACCTACCCTACAACGCAACATTGAGTGACGGCGGGAACATAACAATCGGTAGCACTGAATACACTTTCAATGTTGCTGCTAGCGACATTACTCTTCGTTCTGGTTACACTATCGTTGTCTACATTACTAGCCCTGACAGCATTTCTGTGAACGACATCGGCTTAACTGTTGGTATGACTGTTCACACATCGCAGGCAATGTATTACAAAGAGTGCAACGTTCAAGCCACAGGATAAACGTCCTAATTGGATGGAAACATCCAACCCTTTTTCTCTTTTTTGATACTGACAATATGTAGTTGGACTATACGTACAAACCGTCTTTTAGTTCTCAAGCAAACATTGCTTTTTCTAGTAACATGTCACACAAGGAGAAAAACCAACAAAATGACCACCCACAAAAAACAACTTTCACCGATAGGAGTATTGCTGTAAATGAATGCCAAGTGTGTTAAACAAAAGTTAACCCAATTTCGAATTTCCAAACGCGCTCTTGCTATTCCGATGACATTTCTTATGTTGTTCTTTTCATTGTTTGCAATAATTTCAGTTACTTACTACTTTGCAGTTTCCAAAGTTAACGCTAACAGCCAAGTCCTTAACGTTTCAACTGCAAAACAAAACATGAACGTTCTAGAACAAACCTTAGACTATGTAATCTGGCACGCTGGATCTTCAAAAAGCTGTGAAGTTAACGACTGCGGAGGAACGCTGAAAACTGTGCCTTCTTCAAACCTGCTGACAATAAACGTTACTAACGGTGTTTTCTCTGAGGTAATTTTCAATTCTTCAATTGGAGGAGTCATCTATGAACTGCCTTTTTCTCAAACAAGTGATACTGGACTGTATCTGAAAGGCACAAGCCAGGTAGTAGAAAATAAAAGCGGAGCAGTAGTAGCCCAACTTTATATAGAACAAGGAGACGAACGCCCTGAAATCTTGCTTCGGTATCGTCCCATTGTTTCTTCAGTTACTGGTGGAACAGAAAACAACAAACCAGTAACTAACGTGCGCATCTATGTTGTGAACCTTAACTCGTCACAAAACATCCAGTTAATGGGAAAAATTCCAATAATAGCTTCATGCGAAAGCACTGAAATCCTTGTCAACAATTATGACTTGGCGTATTCATCCAACTCCTTGACTGTTCACGTTAGTTTAGACGAACGTAACGGTGAAGTTTCTGTTCCCATTTCAAGCAATGCCAATGGTGCAATAATCAATCTCGAGTTGGTTATATCCAACACCAAACTCGAACGGGGGTTACGTTAACATGCCATCAATCATTCCCAGTTATGTGTACACATTTTTTGCATTGACTATCATGGGTACACTGTTAATTTGTGCATTTGCCAGTTTTTCTGTCTCAGTTAAACAGGATGTAGAAATTGAACAACTAAAAAATTTGCTGCAACATGTAGCAGCAGAAAGCTGTGAGCTTATTTCAACAACAACCTCCAACAATTCTACAGCTACTTTACGTTTGTCCATGCCATCAAATCTATGTGAAAAAAGTTACTGGTTACAATTCAGAAATGATTCCTCTCACGCTTGGGTTGAAGGAGGACTCGCAAGCACGCCAGTAGAAACCAGTCTGAAAATCTATGTTCCTGGAACAGTAACAGCTTCTGGATTATACAAAAGCGGTTACGGTTTCGCCGAACTAAGATGCGAACTTCAAGAAGGCACTGTTTTTTTGAATCTGTCGGAGGCGTCATAATTGAAACGTGGAAAAAAGAAGAATAAAATAGAAGTAAAAGAGACAGTATCGACAGAAGACTTGATCAGCGACCTTAGACTTCTTCGAGGAGGAACACCCGAAGGTTACATTGAACTAGAAAGTTATCCTTTGAATCCTCCTTTTGCTTATGCTTATATTGCTCAAAACAAAGAAACCGCTGAGTACCTTTTTATTGCTGATGAGCTTCCCTTGTCCTCTGACGAACGGAAAGCTTTCAAACAGTTGAAAAACATTTTAGGTTACGAATTAAAAGCTCCTGAACCCGAAGAAACTTTGGTGGATTCTTTCCATAAACAGCTTCCAGAAATATTGGATAAACACCAGAAACTTCTTGGTGGTGTAACAGAAATTGGATTTCGCAAAATAGGATACTATCTTGAACGTGACATGGTCGGATACGGGAAAATCGATCCCTTCATGCATGACCCCTATGTTGAAGACATCAGCTGCACTGGAATTAACAAACCAATTTACTTATGGCACCGAAAATATGAAAACATAAAAACTAGTGTCATCTTCCTCGAACATGATGAACTTGACGATTTTGTCATGAAAATCGTTCACCGCGCAGGAAAACACGTCAGTATCGCTTTTCCAATTGTAGACCTTACCCTTCCAAACAAACACCGTTTGGCAGTAACTTTTGGCAAAGAAACAACTCCCGCTGGAACAAGTTTCACTATCCGGAAATTCCGAGAAGACCCTCTTACAATAATTGACCTAATAGAAAACGAAACCATCGACGAAAACATTGCTGCTTATCTTTGGTTGTTAATGGACAACAAAATGTCGGTAATGATTGCCGGAGCAACAGGAGCTGGAAAAACTACTGCTTTGAATGCTATTGCTTGTTTGACTAATCCTGAATACAAGATGATTTCAGTTGAAGAAGTTGCAGAAATTAATTTAACCCATGAAAACTGGACTTCAACAATTGGCAGACCCGGATTTGGAAGCGAACGCCAAGGAGAAATCACCCTATATGATTTGATTAAATCTGCTGTGAGACACCGACCTGACATGATTCTGGTAGGCGAAATTAGAGGTGAAGAAGCATACGTTCTGTTTCAAGCTTTGGCAACTGGTCACGGTGGCTTGTGTACTACCCATGCCGACGAGATTGAAACAACTCTTAAGCGTTTAACTCAGCCACCAATGAACATTCCTCCTGCAATTCTGCCTTTGATGAACTGCATGATTATTGCGAAACGCGTTAAGGCTCCAGCGTTTTTGGATGAACCAACCCGCAGATTTGCTTCTAGAAAATTTGTTCACATTGCTGAAATCAAAGATGCTGACACCATTCAAACGGCTTTTCGTTGGAACCCTTCTATGGATACTTTTCAGGATGAACTTGAAGGAAGTTACCTATTATCTAGAATCGCTAAGGACTTAGATGTCCCCTTAGAAAAAGTGTACAAAGAACTCGAAAATCGAAAACAATTATTGCTGGCAATGGCTGAACGTGGAATTCGTGATTTCCGAAGTGTAAGCGTAGTCTTGAGCAGATACACCAAGGACCCCAGTTCAGTATTAGAAGAATTTGTTGAAAAAGATTCAGGATGGGTTCTTTAAAATGTCTGAAACCCAAACTTTTTTCCAAAAATTAAAGGCGCGAATTGCTGAAGAAACTAGCGAAAAGAAAGAAGAAATCGATCGAGAATTGCCTTTTGTTGTTATGCTTTTTGCTTTGCTATCTACTAGCGGAGTTTCGTTATATGACAGCTGGAAACGGTTACGTAAAATGAATCTGTTGCCTAGGTTTCAAGAAGAAGCAGAAGAACTTGTGCGGCAAGTTGAGGTTCTGGGAAAAGACCCTTTAACTGCAATGTATGAACTCGGAGAAAAAACTGGTTCCAAAGCGTATCGAGATTTTCTTGGCGGATTTGTTTCAACCATAAAAAGTGGAGGAAAAATCAGTGATTACATGCAAAGCAAACTAAGAGTAATCTTTGAGTTACGAAACAAAGAAATGACCCGTTCCACCGAAAAAATTGCTACCTTAGTCGAAAGTTACTCGGTCATGTTGATACTAATTCTTTGTATTTACATCCTTTACTCCTTGTTGACTTCTTCAACTTCAATGGAGCAAATAACTGGAATGAATATTTCTTCGTCACCTCTGATGACGTTTATAATCGCATTTGTTGCGGTTCCCACAATCTCTTTGCTATTTCTGCTTGTAGCAAACAACATGCACAAAAGCACAATGCTTAACCTAACATCAGTATACAAAAAAACAATCATTTCCATGGCAGCAGCAACTGGTGTAATGGTTGCTTTCGTTTTTGTTCCAGGGCTATCTGAAATAGGTACTTCTATAGGGCTTTCGCTTTTATTGACGGTATTCCTTGTAATTGGGGTATTACCTGGAATTGTTGAATACTACAAGCTTGCACGAATAAACTACAATGCTGAAGCGTCTTTGCCAAGTTTTCTTAGAGATATAACAGAATCCCAGAAAACTGGAATTTCCCCTGAAAAAAGCATAATTCATGCCACCAAGCGTCGAGATTATGGGCTGTTTTCTCAGTTTTTACATTTGATTCGTAGCCAGATTGAATGGGGCGTCTCCCTGAAAGAAATTTTTAGAAACATTAAACAAAAAATCAGTAGTTGGCCTGTTTTGGTAAACTTCATGATGATGGTTGAAACCATCGAAGTAGGTGGCGGCTCAGTAAGGTCCTTGGAGATTCTTTCCGAATACAGTGAAAAAGAACTGGAGTCTCAAATAAACAAGCGTGCTTTGCTTAAACCATATGTCATTTTGGCGTTTGTTTGGAGTGTACTCATTGCCTTAACTACCAACATTATAACCGTGACAATGTTTGTTTTGAACCAGTTTGCAAGTGCAAGCGGTACCCAAATATTATCTGCGGCAATGGCTGAAGACAGTGGAATTTTGTCTTTAGGAATCATTTTCCAGTGCTGGCTTTCAGGGTTGTTCATGGGAAAAATCAGTGAAGGAAACATAGCTGCAGGTCTTAAATATTCAGCAATTCTCACAATAACTGCTTACATATCATTGATTGTTTCACAGGACCTTTTGGCAGATCTTTTCGGAGTTGTAACATTCTAGATCAGTGAGGTGACCAGTGATATGCCTGCAAACTCCATTGACACATTCTTTGCTTGCATTCTCATCATAATGGTGGTGATAATGTCCATGGTCTTCACCACAAACTTAGTATCACCACACTTGAATGCTCTCGAGGGTGTAAATGAAGAAGAATATCTGCGAAAAATTGTTGATCATGCGATAGTTAACTGTGGCAGTCCTGCTAATTGGGGTGAAAACCCAAGCATAATTCCAGAATCTTTTGGTTTAGGCAAAGACGGCTCATTCAGTTACGAGCTTGATTTAGATAAAGTTTCTCGACTTAACACCCAAAACGTGTACTCTTTGAGTTATTTGGAAATGCTTCGATCCTTGAGGCTACAAAATGTTGCTCTCAATTTTGTTTTTTCACAAATACTTGATGTTTCAATAGTTTTGGATTCAAGCGTAACCGTCGGTGCTTCAACTACATATGCTTTTAATATATCGGTAAGCCAAAACCAAGCCCCAAATGCTGCAAATTTGAAATGTTACTTGATTGCCAATAATTTTCTTGACGAAACAACGTCTAGCATTTCAATCAACGATCAAGGAACCGTCGAATTTGAAGTTCCGAACGATTCCAACGGACCAGCAATGCTTGTTGTTTTTGCGCGGTCAACTGATGACAACAGGTTGACTTCTCAGGGTGTCTATTGTTTTGGTCATTTATCGCCGGAGCCTGCAGTGAATAATTCTTTTCTGGGGTTAAGTCCCCTTAATCAAACTCTGTATGTACACCTTAATGTTTCTGAAGTTTCGTTGGAGTCAGTTTATTCGTTTTCTTATGGTTACAAGACTGAGTTATCTGCATTTTCCAACGAGACTTATTCTGTTCCTCGTTTTTTGGGTTCTAGCCCGCAAGTGTTGGTTGTAACTGGATGGAATGGTTCAGATTTCTTTATTGAATATACGACTTATCCACAGGTTCCCTTAGAGATTGGTTCCAGATTTGAAGGTGCAGAGTGTTTCTCGTTTAGTTATGTTGTAACGATAAACCACGTTTTGTATAAGCTTACAGTAAAGTCCGGAGGTCCAAGCTTTTGAATTTCAAAGACGACAAACGTGGAATGGTACGGGTAATTGAATCCTTTTTAGCATCTCTTTTGATACTTTCCACTTTGGCTTTGGTTCCTTCTCAGTTGGGGGTTGGGTCTACTCATTATAGTACTTTGAGTTCTGAGGGGACTCAAGTTTTAGTTTCTTTAGACAGTAACGGGTTTTTGTCTAAACTAATTGAAGATGGCAACTGGACGTCTTTGACTAATTGCCTAAAATCTATGCTTCCTGTGAGTTTGTGGTTTAATGTTACAGTGTTTGACGAGAACATGGATGTTTTGAACGATGTTTTTGTTTCTAATGGAAGCCCAGTAAGCGATGACATGGTTGCTGTTAACTATGTGTGTGCAGCCTCGGCTGGAACCTTTGCTGTTTATTTGGTTCGGTTGCAATTGGCGGAGGTTAGCTGACAGGATGACCAAGGATCGTTCTAGTCGCAATAATTCTGGGCAGTCTTTAATAATTGCTGCCCTGGTTGTGTCGTTGTTGATAATTTCCATATTTTATAGCGTTTTTGAAGCAAACCGAACAAATGAATCCCGTGCTTCGAAAACCTTGAACAGTCATGTTTCAGCTGTAAAATTAGGGCTACAAAACACTGTTACCAGTGCCTTAGTGAATGCTTCAAATGGGGGTTCAACACAGGCTCTTATAACAAACTTAGAAAGATACGCCTCTTTTGTGGGAACTCAGTTGCACTTTGGGAAATGTGTTACATTGTTTACTGTTTTAGATTCTTTAACCTATCAATCTGGCATCCAATTATCTTGGGGATCGGATGGAACAGGAGTTTCTAGTGCATATGCAAACTCAACTTTGTATTTTGTTGACGCTGAATCAGAACTTCAACTAGAAACTGTAACCAACATAACAACAAGTGTCACCCTTGAAGGAACTTACATTACTTTGGGGGAGACCGAAAAACAAGTAAACGTAACTTGTAGACTTTTTAATGAAAACGAATCTGTTTTGGCAAAAAGCATTGCTATCTATTATGAATACGATGGTGAACCGTCAGACCAAAATTGGATTGCTGCTAATTCGCCAACTGTATTTGATTATGGAAATGGAACTTATGTGATATCTTTTATTGCTGTTACTCAAACAAGAAATGACCCAGTTTTAGTTTCAGCCCAGATTTTCGACCATCGAGACGTTTTTGTCTTGGCCAATGTTACCTGCACTGAAACTTAAACTTGCTGGACGAATTTGGTTGTATGTTATGCTTTTTTCTTGATTATCATTACTTCTTTGAGTAGGTTAGCATCTAGGGTTGTTTTTGTATTCCAAAGGTTCACGAACAGCAGGTTCAGGGCTTTGATGAAAGTGTTATAATTTGTCCAAAGGAAAGAAGTTTTTTCTTTCTTTTTTCGCATTGTGGTGTCTTGTTTTTCATTTTCGTCCTTTATGGAAAATAAAGTTTCTTGTTGGTCAGATACAATGAAGCTTGGCAAATCTTCAGGTTTTACGTGGACATATTTTACGTTGTTTAGTTTCATTTTTTCTGTGATGAATCGGCTTTTTGAAGAGCTGTTAGTCATAAGCATGACTTTGATTTTCTTTTTTGCAATTTTTTCTAATTCATCAGTAAAACCAGAATGGTAAAGTCTTCCGAGTTCTTGGTCTGAAGCTACTACACAGATTTCTTTTTTTGTTCTGTCGGCGATTTCGTTTGCTTTTAGTATTAATTGTTCTTCTCCTTCTAATATTTGGAAAACTTCTTTGGTTTCTTTTTTTTCTTTGTGCTGTGGAACAGATGCCCAAAGGTCAACTAGATTTTGTTTTTTTCGTTCAAGCATTTCAACGCTTAGTTTTTTGGTGTTTACTAGGATGTCGTATGCTTCTTCGAAGGGGGTTGCGGTGAATTTGATTGGTTTTTCTAGTAAACATGAGATGAGTCCCCGTTTTTCTAGATCTCGAAGTATTCTGTAGGTTTCTGTTCTGTGCAAGCTAAGTGCATCAGATATTTTTCGAGCTTTTTGCACTCCTGACCTTGCCAGATGTAGATAAACTCTGATTTCGTTTCGTGAAAGATCAAATTGGAGAAATATTTTTTCGATGTCTGCGATGACATCAAAGGGTTGTTTTTCTTTTGTGAGAAGCTGCCAAACTGGGGCATTTTCACCGTATAGTTTGCCAGAGTTTTTGGTTTTTTGTTTCAATGATTCCATTGTTTTCCGACCTGATTTTAGTTCAAATCTAAAATCGATGTTTGCTGGAAATCCATTTAAGCCCTATGAATATGAACTCTGAATCAGTACTCAATATTCATATTCGGAATTCGAATCTAAAGTAAATATTTGTGCTTTTTCTTTTACTTATTTATTCAAACAGTAATGTCAAGACCCTATTTTGCATGCGTACATAAAATCGGCGACAGACATCAATAATGAAAATATAAGGAACCTTTTGAGCTTGTTTACGGTCTTGGAAAATATTATTTCGGATTATTTTTCCGCGAAATAGTTATCTGGAAGATTAAGATATAGTATATGTATAGGAAATTCATAAAAATGGGCGACCGATACGTCAAAATCCTGCAAAAAGGAAAATATTTAATTCCAAAAAATAATATTTGGCTAACCCGAGCAGGTCTTTTATTTGGGTTCATTTTGTTAGATTACTTATTTACATTAATTTTTATTAATGCCCCGTACGAAGAAGGCAACCTTCTAGTTAGGTATTTCATGGAAACATATGGAATTTTCTGGGGACTTACCATTTTTGATATTCTAATCAACATTCCAGTATATTTGATAATCTGTATGAATTCCCATCTTGCTCCTTTGCCTTCTAAACTTTCTAAAATAGTGGATCCAATAATTGACGCCTTTCTTGCATGGTTTGTAGCTGGATACCACTACAATGGAGCAACAAGTTGGTTCTGGGCAGCTTCAGGATTTACCCGCCAAATTACTGGATTTTTAATTTATTTTGCAATAATTATGGTTGTTTATCAGGCTTCAACTATACAGCGAGTATTCAGTATCAAAACAAAGAACACTTCATTATTGGATAATGACCACTAGGTTTTTTTGTGTGTAGTTTGGTGTGACATGCAAATTTTTAGTATTATACTGTTTGCAAGTGGTTACTACGTAAGAATCTGGCTGCCTCGCCGGTTCAAGTTGATGTGAAGTATATGGTTACTGAGATTCGAAATTTTCATTCCTTACGCGAGCTCAGTGAAAACATAGAAGAAGAAATCAGCTTCTGTAAATCCAACAGTGAAGAGTACGGGGAACGGTTAGGAGCCATCTTACGGGATAACAAAGAACGCCATGGGGATGAAGAATGGTTCAAGGCTTTAACCGGTCTTCAAGGCTCGGGCAAAGATGCAAAAAGTAATGGCAAAAGTAAAGGTAAAGGGAAAGGCAAAAAAGGCAAAAAACGAAAGTCAGGTTGGATTCCTTTCAAAGATATTATGTTATCTAAAGAAAGCTTTGGGGAAGCGCAGATTCTTTTTGATGCAGTAGAAGATATAAAAACCAAAATTGCACAACTAGAAAAAATCCGAGATAATATTGACGACCTTAAACGTCTTGGTTTGGGGGAAGACATAATTTACATTACTTACATGCGAGAAGGAATCCCCGAAAAAATTGTGCTTTACAAAAAAAACGGGGAAGACAAACACAGCAAATTTGAATTCAATGGAAACATAACTCTTGTATGCCCAGCATAAGCAGTTTAACTAATGCAACTCTGTATTCGGTCAAAAATCAGTCAAAACTGGAACCGTTTTTAGTTTCTTATTATTTGGGATATTAAAGGTTCTAGTATGATACTAGAAATGTTCCTATTTCTGCAAAAAAGTTTGGAAATATAGTTACTTTTTTGTTTTTTGTCACGTATGTACTGTTTTGTATTTTGAAGTTTCTTTTTTTGCAGTATTCTTTGAAGTCGTTTATGCTTAGAAAATGCAAGTTTGGCGTTTGGTACCATTCATGGGGCAGCGATGGTGTTACTGGAACTTTTCCTTTAAAAAACATTTGGAACCTAGCAGGATAATATACAAAGTTTGGGAAACTAACAATTACTTGTTTTCCAACTCGCAGTGATTCTTTTATAACGAAATCTGGTTTTTTTACCTGTTGAAGAGTTTGACTCAATATCACATAATCAAAGGCATCATCAGAATATTCGCTTAATCCTGTGTCAATGTCTTGCTGAAAAACGCTTAAGCCTTGAGCTACACACTCTCCGATTGACTGCTCGTTTATCTCTATGCCTTGGGCTTGCACTTGCTTTTCGTTTATGAGTAATTTCATTAATTCACCTGTTCCACAGCCAAGATCTAACACGGTGGAATTTTTTTTGACCCAATCTTTGATAACCCTGTGCTCTAGTCTAGGTGCCATTTGTTTAGTTCAACTCCTTTGTATGCCCATTACTGACTGTTCTTAGGAAATGTTTAATCAGATGAGTCTCTTCTTTTACTTCTAGCAAAAATGCATCGTGCCCGTAGGTTGAGTTGATTTCACAATATGTTGTGTCAACGCCCGCTAGCTTGCATGCTTTCACGATTTCTCTGGACTGATGTGCTGGATACAACCAATCAGATTTGAATGACAACACCAGAACTTTAGCTTTCAATCCCCTGAAAATTTCTGACAGTTTTTTACCATTTACTAAATTGAAGTAATCCATTGCCTTAGTTATGTACAGATAGGAATTGGCATCAAACCTTTTCACAAAGTTATCGCCTCTATGCTGGAGGTAACATTCTACTTCAAAATCTGTTCCGAACTTGAATTGTTTTTTAGAATCTTTAAGGCGCCTACCAAACTTGTTGGCCATCGAAGCATCGCTCATGTATGTGATGTGCCCTACCATTCTGGCCACGGCTAAACCCCTGCTTGGCAGTGAAGAACCGTAATAGTTTCCATCATTCCAGTTAGGGTCGGCCATGACTGCTTGGCGACCCACTTCATTGAATGCAATTTGTTGGGGAGAGTGTTTCAGAGTTGTAGCGATTGGAATTGCAGACAATACTTTTTCTGGGTATGAAACCATCCACTGTAATACTTGCATGCCTCCCATGGAACCCCCAACAACAGCATGAAGTTTTTTTATTCTCAAATGGTTAACCAAACGGTGCTGAGCTTTTACCATGTCATTTATTGTAACAACTGGGAAATCTGTGCCGTAAGCTTTGCCCGTTTTTGGGTTAACTGATGATGGACCAGTTGAACCATTACATCCAGCAATTACGTTAGAGCAAATAACAAAATATTTTTCAGTGTCAAAGGCTTTTCCCGGACCAATCATGGTGTCCCACCAGCCGGGATGCTTGTCGTTTTTATGGAATCCTGCAGCGTGGGCACTTCCCGAGAATGCATGAAGAACCAAAATTGCGTTGGATTGTTGTGGGTTAAGTTTGCCGTATGTTTCGTATGCTATTGTAACCTGTTCGAGTTTTTCTCCAGATTCAAGAATTTGCCCTTCAGAATTCTCAAAAGAGTAATGCTGTGTTTGTGTATTGCCAACACTTCCAACGTCTTCGTTCAATGGATTTCACCTCGTTTTTCTGAAAGATTGAATGATGTTTTCACTCTTTTACTGCGGCATATAATGCTTGATCTATGTCTTCTTTGATGTCTTGTATGTCTTCGATGCCGATTGATAGGCGTATATAGTCTTCTGTTACTCCTGTTGCTTCTCGTTCTTGCTTGGTTAGTTGCTGATGGGTCGTTGAAGCAGGATGGATAACTAAACTTTTTGCATCACCAATGTTAGCAAGATGCGACAGCAGTTTAACTGATTCAATGAACCGTTTGCCTGCTTCTAATCCTCCTTTGATTCCAAAGCCAACAATTCCTCCGTAGTTGCCTTTCAAGTATTTTTTTGCAAGTTCGTGACTAGAATGTTCTTGGAGTCCTGGATAATTCACCCACTTAACAAGGGGGTGCTCACTCAGAAATTGGGCTACTGCAAGAGCGTTTTCAGAATGCTTTTTCACTCGTAAGGGTAATGTTTCCAGTCCTTGCAGAAACAAAAATGAATTAAATGGACTTAATGCAGGTCCTAAATCTCGTAGTAGTTGGACTCTTGCTTTAGTGACAAATGATGTATTTCCGAAGGTTTCCCAATATTTTATTCCATGATAACTGGGGTCGGGTTCAGTGAATTCAGGGAATTTGCCGTTTCCCCAGTCAAATTTGCCCGAATCAATAATCACTCCTCCGATAGATGTGCCATGACCGCCAATGTATTTGGTGGCAGAAGCAACTTCGATGTCTGCTCCGTAATCTATTGGTCGTGCTATTCCAACCCCTATTGTGTTGTCGACAACAAAGGGAATCCCTGCTTCATGAGCGATTTCTGCGATGGCTTCAAAGTCTGGAACATCTAGTTTTGGGTTACCAATGGTTTCTGCATAGACTACTCTTGTTTTGTTGGTGATTGCTTTTTTGAATTCTTGGGGTTTACTTGAGTCAACAAATACTGTTTTTCGTCCCAGTTTAGCGAAGGTGTAATGAAGCAGTTGATAAGTTCCACCGTAAAGGTTGTTTGCTGCTACTATTTCATCGCCTAGCTGAGTGACTGTAAGCAGTGCTACTGTTTCTGCTGCTTGGCCTGACGCAACTGCCAAGGCGCCTGTTCCTCCTTCAAGGGCTGCTATTCTTTTTTCGAAAGCATCGGTTGTTGGGTTCATCATTCGAGTGTAAATGTTTCCTGCCTCTTTTAACGCAAAGAGGTCTGCTGCATGTTTTGTGTTATCAAAAACATACGATGTTGTCTGGTATATGGGGACAGCTCGTGCTCCCGTGGATTTGTCAGGGGTTTCCTGCCCTGCATGCAAGGCCAATGTATCAAACCTTTTTTTGGTCATTGTTTATCGCCTTCTTGTATTACCTCAACGAGCTTATAACACTGTTATATACATTCTTGAAAAAAATATTCCAAAAAGAATAATTTTATATGGGTAAAAATATCAAAAAGCATAAAATGCATAATCACTTAGGTTAATTTTTCTTAAACTCTATCTACTCTGGTAATTTTCCGGTAGATTTACTGTTTTCAAACAAATAACAAAAAAGACTGTTAAGTGATACCTTTTTTTCAAAAGAGTAATAAACAGCCAACGTTTTTATCAAGTTGCTAGAATAAAGAACGATGTTAAACTTGACTATCTCAAAATATTCTCCTAACATATCAACAACTCGCTTTTTTCTTAATGAAGTATGTTTTCCAAAAAAATGTGCACGTAATTTTCTCGATCATTTTTCGAACACATAAAGAAGGATAAAAAATGAGTGAAACAAAAAAATGCAGTATCTGTGGATGTGAACTTTCTGAAAATGAAATTTACATCTTGCACGGAAAAAATTTATGTGAAGATTGTCACATGGAAGAAACTCATCCTGTAAAGGTCTGTAATCCTTTGCCAGTAATATCGGCTAAAAAAATGGGACAGACTAAACAGGAGCCGGCAGACACGTTAAATGAACTGCAAAAAGCGATATACACGTATATAATGGACAACAAAAAAGCAACAGTTCAACAACTTTGTACAAAATTCGAATTAACCGAAGCACAATTAACAAACCAAATAGCTGTTCTTCGACATCTGCAACTAATTAAAGGACAAAAACAAGGTCATACAATCTACTTTGTCCCGTTTTGACTAACCGACCATTTCAGTGATAGTTTAACCCTGCATATTTGGTATGTATTGAATTGAAAATAAGCCACTTGTAAACCAAACATGTGCTTTTTTTGTATTCCCTGTTAGATGGGGTTGCAAAGACGTTTAGGTACTTTGAAGAAGATTAACCCCGTGGAAATGTGTAATAACCTCGGTAAATAATGACAAGAGTAAAATTTGTTGACCCTTAATCCTTCTAAAAAATGGGAGAGTAACCCCCATTAAAGCTATTAACAAAAAACATTTCTGCACTTCAGAGGTCAATAATTAAGTTTCTCACGTTCATGTTACAAAGTGTTATTGCAGCTGATTAATTTTAAATACATAAAACAACATTAATTACTTGTTGGTCTTTTATGAACTCGATTTTTCGTAATGTGTACTTTTGGTTATCTGTAATTTTGTTATTTTTGGCTGCTGTTCTTTTTCTAGGAATTATTTTAGACTTCTTTGATTTCGGATTCATTATAGGTCCATATCGGTTTAACCATTGGTTAGGTTGGATTGGCACTATTTTTATTGCAACATATGTACCCCTTTTTGTTCTTTTAAAACCAAAATACATTCGAAGAATTCGGCTTCTTCTTGGAATTCATGTTATTGGTAACTTGATAGCATATCTATTGATAACTATCCATTTTGCAAGTCAAATCAGTCGTCCAGCAGCCTTTTACCCCACTTTAGGAACAGGAGTTGTGCAATTTATTTTCTTAATTATTCTGGTCACAACAGGTATTTTGCAAAGATTTAACTTGCTAAGTAATTATCGCAAAAAATGGTTATTTCTTCACAGAAGTTCGGTTTTAGCACTGTTAATGATTCTATTATTCCATATACTTCATGGACTAGGTTTACTGTAAATCTTTTTACTCAAAGAACTGTTGAAAAAAACGCACATGCCTCGTATGAAACCTTGTCGTAAAGGCTCAGTTAATGATGCCTTATTTTGCAAAATAAGCTCAAAAATTAAATCCCCAAGAAACATTTTTTCTGTGCAGCTGCTCACAATTGACGAATAATTGTTGTTTTATCCTTCTAGGGCAGTTTCTGACATCTTGATGTATAGGTTTGCAAATTTTTTAACAAGGTCGCGTTCTTCATAGATTGCTGCGCTCCGGCGAAAGAAATTTTCCATTCTGCCCGTTTCTATTCCTATGCCGATAACCAGTACACCTTTTCGTTCCAAGTTTGTGATAGTTTCTGACAGTGCTATTGGAATTCCTTTATACCCGTAGGGCCATCCGTCGGATATAACTATCAAAAACTTTTGTTCTTCAAACCTTTTCGAAAGGGAATCTCCCGCAACCTGAATCGCATCCGGCATGTAAGTTAAACCCCCAAACTTGAGCCCACCAATTCTTGCCCTCACTCGACGGGAATACGCCTCCTTACTATCCTTCAACACATACAGCTGATCACTGAAGGCAAAAAACGACCACGACGTCGGATCCTTTAACAATTCTTTTGCTGCTTCAGCAATACAAATCGCTAATGCCCTGCCGTATTCCCCTTTAACTTTCATACTTGCACTGGCATCAAAAAGTAAACTCCACGCATAACTGCTTTTCAGGTATTCGTTACGCTTGAACACATCCTGACGAGGAGTACCGCTTGTCATCATCTGAACAACTGCCGGCAAATCCATTTCACCATACAACTTGCCTGCATCCTCATCAAGTTCGTCTTGCGCCAAAGATAACTTGTTCAGCAGCCTACGGATTGTTCCACGAACCATCTCTTTGGCTCGTAGATACGTGGTGAAATCTTCGCGGGGAAAACTGGTTGATTTGAATCTGGTCCATGCAACAGCATCTTCAAGCTTTTGTAGCATCCTTTGTTCACGCTCTTCTTGAGTAAACCACGTGTTAAACGCTTGAGTTGCCTCGGCGCGGCTTTCTTTTCTCCAACACGATTCGATATCATCCTTAGACGGAATAGTCCCACCCAAAGTTTCCAAAGTTTTTCGAAAAATTGGCTCTAACTCGATTTGGGATGGCATCCTCTTACGAACAAAAACAGTACACGGTCCATTATCCTCCATGTACTGCAATGACGGTGCCTCTAAAATCGGACCAAAATCCTCCACAACCTGAACAATTTCCGTTGTAGTATTCACCATTGCCTCGCCATATTCGGTAGATTCCATTGCTAGAGCCATCATCATCTCTTCCTTTAGGGCGCCGACTTTTTCTACCAACAAATTCACTGCGTTTTCTTCATCTGATTCCAAGGTTCCCTTAACTGCACCCATGTTAAGCCTTGACAAAACCGCCGACATGACCCGTGTCGCAGGATTAAAAATTGCATTCACTGGTCTAAGCCTATTAAAAGCCAACGAATTCGCATAGGCAATATCTGCAAGCTTGTCAGGGTACCACGCAGTCAAATACGCATTAACAAAAACATCGTTAACCAACGAATTCACAAAATTACCCAACATCGACCTACTGTTCGATGGTGCAACCGCTTCAGAATTAACTTTAATCAACGTATGGGTAGTCAAATGGTAAACACAAGCCCGAAATAGGCGACCAACTTTGTCTTTTCCGTTGTCGTCTGCGGGATAAGTATAACCCAAAAACGACACAGTTTTTTCTTGTGTTTCTGGGTTCTCAGTCACAACGGGCAACGGCAAAGTAACATTAAAACCCTCTTTGCTTTGGGTCAGGGTGGGTTGTTTTAGGTTTAGGTCTACACAGATTCCTGTTTTCATGTTGTCTTTTTGCAGGGAAAGCAACACCGCATAATCTAAAAATCCCATAACCCTCAACCCTAGGGTGTAACATTACTGAGGAGGAGGAAACACAGACTCCACAATTCTTCTAACATCGTCTTGAACTTCGATGTTGTCACTTGTTAGTGCAATAATGGTTTCTTCAGCTGCAACGTTAGGGGTATTGCCATCATAAACCAAAGTTGCCCAGTTGATCAAGTCACCAAGAGATGGACCATAAGGCAAATCACCTGCCTTGTATTGCCGGCGTAACTCGGCACCAACCTGAATAATCTTGTAACCCACATCCTCACTGAGTTTTGTACGTTTTATTAGCATATCTACTTCGTTAGGGGAAATTTGCTCCCCAACACTAGTATAATCAAAGTTAATCCACACTGCCATGCGGCGCCTCATGGCCGCGTTCAACGGCTTAGTGCCAGAGAACTCTGACGAGTGGGGGTTCATGCTCAAAATCAAATAACCATAGGGATGCCGATGCACACACTCGTTGTCTTTCTCGTTCAAAACCAAGTGGCCACGTGTGTCCAAAACAGGATTCAACCTAGTAGCGACGTCTTGTTTCATCATGTTTGCTTCGTCAAGATACATAATTCCACCACTGCGCAACCAACGGGTAACCAAACCATCAATCCAGTTTTCTTTACCTAAACCAATAAAACGCCCAATCAAGTCATACGAAGATGTGTTTAGACCACAGTTGACTTCATAAACTGGCAAACCACACAACTCCGCAACTAGGTATACAATGTGGGTTTTTCCTGTTCCTGAAGGACCAATCAATGAACATTGCTTGAAATAATATAAAGCGCGGACGATGCGTTCCACGAACTTGTTTCCGCTGTCAATGTAATATGGTGTGCCTTTTGGAATCATTTCATCCATGTGTGCAAAACTGTACCCCGGGTGAAGGTCATATCTCTGGATTTCATACTTGTCGTAAAGAGGGCATTTGGACATTGGGCGTTCTTTGTCAAGGGTTACTTTGATTTTACCTTTTTCGTTACGGGCAGAAGAAACTAATTTCATTCTGCTTTTTTCTTGTTCTTCTCGTAAGCCTTGATGACCGTAGCTCAAAAGTCTTCCACCCGTTAAGAAAACTGCTCGGGGAAAGAGATATAAATATTCCGTCTTACGACTTAATATGATTACTAGGCATGAACAATACATAACGTTTCATTTTTACATAACTTTGTACGTGTGTCACAAAAACAACACACAAGGGCTTTAGAAAATAAACAAAGACAATCAACAAAAAGGATTGATTCCGATGGGCCAAAGTACAGCACAGGAGACTGTTAGTAATGCCAAAACTGCAAAAGCACCACAAATGAGTTTGGACGATCTTATAGCATCTATGAAGAGTTTGCATGATGATGTTGGTCAGATTTCGGAGTTGTCTTCTGAGGAGAAGCGTGTTGTTGATGTGTTTTTTGACTCTTTTTTGAAGTTAATGAAACCCTTGGCCAAGACGATTTCTGTTTCTCCTGAGGCATTGCCTGCTGCTGTTGGCCGTGTGGTGCAGGCAAATGTTGATCCGAAGGGGAATTTGATGTTATTGTATGAAGATGGCCAAGTGGATATTCGGAATCTTGCTGAGATAAATGAGCGTGAGTTAATGATTTGTGTTCTTGCGGATGCCATGCCCAAATTTAAGCAGTTAACTAGTGCTCAGCGTCGAAAGATTGAGGACCGGATGAAGTTTTTGTCTTCGGTTACTCAGGAGATGCAAAAAATTTCAAAGGCTTTTGCGGAGTCTAATCAGTGAATTTGTTTTTTGTTTCATGTTGTGTGTAGCGAGGTGTTACACACTAAATGGGAAAAATTGAGTTCAGAAAACTATACGCGATGGAGAGGCGATTGCGCACATAGTTTGCATGTTGGTAATGCGAGGAATTAAATATTTCAACCAAAACTGGAGAGTCCGACGTTCAAGTCAAGGTAGATATTCTAGGTTTGCGAGCCGTTAGGCTAAAGGACCGTGTGGACGATTCCCAGTTGCATTTTGATGTTAACGCAAAAATGGAAGAAAAAGACAGGCGAAGCGGCAAACGAGTTGTTGGGTTCGTTTTGACTGTTGGCACAAAACCCAGTATCGCAAAGTTTGAGGTTGAAGGACTTGCTACTCTTGAGGGAAAAAACCCCGATATCGACAAATTACTGGAAGTAAATCCGAAAACCCGTATTCCATTATTGCTTAATCGGGTGTATCAGCAGGTTTTCACTTCAACTTATTTGATGGCAAATATTTTGGATACTTCATATCCTCCTCCAGATATGCTTGCCGCTGGTGAGCTCAACAGCTCAGGTGTAAATGGAAACGTAGAATTAGGTAACAACGAAGAAGCACCTGCAGAAAAACCTAAAGAAAAGAAGAAAAAAAGCAAAAAACGTTAAACAAAATGTGGGTAAGACAAGGACTAGCATAGTTGATTGTTGTTCAGAAAAAAGAAAAAAACATTTTTGAAGGCTAGATTTTTTACCATATTTTTTTCTGATTTTTGATTCAATGAAGTATGCAGTGGGTACCATGTAAATTACAACGATTATGTCATAAGGAATCATTAACGGGAAAAATGCAATGATTTCATTTGTTGGGAAATTAAACACCAGTTTGAATCAAACATAAACTACCTGAAGCATTATGGTAGTTCTGGTTACTATTGCAATAATTGTGGAAATAATCACTTCTTTAGTTTTTGAGGTTTTTGTGAGCTGAAATGAAGATTACCACTTAATTTTTGACCAAAAACACCCGTCAAAGTAGATAAAGATGAAATAAAATGTGCAGCAGGGTTATTGAATCCACGGTTAGGTATAAGATGCGAAGAGAAAAACTCCTGTTATTCTGGCAATAAAAGGTGAGTATTATAATCTCATTAGGAGAAAAACGACTAATATGGGTATTTTACAGCATAGGAGCATAATCTTGGAAAAGATGGAAGACCTAGTCTTGGAACGCTGGGATTAAGAACTATTGTCAATGCAGCAAAAACAATTACCAAAGTAATCTTTTTGGATTCTAACTTATCGTTTTAACTTTTAAATTGATGTTGTATAAATTATTAATTGATATTCTTGCCTTTTTTCATCGTTTAGGATAAAGTTATGTTTTTATTTTACATTATTTTTTATAAATATTATATGTTTAAGAAATAAATTGAAGTAAAACTTGTCTTTTACTATATTTTATGGCGTTTTTAGGGTAAATCTGGTGCCAAATTTTATATACATTTTGTAACAATTAGGATTCCATAATTGAAGGGAAAAAAATGGAAAAACAAACAAGAAAAATTAAAATAGATTCTGTCTTGTTGCTTGCAATACTGACGATATCATCTCTTGCTGTATTTTTATCCAGTGCGATTGCCCAAGAAACACCAACAATGCAGTCTTATCCATTTATTGGAGCTGTTCCAAATCCTGTACAAGTAAATCAAATGTTACTATTTCACGTGGGAATTTCACAACAACTTAGTTCCACAGCAATGGGTTGGACTGACTTAAGCATAACCATAGAAAGACCCGATGGTGAAACTGACATAATAACTGACATCCGAACTGACTCGACCGGAGGAACTGGTGTAGTATATGTGCCTCCAGTTGTTGGAACTTACACTGCACAACTTCATTTTCCAGATCAAGAAATTACATCAGACAGAACCACTCCAGGACTGCCTGTTGGAGGAATTATGCTAGGCAGTGACAGCGAAGTAATAGAATTTGTTGTTCAAGATGACCCCATTAGCTATTATCCTGGTCAACCGCTTCCAGATGAATACTGGACACGACCAGTAAACGGTCAACTTTACGAATGGTCAAATATTCTGGGAGATTGGGTAAAACCAGCTGGAAGTTACTACATGCCCCCCATTGCAAAATACCATGCTGGAAACGCAGACTTTCCTGAAACTGCCCACATCCTTTGGACGAAAGTATACACTCAAGGCGGTCTGGGCAACGCTGAACTCGGAAATGTGCAATATGAAATGGGCGATGCTTACGAATACAAATTCATTGGATCAGTAATCCTTGGTGGAGTATTATACTATAACGCATATGAAGCTCGAGGAACAAACCCTGAACTAGAGCAACAAGTTGTTGCTGTTGACATTAAAACTGGTGAAGAACTCTGGAGAAAAACCTTGGGTAACAATGAAAGATTAGCCTATGGGCAATCTTTCCACTGGGACTCATACAACTATCACGGAATTTTCGGATACCTTTGGACTGCAACTCCAGATAACAGTGCTGGTTTTGCACCGCTAAACGTTCCTCAAACATTGAAAGCTTATGATCCACAATCAGGACGCTGGGAATACACCATAGAAAATGTGCCCCCAGGTGAGACAATTTACGGTCCAAAAGGCGAAATGTACAGATACACTGTAAACTTGAGGAATGGTTGGATGACTCTTTGGAACTCAAGTCGAACAGTTTCCGTGTCTGGAAGCTGGAGACCCCAAGGAAACACCTATGACGCAGCTAGGGGAATTGAATGGAACGTAACAATACCCACAGACTTGCCTGGATCTGTTGCAATGACATTCTTCAATGACCGAATACACGGAAGCCAAGCTAACAGCCTCTTTGGATGGTCACAACAAGATGTAACTTCATGGGCTATTGATGTTTCACCCGGCAATGAAGGTGAATTAATATTCAAAAAAACTGTTACGATGCCTGAACCTGATATGACCCTAGTTTGGTGTGACGCAATGCTTGATGATAACCGATTCATCATATCTGCAAAAGAAAACCGAAGATATTATGCATTCGATTTAACTACAGGTGATTTGGTTTGGACTAGTGAACCAGAACAATACTTGGCTTTCTACGACAAGTGGTATGGTCCTGCATATGGTTATGGCAAATTCTTCACTGGTCGTGTAAGCGGAATTGTAACATGTTATGATCTTGAAACTGGCAATGTTGACTGGACATACAATGTTGCAGATAACTTGGCAGAAGTAACATGGAGTAACAACTTCCCAATCGAGTATCACTTCATTGCGGACGGAAAAATCTGTTTATCTTACGGTGAGCATTCGCCAATTAATCCTCTTCCACGAGGTGGACCTATGGTTGTCCTAGATATTGAAACAGGAGAAAAAATCTGGGAAATCAGTTGGGTAAACAACTGGTGGGGCGGACACACTTTGATTGGTGACAGTACCATCGTAGGGTTAAACGGTTATGACAACAGAATATATAGTATCGGCAAAGGACCGTCTGAAATTACAATTGAATCGCCTCTGATGGGTTTAGCTCTTGGTTCAAGTGTTACCTTACGCGGTAGAGTTACTGACATTTCACCCGGCACGCAAGATTATGCAATTTCCGCGCGCTTCCCCAATGGCGTTCCAGTAGTAGCTGACGAAGACATGACTGCTTGGATGGAATATGTTTACATGCAATTTGGTCGACCAGCTGACGTAAATGGTGTTCCAGTGAAAATTGAAATCGTTGACCCTAATGGTCATTACGAATGGATTGGAACTGCAACAACTGATGTTTACGGCAACTACGGTTATTCATTTAGGCCCCAAGTTGAAGGTCAATACATGATTATAGCCACTTTCGAAGGCTCCGCTTCATACTTCGGCTCAACGTCAACAACATACTTCACTGTAGATCCAGCTCCTACACCTGCTGCACCTATTGAACCTGAAGAACCTGAAACCCCTGTAGCACCTATTGAACCAACCCAACCAGAAGCACCATTGATCACCACTGAAATTGCAATCATCATAGCAGTTGCCGTTGTCGCAGTAATCGGCGTAGCCGCATACTGGATGCTAAAACGCAAATAAACCAAACATCCCCTCCCTCTTTTTTTGGGAAAATCCATTGGAAGAAACGGGGCTGAAAAGGCTCAAGCACAAAATTGAAAAACTAACCTTAAGCGATAGTAGTAGGTTTTTTTCATTTTTCTTCCTCTATTGCCTGTGCAAGGGTCTCAGCAAGCCCGTTTTTTCATTTTATTTTTTTGTATATGATTACAAAAGTAAAGAATCCTAATGCAAAAACGCCTATTTAGTTAATCCATTACGTGAATGTGTTACTGCTTCTTTTTTGCGTACCATTGAACTTGAATTTGATAGTTTGCACTTCTTGTAGGTTTACAGTTTCCTTTTCCACTGAATTTAGCATAAATTTCTACTGTGTCATCCCACCAATCTAGTTGGGTTGCTTTCCATTGAATACTGAAATATCCATCTGTATCTGTTACTCCCGAAGTTAAGACACTGTCCCCGAAAAATGATCTGTCGTGTTCCAAAATTTTTATAGTGCTGTTTTGTATTCCTTTGCCTGTTTGACTGTTAATTAGCCAACCTTCAAAAGTAACAGTAGAACCTGATTCAACAACATTGGGCGGAGACATCATTGCAATGCCTGTTTGTTCGATTGCTTCGCATTGTTTTTCAGGTTTTTCTATACTTTCCTCAGTTTTGGTGGTTGTTAAATCTTCTATGTCAGCATCGCAACTTTTCTTTACAGCTTCAATTCCTTTTTTGCAGCCTTGTTTGCTGTTGTATCCTTCGCTTGAGCCAATAATTTCTCCATTTGCTGCAATCAAATTAAATCGGAACTTAAAGTTGGTGTCAACAATAATTTCGTATTTCGGGTTTGGAATATTTTTTGTTTCAACGGTTTTGTCTTGTATTTCAGACTGACAATTCTTTTGTATGGATTTAATTCCAGTTATAACTCCTGATTTGTTTTCGTATGCTTCACTGACAACGATAATCTTGTTGTTAATGCCACGAAGTCTGAATCGATATTTTCCTGAAACATCTTTGTAGACTTGGTATCTCGCTTTCAATTTTCTCTCCCTTCTTCAAAATTGCCGATTTGACCGTATAAGGTTTGGGATGAACGTATCAATTAAGCTAAAAAAAATGTGTTGGTTTAGCTTTTTTACTAACTTAGAATTTAGGAAAAAAAGCTTAGATTATTTTGGTTTTTATTTTTTCAATGTAAGAAGGCTTGAGTACATATTTAGGGGCCAGCTGTTGTATGCTTTTTTGATTTGTATATGAAATTCTTTGATTCCTTCTATTTTGCTGAGTTCATCATGTGTTTGGGATAGATGGTCCAAGTCTTTGAAAGGAACTATTGCTGTAAGTTCAAAGGGTCCGTAATGTTTCAAGGCTACGATAACGTTTTGGGTGTTGCATATTTTTTTAAAAATTTCATCTAGATTATGTTTATATGAAATTTTGATTCTAAATATTGCTTGACCAATATATCCCAGTTTTTCCAAGTTCAAACTTATGGTTGAATGGGGTAGCATATCTTTCATTTTTTTGTATCTGTTAATCACTTTTTTAGTGGAAATCCCGAGTTCCTCAGCAATTTGTGAAAATGGCATTCGAGCATTGTTTGTTAGTATTTGTGCAATTTTTAGGTCGGTTTCGTCCAATTATGTTTCCTCATATTCTTCGATTACAAGGTTTTTTGGGTGGTCTACTCTTCCCATGTCCCAGGCAATAAGGGCGTTTGCGTTTACAACATTTGGGTTAGTTCGAATGTATGCTATTGTTTTGTTTATTTGTTCAACGTGTTCAAGAGCTATAACAACCGTTAGATTATAGGTACCAATTTCTGGAAGTATATTAACAAGGTTGGGAGTGTTTTTCAGAAAATCATAAACACTTTGAATTTTATTTGCACAAGCTTGTATGGGTATAAACGCGATGTAGTTGTATCCTAAATATTTTGGGTTAATTTGGGTAATTTCTCCTGTTATGACTCCTTCTTCTTTAAGGCGGTCAATTCTGAATTTGATGCTGTTGCTGGATATGCCGCATTCTTTTGCAATATCAACATAAGGTGTACGTGCATCGTTTAACAACGCTTTCATAATGACTATGTCTATTCTGTCAATCTTTGGTCGTTTCACAATGTTATGCCCATTTTACAGAACTATGCTCAACAGTAATATCTTTTGCTGCATTCCATCTTTTATTTATTTACTGTAATAGTTTGAAGGAGCTTTTGACATGAAACTCTTTCATGAATGTATGCAAGAATATCGAAAACAAGTGCAGAAAGGCGCCATTACCGAAGCATATCGGGGATTAATGGATTACTTTAACAGTTTACGTCTTTATTTTAAGAAAATATATCCTGACTATTCTGTATCTGGAACTGTTTAATATGGGTACATGGATATGACCTATTTTTCCGTCATTCCTGAGAGTTTGAAGCATGCCTAGCAGGGTTAAACAAGGGGATTCAAACAAAATATTGGACAATAGTCAAAGAGAGTAACTGGAAAAAATATAACATTCCATCAACAACCAAAGGTGTTGACTCAATCATCGAATACGTTCTAGTTGACAATCCAGATTTCAGTAACTTGGAAAAGTTAACAAAGCAAATAGAACACAAAACATTAGATTTTATCAAGGATATTGAAAATTTTCTATCAAAGCATTCGGGCTGATTTTTAGTCTGGGTTCAAAAATTTCTGAAAATAAACTGGTAATTTGGAAAATGTGTCAGAACTTGTCCGTATCCTTCATGTGATTTAGTAAACTGTTATTTTTTTGATTTACAAAAAGCCCTAGAAATAAAGAATGAATAAACTTGCTCAGATTTTGCTTCTTTTATTTTTCTTCTGCGAATTCTTCTAGTTGTTGTTTGTTCAGGCCAATTCCTGGTTTAGAGTCTAATCTTTTGTAGATTTTTCTGTCCCTAAACCAAATTACTGTTGGATAGTATTCTATGGCATATTCTTTGCAAAGTTCAGGGCATTCAACTTTATCCACTTTTATGCAGTCTTTTGAGCAATTCTGGGAATACTCTTCAAAATGAGGCAAAAATCGCCTAGAAAAACCACACCATGACGCATAAAACAAAACTAGTGCATCTTTCGAGTTTATTGTTTCTTGAAAATCTTTTTCCATGATTGTTCATAAACCCCTAAAAATACTGCTGCAGTTTTTCAGATAAGTTTTCCGAAAAAACGGCATAGTGGATAACAAGAACTGTTCTTTAGAATGTAATAATAAAGAGAATGTTGTT
The DNA here is from genome assembly GCA_024650005.1 of Candidatus Bathyarchaeota archaeon. Classification (GTDB taxonomy): domain Archaea; phylum Thermoproteota; class Bathyarchaeia; order Bathyarchaeales; family Bathyarchaeaceae; genus Bathyarchaeum; species Bathyarchaeum tardum. The sequence continues at coordinate 1,323,954 of JANKMT010000001.1, read as the reverse complement.
TATTCTCTTTTTTCCACGACTATTTTGCATTTTGTTGCAATGGCTGCGATTGTTCCTAGGGCTGCTAGCCATGGGGCGATTACGATTCCGATGACTCCGATGGTTGCTGGAATTTCTAGGAGTATTTCGCCTTTTTCGTTTTTTATGATTATTCGGGTGACGTTTCCCTCGTGAAGTAGTTCTTTCACGCGTTCAATAAGATTGTCTGAGTCTACTGAATATTCTTCACTGGTGATTTTTTCTACTTTGCTTCCACAAGAAGAGCAGAATACGTCATCTTCGTTTAGTTTTGTTCCACATTTTATACAATAAGACATAACCCTTTTACCCCCCATTTGCTCATCAAAATAATTAACGTGCAATTTCTTTTATCCCTTACGGTAACTACACGAAATTGTTCGCAAAGAATATCACTGCCCGTTTTGCTATGATACGAGAGAAAAATTGCCCAGAATTTACGTTTGCAGAAAATGCCACAATAAATACTCAAGTGAAGAATTTGACCAAAACCGCTTCTGTCTAGATTGCGGAACCTTTCTGAGTCCTAGGGTTGTTTCTTCTCAAGATGTTCCTAAACGAACTTGTATAACTCCAGCCGTGGCAGTGCAAACCAAAGATTCTGGTGACCCTTGGCTTCCAATAGGGTATGAAGTCCGCAAAGGACAAGTCGAATTTGTAAAAGAAGCAACCAAAGCCTTGGAGAATAACGAAGTTTTCATTGGCAGTGCACCCTGTGGAATTGGAAAATCTTTGGCTTCCCTTCTTAGCATTTTGCCTATGCTTGGGGATAACAAGTTGCTGATTAGTTTTAGAACGCGAAGTCAACTGCACATTTTTCTTAAAGAACTTCGGGGGCTAAAAAAAGCTCCCTTAACTGTATCTTTTTTCAGCAAACAAGATATGTGTCCCTTAACTCAAAAACGGGCTGGAACTTATTTTGATTTTTTGGAAGAGTGCAAACGCCTTAAAGAAAACTGTGAAACGTCAACTAAACCTTTCTGTAAATATTACTGGAAAACCCTGATGAGACGGCACGAAGCAGAGCGCCTAGCCATGGATTGTGCACGGAAAATTGTTGACCCTCAAACTGCTAGTTTCAAACTGGCCAAAGAAGGGTTTTGCGCTTACGAAGCTCTGAAAATGATTTTGAGCAAAGTCCAGATTTTTCTTGGAACTTATCATTATACTTTCAATTCTCCTGTTCGTAAATCGTTGCTGCAAAGTTGGGGGGTAGATCTTTCTGACGTTTATTTGATTGTGGATGAAGCCCACAATATTCCTGATTTTTCTCGAGATTTATTGTCTGACCGAATTACCCAGTTTACGATAGAAAATGCCCTTAAAGAAACAGAAAATTTTGAACATGACGCCTCAGGTGACGTTCAAGACTTTCTTAACGTACTGGATGATGACGTCTTTAGGTACATCCAAAAAGATTTGGGAACTTCGAACCTCAAGCTCCTTGATCACCAAGATCTTGCGAAAAAATTCCAAGAATGGAGCGGAACCTCTAGCGAAAAAGCTGCAGAAATTTTTCATGAATACGGAGAATATGTAAAACAGGTACGACAAGAACAAGGATATGACCGAGTTTTCAGTTATACTCATCGTGTGGGAGATTTTGTAGAGAATTTCTTCCAGAAAACTGGAGAAAAATATGTTCATATGATCCAAAAAGAATGGGGTGACAGGATCTACCTTGGAGTAAAAAGTTTAGATGGCAGAGAAGTCACTGATCCCGTTTTGCGGGAAGCAAAAGGTAGCATTGTAATGAGTGGGTTTTTGTCTCCGCCAAAAGTTTACCGGGACTTGATTCTTTACAGTAAAAAAGGTGTGCACCTGAAAGAGTTTGATTCCCCTTTTCCTGCCGAGAATCGGCTTATTCTAGCAGCAAGTGATGTTTCCTCACGGTATGAACAAAGAACTGATAGTATGCTCAAAAAATGTGCAGATTATATTGAAACGATTTCTTTGGCTAATCAGGGAAACATGGCAGTATTTTTTACCAGTTACTATTTGATGAATTCGATTCTTTCCCAAACAGATTTGGGCCGAACAGTAATTGTGGAAGAGCGTAAAACTCGGCAAAAAGAAGTAATGGACAAACTTAACAGTTCACGAAACAACGTTTTGTTCGGAGTTATGGGGGGAAAATTCAGTGAAGGAATGGATTACCCAAACAACCTGTTAACCTGTGTGGTAACCGTGGGATTGCCTTATGCAACATGGAGTGTTTATCAAAAGGCTTTGATAGATTACTTTGATTACCAGTTCCCTGGAAATGGACGTGCTTACGCATATTTGACTCCTGCAATTTTTCGTTTAGTTCAAGCCTGTGGACGGGCTCACCGTTCAGCAGAAGACAAAGGATGCATCATAATGTTGGATGAACGGGTGAACCACTATAACATTAAGCAGTTGCTTCCTAGTTATTATCAAAAAGAAATGAAAACAGTAGCTAATCCGATGGAATGTGCAGAAAACGTAACTAGGTTTTGGAACAAACATAATAACTATTGCTAGTTTGCCTAGGCTAAACCGTTACAAATGTGTAAGTGTGCGATTTTGCCATTTGGGTAACGGGGCATTCCAATTTTTTCCGCATTTTGCTGCTTTACTGTGGTCATCGGAAGTGAGTTAATTTTATTATCTGGCTTTAGTTATGATATACCGTTGATTCCTTTAACAAACATTATTGGCGCCTGTCAAACTGTTGGGATTGATTAGAACTTGTCAAAAAAGAAAAAAATCAAACGGAAAAGCTTTGCAGCCCGAGAAGATTTGCTCGAACATATGAACTTAATTGCTAAAGATAACGACTTGAGCCTTTACAAGTACGTAAATGACGTGTTTGAATTAACTATACGGGCAAACGAGATGGGGGTCACCTTTGACAGGTTGCTTAACTCCCGTGAGTTATTAAATGACGCAAAAGAAAACGGTTACACCCTTGGTTTGGAAAGCATATGGTACGCAATGGCTGATCTTGCATATAGTAATGCAAAAAGAAAATCTTTAGATAGCTGGTTTGACGCTGGTGTTTGGTTAGCAAAACGATACCTTACAGGAAAAAGCCCTGACCCTTTTGAAACTTTTACAAAAGATTTAAGCGATTTTACTTGGAACATTCCTGAGCTTGACTTCAAGAAAACAGCAGATGCTCTTTCAGTTCGGGTTGTAAGTCCCCGTTTGCCTGAATCCTACACCATGCTCTTTATGTCTTTTCTTGAAGGATCCATACAAACTTTTGGTTACCAAATTGAAACTAAAGATACTTCGCGGGGAATCATCTGTTTACATGCAACTAAAAAATCGCAGTAGTTGGCTGTACTAATAAATAGAATTATAAACCGTTTCACACACGGTTGACATGTAGGAAATGAGGAATGTCTAAAGCTAAGGATAAACGGCTAGTTTACATACCGGGCGACCTAGTGGAAGAAATCAAAGAGATTTCCAGGCGCCGCGGAGAATCCTTAAGCCTATTTGTAAGTGACATTTTGAAGCTCGCATTAAAAGCACACAACCTAGGATACGGTCCTAAACAAGCTGCCGAATTTTTAGACGTCATGCGCTCCCAACGGAACTTAGGCGGAGTTTTTGTACCTGCTGACGTTTTAGAATACTTGAATGAAGCAGCTTGTGAATCAGAAACTGAACAACTGAAAATGAAATGGTACGAAAGCGGAAAATGGCACGGTAAGTACATTAAAGAAAAATTCAATGATCCTGTTCAGACTCTTCGAAACTTTCTTGAAGCCACGCGATGGGACTTAAGCGAAGTTGAAGTAACAAACAACCAAAACATCGTTAAATTTCGTTGCATATCAACCCTGCTAACTGGAGAAGCAACTGAATTGCTCGCCCGCTTCATAGAAGGGGCAATGCATAATATGGGTTACACTACACAAAAAAGTGACGCAATGAAAGGAATGATACTTTTAGATTTTGTAAAATGAATTTTAAATACTTCAATAAAAATGTCTATTATGGCATGATTGAACATTCAATATTTACTGATTTATTCAAGCATTTTTGTGTCGTTTTTTTCATTCCTGAATTGTTTTGTCGTAAGATTTGCGACAAATTTGGAATATAATAATATAGTGATAAAAAATCTTTATTTATTACAAATTAGGTATGTTTTTTATATGTTTTATTCATTACGGTGTTTTCATTCTAAAGTATGTATACATTTTAATGTACGATCCAGAAAGTGTGCACATTAAATATAAATAGTGGTTTCAAGAACCCGAATAGACAGGTGAAGCAAAAGCTGATATTATCAGCGACGCTTCCATTTAATAAACGGAGAAAAAATGAAAATGCAAATAAATAAAAAAATATACTCAGGTCTTTTAGTAACGCTACTAGCCCTATCCGCAATCGCAATCGCAATTCCTTCTGCATACGCAGCTGTCACTGATATTACAGTAAAAAATTCAATTACCGGTGTTACAATTACTAGCGCAACTGTCGGAACAATGGTCAACATTGAAGGTGTAGGTGCTACTAACTTCGGTCTGGTCCAGATTTTCTGGGATAGTCTAGGTACGAAATTAGGAGAAGCCTATGCTGATGGCAGTGGCAACTTCATATTGAGAAACGTCTTAATTCCTGAAGACGTTGCTGGGACTCACAATATTATTGCCCAGGATCAATTATCAAGCACTATCTACGCCGAAGTCTTCACTATTAACCCTAAGGTAACTGTTTCTTCAAACAAAGCCTTACCTGGTGACTCACTTACAGTTGCAGGAACTGGTTTGGGCGACGAAACTGCCGTAAAACTTTACCTGGGAGCACTAACTCCTGTAACATCCGAAGCACTAGACATGACAACAATGATGTTGGAACACACACCAGTGGTAATCAAAACAGTTGATATGGATGTCGACGTACTAATTAACGGAACCCTTGGTGGTGATGAAGACTTCACTAACGTGGCTGATACAGTACTTACCGTTGTTGATAATGGTAAAGGAGTACTTTCTGGTTCCTTAAATGGCGTAGACGTTTTAACTGCCTCATATGATGGTACAGTTAATGTAACTGTTACAGGTACAATTAACTATGCTACAGGTGCAGTCACCCTTACCGCTACTGGAATAGATGGAGATATTGCTGGTGATGACGCAGTAACTAATATTGTAATATTGGTTGATGCAGCTGATGTAGCTTATGAATATGCTCAATATGATGTGACTCCTGCAGCTGGCGTAGAAACTAGTGAACTAGGCTCTTTTAGTACTAGTATAATGATTCCTGCAATTACTGTCGCCAATTATGGTAATTATCTGTTCACTGCAATTGACTCTGATGGAAATCAAGTAAGCCCAGCACCAGTAAATTACATATCAGTTAACTACTACATCATTGCAAGCCCAACATCGGGTCCTGCTGGCATTACTGTCAACCTATCTGGTAGAATTCCAGCAAGCACTGCTTATGAAATCAGACTTGGTTCAACAACAATCGCTACTGGAACTTCAGGTGCTGATACTACATTCACTCAAACTCATGTAATATCTGCATTCCTTGCAGTAACTACTCACACTTTCTCAGTTGTTTGGGGTGTAACTAATGTCCGAACAGCAGATTTTGAAGTTACTAATGCTCCTCAGATTGCATTGTCTTCAGCTTCAGGAATGGCTGGTCAAGTCATTACCATTAGCAGTGTAACAGGCTATCCTTTCATTAGGGGTGCTGACCTTACTTTGCTCATTAATGGTGTTGTTGTAAACAGTACTGAACTGGATGATCGCTTTGGTCCAACCAGTGCATCTACTGGATACTTCACTGACTTAGAATTTACAGTCCCATCCCTTGCTCCAGCAACCTACACACTTGAACTTAGAGACTCATATGGTGCAACAACTGGAAACCAGTATACATTCACTGTTACCGCAACTCCAACAACTTCAGTTTCACTGAGTGGAACAAGCTATTATGTTGGTGACACTATAAGCTTCGTCATTTCAACTACTGATGCTAGCACTACTAACGTTGACGTTACCATTCGTAGCCCAACTGGTGCAGTATGGTGGACAGCTGATAACTGGGTTCTAACTGGAACTGCAGTTCGAACAGTACTCTTCCAAGATCAACTATATGGAAGTGCAGGCGTTCGTGCAACTTTGCCCGACGATGCTCCTCTGGGCTCTTGGAACTGGACCGTTACATACAGCAACTCTGCTAAAGCAGTTAACAAAGCAACTGGCTTGTTCACTGTTGCCGCAAAAGCTACCTTAGACACTGTCACTGCTGACATTGCAGACTTAGTTGATGAAATCTCTGACATATCTGGTGACATTGCAACAATCAGAACAAATGTAAATAACGTCAGAAACTTGATCGAAGCCTTGGACATTGACATTCCAGACATGACCGCACTAACCAATGACATTGCCTCTTTGAAGGTATCTGTTAATTCACTTGACGCTGTTGTAACAGCAATCGCTGGTGACGTAGCTACTGTTGACACTAAAATAGGAACACTCACTGGAACTATCACAAGCATTGATGGCGATATCGCAACAATCCAAACTGATGTTGGTACACTACAAGCAGACCTTAGTGACGTTAAAGCTAACGTTGACAATACACCCGCATGGATCGCAGTAGTACTTGCTCTGGTTGCAGCTGTAGCAGCAATCTTTGCTGTTATTACTATCCGCCAAAAAATCGCAGGCTAAAATCAACAACCCTTTAGGGAATTTTTTCCCTCTCTCTTTTTTTGTTTTATTTTCTAAACAGCTTATGTTGTAAATTTTTTTTGTATACTTTTCCCGAAAATCTTATACCGTATGAAATGCGATACTTTTACGGGTGTTTGATTTTGCAGTTTCTAAAACATATTAAAGTTAGGCAAGTTGAAAACAGACCTGAAGATGCATGGTATGATATGAGCCTTCGCCAGTTGCGAACTGGAGAAGTGATTTTTTATCGCGTTAACGATTTTCTTACAGGGGAATGGCTTTTCAAGCTTTGTAAAGATAATGAACTTGGAAAAATTACTTTAAAAGCTGTGAAGTGTCCTGCTGGAATGTTTTTTTCTCAATTAGAAGGAAAATCAATGTTGTTTCAAGATAGTAGAATTGATGGAATGTTATATGACGTTCTTTCTTTGACTGAGTTGGATGACAAACGCAAACTTAAACGAAATGTTGTTTCAACTATTGATGAAGTTCCTGCGATAATTAAAGAAAACTATGAAATCAAATCTTATGAAGAAGCAACTGGCAAAAAAGCACCTGGAAAATATCTGGTGACTTTGCACAAAAAGAATAATGAAAAAGAACTTGTTACCCTTTTTGTTCTTGAGCGTGCATGGGGGCTTTCAGAAATATCTCCTGAAGAAAAGCTAAACAAAAAACAAGAAACTGCAAAAACCAAAAAGGTGACAAAAAAAGAAGTTGACACTGGACATGATCTGGTTTGTCCAATTTGTGGCAAGACCCATAGGCTAGTGCATGTGGAAACAGAAAAATCTGTTAAACATGTGTTACGAAAAACGACTTAGTTGTTTGGCACAGAACTTTTTATGCTTTTTTCTGGTATTTTGTTGTTTATTTTTGTGTCCTTTCGTCGATCTGTTTGCAGATTTTTTCGACAACTTCTACGTTTTCGTATCCCATTTCTGGAGTGACTAGGGGGTCACCGTTTCCTGATATGCTGTCTACAAACGATTTGATTATTCTGGCGTGGGAAATGCTGTAATTTCGAGGTCCTGTTCTTTTCTTTATGATGTTTTTCAAATAAGCGCCCCAGATTTTGGCTTGTTGGGTGACGTTGCCAAAATGTAGTACTCCTCGTCCGGGTTTTGAAACAAGCAGGCTGCTTACTGGGTAAATGTCTGCGTGGATTGTTCCGCTTGTGCCGTAGATATCTGTGTGAACAACAGTTCGGTCGTGGCCTGAAGCATTAAAGCTAATGTGGATTGTTCCGAACTTGTTTTTTTCTGCTTCTAGCATCACTCGTAATTCGTCTATGGGCATCCACGGATTGGGACCGAGTTTATCGGTTAGCACTGATTTTATTTTTAGATCCCCTAGAAACCCTTGTAGCAAATAAACCGGGTGGGGCAAGTTTTCTCCAAATCTGCCTCCTGGAAGTTTGTGGCACCAATGATTTTTGTCACCAGCCATTATTTCATCGGGGCTGTGCAAAACAGAGACGTCCATGCCTATTACTTGGCCGATTTCTCCGGATTTGACTTTTTTCATGGCACTGAAAATTGAATGCTCAAAGAGTTGACTATGGATTATGGTCATTTTTCCTGAAGTTTTTTGAAGCACGCCCATTAATTTTTCTGCGTCTTCCGTGTTTATGGTAAATGGTTTTTCAACTACTATGTTGCAGTTTGATTTTAGGGCTTCTATTGCTACGTCTGCGTGAAATTTTGGTGGAACACAAACAGAGATTGCAGAAAGGTTTTCTTTTTTTAACATTTCAGGCAAACTAGTGTAATATGCTGGAATTTTCCAGTTTTTGGTGAATTCTTTAGCTAATTTTTCGTTCAGGTCACAAGCTGCGGTTACTGTCACTCCGGCGTCTCTCCATGCGTTAACATGTATGCCAGAAATGAATCCGCAGCCGACTACTCCCACTTTTATCATGAACTTTTTCCACCTTTTCATCAAATAATTAATCTAATAAAAAAGAGTATCTCAACCTGAAGAAATCGTTTCATTGTGTTGCTATGCTTTTGAGAAAGTTGGTGAATCAGGAGTTTTGATTTTGAATTGATTTGTGTTTTTTCCGTAATATTAAAATATGTATTGTGTAGTAATATTTAATACTAGTTTGGAGCATGCCAAACTAAATTATGCTTAGAATGGTGAAACCATGAAAAACACAACAAATTGGCAACTTTATAACGTCAATGATTCTGGAAAAACCAGTAAAAAATCCCTTGACTCAGAAATTGAAGATAAAGAACTTCTAAGAAAACTTAAACTCGTAGAAAAAGCCTTCAAATAATTTTCCGTTTTTGATTTTCACTTTTGAGTGATTAGCTGTTTATTATTACAGGCTAATTGCTGCCGTTTTTTATTTCTTGTTGTATTTGAAAGTATGCAACTTTTTGTTCCCTTTTTGCAGCTTTGGATTTTGGTTAGAACTGGGTTAAATTCTGAAAAAACTGTTTATAAAACGGGTCAGGGCTGTTTTTTGTTTCCTATGATGAGGTCTAACCAAGAAACTATAGAACCGCGATTGCATTAATATTGGAAAACATGATTAATGGCGCCGAGGGAGGGATTTGAACCCTCGCGACCCAATGGATCACAGGCTTTCCGTAGTCGGAGAAGTTCCAGGCTTATGCTTCCAAAGATGGAATCTGCTCCCTACCAGATTTCCCGCAACAGTGTTGCTCTAGGAGACCTCGGCACAACTGTAGAATAGCAACAGACCTGTTTTTTAGTCTTTTCGGAAAAAATCAAAAACTACTGGTTACTATGCCACTTTTTGGGATAAATTCCCCGTGGCATCATCACTCTTTCTGTTTTTGCCACAAATCCATGGTCCATTTTCATTACATTTTCCGTAGATACTACTGCTTTTGCTAAACTGATTGCTTCCCCTTTTTGAGTTAAAACTGCAACAGTATCATCAATTTTAATTCCAGCATCCAATGCTAACACTCCGGGAGCTGTTAGATGTGCTCCATGGCATAGCGCGTCTACTGCAGTGTCTCGCACGTAGATTTTAGGCAATTGTATGAGGGCTTTTTCCATGGGCGAAACAAATTTTCTGAGTATGTTTTCATCTTTTGTTTCTTGCCATTTGCTGTACAAATATGATATGTCATGAAGCGTGACTAGACTTTCGTCTTCAGTGAAAGGTCCAACCCGTGTTCTACGCAGTTCTTGCATGTGGGCGCCACATCCTAGGACTTCACCGATGTCGTAGCAGAGTTTTCGTATGTAAGTTCCTGCTTCGCAGCCAACCTTGAAAAGGACACTTTTTTCTTTCATTTCGATAAAGTCGTTGTAGTAGACTGTTCGTATTCTTAATTGCCGTTTAACTGCAGAACGAACAGGGGGTCTTTGGTAAAGTGGACCTTGAAATTCTTCTAGAACCTGTTTTACTTTTTGTTCGGAAACTTGAGAATGTAGCCTCATAACGCAGACGTATTCTTTGCCTGCAAGTAACAGTGCCTGAATGACTTTTGTAGCATCATCTAGGGCATGCGGTAAAACACCAGTTACTTTGGGATTTCCCCGGCTAAATTAAGCCTCAAGGGTCCCGCCGTGACCAGCGCGTTCAAGACCAAGGATACGTTTTAACCATGCTGTAACTTCGTGGCTTGATGGTCCAGCAGGCTTGTCCACGTTGATTATGCCAAATCGTATGTATTCTTTTATCGGGCGTTCTTCAGGTTTGTGCCCAAAATTAGGGTCGGTTGGTTCCTCAGTCTTGATTACCAAACTTCGTTTAATTTCCCACGGTTCGTTAATTCTTCGCATAACATTTCTCCAAAAAGGAAAAAAGAGTTAGGTCGGGCGGTTATTGCATTGAATCCAGTTTCCCTGCTGCCTTTAGTGCCTCAGTGATTTCGTCGTCAGTTGCGCCTCGTTTTATTTCAACAGATTCTTTGGTTGGCTGTAGATGCTCAACGTTTGAGCGTCTTCGTTTTACTCCGTTAACTGCTTTTGGTCCGGTGATTAATGCAAAGTTCTTGTCCACTACGTCAACGATAACGCATTTTTTTCCTGCTTCACGCCCTACAATTTTAACGCAAATTTTTCCTACTTCTATTGCAGGCAATTTAAACCCTCGCCACTTTGACTAGGAGTACACATGTTTATACTTTACTCATGCAAATGAAAACCCAATTAAGTTAATTGCCATTTGTTAATGTTGTTTTGTCCAACTCTTTTTAATATGGGTTTTTAGTGAATAAATTTTTTCCAAAAATATATTTGAAATTCAGAATGGTTTTATTTTCATAATCCGAATCAGACTTGAGCGCACGCAGATTTCATAATAGTTTAACATCAGCGTTTCCACGAACTATTTTGCCCCTTCGTTGCGTGCGCTCCTACCCTAGATTTATTTTTTAGAAAACATATGAACAAAAGATGTTATTCTTATTTTTTCAAAAAAAGGCAGTTTCCAATATTAAAGTTCTATTAGTAATAGCATGTTCAAGCATGAATGACAGTTTATGATTTAATCAATTATTTTTTGCAAAAACGGATTTTTAGTCTAATTGCGATTCCAAGGCAAATGAAAACTGATTTTATTGTTTTCAGGAGCCATTTTTTTGTTTTTCATTTATTTACTCGTCTAACGAATTGATGTTATTGTTGCACGGTTTCCATGATATTCTAGTTTTTTTCATTATTTTATAATGAGAACAATGTGGTTATCTTTTTAGCTGTTGCTCCTGTTATACTTGCTAGATGGTTAAGTTGACTGTTTTTGTAACCAAATTTGATGGAACTAAACAGCCCTATAGCAGAGCAAAAATTGTGAAGACTTGTATGCGTATGGGTGTTTCTAGGCAAGTTGCTGAATCGATTGCAGCTGAGATTGAAACTAAACTGTTTGATGGCATTGAAACGAAGAAAATTCTTCAAATGATTTTCAAGAAATTGAAAAGACACAAACCTGTGGTTAAACATCAAATTGATTTGCGTAGGGCTTTGGGTTTGTTACGTTCTGCCCCTGATTTTGAGCTTTTTGTGCAGTTGCTTTTGTCTGAACATGGTTACGATGTTACTGCTAACCGAATTGTTCGTGGGATGTGTGTGGAACATGAGGTTGATGGAATTGTTCGTAGGGATGGGGAAACTGCCATTTTGGAAGTAAAACACCATTCTAACCATCATACTCCAACAAATTTGGATGTAAGCAGAATTTCTCGAGCAGTTTTTGAAGATTTGACCGAAGGCTACGATCATGGTTTTAATGACTTGAAAATAGATTATGCTATGATTGTTTGCAACACTAAACTGACTGATCACGCCAAGCGTTACGCTGATTGCAGAAGAATTAAACACGTTGGATGGAGTTCACCGAAAGATCATGATTTGCAGACGATGATTGAAGAAAAAAAGTTTTATCCTGTGACTTATTTGAGGGGCTTAACTGTTGATTCTCGGAACCGTTTAACTTCAAGGGGGATAGTTGCCCTAAAACAGTTGGTTGAAGAAAAGCCACAAACTTTATGGGCTCAAACAAGAATTGCTCGTGATAAACTTGAATTGATTGTAAGTAAAGCGCAACAGGTGCTTTCTGCAAATTAGTTTCTATTCGTTTTTGAATTTGGATTTTGTATGCGCTAACTTTATTAGCGTGATTATTATGACTTAATAGTTAATATGTTAATGCTTCGGGAAACGATTCCGTGTGCAGAACCTCATTGCAAACATAAAATGAGGCTTGTTTTCAAAAATGAACGATATGTTGGTTACCGATGTCTTTTGAAACCAAACAGCCATAACTTCAGATATGACATCCAAAATCAAAGATGGGAAATACTAATAATCAAAACAAAACCAATATTATGTTACAAAGAATCACCTTATTCGCGCCCTGCAGAAGGCGAAGTAATGGTTGACCCAATTTAGGTTAAATCAAAACCAGACTGTTTATGCTTAAGGTTTTTATGTGAGTTCTGCAATCTGGACTGTTTAAATATAAGAACTCTAACAATAGAGTAACTAGAGGACAACAAGCATGGGTTCTAAATCACCTAAAGGCGAACTTGCGGCAAGAAAACTACTTGCAAAAAGGAAAAAATTCAGATGGAAAGACTTGTACTATAAACGCCGCACATTACGATTGGATGTTAAATCAGACCCACTAAAGGGCGCTCCAATGGCTCGAGGAATTGTACTTGAAAAAGTAGGAATTGAAAGCAAACAGCCAAACAGTGCAGTACGCAAATGTGTACGCACACAACTTATCAAGAACGGCAGGGTCATAACTGCGTTCCTGCCTGGAGACGGTGCATTAAACGTAGTTGATGAACACGACGAAGTAGTCGTCGAAGGAATCAGCGGTTCCCGTGGAGGAGCCATGGGTGACCTTCCAGGTGTTCGATGGAAAGTATCAACCATTAATGGAGTTTCCCTTAATGAGTTGGTTCTGGGCAAAAAAGAAAAACCCATGCGCTAAAAATTTGTTAAGGTGTCTCGTTTGAGCAAAATGGAAGAAATCAAACTATTCGGAAAATGGAGCTTTGAAGGCGTCGGCGTAGAAGACCCTGGACTTAAGCAATACATTTCAGTTAAACCAATTTACATTCCCCACAGCATGGGACGACACGAACACGGAAAATTCCGTAAAGCCAAAGTCAGCATAGTTGAACGACTAATAAACAATCTTATGCGCCCTGGCAGCAGTGCAGGAAAAAAAACTCGTGCAATAACCTTGCTGAGGAACGCGTTCGAAATAATTAGTGTTCAAACTGGACAAAACCCTGTTCAAGTTCTTATAACTGCAGTAGAAAACACTGCTCCGGGAGAAGATACTACACGTATTAGTTTCGGTGGTATTGCTTATCATCAAGCAGTAGACATTTCCCCTCAAAGACGCGTTGACATTGCATTAAGGTTCCTTTCTGAAGGTGCACGAAATCAATCCTTTGGTAATCCAAAAGCTTTGGACGAATATCTTGCTGAAGAATTGATTTTGGCTTCCAGAAACGACGTTAAAAGTTATGCCGTCAAAAAGCGCAACGAAATGGAACGCATCGCACGATCTTCACGCTAAATCTTTGTGTGTTGCATGTTATCCGTAAAGAATACAGTTGAATTAGTTAGAGAACTCTTTCAAAAAGTTAAAATAACTGAACCAACTGTTCTCTCTACGAATCACACTCATAAAGAGTAAAAAGGAGAACAAAAAGAAATGAGTAACAAAGAGAAACCCCATCTGAACTTGGTGGTTATTGGTCACATCGACCACGGAAAATCAACAACCGTAGGTCACCTTTTCTCTCTGACCGGTGCAGTTGACGAGAGAACTACAAGAGCCTACGAAGAAGAAGCCAAAAAACTAGGAAAAGAAACATTCAAGTTTGCATGGGTATTGGATAAGCTCAAAGAAGAAAGAGAACGTGGTATGACCATCGATGTTGCATACCTCAAATTTGAAACTCCAAAATATCAATTCACTATCATTGACGCACCAGGACACCGTGATTTCGTAAAGAACATGATTACCGGTGCAAGCCAATCAGATTGTGCAATTCTTCTCATTTCTGCAAAACGAGGAGAATTCGAAGCAGGAATTGGTTCTGGCGGACAAACCCGTGAGCACGCCTTCTTGGCTTACACTCTTGGTGTAAACCAGCTTGTCGTTGCCATCAACAAGATGGATGATGCTTCAGTAAACTGGGGTGAAGAACGTTACATGGAAGTCCGAAATGAAATGGAACGCATGCTGAAAATGTCCGGATTTAATCCTTCAAAGATTCACTTTGTTCCAACTTCTGGCTGGACTGGAGACAACCTCGCAAAACGCAGCGAACACATGGACTGGTACAAAGGTCCTACATTGTTTGAAGCCCTTGACGAAATGGAAGTTCCAGCCAAGCCAACAACAAAACCTTTGAGAATTCCTATTCAGGACATCTACACAATCACTGGAATTGGTTCAGTTCCTGTAGGTCGTGTTGAAACAGGTGTTCTAAAAGAAGGCGATGAACTAGTTTTCATGCCCGGAAACGTAAAAGGTCAAGTCAAATCAATCGAAACTCACCACGTAATGGTTAAACAAGCACTTCCAGGAGACAACATTGGATTCAACGTCAGAGGTATCTCCAAAAAAGATGTCCACCGCGGCGACGTAGCAGGGCATTCATCTAACCCTCCCACTGTAGCAAAAGAATTCCTTGGACAAATCATCGTTATACACCACCCAACTGCAATCGCTGCAGGATACTCTCCTGTATTACACTCTAACACTGGTCAGATCTCATGCAGATTCAAAGAACTAGTTGCAAAACTAGACCCAAGAACTGGTCAAATCGTCGAAAAGAACCCCTCCTTCTTGAAGACTGGTGACGGTGCAATTGTACGCTTTGAACCTATTCAGCCAATGGCTGTCGAAACCTACAGCGACTTCCCCGAACTAGGACGATTCGCAGTTCGAGACATGGGCACAACAGTTGCTGCTGGCGTAGTCAAAGAGATTACAGTCAAGGGTTAAAGAGACCCTTTTTTTCTTCTCTTTTTTGTTTTATTTCTTCAGGTAACTGAATTTTTGAAAAGATGTTTTCAACACTCCACTGTTATTAGTATCGCATTAGCATTTTTAATATGAAATGTGCTTTTGTTTTTTAGGATTTTACTTCATCCCTTTAGTTCATCGATATATTTTTTTTTAAAAAAAAATTGAAATAATTACAAGATGAATTATGTAAACTTGGGGTTTTTAATCTGAAATCTAAAACTGGTTATTCTGAAAATGGGCTTCCGTATTTTCGGTTAGGAGACTCTTCGCGTATACTTGTAGTGTTTGAAGGTTTGAGTTTTGAAAATAAGCCTCCTTCTGTTTTTCAGCTTCGTTGGGTTGCGGGGGACTTTAAAGAATTTGCTAAAGAGTATACTGTATATTCCGTTGGTCGTAAACCTAACCTTCCTCAGGGTTACACCACCCCTGACTTGGCAAAGGATTACGCTGAAATGATAAAAAACGAGTTAGATTATCCAGTAGACATTTTAGGCCTTTCAACGGGGGAACAATTGCCCAATATTTTGCTTTGAATTATCCTGATTTGGTTAGACGATTGGTTCTTGCTAGTACTGGTTATAGTTTAAGTGAATCTGGAAAACAGTTGCAGCTTTATGTAGGCGAAATGGCTGGTCAATGGAAATGGAGAAAAGCCTTTCCTGCAATGCTGGATGGTTTGTATCCTGAGGGTGGATTAAAGAAACGGTTCTTTAAGGCGATGATGTGGGTTATGGCAACCTTTGGGGGCACCTAAAGATCCTTCCGATGTTGTGGTGACTATTGAAGCAGAAGACAAACACAACTTCAAGGAGTTCCTTTTCCAAATCAATATTCCCACTTTAGTTATCGGTGGGGTGGACGACTTTTTTTATCCAATAAAAGAAACAGCAGAAGAAATTCCAAACGCTGAATTAATCCTTTACGAAAACTTTGGACACAACGCTTGGATGGATAATCGAAAAAAGTTCCAAAAGGATATCTTGGATTTTCTTAATGCTGATTAGATAATCTCTAAGACAATAACAGTGTGAACAGGTTACTGTCTAGAAGTAGTAGTATTCCTTGGGTGATGCATATTATGCCTACGATGAAGGTTACGGGTCGTGAAGCTAATAGGGTTCCAAGGAGTTTGAGGACGTCTTCTATGAATTTGAAGACCATGTAAACGATTACTGCGGGAATCAAAAACAAGGCAACGTAAACCCATATGGATCCGATTCCCAGTACGGTTTCTGGCAAAGAATATAAGAAGTACACTGCTCCGGTGACTAGTCCGCCTGCGAGTAGTCCAAGTAAGGCTGCCCATGGGAAGTCTTTAATGGGTTTTAGTATTAGAACCAGTCCTGCAATGATTAGGAGATATTGGGTGTACGTGTCTACGTTTGGGGCTTGAGATTGCCAAGCGGCTGCTCCTGTTATCATTAGGGCGATTCCGGCGAAAAACCCAAAAAATGCAACAATCCTGATTAGTATGCTTGTTGGGGTTCCTACAATTGGCACTGGTTTAACCACTTTTTGGATAAACCACGACATAGCTATGATTCCACCCAAAATTAGAACATACTCAGCGTTGTTAACCAAAATGCCAAAATCCATAACAGTTTGTCTCCCAAACGACTTGTCCTATACTTACCTAATATCAGAAACAACTTTTAACGCTTTCTTGAAACCAACAAAGAAAACAAATATGCAGTCTCTAGTTTTTCCATAAATACTAGTTTTCGGCATGTAATTTTAGTTAACAAATTTGCTTTTGTTTTCACTTTTTTGCTCGTCTCTTTTGGAATGCTATTACTACGACCGCTACTGCTAGTAAAACGGCAAAAATAATTCATGAAGAAAATTCTGGAATGTACCCTGTTGGTGTGTATCGCTTGTTTTGATTTGTTGCAGGCTGTAACTATCCTTGAGAGCCTCCGATTGTGTGTATTTGGTCGTTTACGTTAGATGCGGCCCTGAATGAGGGCGTTGGAATGTGTGTTCCGTTACTGTGTCGTTTTCTGGATTGTAAATTTGGGTTTTGTTTATGGCCAATAAAAGTTAACAAATCCCCTATGATATAAACTGCTTTTGGTGCTAGATTCCCTGTTGTTGCACTTGCACCAGCTTGTTGAACTATATATAAGATAGATGTGCCTTGATTTCATGTATCGGTTTTTGTGTCGTAAATTTGAGTTAAATCAAATAGATTGTCGCCATACGCTTTTGTTGTTCCTGAAATTACATAGATTTTTTCATCAATTACTTTTTGTTGCAGCCTCATTTGTGGTCTTCAAAAAAGGTTCCAGCTTTCAAACACGTAGGGTCTTGATTGCTTGTCAGTTAACAAACATGTTTAGCTTTAACTGTGTTCAACGAAATTTCGTTTGGCGTTTGTAGATTTGATATCCAATGTATCCCCCAAGTAAAGCTTGACCTATTATTACTGGTAACAGGACTGAAACTACGCCGATGAAACTTTCAACTGCTTCTGGTGTGTAAAAAAGAATCTTTGTAACTGTGCTAAAAAACGGAATCATTAACCAGTACGCTCCACTTGTTAGTACAGCCCACCACAACAATTTGTGACGATTTTTGAAAAACCCGTATATGCTATTCGCCAATAAATCTATCAAAAATGCAGTTGTCAAACTGCCTAGTCTGCTTATAGGGTCAAAGGCTGGTCCGCCTAAACGTGTGGGAATTGCAAGTAAAATGAATAATGCTAATTGCATGAATATTCTCCATCTTCGACCTTCATATGTAAGCAACGAAAAAGTGATTGGAATCGCCAAAAGTATAGTGAACAAAAAATTTGTTCCAGGAATTCCAGTTATTATAGTTCCCATCTGCGCGATTAAAGCTGTTATAACAAATTGTAAAACTGCCATAACAATAATTGTAGTCAAATCTCGGGTTTGCATAATGAATTACCTTTCTTCCTCTGGGTGGCTGGCATTTTTTTTGCCATTGATATATTCAACAATTTTTATATAAAAACTTTTTACAATGGATTGAGAACCTAATAAAATTTTTAATTTGTAACCCTCTTTTATGAATAATTTACAAGCTGATTTGACAGCTTTTGAAAAATTAAGAATTTAAGTTTTTTGCTTTCATTCATCTTTGTCCAAAAGATTGGGATTGAAAAACCCAGTGGGTGCAGATTTCAGTATGTGGGGGTCGCTTGATGGCAAGTATTGCCTGGCTTCGATTTGCAAAACTCCATTAATTTTTTTGAGTTCTCTTCCGATTTCAAACATGTGTTTAAAATCTTTAACCGCTGCAATTACTAAAAGGTCATAGTCCCCTACAGATTTTACTACCCTGATCACGTCTTTTATTTTAATTATTTCTTCAACTGTCGTTGAAGTGTTAATCTGGTGCATTAACGAAATCATGTACCAAACACGAACGCCGTAACCCAGCTTGAAAATATCAACGTTTATTACCGGTTTTATTGCACCCATTTCTTTGAGTTTGTTGTATCTCCTAATTATTGTATCTGTGGAGACTCCAAGTTCACTTGAAATTGTGCTAAAAGGTATTCTAGAATTTTTAATTAAAATCTTTATTATGTCAAAATCTAGCTGATCCAACTAATACACCCTGCATACATTACCCTAATTTTGACAAATTTTCCGGAAATAGCTCTATTTGTGTCCAGAGGTTGGCTTTCAAACTAATTACTGTTGGATGATTTTTGATTTGTTGTTTTCGGGCTTCAATTTCATCCATGCTTTTAACTGGCATTAACACATGCACATTGTAATTTTCATTAAGTTCAACGTGATAAGTTGTTACGCCCCGTATTTGTTTGACATAATCCATGAATTTTTTTTCTTCGTTAAACTTCACATTTACGTATAGGCTTAAATGGCCTTGGTATCCTAATTTTTTTGCATTCACAATAACGGTTGCATTCTTAATTATGCCTGATTTTTTCAGTCTATTGTAACGTTTTTTGATGTTAGATGTTGACACGTTACATTTTTTTGCAATTTCTGTAAACTTTTTACGTGAATCCTTTAGCAACTCAACTAATATTTCTTTATCAATTTTGTCAAGTTGGTTTTGTATTAGTTTGACTCTCCTCAGACATTTGTTTGCATATGTGTCATGAATAACTTGTTTTTATATTATTTGTATCTCTCTAACCATGATTTTTTTTATGATTATTTCGATATTTATCGTAATTTATGTCTATTTTATATGTTATTAGTGTTGTTTATCGTATTTTTTTTGTTTTTACCAAAAGTCTTATAAACATTTTTGAGCTAAATCGGTCAGGAAGGTGTTATATTGAAAAATATGAAAAAACCAAATAAAATACAACTATCAGCTATCGCTTTAACTCTAATATTTACGATTTCTACCCTTGCAATATTGCCCTCTGCATTTGCTCAAGCTCCTGGTTACAAAGAAACTTTCGCATTTATTGGGGGAATTCCTAACCCTGTAGGCGTTAATCAACAAGTACTGCTACATATTGGTGTACCTACCCCAATAGCCCATCCCCAACCCGGATGGTATGACTTGACTGTCGAAGTAACTGATCCAAGCGGCAACACAGAAATTTTAGGTCCTTTTGATACAGACACAACAGGTGGAACGGGAGTAGTATTTACTCCAACTCAAGTTGGAACATATACTTTGCGAACCCATTTCCCTGAACAGGCAACTGAAGTCGACTATAACCGTATTGGTCCTGCTGGAACAATAATGCGCGAAAGCTATAGCGAACCCATGGAATTAATTGTCCAATCCGAACCAACTCAACACTATCAAGGTCAACCCTTGCCGACTGAATATTGGTCTCGTCCAATCGACGCCCAACTTTGGTCATGGGCATCAGTTGGAGGACAATGGTTACACACAACTAACAGGGCACAAAACTTCAACGACCGAATAAAAGACGATAACGCCATGCCAATGGCTCCTCACATTCTCTGGGCTAAACCCCAAGAATTTGGTGGCCTCATTGGAGGCTCTGGCGAACTAGGAGTCCACAGCTACGACCACGGAGATGCATATGAAGGAAAATGGTCACCGCCCGTGATCATCAATGGTGTACTTTACTACAACCAATTCAATGCCAACGGCGGAACAAATGTTGAACAAGAAGTAGTTGCAGTAGACCTTCACACCGGTGAAGAAGTCTGGCGCCGACCTCTTGTAGATTCAACAGGAGCTGTCCACCGTCTCGCATTTGGTCAAATATTCTATTGGTCCTCATACAACATGCACGGAGCATTCCCATACCTATGGGCAACACAAGGCAGCACATGGCACGCATTTGATGCAGCCACAGGCCGCTGGGTGTATTCAATGGAAAATGTTCCTTCTGGCGCTAACCTTTATGGTCCAAGAGGCGAAATCTACCGATACAGCATCAACCTGAATTCTGCAACGATGAGTCTTTGGAACTCCAGCAGAGTTGTTTCAAGTGACGGCAGCTGGCTACGCGGAAACCAAGGAACAGTCTTTGATGCAAGAAACGGAATTGAATGGACTAACGACATTCCAACCGGTTTAGGCGGCGCAGTTCACCACGTTCGATATGGCGAAATTGCTGTCGGTGCACTGGACCAGCGCTCTGCAGTAGCACGCAACCCTACTCGTTTCTGGGCTTTCAGTCTAGAACCTGGAAATGAAGGAGACCTAATCTTCAATGTAGAATGGGATCTCCCCCGAGAAAACGTAACCACTCATTTGACTCAAATAAGTGTTGAAGAAGACATTTTCGTAGTTTACTTGCGAGAAACACGAGAATTCTATGGTTTTAGCCTAAGCACAGGCGCAGAACTATGGGGTCCAACTCCAAGACAAAGCTACCTAGACAGCTATGGATTCGCTTCAATGAACGACTGGGAATTCATCTATGACGGCAAACTAATCTCCGGAAACGTCGGAGGAATCGTTTACTGTTATGATGTCCAAACAGGTAACCCACTGTGGACTTTTGAAAACGATGATCCTTACTCAGAAATTCTATGGAGTAACAACTGGCCTATTCGTAAAGCCTTCATCTCTAATGGCATACTGGTAATCAGCCACGATGAACACTCCCCAATTGATCCTCTGCCACGGGGTGCACCAACTGTTGCTGTTGACCTAGAGACAGGTGAACAAGTCTGGTCGGTAAACATTCGTGGAACACAATGGGGTGGAACTCCAGTTATTGGAGACAGCATAATCGCAGCATACAACACATACGACAACAGAATCTACGCAATCGGCAAAGGACCATCTGCAGTAAGCATTGAAGCACCCTTGACCGGTGTAACACCTGGATCATATGTGGTAGTTCGCGGTATGCTAACTGACATATCTCCAGGAACAGATGACTACCGGATAGCTGCACGATTCCCTAATGGTGTACCTGTGGTGTCTGATGCAGATATGAGCGAATGGATGCAATACGTGTACATGCAATTTGAACAACCAGCTGACGTAAATGGTGTTCCAGTGAAAATTGAAATCGTTGACCCTAATGGTCATTACGAATGGATTGGAACTGCAACAACTGATGTTTACGGCAACTACGGTTATTCATTTAGGCCCCAAGTTGAAGGTCAATACATGATTATAGCCACTTTCGAAGGCTCCGCTTCATACTTCGGCTCAACGTCAACAACATACTTCACTGTAGATCCAGCTCCTACACCTGCTGCACCTATTGAACCTGAAGAACCTGAAACCCCTGTAGCACCTATTGAACCAACCCAACCAGAAGCACCATTGATCACCACTGAAATTGCAATCATCATAGCAGTTGCCGTTGTCGCAGTAATCGGCGTAGCCGCATACTGGATGCTAAAACGCAAATAAACCAAACATCCCCTCCCTCTTTTTTTGGGAAAATCCATTGGAAGAAACGGGGCTGAAAAGGCTCAAGCACTAAAATGAAAAATAATCAAACCAATGATAGTAGATTGTTTTTTCATTTTTTCACCTTTAAAGCTTGTGCTAAAAGCCTCAGCAAACCCTTTCTTCTAAAGGTGGATTGTCTTTAGAAATCTTTTTTATATTTTTTTAAAATTTACCGACATATTTGATCCTTTATTATTAATTCAAAACGTGATCTTGTGACTTTAATGATTATATCATGTAACGATGTCGTAAATCAACTATTTTCATGCGAACTAGCTATAAGCCAAGATGCATGTTTAGCTTAAAATGCAGCCTAATCAACAAAGAATCCAAATCAAGCTTGGAATGCGAGTGAACATAGTTTTAAAACAACACCAACGGACTGGTAGATTAACCGAAGGTGTCGTTAAGGACATTCTTACGAACAGTTCAACTCATCCCCACGGAATCAAAGTCCGACTTACTGACGGTAAAGTTGGCAGAGTACAATCGATCCTCAAATAGGTTGCTTTGTTTTTCTTGTTTAATCTGAAAAGTGGCGGGTCGCCTTGGTTCGACGTCTAGTTTTCGGCAGTTTCCTTGATCTCTAAACTCTTACCCGCTGTCCCTTAAGCGCTGAACGTCCAAGCTTAGGTTGCTCCCTCCCGGGCCTGGCCAGGTTCGCCTGATGGACACGGTTAACAGCCTTCCTACGAAGACCGCTCCATGACCGCCAGCCTAAAGGGACGGATAGTCACTGTTAGTGGACCAAGGATGCCTGACGATCTTTTACGCCTCGCCAAAGCATTCAGCCCGTCGTGTAGAGGGTTTACGGTTCAGAGGACCCCTAGCCCCCCGCCTAGACCCGCCAACAAAAACAGACATCATAGCCGCTTTAAAAGTTTGTCACAAAAACAAGTAGCAACTGTAAACAGTTTCTTTAACGGTTAAACACTGTAGTTGTATTTATTTTTTATATTTTTATATTAAATGTATTATTACTATCTTTAATTAGTTTTTTCATGTAATTTTTTTAAAATTTTCATTCATATTTTTAGCTCCAAATTTGTTGTTCACATATTTTATATCCTTTTTTCGATTTAACAGTGCTAATAATGGGTGTGTGGGCAATTGGTGAACGGGAAACGAATACTGTTAATTGACGATGACGAAAACATAACGGAAACTTTAGTGTTAGCTCTTGAAGCTGAAGGCTTTACTGTAGATTCTGCAAAAACTGGAAAAGATGCTATCGTGAAATCTTTTGAAAACTTTTATAATTTGGCTGTTGTTGATTGGCGCTTGCCCGATATTGAAGGAACCAACCTTCTGGGTGAACTAAAACAGACCACCCCTAAGATGGCAAAAATAATGCTTACAGGTTTTCCTTCTATGGATAATGCTATTGATGCGGTAAACAGTAAGGCTGATGCGTTTCTTGTTAAACCAGTACATTTTGAAAAATTGTTAGAGACCATTAACAATCTTTTAGAACAACAAGAAACTGATGGCAATTACAGTGAAGAAAAAATGACCAACTTCATTGAAACCCGCGTAAAAATGTTAACTCGGAAAGATCTGAAAATGTAAGTTGTGGGTGGTTGTCTTGTCACAACCTTTTATTAATAAAATTATTCTGGACGTAATTGAGAAAGGTCTAGATGCATTAGGGAGCAGTCCAAAACAAGCAATTTGGTCTTTTTTGGAAAATGATTATAATATTGAAAAAGATGAACTGCCAAGAAACATCAAGGATTTTCAGGACGGTTTGCAAAAAATCTTTGGGCTTGGTTACAACTTTTTGGATGCCCTTTTTTGTGATTATCTTCAACAGGCAACCGGGAAACAGTTTGCTAAAAATCAGAATTTTGTTGAATGTGTTGAATCCCTGTCTGGGGAAGTATTGAATTTAACTGAAGAAGTATGAACAAGTAATGATAGATTCTTTTTTGTTATCGATCCTTTGGATATCCCTTGTTGGGTTGAATGGTCTCATATCCGTTAGATTGGCTTTAATGTACCGAAAAGATTACGATAAACGCAAATTAATGTTCATCATTGGTCTTATACTTACTTCACATGCTTACCTCGCTAGCCTACAAGGAATAAACAGTTCCCCGTTGATGAGGCGAGTTTTTGAATGGTGTTCTCTTCCACTTGTTTTTGCTTTTCTTTTCAGTGTCTTCAACGACCGATTTAACCTTGATCTATCAAAATGTTACAAAATCTTTCTAGGACTTGTAACTGTGACAATAGGGCTTTTCTTTATACCTTTGCCTTTTCCTTCAATGATCATCCTTTTTCCTGGGGTTATCTTTTCATTAATTTTGGCTTTCACTCAATATACAAAACAGTTTGACCTTTCTTCTGTTACTCTGATTCTTTCACTTCCAATTCACGGTGTATATTATATGGGAATGTATTTTGAACTGCCTGAATTGGCGATATTTTCTGCATTTATTGGAACGACTTTTGTTCTATTAGCTTTTGAAGTAGCAAAAACTCAAACAGGAATTACTTCATCTCCCCTTTTGTTGCAACAAAAATTAGAAACTGCACAAACCAATTTTTCAGTTCTGTTCAACTTGTTACCTGACCCTGCAGTTATTATTGATCATCGAGGTAATTTTCTTGAAATTACAGATGCTGTAACAGATGCAACTGGGTTGTCTCGTGAAGAGTTTATTGGCACTAATTTTGTTAATCTTCCGATAATATCCAAGAAAAGTAAAGCTCGAATGATTACAAACCTTGCTAAGCGGATGATAGGTTTAACTATTGAACCCTATGAAATTGAAATAAATCGAAAAGATGGAAAAAAACTGTTTTTTGAACTTAACGCCTCTAAAATTGAGTATGACGGCAAAGCTGGTAACTTGGTTTTGTTTCGTGATTTAACTGACAGATATAACTTGATCAATTCCCTTGCTGAACAAGAAGAAAGATTTAGTGACATCGCCAATAATACTGGGGATTGGATTTGGGAAGTTGATCAAAATGGAAAGTTTGTTTACACAAATTCATGTGTTGAAAAAATAATTGGGTACACCTCTGAAGAAATAATTGGGAAACGCTTTATAGATTTTCTTTTGCCCAATTACCGTGAGTCATCAATCGCGTTTTTGAATGAGCCAATAAAGAAGAAGGAAAGTTTTGTTTTTGAAGCACGTTGTTTTCATAAATCTGGGCAGGTTGTTGTTTTGGACACTAGAGCTGTTTCTATTTTTGATGAGTCTGGAACTTTTGTGGGTTACCGTGGTGTAATCAGGGACGTAACTGAAAAAATTGAGATGCAAGAAAAACTGGTAAAGTCTGAACGGTTAGCTGCCGTGGGTGAGTTAGCTACAATGGTTGCTCATGATTTGCGAAATCCTTTACAGAGTATTGCTACTGCGATGTACTGTTTAGAAAAAGTTATTCCAGAAGAAAAAAATGAAAAAGCAAAGAAACTTGTTGCAACTGTTAAAGATGCATTGAGCTATTCCGACAAAATTGTACGGGAACTTTTTGCTTATTCCTCAAAAATTAATCTTGAATTTACCAAAACTAAACCCCGTGAATTAATTAGAAAAGCCCTTTTAACGATTAATATTCCTTCGAACGTTGAATTTGTTAATAGGACCCAAGATAAACCCGTTGTCTTTGTTGATGCTAACAAAATCCGAAGAATATGTGTAAATATCATTTCCAATGCCTTGGACGCTATGCCTGATGGCGGAACTCTAACTGTGTCATGCATAACAGTAAACGAAAACCTAGAACTCAGTTTTTCTGACACCGGAATAGGTATGACCCCTGAGCACATAAAAAAACTCATGAATCCCTTTTTTACCACAAAAGCAAAAGGCATGGGGCTGGGACTTGCAATATCCAAACGAATCGCCGAAGCCCATCATGGCACAATAACCGTCATCAGCGAAATCGGTAAGGGAACAACTTTCACTCTAGTATTGCCCATTAAAAAACCACAAGTAACAACCCAGTCATCAAATGATATCCAACAACTGCAACAATACTCAGGCTAATTGGTTTCAGTAAACTGTTTTTATTGATAATGCTCTAATTTGTTTCTGTTCTATTAATAGAACAAAACTGTTCTATAATCAGAGCTAATAATTACTTTCAGCCAAGAATATTTGGTGAAAAAAAATGAAAATCGAAATAAAACTGGCAATGATCGGACTTCTATCACTACTTGTAGGATCCGCTTTTGCTTCGCCACTTCTAATGACCGAACTTGACCCAGAAAACATCAAACCTTACCTTAAACCTCCTTCTGATGTTTTTACCTCGAGTGTCACTGGCGAAGTGTTGTATGCTAATTTTAGCATCACACCCAATTCTGAAAAAGACTCAGTCTTTGACCTTTCATATTTTGTTGTTATTAATGTAACTAA
Source organism: Candidatus Bathyarchaeota archaeon (assembly GCA_024650005.1). GTDB lineage: Archaea > Thermoproteota > Bathyarchaeia > Bathyarchaeales > Bathyarchaeaceae > Bathyarchaeum > Bathyarchaeum tardum. Next base: position 1,297,537 of record JANKMT010000001.1, on the reverse strand, counting down.
CACTTCTGATGAGCCTACAAATGTTACTTTTGTTAGTTTTGATGCAGAGGTTCAGGATTACTCCTTGCGCAAAACTAACTCAGGGGGGTATTCAAAATCAGAGGCTGGCCGAGGATGGACTGCAAGAGAAGCATGGGTAGACGGCAAACACTACAATTTAACATGGGTTCCTAACAAAGAAGGCTTTGATTACCAAGGGGATCCAGAGCTTGAAGGCGAATGGATAGAAGGTGTGAACATCTACGAACATTACATCAACTACAAACTAGCATACACCCGCATCAATATGAACGGCACTTGGGTAGACGTAACTGGAAGGATTGACGTAGAACGTCCACTTTATTGGCCACCTACAGAACATGTGATGGATGCAACAATCATTTCACACATCAAAAGTCTTGTCCGTGAAACAACTTTTGATACTGAAGGTCTTGATACACCAATGATCCAACGACCTCCCAGCGGTACACCTGAAGAATTCAATGAAGTTTGGGGTCCTCATCAGTCACGACTAATTGTGATAAAAGCTGACCGCCCTGTTCCTAGCAAATACTTTGAGTCTGAAAAACTTGAAAAATTGAAGACAGAAGAAATCGTGTTAAAAACAATAATACAGAATAGTGTAACAGTTGATAATTGGACAGATTCTGCGGTCTCTAACGACTACATACAAGTTTTCTTTGAAGTGACTGATAACGGATATCAATACAGTGTCTTGCCTGAGGATACAGTGTTTACATTGGACGTTTTTGGTGTTGAAGCATTCATTGATTCGAGGGACTGATAATGGCTTCGATTGATTCTCCAGAACCTGAAGGCACGACCTTGAATGTGTACTCTTACGTGGTAAAACAGGGGAAACCCGTTGGTCCACGGGAAGTTATGCGGGGCTCAAATCTGAGTAGCCCAAGCGTAGCCTATTGGCATCTGCAAAAACTGGAAAACGCTGGTTTACTACAAAAAAACACGGCTGGAGAATACATTGTCAAAGAAAAAACAAGCATCAGCGGGCACATCTGGATTGGACGAAACTTAGTCCCACGCCTGATGTGTTATTCCCTATTTTTTCTTGGAATCTTGCTTGTAGAAACTTTAATCGTTTCTGTTCAATTTTATTCTAGTGGAGAAATCCCAAACCTCGCTCTTCTATATCTAATTGCAACAAACGCAATAGCTTTCGCGCTATTCCTTGGTGAAGGCTTACTGTTGCGCAAAAAAGGTCAACCAGATAAAACCAAAGACTATTAAACAAAAATTTTCATTTTTGTTGTATCACTTCTTTGTCTTGTTGAAGTGTTCTTTTTGGTGTGTTTAATGTGCCAAAAACCAAAGCAACAACTAATAGTTACATTGGCAAAAATCGCATTTTTCTTGTTTATTAACAAAATTGTGGACTATTTGCCATTTATGGAAAATTATCAATTGATATCAATATTGTTCGTTTTCAGCAATTAATTATGTAACTTTTAATCAAAAACTTCAATTCACAAGCAGATAACTTATTCAGTTTGTAGGGATAACTAAATAAAAACGCATGTCTAACTTTACATGAGGAAAAATATCTTGTCGTTTTTCTTGGGTAAACAGAAACTAACCGAAGCAACCGTCGAATTACCTGCAGAAGCTCTTCATCGCCATTTAATGGCAATTGGAGCTAGCGGCTCAGGAAAAACGGTACTCTGCAAATGTTTAATGGAAGAAGCCATCCGCCATGATATTCCTGCAATAATTGTTGACCCCCAAGGAGACATTTCATCGTTAGCCTTGAAAGGGAACTCCGAAGAACTGGAAATTCATGGAGTACCCCTAACCATGCAGGACGAATATTTTGAAAAAGCCCGAGTCGCAATTTTTACTCCTGCTAGCAGTAAAGGAATCCCCATTAGTGTTAATCCCCTTTCTTTTCCGTCTGAGGATACTCCTCATGAAGAAGCCATTTTGGCTCTTGACATGACGGCGACTTCTCTTTCTAGTTTTCTTGGGTATGATTTATTTTCAGATGCAGGAAAAGGCGCTAAAGCTTTCCTGTTTACCTTGTTGCATCATCTGTGGCAAAAGGGCGAAAACGTAAGGGACATGGAACACATGGCTCAACTAGTAACAACCCCTCCTGAAGCCATCGTTGAAGTGCTGAAAACTTTTGTAACAAAAAAAGAACCTCAAGAAATTGCCCGTAAACTGCGGTTTCTTACTGTGGGAACTCCTTCATTGATGTTTCAAAAGGGGGTTCAAATCGACATGGACATGTTCATGGACAAAAGGGACGGCAAGGTTCCTTTGAACATTATTTACATGAACACCCTTAGTTCTACAAACGACAAACAGTTCTTCTTGGCTACTTTGCTCAAAGAACTGTATTGCTGGATGCTCAAAAACCCCTCAGAAGATATTCAACTACTGTTTTACGTGGACGAAATTGCCCCATATATTCCACCGTATCCTCGTAACCCTCCCCCTAAGGAAGCGTATGCATTTCTGTTCAAGCAAGCCCGTAAATATGGAGTCGGACTTGTAGCTGCGACACAAAACATTACGGACATTGACTACAAAGCCCTCGCCCAAGTCAACACTTGGTGCCTTGGTCGGTTGATGACCCAACAAGACATTTCACGGGTTAAACAGATTATTCAGTCAGTAGACCCTACCCACGCTGAAACCGTTTTACAAAAACTTCCAAGCCTAAAAACAGGGGAATTCCTGATGCTTTCACCTGATGTTTACGACGACGTGATTAACTTTCAGGTTCGATGGCTTGTAACAGACCACCTGACCTTAGATTCCGACGATATTCCAGCAGCCATATCCCCTGAGACAAAAGAATTTTTTGCCCAGTTCTTGAAAAAACCTGAAACAAAACAAATTACACGTAAAACGAAAGCTGAAATTGTTACTGAACCTGCAGTTAAACCTGCTCCAAAAACTCTTGCTGAACGTATACAGTTAACACTTAATTCTGTGCGCCAAAGTGTTTCTGCTGATTACCTTGCAGAAAATCTGGATGCGTTTGTCAAAGATGTTGAAACAGCACTGAATGGTTTGATAAAATCAAAAATTGTGAAAAAAAGTAAAAGTAAAGATGATGACGAGTACCTTTACTGGTTGTCCAAGTTTGGGTTTGAACCTGCAAAGAACGTGTTGGGAGAAGTTTTAGCCATTCCCGTAAGGATAACCCAAGTGGAAGCGTTCAAACGAGCAAAATCGTGGCTTGAGGGCGGTTTATTGTTTAAAAAAGAGGAATTTTATGATGCGACCTTTTCTCATATGCCGATTTGGAAAGTTTCTGGAACCCGTAAAACTAAACGTTTGTTCTTTTTCAGAGCTGAAGAAGTTGACACTTTTTACTTGAGTGCAACAACAGGTGCCTTGATTTCTTTGGAAAAAGATGAAATGATATTTCATCGGTTAATGAAAAAAAAGGCTTCAAAAATCAAAAACTTCGACGACGACAACGATATCGTTTTTATTCCTCGGCTTCCTAAAGAAGTTCCCCGAATTCCCAGAGTCAAAATTGGAACCAAAAAAATTTACTCCACTTTGCGGTTAACGTTTGGGGTCAAAGCAGTATTTTCTGAACTTGTTTTGTTGCCTGTTTGGACCCTTAAAGTAAGGCACAAGAAAAGCAAGAAAAAACGAACCATATACATGGATGCAGCCACTGGGCGACAGATTGTTGGATATTTTAAATCCCCACGAAAAACTTCTGCCCGAAAGCAGTAAATTAACAAACAATTTAAAATGTGTTGCTTTGATAGAACCTGAAGGAAATGGTAACATTGAATGCGGAAGATGAATTAATCTCTAAGCTTAAAGCCGAAATTGGAAAAAGCCTGCCTGCTATGTTTGCTGGAATGGCAGAAAACATGCTGGAAAATAACAAAGACGTGATCATAACTTGGCTAAAAGACAACAAACATTTAGTAAAAGAAGTCATTGAAAGTTAAATCAGTGCTGCATTTTTTCTTTTGGCACATATTTTTTTCAAAAATTATGTCTGAAAATTTTTTGTGCAACGTAGATTTTGTTTTGCCAATTAAACTCTAATATACTAGTTTTGCAACAACATGGAGTTCAACATTAGGAGACAAAAAAGTGAATGAAGCAATAATGCAATTTGTTGAAAAATATACCAAAAACCAACTCATAGGTTACTTCTTGATGATGTGGGGCTTGACCTTTTTCTTCAGCTCAATTAGTGGATTCATGTGGCTTATTGGAGGTTACAGTTCTGGACTTGATTTGCTAATTGATATCTTTTGGAACTTGGCAGATCTAGGCTGTGCAACTGTTCTTGGATTGCTTGGACTAAAAATTCTAGAAAAACCAGAAAACAATCCAGAAAAATAAACACTTTTTTCGTTTAGTTTCTTTTTTTATTTGTTACAACCTGTTAACGGACTTTTCTTGTTAACCTGTTAATGTTCATAGCATTTTTGTTTCTTTAGGGCATTACTTTATTCTTTTAATGAGAGGGTCCATTTCTGATTTTTAGTTCTTTGCCGATTCTTTTTACTTCTTGAATAGAAAAATAGTCTAGAATCTTCATACAAATTTTTTGACAATACTTGTATGGTGTGCAATTAAGAATTCTTTTCTAACGAATAGATCCTTATATGCTTCTTTTAGGTTGATATTTATTAAATCTGTTGTAGATTCTTACATAGTAAGGTTAATAGGATACCTTTCAGTCTAGGATGCTAGTTCACATTACCAAAAATGCAATTAAACCTTTGTAATGTAACGCAAAAGTTCGTAAGAGTTAGGAGATAACAAACAATGGGTAAGATAATTATTGTTTACAAAATTTTTCCAACTGAATCAACAGTTGACCTTCAAGTGTTGAAAGAAAAAATTCAAGAAAAACTAGCTGATATTGCTTCAATCAAAAAATTCGCTGAAGAACCCATCGCTTTTGGTCTTTGTGCCCTAAAAGTAAACATGGTTCTACCAGAAAAAGAAGGAATCGCAGACGAAACAGAAAAACGAATGGCAACCATTGAAGGTGTCGGTCAAATCCAGACTTTAGGATTAACTAGATTATAATTTCTCAAACTTTATATATTCAGGGCTTCTTCGAAAAATGTGAAGCCTTATAATTACTTAAATGAAGGAAGGAAAACTACGTGAGCGAAATACAACTAAGAGTAGAAGACGCAAAACAACGAGACGTTTATCGAGGAATCGCCCGAATCGATCAACAGACAATGCAAAAATTAGGCATTTCAGCGGGCGACGTTATAGAAATTATCGGAAAAAGAAACACTGCAGCTATAGCTTGGCCAGCGTATTCTGAAGACCAAAACAGAGATATAATTCGTATCGACGGATTCACCCGAAAAAACGCTGGGGTGGCAATGCACGAAGTAGTTGTAATTCGCCCCGCAAAAGTAACAAATGCTGCAACTGTGGTTTTGGCTCCAATAGACATGAAACTGAACGTAGATGAAGACTTCACAAGCTTTGTAAAAAACAGGCTCATGGAAAGAACGTTCGTAGAAGGCGACACCACCCTAGTAATGATGTTAGGCCATGCAATTCCTTTCCGGGTGACTAAATCTCGTCCACATGGAATTGTTCGAATCGGTCACAGTACAACCGTGCAAATCATGGCTGAGCCCGCACCCGAAAGTGAAGGTTTGCCTCGAACAACTTACGAAGACATTGGTGGATTACATGAAGAAATTCAACGAATCCGAGAAATGGTTGAACTGCCCTTAAGGCATCCTGAACTGTTTCAACGCCTTGGAATAGAACCACCAAAAGGGGTACTGTTGCATGGTCCACCTGGATGTGGAAAAACCTTACTAGCTCGTGCAGTAGCAAACGAGTCCGAGGCAAACTTTTACTCAATAAATGGTCCAGAAATCATGAGCAAATTCTACGGAGAATCTGAAGCCCGACTCCGAGAAATGTTCCAGCAAGCACAAAAAAATGCTCCTAGCATAATTTTTGTTGATGAACTTGATGCAATCGCACCTAAACGTGAAGAAGTAACTGGAGAAGTAGAACGCCGAGTTGTTGCACAACTTCTTGCTTTGATGGATGGACTTTCTGGAAGAGGCTACTTGATTGTTATTGGTGCAACTAACCGACCTGAAGCCCTTGATCCTGCTTTGAGGCGACCTGGACGCTTTGATCGAGAAGTCGAAATTGGTGTACCTGACCAAAAAGGGCGCTATGAAGTGATGCAAATTCACACTCGAGGTATGCCCCTTACAGCTGACGTGGATTTAGACAAACTTGCCAAAATGTCCCATGGTTACACTGGTGCAGACCTTTCAGCCTTAAGTCGCGAAACAGCAATGAAGGCGTTACGCAGGTATTTGCCTGAAATAAATTTGGATGAAGAACGGATTCCTCCAAGTGTTTTAGAAAAAATGGAAGTTCGCATGGAAGACTTCTTGAATGCATTTCGAGAAATCACGCCAACTGCACTGCGTGAAGTTCACATTGAAATTCCAGAAGTTCACTGGTCCCAAATTGGTGGCTTAGGTGAACTAAAACAGGAACTCATAGAAGCCGTTGAGTGGCCCCTTAAAAACCCCGAAGTTTTCACTAGGCTGGGTATTAACCCTCCAAAAGGCATCATGCTTTATGGTCCTCCGGGATGTGGAAAAACTTTACTTGCAAGGGCAGTTGCCACAGAAAGCGAAGCAAACTTCATAACTATAAAAGGTCCAGAAGTATTTTCCAAATGGGTCGGAGAATCAGAAAAAGCTATCCGCGAAGTTTTCCGAAAAGCACGTATGGCTTCACCTACTGTAATCTTCTTTGACGAGTTTGATTCTTTGGTTCCTGGTCGTGGAATGGGTTACGCTGACAGTGGAGTTACTGAACGGGTTATCAGTCAACTATTAACGGAAATGGATGGTCTTGTTACTTTGGAAGATGTAGTAATTATTGCTGCAACAAACAGGCCCGACATTATTGATCCTGCAATTCTTCGTCCCGGACGGTTTGACCGTTTGATTTATGTTCCTGAACCCGATAACGACAGTCGAATGGAAATCTTCAAAATCTACACAAAAAAGATGCCTTTGGCGGAAGATGTGGATTTAACTCAGTTAGTTACTTTAACAAAGAAGTATTCCGGTGCAGATATCGAAGCTCTTTGTCGTGAAGCTGGACTTCATGCATTGCGCAAGGATATAAATGCACAGAAGGTTACTGCTGATGATTTCAGGAAGGCTATTGAAAAAACTGGTCCATCTATCATGCCAAACATGGAGAATTGGTACCGGAATTTCATGAAGAACGCTCGACAATTGAAGAAATCCACAACACCAGTTGCGTAATTACAATAATGGAAGTGAAATAGTAAATGATGAAAACTTGGGTGTCTCATCCCATAAAAACGCAGATTCGGGAATTACTGGAACGGAAAGGACCAATGACCGACATTGAACTCTTTGATTTAGTAAAGGGAACTCATGACGGTGTAGGATTCAGTGAATTGAACAAGAATCTGTTGCGTATGGAAATTGAAGGCACCATCTATGTTTCGGCTCGTACAAAAGGTAAGCGCCGAGTAGAATTAGTTGAAAAAAAGAGTAGCTAGATTTCCTCAAATAGTTTTTGAGGACGTTCACGTATACTTTTTTGGTGGCATTCAGCTTTGGGTGTAAATTTAAGAGTATTGATTCCAAAAACGGAAATCGATTTTAATGTTCTAAGTGGAAAGATTGTCGCTATTGATGCTTATAACAGTCTTTATCAGTTTTTGTCCAGTATTCGTCAACCTGATGGCACTCCTTTGAAAGACCGCTCTGGCATGATAACTAGTCATTTAATTGGGTTATTGTACCGAACAGCCAACTTGGTAGAGAAGGGAGTCAAAGTTGTTTACGTTTTTGATGGTGAATCACCCGAGTTAAAAGAGGCTGAAGTTAAACGCCGCACACAGGTCAAAGCAGAAGCCTTGGTGAAGTATGAGCAAGCCCTAAAAGAAGGTGATATGACGATGGCTCGGCGTTATGCTCAGATGACTTCTAAAATGAAAAGTTACATGCCTGACGACTCAAAACGGCTCCTAACTGAATTGGGCATCCCCTGGATTCAAGCTCCCTCTGAAGGAGAAGCTCAAGCAGCTTACATGACAATAAAGGGCACCGCAGATTACTGTGGCAGTCAAGACTTTGACAGTCTGCTTTTTGGTGCAACTCGTCTTGTGCGAAATGTAACGGTAAGCGGTAGGCGCAGGATTCCAAAAAGGAACACTTACGTTGATGTGTTTCCTGAAGTAATGAAACTTGATTTAGTTCTTAAAGAGTTAGAAATTACCCGTAAACAGCTCATTGACCTTGCGATTTTGGTGGGGACTGATTTTAATCCTGGAGTTAAGGGTGTTGGACCAAAGACTGCTTTGAAACTAATCAAAAAGTATGGATGTATTGAAGAAGTTATTCCTAACTTGGAGAATGCAGACTGTATTGGTGATTACAAAGGAATTCGGGATGTCTTTTTGAATCCTAAAATTACTGATGACTATAAGCTGGAATGGAATTCGCCAAATGCTAAAGGTGTAGTTGATTTTCTGTGTCGGGAGCGGGACTTTTCAGAGGACAGGGTTCGTAGTGCTGTTAACAAAATGACTGTAAGCCTTAAAGAGTCTAAAAGTAAGACCACCCTTGAGTCATGGTTCGGTTAACCCTGTTGTTGTTCAAAGCCATGTTTTCCGATTAATGGGACGAATGTGACTCCTCCCAGGTTTTCTTGGATTGTTTTTCCGTTTTGTTTTCTGACCCGAACTAATGTTTGATAAAATTGTGCCCCTCCCACCGGAGCTAAAAGAACTCCTCCGTCCTTTAATTGCTCAACTAACGGTTCAGGAACCTTTGGACCTGCTGCGGCAACAAAAATTCTGTCATATGGAGCTTCTTCTGGATATCCCATTGTTCCGTCACTGTGAATTATTGTAATCCTTTCTGCAAACCCTGCATTATCAATGTTAGTTTTTGCGAAAGCTGCCAACTGGGGTATTCTTTCAATTGTGTAAACGTGTCCCCACTGGTCTTTAGGTGCATCTGATGGAGCAACTATCTCTGCTATGGTTGCAGCGTGCCAGCCTGAACCTCCGCCAACTTCTAAGACTTTATGTCCAATTTCTAGTTGAAGGGCTTCATCCATTATGGCTACCATGTTTCACCTAGTTGACCGCATGTGTCAACCAAGAGGCGCAGAAGCTGTTTGACCCCAACCAATGGAAAGCGGACAATCCAATGTTGCACTAGGTTTTACATTTTCAGGCAAAAACTTTTCCCGTGGAACTCTTCGTAAGGCTTCAATTACTTTAGGCGACCGAAGAACCCCTTGTTTAATTAGTTTTCGAACTAAAATATCCCATGATTGTTGACTCATCACTCACCCCATTTAATAATGGGGTTATTTAATGCCTTAAACTTTAGTCTTTTTTGCTGAATTTTTGTGCCCACAATGCAAACTGAATCTTTTTTTAATAATATCTTAGATGTATTTTTTGGGTGGAAATTCTATGGCACCGAATCAAACAGCAATAAACTTGAAAACTTTCTGGTATCTCCATTAATTCTGGTAATTGGCTTTGCATGATGGCAAGCGCTGTTGATTCCTTCCTTAATGTGAACAATCAAATTTTCACAGTAGTTTTCACATTATCTGGTGGAATCCATACAGTAACCCTGTTCTTCAAAGGAAACTCAATATTTCAGCAACATGTTGAGTCCAAACAGTAAATACTTGTTTGAAAAAACTTGATTTGTTTCTTTTAAACTATAATCTGGAACCTTTGGTTTTGTTGAAAAACATTTAAGAGTAGTTTTTTATGGTTGATTTTGTTATGGCTGGTTATCATGAGTAAGATTAATCGTGCTCTTGTTTTGGCGGCTGGTCAGGGAAGCCGATTGAAAGATTACGTGGATCAGAAGGTAGTTCATTATGTTGATGGGGTGCCTCTTTTGGGAAGAATTCTTCATGGTCTTAAAGATGCTGGAATAGAAAGTGTTGTTATTGTTATCGGATATGAGGCTGATAACGTTCAACGCGTAATTGGTAACGATTATTTAGGTCTTAAAGTGAATTACGTTGTGGCGGAAAACTGGAAAAAAGGGAACCTTTACTCGTTTTTAGCTGCGAAAAAAGAATTCACTTCCCCTTTTGTTCTTTGTATGGGCGACCACCTTTTTGACAGCAAAATAGTAGAAAAATTAATCAGTGTTGATTCCAAAAATTCTATTGTTTTGGCAATTGACCGTGTTGGATACGCAATTGATGACACAAAAATTTTGGATCAAGACGGAACAATCATAAACATTGGTCATGATATAGAGCCATCAACCGGTGTCTGCACTGGGTTCTTTTTATGCTCTCCAAAGTTTTTCTCATATGCTGAAACAGTTGCAACTGAAGATAACGGTGAACTAGATGACTGCATTCGTGTTGCGGCAAGAAATAACGATACACAAGTTCTTGACATTAGCGGATACTTTTGGGTGGATGTAGATACCAAAAAAGATCTTGAAAGGGCAAAAAAAGCTGTAACTGATTTTTCCCAAACAGAAAATTAACAATCTACTTTATTGTTTTCAAAAGAATGATGTTTGGGATCTTCAATGCCTTTTGTTGATTTTCAAATTGTTTCATCAGTTTATTATCCATTGCTTACATGTTCATAAATCTGAAACGTTTTAAAAAATCAAAAACTGCGAAACCAAAAAATTTTAAATATTCACAAAAGAATAACCATTTAGGGGGATGTTCTTGCTTGTAGAAAAAAATAAAGCGATTGTGAAACGATTTATTGAAGCATATAATAATCGAAACTTAGAAATTTTTGAAGAATTAGTTGCACCAGATTTTATTGACCACACCCATCAACAACAAGGACGAGAAAAATTCAAGAAACTGTTTACAATGGCTTTTGACGGATTCCCAGATTGGTACGAAGAAATCGAAGACATGATTTGTGAAGGCGAAAAAGTATGGGTAAGAGTCAAAGCAACAGGAACCCACACTGGGGACTGGAATCTTTTTGGGGTTTCATTACCTGCTACGGGCAACAAAATCACGATGCGGATGGTTTTCTTTTTCCGAATCGTCAACAACAAACTGGCAGAAACAGGAGAACTTGATGACCAACTAGATTTCTTCAATAAATTAGGATTCATAAAATACACTGAAAAGGGAAAACAGCTATTCCCTGAAGATGCATAATGATTGATGGCTTCCAAAAAATGGCACTAGACCATTTGGTGTGAAAATATTTTCAGTTAAACTAGGCTTTGAGTGAAATAAACAATTCCAAAGAACAGAGCCATCAATAGCACAAATACGATTCCAAGGAAAACTGTCATTGTTTTTGCGTATTTTCCAAATTTTAAAACCAAAACAGAGTTTAATATTGGAAAAATTGCTGCGATGCCTGCGATAATAAACAGTTCCGATTTGTGCCCCCAACGGTTAGGAACCATATTCAAATCAAAATGAACCGGAATAGTCTCTGGAAGGGTTGGGTAAATCCAAAGTAAATATCCCAGAAAAACAAAAAATGCTCCAGCTACCGTTGCAACCTGCAAATACACAAACCTTTTTGACGAACTCACTGCCTGTACATCAGTAGCAGTCCCAAATTGAGACCTTTTAGTGTTTAACTCGTTACAAAGTTCTTGTGGATCTTCGGGGGAAACAACTATTTTGTTGCCATCCGTGAGCTCAAGCAACACAAAATCTCCGCTTACCTTTGTTGAGTAAACCCAAACCTTTCCAAGGTCTTTAGCAGTATACAATCCCCAGTGCATTCCAGGCCAACTCGCTCCAAAAAGACGAAACAAAAGAGCAGTCTGAGAAACTTTCACATCTTTAATTGCTGAATAAGGTATTTTTCGTTTCGAAAACCCAAAACTAACAGAAAAAATGTTTTGCTGAACCGTAAACTCCATTCTTTTGGCAAAAAACGCAAAGGATAACAAAACGCCATCAATAATTAACAGAATAGATATCAGGGCAATAAACAAAACTGAGATTTCTTGAAAACTAAAAAACAAAAGGGCCAAAATCGGAACATCAATTATCAATAACAAAATTATGACCCAAACAAAGCTGCTTTTTGTTTGGCTTGGTCTGAAAACTTTTTCCAACCGCGTGCCTCACTAACTATTCTTTGCTAGATAATAATAAACATACTAATAATTCAATAGAAGCACCTGAAGAAAATCATCTAAAATATTCGTTGGGTGGACTCATTGTCATTTCCCCGAATGCTCCTTTTGTTGTAACTACTTTGAGGGTTATTTGCTGAGGCTTGTTCACATAGGTTGCAGACAAGCTTATATTCCAAACACCATCGCCGTCATGTATTGTTGCGGATGAATCAATTGTTCCATTAACATAAACGTAAGCAACTTCCCCGTCCCCTGCACCTTCATAGCCGTCTTCATACACGTAAGCAACTATTTTACCTTCGTTGGAGTTCCAATTTATTGACTGTATCCAAAGCCCATATATGGACTTTGAAACTTCAGCAGATATTCCTTCAATAGTCACAACTTTAATCGGAATCGGTGTATACGTATCCATGAATGTTCCAGTCAAACTTACCGTGGTTTCTTGCTGGCTCTCTAAAATTATCGGATCGGGCAACGCTGAAACGTCACGAGCCCCATCAGCGTAAACCTCACTTAGAGTCACAGTTTCATCACCGGAGTTTCTCACAACAACTTTTATCTTTCCTGTTTTTTCATCCCAATCTACCTGATTCAAACCGATTTCATAGAAGATTTTACTTTTGTAAGCGTCAATTTCACCCGAGGTGGTAATTCTTACTGTTATCCGATTTGGTTTAGTTATGTATTTTTGAGATAAGATGATTTCTGTTGATTGATTTTGGGATAAGACTCGAGTAGCTATTACTGCTTCCGAGTCTAATGTTTCATTTGAATAAACTTCGATAAGAGTCACAGTATCGTTAATTGTATTTTCAACAATAACTTTGATTTGATGGTTGTTTTCATCCCAATTTATGCTTTTAATTTCTGTTGGTAGCGGTGTTACTATGTCTGGCAATCTGTCTGGCGTTAAAAGTCGGTTCAAGAAAAAGGGAGTAAACATCACTAAAATAGTGAAAATAACTGCCAAAAACATTAATTCGACTCTAAAAGGTCGTTTTTTTTCTAAATGAATTTCCATATTCTTTAGAGCGTAGTAAATGTATAAGAGTTTTTTAGTAAGGTCATAGTTGGAGACCTGATTGTTCAATCGTTAAAATCAAAACAAATCTTGTAAAAGTTAGTTTCAGAGCTTACATAATTGTGTGGTGGACCGAGCGGGAATTGAACCCGCGACCTCCTGAGTGCAAGTCAGGCATTCATACCAGACTGAACTATCGGCCCATGTTGTTTGTTTCGTTCTTTTGTTAGAGAACATGGATTTAGCGTTTTCCTTGTCTAAAAGGTTTACCAAACCCGCCTTTGATTTCAACCCGACTGTTGTGAGCAAGAGGGGCCGAAACCGGGATTTGAACCCGGGCGCTAGCCTCCACAGGGCTATAGGCTACCAGACTACCTCATTTCGGCCACATTGGAATGATTCCGACCACTTTTTTGTTCGCCTTGTTTATTTACGTTTCCTTAAAAAAATCTTAGTTTTAATGTTAGTTTAATCATGTTTTGAGTGGTCAGATATAAATTGCAGGTCGCTACAGATATTTTGACCAGCTCCAAATAAACAGTAAGAGGGATATTGATGAAAATTTTACTTGACGAAATGTATTCAGGGCTTCGAGAATATTTTGAGGTTCTCGGCTGGAACGTAATAACAGTACAAGAAGCAGGACTGCGGGGTGCAACAGACCGTAAGGTGGCAGAATATGCCGCAACAAATGATTTACTGTTAGTAACTCAGGACCAAAAACCTGCTGAACTAATGAACCTTAAAGGAGCAAAATACGTCCTTATCTCCAGCGCCATGATTGCAAAAATGGCGGACCAAAAAATCAAAGAAAAATATCCCAAAATTAATACCGAATAAACAGCAGCTAGGCTGGATTTAACCCTCGAGGGATGATTAATATTGAATCACAAATCTGGGAATTCGGAAGGCTTTCTTAGTAATGAAGTAGTTTATTTTGTAACTAGTAATGTTCACAAGTTTCTTGAAGCCCGAAAAGTTTTGTTTCAATACAACATATCAGCGACCAAACTAAAAGTAGAAGCAATTGAAATCCAAGATGACCACCTTGAAAATATTGCAAAATACAGTGTTTTAGATGCAATTAAAAAATGTGGATCCCCTGTTTTTGTTGAAGACGCGGGTTTATTTATTGAATCTTTGAACGGTTTTCCTGGACCTTACTCTAAATATGTTCTGCAAACAGTGGGCTTAAACGGAGTTCTCAAGTTGATGGATGGCATCAATAACCGTAATGCTTACTTTAAGTCTGTAATCTGCTATGGCGGTCCAAAAGAGGAACCAACCTGTTTTGTGGGAAAAGTAGAAGGCAAGATATCTTCAGAATTACATGGAGATTCAGGGTTTGGGTACGACCCGATTTTTGTTCCCTCTGAAGGTGATGGAAGAACTTTTGCAGAAATGTCTTTAACTGAAAAAAACAGTTATTCTCATCGTGCAAGAGCTCTAAAACAGTTCGCTGAGTGGTATTCTAGCCGTTAACAAACGAATGTTTTAAATATCTGGGTTCCCTCCGACGTTAAGGAGCTTCCGAGGAATAAGAACATGCCAAAACAAGAAAAAGGAATATCCCATGAAACAAGACCAGTAAGTAAACGACCCCCTGCATGGTGCAGATACACATCAGAAGAAGTGGAAGCTATAATAGTGAAGCTTTCCAAAGACGGTCATCCTCCAAGCCAAATCGGAATAATTCTGCGTGACCAACATGGAGTTCCTTTGTCTAAGCCAATAACAGAAAAATCTGTTAGCCAAATCCTCAAAGAACGAAACATATACTCAACCTATCCTGAAGACCTAGAAAATCTTCTCCGCAAAGCAACACGCCTTCATGTTCACCAGGACAAAAACAAATCAGACCTGCACAACAAACGTGCCCTCCAAATGGTGGAAGCAAAAATCTACAAACTATCTCGTTACTATAAACGAGAAGGTGTACTTCCAGCAGACTGGAAATATTCACCAAAAGCAATTTCTCTGTTCTAATCCGGGAATTTTTTCCCTTTTTCCGTCATATTTGTTTGGTTGCTTTTCTTTGTGTATTCAACCCCAAGTAGAGTGTTGAATATTTTTTACGAAACTGTTCATTAGAAAGTTTTATTATCTATTCTTGTATCTGAGCTTATACCCTTGTGTTGTCAAAATCACAGAATTTAATGTTGACAATACATCAACTTAATCCTTTAACGTGAAAAACAATGCCTGTTACCAACCAACAAATAGATGCCCTTTCAAAAGACGCCAACGATGCAGCCAGCTTAATCTTAGAGCATATTGAAAAAGGTGATGTTATTCACGTTTCCACTCATGTAGACGCTGACGGCATATCTGCAGGAGGAATTATAGGAAAAGCGTTGCTTCGGGCAGGGGCAAAATTTCGTTTACGGTTTGAACGATGGATGGACGAAAACGTTGCTGACCGAATCGCCAACGAAAACGCTGCTTTGACAATTTTTACGGACATGGGAAGCGGTTACCTTGACCTTTTAGGAGACCGCCTTGCTGGACGGGACGTTGTAATTCTTGATCATCACAAACCAGCATTAGATCAATTACCCGACGGTTTTATTCAAGTTAACCCTCACATTCACGGGATAGACGGAACCCGTGAAATAAGCGGTTCAGGTGTGGCCTACTATGCTGCTAAAGCATTAAATGAAAAAAATGTAGATTTGGCAGCTATTGCTATTGTTGGTGCCCTAGGTGATTTACAAGACAAAAACAAAGACCGCAAATTAGGTGGCGCAAACACGCCCATAGTTAAAGACGCTGTAGCGTCAGGAGTTCTTACCGTAGAAACTGATTTGTTGTTTTTTGGACGGGAAACTCGCCCGATTCATCAGGCTCTTGCCCGAACAACTAATCCGTTTATTCCCGAAATCAGCAGCGAAGAAGACAAAAGCCTTGCATTTCTGGTAAATCTAGGAATCAAACCTAAACGCAACGACAAATGGCGAGCGTTACGGGACCTTTCTTCGGAAGAAAAACAGACGCTACTTTCGGCAATTGCTGAGCACCTAGTTTCCAAAGGAATGAGCGGAGACATAGTATCCGACCTAGTAGGAGAAGTTTACACCTTAACTCACGAAGAGCCCTGGACGACGTTGCGGGATGCCCGCGAATTTTCGGTTCTGCTTAATGCTACTGGAAGAATGGACAAAGCAGGACTAGGTGCAGCGATTTGCATGGGGGACCGCAAAAAATGTTTGGAAGAAGCAAATAAAGTGATACAGGATTATCGGGGCACTATTACTAAGTATCTTCGTTGGGTGACAGAAAAACCTGAACGCCTTGAAGAGCTAGAAAACATTTACGTAGTCAGAGGGGACGGATTTATCGATGAAAAAGTTCTCAGTCCCGTTTGCACTATATTGTCTACGACTCTTACTCAACTGGGAAAACCAATCATTGCTTACGCCAAAATTTCAGGTGAAGATCAAGTTAAAATTTCATCCCGTGGCTCAGAACCTTTGATACACAAAGGGTTGAACCTAGGAGACGTGATGCAAATTGCCTCTGAACAGTTTTCTGGTCGGGGGGGAGGACACGACATCGCTGCAGGTGCTCAGGTGCCCATCAAAAATGTGGAAGACTTCATATTTTTGGTTAATGATTTAGTTAAACGACAACTGGAAGGAAAAAAAATTGGAAGCTGAAATCTGTTTATGTTATAAAAATGAACGCGAAGCCCAAGCAGTAGCTCAAGCAGTTTCTCCGGACAACATTGAAGTTCCCAAAGGGCTATCTATTGAAACAACAAAAAAAGATTCACAAGTCTACACAAAAATTCAGTGCCAAACTAGACTGCAAACCCTCATAGCAACCATTGACGACCTTCTAGCATGCATTTCAGTAGCAGAAAAAACCTTTAAAGTGGCAAAATAGTCCTTAGCATCCATCTTTTGTGGGTTAGAAGAATTGCTCAAGAAATCTTGATTGAAATTTAATTATGATTCGTTAGTGTCGTCAAGACGATAGGTGGTTAAGAACTCTTTTTTGAAGCAAAATTTTTTGAATTATTTATTCATCAAATATTGCTTCTGAATGTTGTGTTAGTGTCTTTGTTGAATAGACAAATGTTGCAAAAAATTTAATTTTTATCAATTATTCATTAAAATTTAGTTGAAAAATTGTTTAGTACTTTTGTATGTTTTTATTTATCTATAAATCTTTTTTACAAAAATTTTATATCAAAGTTTTGGCACAAGAAGTTTGGGGGAAAAGACTGTGTTGCCCTGGGTAGTATTGTTTGCACTTCGGAATCAAAGTTTTACTAAAGTTAATCGATGTCCTGTTAGACAGCATTAACGATTTTCCCTCCTTGAAGCGAGACAAATGTTTCGGGGGCGCCTCACTGCCCTACGCCCAAGTAAAGGGCAAAAAGAGATAGCACGGAGAACAAAGCCGTGCAGAAAAACAAAAGGAAGAAAAAATAAAATGAAAAAAATTCGTTTAACAATAATTTCGCTATTAGTTCTTTGTCTATTTCTATGTTCAAGTCTACAATCGGTTTCAGCCATCATAGTGGGTTCAGCTGTATTTTGCCCAAATAACTACATTCCTCCACCAGAATGGTACGATACTGAATATGAAATTCAGCTCTCCACGGCATATTGTACTGCAATAAATACCATGCTGACCAGCAAATACGGAGGTTTATGCTACTTAAGAATCAATGCAACCAGAAATCAATATACTTCTACACTTGGGTACCTAAAATCTGCGTGTGATCAAATAGTAGTGTTTTCAAAAGGTCACCGAGGAATAGAATATGAACCACCTTTTTACCACATCACTCTTATCGACCACAGTGGAGTCAACGTAGTTGACGACGACCACATTTATCCTAATACAGACTATTCAAAAAACACTGTGACATTCATATGGCATTGTCAAACATCAGACTATTACCCACCAATAAGTCCAGCGAAATATGGAATGCCCTACTGCTGGACCCACGATTACACAATGCAACCCTACGTTACATATGGAGATCATGTTTACTTAGGATGGGTAGGCCAATCTCCACAATTTGAAACCGCAGTCAATTACCAATACAAATTTGCTGAAGTTGCAGCATGGTTCTGGTACTACGCGTGCGACGGGGATAGTATAGAAGACGCACTGGACCATGTTGCTCAAAGAATCTTTGGGGCTGCAAATTTTGTTGCCAGCGAACTTGACGATTACACTGCCTATCACGGTCCATTAAAACCCTATGGAAATATGGCATTCTATTTGCCGGAGGAATGATGTACATGAAAAAACAAGTTACAAGTAATTACATGTCAGTGCTTGTTATTCTGTTTATTACTGTTCTTCTAGTTTTTCCTGTTACGTTAGCATCTGAAGTAACTGCTCAGGCTCAAACTAAAGTATTTATAGACAATGTGCTTCCAGTGGATTTCTCACAATACAATGTAACCCTCAAAAATCACTCACAATATGGAACAAGTGACATGATTAGGTACGCGTTAGAGTCAGATGAAAGCAATCTCCGCCTTTTTTTTGAATTTGAAAATAACGTTCTGCGTTATTGTAATATAAACACAGAAAAAGGGCAAGTCATCAGTGATAAACAACACGATAACATGATTGATGCTGTAAAAAGTTTTCTTGAAAAGTATCAAACCTACACCAAAATTGACTCAACTAACCTGATAGACATGCTAGATAAAATTGATCTGACACAAAATTCAACAATAACAAACGGAAACACTGAACTCACTGTATGTACATATAACAACTTGGGAACTGAATTAACTTTATTCAAATGGGCTTACATTGTAAATGGTGCGGAGTATAATTCATTGCAAGTTGGTTTTCAAACAAAAACCATGGTCTTTGATGTTTTATTGGACACCCGTGCCCTTTATTCAGTTGGCGACACAACAGTAAATGTTTCCAGTGAACAGGCAATTGACCTTGCAGTAAAGCACAGTGCAGAATACTCATATGCTATGCCGGATGGTTCGCAAGTTTCGGGTTTTAACATAACAAAAGAGAAAACTACAACAGAACTCCTCACTACTGCATTAAACACTACAGAACTTAGGCCTTATTGGATGGTTAGAATGTATTTGAACCAAACCTATCCGGGTAGCGTAATAGGATTAACCGTGTTCATCTGGGCCAACAATGGAGAAGTCTTTGACTGCAGCAACATAGCAGTAGGTGGAGCATACGACAGCTCAATAACACAAACATCAACACCATCCCCCGCGTCTTCCACAAATGATGCCATTCCCATAATAATTACTGCTACAGCAACAATAATTGCAATAACAGCCCTTATAGTGGTCATCAAAAAAAGACGCAAATAATTTTTTGCAATTCCCATTTTTTCTTTTTTTTAAAAAAACTTTATTCTTGAATGTGAAGTGGAAAAAGATTTTTGAACATAACCCCTTAGGCATTTATTCAGTTTAATTAAGAACTCTTGACTTGCTCAAATTATGATTCGTTTCTGTAGTCCCGGAAGGCGGGGGTTTATCAGTACTTATTTTTGGAACAAAATTTTTTGAATTATTTATTCATAAAATATTGCTTCTGAATGTTGTGTTAGTGTCTTTATTGAATAGACAAATGTTGCAAAAATTTTAATTTTTATCACTTATTCATTAAACTTTAGTTGAAAAATTGTTTAGTACTTTTGTATGTTTTTATTTTTCTATAAATTCTTTTTTACAAAAATTTTATATCAAAGTTTTGGCACAAGAAGTTTGGGGGAAAAGACTGTGTTGCCCTGGGTAGTATTGTTTGCACTTCGGAATCAAAGTTTTCCTGCAAAATTAATTGATGTTTCTTGTCAGACGGTGTTAACTGATTTTTCCTCCTTGAAGCGAAACAAATGTTTCGGGGGTGTGTCACCGCCCTAAGCCCCAAGTGAAGGGCAGATAAGAACAATGAAAAGGGGGTGAAAAGTGAAAATGAAATTTCAAATACTTTCGTCTAAACGCAAAGTGGTTACAGGCTCATTTCTTGTTTCCTTACTTTTAGTAACATTTACCTTGATGCCTATAGTTTTTGCTGAACCTAATACACAGGATATAACAGTAGACACGGCATACAGCATGATAGAGGGTGGGGCTTTCCCTGACCTTGCTATTTTAGATGTCCGAAACCAAAGCGAATATGACGTCAACCACTTGTACGGCACTACTTTGATTCCACTTCATGAGCTTGAGACGAGAATTGGTGAACTTGCAGAGCAAATGAATAATGAAATATTAGTTTACTGTGGATCAGGCGGAAGAAGTGAAATAGCATCAGGAATCCTTGACAATAATGGATTCACAAACGTCTTTAACATACTTGGTGGCATCACAGAATGGATAGACTCTGAATATCCAATATACACAACTTATCACAACGTTACGGTAGACACAATTGGTAGACACCGAATCCGTGTAGACATAGAACCTTGGATGTATGAGATTTGTGAGTCTTGCGGAAGTCAAGAATGGTCTGATGCCAGTGAACTAATTGATGTTCAAAGGACAACGCTGGAACAAGGAGAAGAGCATACCGTTACTTTAGTGACTTATGAAGTGAATGGTAAGATAATCGAATTCATCAAAACTGAAACAATACTCTGGGCTTATGAGAAAAATACCGGAAAGAGCAACACCACAGCTCAGTTCAATACGACAGAAGTAATTATGAATAATGCAACAATGCAATACTACAGTCTTAACTACTTAGTTCAGCATAAGAACTATAATGTAACTTTATACACGAGCCTTACACCGTTAGATTCAGAAACATATAACAACTCCTTCACAGTGGTGAACTATGCACCAGTTGCACAACCTGATGTTTTCTCATTAGAGCTAGTAAATTTCAACTCACCATGTACATTATCGCAACTTTATAATTCATTAGGTGCGGTTGCAAAAGAAGTGGGTAACGTCTATCATGAGAGTCCCGATGAAACATTGCAGCAACTCAAAAACAGATATTACAAAATGGGTCAAGAAATTAAACACTTATCCCAAATTGTGAATAGAGAACTATCTGACTATAACAAGAACATACTCAACAATGTGGTATTCTTAGTAGATGACTTCTGGAGTTGCCTAGCATGTACTGCCAGTTGGACAGCACTTTGCTATCTAGGATGTGTAGGGTTATGCGCCGCTTTTTGGGCTTTCTGTCCATATGTTGGTGCTTGTGCGGAATTGGGTTGTAATGCAGCTGTTTACATTTTGTGCGAAGAAACAGGATGGTGTCCTTGAGACTATTTAAATTCCAAAAAAAGGTAATGACATGGGGAAGTGAAACAGTTGAACGATTATACAAAACCTGGCTGGTGGAAGAGAAGCTGTAGGAGCTACTTGTTTCTCTTCGTTCTAATACCATTTGTAGTAATGTTGGTTATTTTTGGTGTGCTGGTATATCTAGGAGTGACTGAAATCACAAAACTGTTAATATACGCAGCAATTGCCAGTATTGCCATAGCAGCAGCCTATTACATTCGCACAATTCCTTCATCATCTCTGTGGAGAAAAATCTGGATATTCATAGGCGTGGGCGTTATCGGTTTTCCCCTTGCAGTGGCAATTAGTTTTCTCTCCAGCAGCATTCTTAGCCCAATCACCGGCGATTTGCCCGCATTCATCATGACCACCATATTAGCCATAATTCTAGGGGGATATCTGGGAGACAAAATAGGCAAAATGAGAGACTACAGACCCTTTGGTTAATCAAATGGTCTAAATTGCACTGTGCAAGACATGTTCGAACTAATTGTGTAACTCTCACTTTTCTTTTTTTTTTTAAAAAATTATTCTCTATCAGCTACGTATCGTCCGCGTTTTTCGATTTCTTTGATTTTTTTGATAATTTGTTTTGTTTCTTCGTGTCCTACTGATTGGGCATATCCGTCCATTACTGCTTTGAAAGATTCTTTCGCATGCTTGTAGTGGCTACTTTGCAGGGTTCGCTTCATGAGATGAAGATCTACGCCTTTGGGTTCCAGCTCTGTTGAACGTTCACTTAATCCAAAATCGATGAAAACTACCTTTCCATAGGGAGTTAATATCATGTTTGAGGTTGTGAGATCCCCGTGAATTATTCCATTTTTGTGAAGTCGACCAATCATTTTCCCGATAACTTTGCACAAGTTGAACCTTTCTTGTTTGGAGATGTTGTTTAATACTTCTTTGATTTGTTGTCCTTCTACAAACTCCATAACTATGTTTGCTTCTGCAATGTCGACCATAAAAATTGTTGGTGTAGGAACTCCTGCTTCTTTGGCTTTGTGCATTATGTGGGGTTCATGTACAGTCCTTTGGGACCGAATCATTTTGTCTAATTCTGGAATCCGATACTGTTTTGGATGACGCTTTTTCATGATAACCTGACGATTGTGCCAAGTTTCCTTGTATAAACTGGCTTCAGCGCCTTTTTTAATCAGCAGCATTTTTTTCCTCCACCCAAGGGGCAACAACTTCTTCTAGACGCCATTTTACGTTAACTAAACTTTTTTCCACAGGAGTAGAAATGCCACTACTGTATGCAAGAACACCCGCCCATGCAATCATTGCTCCATTATCGGCAGCAAGTTTGATGGGGACCACACAAAACCGTGCACCATGCTCTTCTGCAACTACTTTTAGCATCTCTTGCAATCGCTTGTTAGCTGCTACTCCTCCAGTTAACAATACTTCAGGTTTTTCTGTATGCGCTAGTGCCCGTTCAGTTACTTCGGTTAACATGCCAAAAGCGACTTCTTGCAGGCTAAAACAAATGTCTTCTATAGAATACTTGTTTGTCTGAAACGCCTGAACAGCAGCAGTGTGAAGTCCACTAAACGAAAGGTCCATTCCCTTTACAGTGTAAGGAAGGGGAACAAAGTTTTTGCCGTTCTTTGCTAGTTTTTCAACTACTGCCCCAAAGGGTGCTCCGTGCCCTTGTTTGAGTCCAGCTGCCCTGGCAAAAACGTCCAAACAGTTTCCGATTGCAATGTCTAGGGTTTCTCCAAAAATTCTGTATCGTTTTGCTTCAAAGGCCGAAACTATGGTGTTTCCTCCTGAAGCATACAGGGTAACTGGGTCTGTTGCTCCTGTTGCCAGTTTGCCAATTTCAATGTGGCCTACACAATGGTTAACTCCAACCAAAGGAACATCAAGATATGACGCCAAAGCCCGCGCTGCAGTTGCGCCCGTTCGTAGACAAGGGCCTAATCCTGGTCCTTGGGCAAAGGCTACTAAACTAATTTCGTTAGGTTTTACTTGTGCTGTTTCAAAGGCTTGTTTAAGAACCATTTCGGAAACTTCAGCATGATGTCTAGCTGCTTCTCGAGGATGGATTCCTCCTTCTTCGGGCATGTATGCGTTGTTTGCGTTTGAGAGAACCTTGCCGTCAAAAGTTACTATTGCTGCACCGAAATCGTCTGCTGTGGATTCGATGCCCAAACAGTAAGAGTCTGTTGAAGCTTTTTGTGGCAAGAATTGTGTTCCTCCCAAGTCTGTGTTAATATTTTGTAGTTTACCAAGAAAGCATATTTTGCTTGGGAATGTTAAAACGTTTCGTAATTTTGTTAGAAAGTTTGATTACATATTTTTTACTACTACTTGTCTAATTGAGGCAAAAAGCCTACACATTTTTATGGGTTGATGTGCCCTTATATTTACGAACGTTCAAAGGATCGAATTTACATGCCCAGACGCAACGAACTTGAATATAAAGCCTTAGAGGTCATTTCCAACAGTGGAACTGATGGTGTACTTCAATCTGAACTATGGCGAGAACTTGATGCAACCAGCAGGGAAGGCAGCAGAATCGCCCTGAAACTTGAAACAAAAGGTTTGATCCTTCGAGACAAAGAACTCCATGAAGGACGATGGACTTATCGTCTTTTCACTAAACGTAAACCTGCATCTCTTAATACAATAATTGATTCTCCGTGTTTGATGTGCCCAAACGATGCCCGATGTGGTGCTTGGGGTCCAATTTCTCCCCACGAATGCAAGATGCTCACTGCGTGGATTTTGGGTGTGGAACTGCCTGAACTGGAAACTTCTGGTGAAATCTAGGCTTGCCAGGAAGTGCATGGGTAAACGAACGAAAAAACGAATTCTATTACCGTAAAGCAAAAGCAGAAAACCTGCGTTCACGAGCCTATTTTAAACTTATTCAAGCAGTACAACGCTACAATTTCATAAAACCCGGACACGTAGTAGTCGATTTAGGTGCGGCCCCTGGGGGTTGGACCCAAGCAGCTCTGCGGTTAGTTGAAGATTCAGGTTTTGTTTTAGCAGTTGACCTGAAAAAAATTGCCCCTTTTGATGCACCAAACGCCTTAGCAATTGTTGGCGACGTTACCCAACAAGAAATTATGCAAAAAATTTTGCAGTTGCTGCCCCATGCCCCTGATGTAGTTGTTTCAGATGTTGCACCCAACGTTTCAGGAACCTGGGAACTTGACCACGCTCGACAAATTGATCTAGCAACTCAATCCCTAAACATTGCGGTTTCACTTCTTCGACCTGGCGGAAACTTTTTTGTTAAAGTCTTTCAAGGCAGCACAACAAACAATTTCATTAAAGACATAAAACGCCATTTCAGCTTCGTAAAACTAATAAAACCAAAAGCCAGCCGAAGCAAAAGTGCTGAACTATACGTCCTTGGAATGAAATTTAGAAAATAACCGAATTTTATTTCTTTGCTGTTTCTGTGATTATTTTTGTGGCGATTTCTAAACCGTTCCAGTCTTTGATTTTTGTTTGGAGTTGTTGTGAGTTTTCTTGATACTTGTTTGTTAACAGTTTTTGAACTGCACACAGCAAGGTCTGTTTGTTGAGGTCTTCTTGTGTTATCATTTCTGTGACGCCAAGTTCTATTGTTTTTTCTGCGTTGTTAAATTGTTCAGTGTGGCTGGGTGTAGGAATAAGAATTGTTGGTTTTCCGTAACAAATTGACTGAGATAGGGTTCCGTGTCCACCTCTGGAAATGACGATGTCGCAGGCTTTGAGGTATTCAAAACGATTTGGAATCCATCCATAGACTATCAAGTTTCCGTTAACTGATGTTTCTGCTTTCACGTTTGGGTAGCCAAGGGACATAACTATATGGTAATCGTGGGGAAACTGGGTAAATATTTGTCGAAGCAAACCAGTAAAATATGCACGTTCTTTTGGTGGTCCACTGATGGGGGCAAAAATGATTGGTTTATCCTCAGGTAACCCAAGCTTTTTTCGAAGCTGCATTTTTTCTGGCAAATCTTCTGGGCTTACCGGAAGAATCGGACCAATGAACTTTATTTTTTTATGGTATGCCTTTGGAATGTGCAGATTTTTGTTTGAAATCGTATAAGGGGGAGGAAAATCTGGAACCATTATATGGTTTACTTCTGCCCATACTTTTCCTACCAAAGTTAACGTGGTGGCGTCTGCTATTCGTGCAAGTTTAAGGAATCTGTTTCGTCGCGGAATAAACACTTGAAACTGGTTTAAAATGCAAACTCGGGGAACATCCAAAAATTTTGCAGCAACTAAAGAAGATGCCCTAGAGTCTGAAACTACAATGTCGGGGTCGAAAGCTTGTATGTAATCGATTTCTGCGTCTATTTGTTTTGCGATCTTGTAAACTGTCAAAAACGGTCCGGGGTCAACTGTTGTTAACCTAAAATCGATACTTCCATCAGGTTTAACTTGAACTCCAATATCGGGAGCCTCTATGACTTTGAATCCTTCTTTTTGAACGTATTTGAAGCCTTCATTATACGTTGAAAACAGCAGTTCAGCTCCTTGCTGTTGCAATTTCCTTGCTATGGGAATACAACGACCAACATGACCCAAACCCGCCCCAGATGGCGTAAAAAAAACACGCATGACTTTAGTTTCCTTCAGATTTCTTTTTGTTCCACATCGCCTTTGGGTGCACGTTCCTCAAAAATAATTGCTTCAAAACGATAAATTTTGGTGCCTTTTAACAACCAAGAATCAGGGGGCACCCCTGCTTTCATGGCAGTTTGGCACAAAAACTCTTCAACTTCCCAGTTCCACTCAACCGGAACCTGCGGCAACAATAAACCCTTATGGTAACCCTGCTCAAGTATCAATCCGTCTCGTCCTACCTTGATTTTCGACGGATAATCAGTTGGTTTTTCAACTTTAACAAGCTCAGGGGGAGTTAATACGCTGACTTCAAAAACTATATTGTCGAGTTCTTGAACATCAACTGGAGGAAAACGTGGGTCCTGTGTTGCTGCACTAACCGCTGCTTCGATTACTGCCTTAACAAGGGGTGATGTCGGATACGGCAAACCAATGCAGCCTCTCAAACATTTTGTTTTCTTGGCGATACTATTCAAGGTAACAAAAACGCCACAGGGCTCCATTAGTTTGGTTGAAACATTTGCAGGAACTTGTAGGATTCTTCCTGTTTCAAGGTAAGTTGTAACTGTTTGCCTTGCAAGGTTCACTAGAAACTTTCCTTCTTCTAGTGTCAACTGAAATTTCACGTTATGTTGCCTCTGACTACTTGCAAAATCAACCCTACATAAGTATAAGGTTTTTGAACAAAAAGGGTTTGAAAAAAGGAAAAATCGGATTGATCTAGTATGTTGTCACTCAAAAGTTGACGGTTTCTTCTTGAACCCCATCTTTTGTAATAACCATCAAATCCACGCCGTCACCGCTCATGGAATCTCTGCGAACTGCAGATTTTATTGATTTCAGAGTTAATTCTTTTGCTTCTTCTAAGGACATTTTTGTTCTGTAGCCTTGTTCCAGAACACCCGTTGCCATGGTGGCTCCAGTTCCTACTGCTGCATAATCGTCGGGCAAAAGGGAACCCAAAACATCAAGCACATATATTGCAGCTCCATCGCCATCCATTCCCCCCACAATTGTTTGGATATATAACGGGTACATTCGTCTGTTGAACAAAACGTTTGCTGTGACTTTGGATGCTGCTTTTACGCTCATGGGGCGTTTTGTGTCTAACGTGAAGAGTGTTGCCTGGGCGGAGATTTCTCTTGCCAAAATTTGCATGTCCGAGACCAACCCTGCACATGCTACACCGACTTTTTCAGCGATTTTAAAAACCTTCTTTCCAGTTTTGCTCATTACCATGGAGCCATAAGTAACTCGTTTTTCGGAAGCTAAAATTACTCCACCATCAAAAACTAGACCTACTGTGGTAGCTCCGGGCATGTAATATCGTCCTTGGGCTTGGTCACTCAAACTTTCTTCCTCCAAGATTCAATGGAGTATTGACCTAAAAGAAGCTATTAAACTTAATTGATTTTCCATTAAAACACTTTAGAGTTAAATTGTTACCCCTTGCCCTTCTAATTGTCCAAAGTTCCAAGCATACTTCCTGTGCGGTAACCCTCAAGGTCAACTGTAACAAACTTGAATCCTATTGCTTTCAATTCTTTAACGATTTTATCCAACACTTCATTTTTACTGAAAAGGTTGATTTCATTTTTTGGAACTTCAATTCGGGCAAAGCTGTTATGGTCTCGAACTCGTAGCTGTGTTACGCCCGTGAGGTTTCGAATTATCTGCTCTGCTTGGGCGATTCTATCTAGTTTTTCAGCAGTAATTTGTTCATTAAAAGGTATTCTAGACGCCAAACACGCATTAGATGGCTTATTAAAAACAGATAACCCCAAACCTTTAGCTACTAACCGAATTTCTTGACGGGTGAACTTGTTGGCTGCCCATGGGCTGTAAACGTTTTTTGATTCTTGAACTGCCACAAAACCTGGTCTGTGTCCAGTTAACTCACTGAAGTTAGTTCCCTCAAAGATGGCTTTAAATCCTAGTTTTTTTGCAATTTCTTGCATTTGTTTTAGTAACTCTTTTTTACAAAAATAACAACGGTTTTCGGGATTCTTTCTAAAATTTTCATTTGACAACTCATACGTTTTCACTATGTGTTGTTTTATTCCGATTTGTTTTGCAGCATTTTCTGAATCTTCCAATTCTTTAGTTGTGTAAGTTGGGGATATTGCAGTTACAGCAACTGCTTTTGGTCCCAGAACCTCGTAACATAATGCCGCAAGGGTTGTGCTATCCACTCCGCCAGAAAAAGCTATTACTACACCGTTTTTTCCTTTGTTTGCAATAAAATGTTTAATTTCGTCAACTTTTTTGGTCAGATTTTCCACTGGAAATCACCTTTTTTTAGTTAGAACTTTCTGGGCTCTTAACCTGATTAACTCTGCGATTTCTCTTGCAGGTTTTTTTGTTTTCTTTGATATTCGTTTAACATCTTCAAATTCAGGTTTAACCCTAAGAATTTCTCCGTTGGTGTCTTTGGCAACTTTAACTGTTACTTTTTCCGTTGTGCTATCCAGTGGCAATTCCAGTTGAACAAGTTCACGGTTAATTACAAGTCTTTCACAAGAGCAAATTCTAACACCAAGAGTCCCAGTTTCATCCATAATTACCCGGGATAAATGTTCAACATCTGCTTTATCGGCTATCACTTTTAGAATCTGATTAGGTCTGCTCTTTTTGGTTACCCCCGAAAGCACGGTTACATCTTTTGCCCCCTCTTGGGTCAATACTTCGATAGTATGTCCAAGAATTTCTCCAGTAACATCGTCAAGGTTTGTTTCCAAAACAGCAACTTCTTCTTTCAAAAGCCCATAATCCACATTATTCCCAATAGTAATACGCAAAACATTTGGGACACCTTCAAAGGTTTTAGTTCCTGCACCATAACCAACTTTCACGGGCACTATTGCGGGATAAAAACGGCTGACCTCATCAACTAAATTAACCAGTATTGCTGCTCCTGTTGGTGTAGCAAGCTCCTTTTCGATTGGTCCCCCTTGAATTGCAAACTGTTTAGACTGAAAAATTGCAAGAGTTGCTGGAGCTGGACTGGACATGGTGCCATGAGAAAATTTGAACAATCCACCCCCAACGGAAACTGGGGTTGAATAGATTTTAGCATCAAACAATCCAAGATCATCTAAAGCAACTGCAGCACCTATGATCTCTGCTGCAGTGTCCACAAGTCCCACTTCATGCATGTGGGTATGGTCCATGCTTGTGTTGTGTATCTTTGCTTCTGCTCCAACAAGTGTCCGTATCGTGTTTGAAGCAAACTGTTTTGCTTTTGTTGAAATGTCCAAATTTTGAGAGCAAGTTTCTACAATTTCTATTAGTTTGGAACCCTGCATATGCAAAACAGTTTTGGCGGTTACGTCAATTGTTGTTGCTTTAACGTCTTTACTCATTGTTCGTTTGAGGTTAATTGAAATTTTTTCATATCCGTAATTTGGGTTTTCCAACGACTTTATGGCTGTAGTTACTTTGTTTTTGTTTGCTCCAAGGTCAAGTAGAGCTGCTAAAACCATATCTCCTGCGACGCCTGCCATTTGACAGTCGATAACTGCGATTTTGTTTAGTTTTGGCATGGGATTCACACAATCAGTTATTTTAATGGGAGTTGTAATAGTGATATAATTGTTTATGTTCTTAAGGAGTCTGAATTCAATATGTACACGTTGCGGGAAATTCTTGAAAAAGTTGCACAAAACCAAGTTTCTGTTGCTGAAGCTGAAAAATTGCTAAGAATATTGGCAATTGACGAAATTGAAAACGTAGCAAACATCGATAGCCACCGAGAGTTACGCAAAGGAGTACCCGAGGTTATATTGGCAGATGGAAAAGACACCGAGCATTTAACCGAAATTGTAACTAAAATGCTAGAAACCCGTGGTCGTTCAATAATAAGTAGATGTAATCCGCAACAAATTGAAGCAATCAGGGCTGTAATTCCAAGTGATGTATTATTGCAGGTTTTTGATGACGCTCGGATGATGGTAGTCCAAAAGAAAGACTTTGTTGTTTCAGCTACTGGTGGAAAAGTCGGAATAATTACTGCTGGAACTTCTGATATTGCGGTTGCTGAGGAAGCCAAAATTATCTGTAAATCTATGGGCTGTGAAGTAATTTCTTCATACGATATCGGCGTAGCAGGAATTCATCGGTTAATCGCTCCTATGAAAAATATGATAATGGAAGATATTGATGTCCTTGTTGTCGTTGCAGGCAGGGAAGGTGCATTACCGTCAGTGGTTGCTGGAATTGTTGATGTCCCAGTTATTGCAGTTCCAACCTCAAACAGCTACGGTTTAGGAGAAAAAGGAGCAAGCACCCTTATGGCAATGCTTCAATCTTGCTCGTTAGGTTTGGCAGTTGTTAATATCGACAGCGGAGTCGCAGCAGGGGCAGTAGCTACCTTGATTGCTAATCGTGCAGCAAAATTTAGAACGTGAATAAATTCCTTAAGTTTATTATTGCCTTTAGACTATTTTTGATTTGATTATTGCTGGAGAACTGATTATGGATAGAATTGGTTTAGTTACAAGCGGTGGTGACGCCCCTGGAATGAACGCTGCCATCCGAGCGGTTACTCGTGTTTCTTGCTCTAAACTCATGGAAGTATTAGGTTTTGAACGTGGATGGGATGGAATAATTTCGAATAAATTCAGAGTATTAACTCCACGTAATGTGGGCGGCATCCTACACATTGGAGGAACCATTTTAAGAACTTCACGTAGTCCAGAGTTCAGAACCCCCGAAGGATTAAACAAAGCGGCAGAAAACCTTGCTGCTAATGGCGTTGAAGGTTTGATCGTTGTTGGTGGCGATGGCTCTATGAAGGGGGCATTAGCATTAAGTGAAGTCTCAGATATTGCAGTTATTGGCATTCCTGCAACAATAGATAATGACGTTTACGGAACTGAAGAAACCATAGGTTTTGATACAGCAGTAAACACGGCAATTAATGAAATCGACAAAATCAGAGATACTGCAAACGCTCATGAACGGATTTTTGTTGTGGAAGTCATGGGGCGTAACCGGGGTTTTCTTGCCTTGAACATCGGGTTGACTGTCGGGGCTGAAATAATTTTGGTTCCTGAAGTTGAATATGATGCAAAAACAGTTGCTGAAACTTTGAAATTAAACCGGGACATTGGCAAAAAATCGGGCATTATTGTTGCTGCAGAAGGAATTGGTGACACACGTAAACTGATAACTGAGCTAGAAACAATGGCTGGTGTGGATGTTAGGCTAAGTGTTATGGGTTATGCTCAGAGAGGAGGTAATCCATCAGCTAGGAGTCGTTTGTTAGCAAATTTGTTTGCTGATAAAGCGGTAGACCTTCTCAAGAATGGGGAACGAAACAAAATGGTTGCCCTGCAAAACGGAAGAGTAACTACCATCGGTTTACATGAAGTCACTTCAAACCAAAAACAGTTAGACCTATATTTGATGCAGTTGGCTCAAACCTTAGCAATATAATTTGATTTCCTATCAATGAGTTTGTTCAACAAAGTTATTAAATTCTTGTAACAATGGAAAATACTGTCTAAAGGGTGAACTAACTGAAAACACTTGTAGTTTATTTTTCGTTAACTGGAAACACAAAATTTGTTGCAGAAAAAATTGCAGAACAATTTGGTGCAGATTTATGCGAAGTTACTGATAAAACTTTCAAAGTAGGAAAAATGCTTTTCATCAAGGGGGGAATGGCTGCTATGCGTGAAAAGCTTTCAGATATTGAAGCTGTAGAATCCATTGAAGATTATGATTTAGTTATTGTAGGTTCGCCTGTGTGGGCTGGAAAGATCGCACCTCCAATTCGAACCTTTTTGGTTAACAATAATTTTTCAGGCAAACAAGTTGCATTTTTTGTTAGCATAGGTGGAGATAAACCCGAAAAAACTTTTGAGAACCTCAAAAAAACAACGGAACTAGAAGCTGTAATTGATGGGTTAGGTGTTACGCAACCCTTGCAAAATATGGCAGATGCAGAAGCTCAGATAACTGAATGGTGCAATAATCTGTTGAACAAAATCAACGCTTAGCGGGTTATCGCTCGAAAAATATGTCACAAAAAAATTGAAGTAAACAAAGAAAAAAATTGAAAGTAGTTGAGTTAACGACTACTTGTTTTTGTCTGTGGTGTGTTTAGCTGTTTCCGTTGACTACAATTTCAAAGTTAAAGTTCTCTATTCCATTAACACTTTGGGACACGGTTAACATTAGTCGAACTCGCACAGATTGGTTTGGTTCAAGTGCTTGTCCATTATAATCCCATCTTAACGAGATGTAATTAGGTGCATTTGACGGGTTCCAACTGGTTGTATCTAGAGTTAATGTTAACGGAACGTTTCCTTCATTTTTCACGTACACTGTGTTTGTTATAGTTCCTCCTGGTACAATGTTTCCCCATGGCAACGATGATATAAGTGCAGTGCAACTGGAGTCGCCATACACGTTAAGCCCTGCAGTCTGAGTTTGAATTTGAACTGTTCCATAACTGTATATGTTACTTTTAGTGAAATATTGCGCACTAATTGTAGTTAAAAAGAACACATTCAAAATTGCACTTACTGCAATCGTTGAGATTAGTATCGTCCTTTTCTGTTTTTGTGTAACATGTACACTCACTTTGTGGGGAGCATTTGATATTCCAGCTTTGGCTTTGTTTTTTACTTGGGCTGCCATAGTTTGCATTTTTGCAGATATTTTTGGTTTTAAATGTGTGCTTGATTGTTTGAATTTAGTTGTAGTGTTTGATAAAATGGCTGATAAGATGTGTTTTGTTTTTTGGGTAATTGCAAACTTTGGTTTGTTTTTATTAAAGACATTTTTTGGTTTTTTTGCATATAACGTCATTTTGCAACTAATAAATTTGAATGCTTTCACCAGTTTTTCTTTGACTTCTTTTTTCAACTTTTAATATCCTCTGTTTTTGCTGATTTGCCCTTGTGTTTTTTTGTTGAAAATTAAGGGTTTTTGAAAAATCTAATTTTGTATTTTGCAAATTCTGTTTTGCATAAAAAAAATAGCACTTTTTTATATTAATAAGTAATAAAAATTAAACTAATCGTATATTCAAGGAAAAAATTATTATATTTTTATTACGGTTGTTCTAGAGTATTTGTCCAAAAATTTAATGAAACGCTCGTCATGTAACCTATAACCGAGAATCAAATCAATAGGTAACAAAAAGCATTTGCCAAAATTTCTCACTGCGGCAGCGTCGTAAGTCATTTTTTTGCTGGTTAAACTTACTGTTTTAATCATAAACATGGATTTTCCTACTGTCTGTCCTGCAAAGCCTTCAAGAAGAGTTGAGTATATCCAGAGTACTCCTAAAAACAAAAAGAAGTTTTGTTGATACGCAAATTGTCCACTGAACAAAACCAGCACTTCAGCAATTAACGTGGTTGCAACAGTTATAGTGAATGCCACTCCCATGTCAAAAAGAAATGCCATGGCTCTTCTCGAAAATTTTGCGATATGCTGGCTTGTTTGATGTTCCAGAAAATCAACATCCACTGAAAGGGCTTCAACATCTTTGAGTAAGCGTAAGGCGTTTTGACCAAGTCTATTTAGTTTGTAGTTTCCCTTGGGTGTTTGTTCTAAAAACTGTTTTAAATTTCTAAGATGAAAACTCATTTTTCCAGTGTCAATTTCAAGAGCATTCATCAATTCTGAGAAAGACTGTTCTTTTTGTTCATCAAGTTGGATCAAAATGTCTCGTCGAATTTTATGGGATAAGATAAGCAAAATTTTTGAAACATTTTCTTCATTTTGAACCATCTTTTATCCTCCTCAAAACTTGTCTTTTTGAGAAAAAACTTGTGTGACTGCCTTATCCCTCTTGTTTAGTTGCACCAAACTTGATTTAATGTTTTTGTTTTTTTAGAACATTATCAATGACTTAACTAATTAACTTCTAAATAATTTAACTTGAAAAATTGTAAATTTGATTGTTTTATTGCGTTTTAATTTCATTTTGTAAGTTGGTTCTTTGTTGTTTTTAGGTATTCTTTGGTGTTTCATAAATGCTAAGTCATGTTCAATGGTAGCGTTCATCTGACTGTTGTTATTGGGATTTCATTTAGATTGTAATTAAAGTTGATTAAAATGTTGTTACTAATTGCTTGAGAAATAATTTGATTTTTTCAGTGATGTTTTCTTTAATTGCAATTGCTGAGTTTTGGTTTGCTTTTTAAATATCAAAATAAAAAGGTGGCCGTAATTGACAAACATTTCAATAACTTAATCAGAATCGAATGTCCTTGCTGTGATACCTTTACTCGACTAATCTTCTTCATGAGTGCCCAAATTTGTAAATAAAACGCTCAGAACATTCTTTTTGCAGATTTGTTCTAATCTCTTTTCGTCTTTTATTGTATTGTGACTTGTTTGGGTTTGGTATCGAATGCTGTTTTCAAACTACTTATATAATTGATGAAATCTAAATCGTCAAAATTTTTGTACTCTAACATAATATCTTGGTTGACCACTTTCACTTTGGAATATAATTTTTCCATTATTTTTTGTTCCAGCAAAACGGCTCCGAATTTGAACATGTCCCTAAGTAACGTTTGAAATTTTTGAACATCTTTTGCAAACTCATTTTTTGTAATGCCGTATCCATTTTCTGCAAAATAATAAATGCTGTTCGCACCTTTTTCCCCTAACATTTCAACTAAAACTTCGTTAATTGATGCACATAGCATCTCATCAAACTTTGTTCTGTTTTCAATTGTTGCAATGTTTTTTTCCAACAAAATCACCCACTTTTTACAACATTTTGATTTTATGATACTGTAAACCCAGTTCTTTCAACCTGTTTTTTGTTTCAAACAAATTGGAGAGCTTGTAATGCGTTTTGTGCGGAAGAGACATCCTTTCTTTTTTGAACAATCTTCGAAACAACATTTTTTTATGTAGATATGTGTAACTACAGCCACATTGGAACCCAACAATTCCTCTATCTTTTACAAACAGAGTATGTGCCCGCTGTGAGGGGCATTTCATCTTTTTTTTATGCAGTTCGAATGCTAAAACTAGATCTTCTAATGCTAATGGTTGCAATGTTTCTGCTTTAAAAAAATACCATCTGCTGTATGCGCCTAGGCTGAGCCAAATGCTTGCGAGTAGTAGTTCCCAGAACATGTGTTTTTTCTTCCCAACTGTTTATATGTGCTACAAATCAACAATATGTCTTTTTTCAGACATATTTTAATATTTCGATAACCATCTGGATATATAAATATTTTGAAACAAAATTTTTAAGACAATCATGTTTTATTCAATAATATGGGATAAAAATACATTGTTAGGATCAACCCAATTACTAAAATCAATCTGATTGCATGTTACTATGAAATAATTGTTCTAGACTATGAAATTTGTTATATTCATTTAAACGATTCATTTTACACCTGGAATTTTGAACCACCCCTGATTTATTGAATTACTTGATGCTGATCAAAACATCTGATTTTTCAAAAACCAAATCGAAAAAAATAAATTATTAATTAAGTTAACAAAGTGATGCAGGCTGGACAAGATTTGATTGCAAAAAATAAAGAAATAGATTACCGCAGTTTACTTCTTCTGTGAATACGATTATTATCAGTTTTCTCGATTTTGGCAATTTCTATAATTTTTGATTTCATTTGTATTCTTGCATCTGCATTTGGTCTTATGAATATTGTTTTAACCAACAAAGAAAAATCACATGGATCTTATTATAAGAAAAAACAGTTTCTAGGGTATATTAACTCGCCAAAGCCATAACAAGTCCAAAAACTGCAAGAACCCTTCAAAAAGTACTTTTTTGAGCATAAAATCCCGTGATACCGTTCTGAAGTTTGGTTAAATGCTCAAAAGCTAATTTATCGCATCGCTTAGAAATGGTTCATTTTTTCATTTTTTATGAAACATAATTATTGAGCGAACCTTTGTGCTTGGATGAGTATCATGTCATGTCGGCGGAGATTATTGACGGTCGTTAAACTCATTTGAATGAACAAATGGTTTCAAAATTTTTCAGGTTGAAATTTATAGAATAAAAAATGGAAAAAAGTATACTTTTTTCCTCTTTTACATCACGCTTTTTTGTTGGTTAAACATGTTAGGGATCTAAAAGGCCTTTTACGTAAGCACCAATGAACATTGCTAGAATTCCAAGTAAGATTGGATAATTGCCTGTACCAAGGCTTGCTACTGCTGAGCCAGGACATTGACCTGAGAGTCCCCATCCAATTCCAAAGATAATTGCTCCAATTATAATTTTCCACGACAGAATCCTGCGTCTTGGTTTGAATACGCTTCCGAGAACTGGTTTCTTTTGATATTTTGCTAAAACGTTAATTGAAAAGGCTGCGACCAATGCTGCACCCCCTAAGACGAAAATGAGTCCAAAATCTTTGAATTGTAAGAAACTTAGCACAATTTCTTGTTTGGTCATTCCACTGTATGATAAACCGAAACCGAATAGAATGCCACCAATTAGTACGATTATGTTTCTTTTGTTCATGGTGAAACCCCCAACATCTGAACGATGTTTGCTATAACTATAGCGACTCCCATAAAGACGATAACAGCGTAAAGAGATGTTTTAGAAAGTGATGCTAATCCGCTTATTCCATGTCCTGAGGTACATCCACTAGAAAGTCTTGTTCCAAAGCCTACAAGCAATCCGCCTAGAATTAATCGCCACAATTGTACGGAGGTTATCCAAAATCCAGTTGGTGAAATAGTAAGAGTGTGAATAAATGCTCCAATTACTAAACCAGTAGCCAGAGTTAATCTCCAGCCTCTTTCTTTGATGTTTGTTTCTTTCTGGAAATGTTTTAGTTTAGAAAACCATGATAATGTTGTTGTAAAAAAGCTACTTTGTGTTGCATGAAGCCCGGTTATTAGATATATTAGTCCTACTCCTACTCCAATTATTATTCCGCCCACTAAATATTGTTCTATTCCAAGAGGAAACATGAATATTCCTGATGTTGCGTTTTTAATTTAAGCTTTTTCTAGTGGTTAATGTAGCAGTTATTTAGTTAATTTGAAACCAGCTTTGACCCATGCTTCAGTTCCACCTAAACAGTTATAGACGTTTTCAAATCCTGCTCTCAGCAATATGCTTGTTCCAAAACTGGACCTGTTTCCTGTTTTACACAAAACAACTATTGTTTTGTCTCTCGGAACTTTATCTATCTGTTTTGGAATGTGCCCTAGGTAAATATGCATTGCACCTTGAATATGTCCTTCATTCCATTCGTTTTCTCGTCGAACATCTAAGATTGTAATTTCTTGCTTTGAATCAATCATCTTTTTGAGTTCATGAACTGTTATTAACCCATTTTTGGGGATAGGTATCCCTTGTTTATACCAAGCTTCTATGCCCCCGCCTAAGTATCCTTCAATTTTATCAAAGCCTAGCCTCAAAAGGTTTTTAACTGCAAATTCCAGCGCTTTTATGTTTTCGACAACTAACAAAATTGTTTTGTTGTAGTCTGCAATCCAGCCTACATTTGATAGTCTTTTAGGTGGCAAGCTGAAGGAGTCTTTTATATGTGCAGCTCCAAACGCATCTGGAGTTCTTGTGTCAATAATGTAAGCAGTTTCAACAGTTTTCATAAATTCTGACGGTGTTAAAGGATGTGGCATTGTTATTGTTCCTAAAATTGGAGGTCCATTAAGATTGTAAGCTTCCATTTGCTTGAAATATGGTGGAGTTTGGTGTCGTTCAGTTGTTTTTTGTTTGATAAAATTGTCTTTGCTAAGATTTAACATTGGGTTTGTTTTCTTTTCGATTCCAATTGTGCTTATTTCTCTTTGCCTTATTTTTCCACCACAGACTGACCCTGCACCATGGGAAGGGCACACTATTACTCCTTCGCCTAAAGGAAAAAGCTTGTTTGTTATGCTATTATACATTTTTTCAGACATTACAGGTGTCATTTTTTCTCCAAGAAAATCGGTTCTTCCAACATCTCCTACAAAAAGTGTATCTCCTGTAAACACCATTACCGGTTCTTCTCCACTTTCGTTGTCATATAATACGTAACTTGTGCTTTCTGGAGAATGACCTGGCGTGTGTAATGCTTTAATTTTTAGTGCCCCTATCTGAATTTGTTGGTTGTCTTCTATGGTTTTGCCGAATCCCCAAGGCAGACCTGTGCCATGAAATATTGTGGCTCCTGTGAGTTTTGCTAGTTCTAAAGAGCCAGTCACGTAGTCCTCATTTCTGTGAGTTTCAAAAATGTAGTTTATTTTTGCGCCCCATTTGTTGGCTATTTTTAGATATATCTCACAGTCTCTTCGGGGGTCTATTACTGCTGCTTCATTATTGTTTCCTATTATGTATGAGAGGTGTGATATGATCTCTGATTTTATTGTTTGAATTAACATTGTGACAAAACCATTTTGTATTGAACTGAAGTTTTACTTAAGATTTTTCGGTTGCTTATTTATGTACATTTTTTATGGAACTGGAAGAATCCAAACTACAGCTAAAACAGTTAGCAATGCTGGAATAGCTGCTAAAATACCTGTTTTAATAAGTCTGCTTCTTGGAATAAGTCCTGTTGAATAAATTAGGGCTGTGGAGGGTACCCCTACAGGTGTTATGAATGCTATTGTTGCAGATAGGGCTACCGCCATAACGAAAGGCACTGGTGACATTTCTAAAATATTTGCTGTTTCTATTGCAATCGGTATTAAAATGGCTGCTGTTGCACTGTTTGAAATAAAATTTGTTAAGAGAAGTGAAATTGTGCTTAAGACAATTATTATTACTATTGTTGGGGTTGAACCATGCATAGATGCTATGGCACTACTTATTCCACTAGCTGCACCTGATATAATCATAGCTTCGCCAAGTAGAATTCCCCCTCCGACTAGAAATATTAGTTCCCATTGGATTGATTGTAAATCTTTAATGTCAAGTAGGTTAAAACCGAACATGATTAGTACTGCGATTACAGAAACTATTGCTACATTTGATACTGAAGTGGGCAATCCGAGCCAGACTTCAAACTGACTGCCCATGAACCAAAATATTATTGTTCCCAAAAAAATCAGAAGAACCCTTTTTTGTGTGTTGTTTAATTTTTCAATTTGTTTCTTTTGTTCAATTATTGCATCCAGTTTAAGGGTTACTTTTGGAGAGGGATACAACTTTTTTAGTAACAAAAATGCTAGAGCTAATACCAGTAAAGACACGGGTAAACCATAATATGCCCATTCAATGAACCCAAAGGAAAGTGTTTCACCTAGTAAAGCTCCTGCTATCATTGCAGGAGTGCTCCCTGTAAGCATTGCTGTACCCCCTATTGATGTGCTTATGGACACTCCTAAGAGCATCTTGCGTTTAAGGTTAACAAGTTCTTCAGGCATTGCTGTTAATATTGAAAGTATAACGGGTAAAATTACCGCTATGGCTACCGTGTTTGACATCCACATGCTTAAGAATGCAGTGCTGGCCATGACTAGCAAAATTAGTCTATCTATTTTTCCTTTGGAGTAAGTCAATAGATTGTATCCAATCCATTTGTCTAATCCATGTTTTTTGATTGATTGGCCTAAAACAAGACCTCCAATCATGAGAAATATAATTGAGTTGGAAAAAGGCGCAAATGCTTCTTTGGGGTTAAATACGCCTAACAGAGTTAGCATTGCGGGTATCATCAGTCCAGTTATGGGTAAGGGAAATACTTCTAACATCCAACAGCCTGCTGCGAAAACAAATGTTGTCAAGGTTTTGCGCACGATTTCTGGTTGATTGAATGTTATCAAGTAAACTAGAACGGCAATAATTAATACAAAAAACAGGTTTTTCTTTGAGTATACTATTTTGTAAAGTTTCGTTGGCGCTTTATAAGCAATCCATTCTATTGGTTTGCAAAAGTAACAGTCTTTGTTCTCGTCCGATTTGTTGTTTTGGTTGTTTTTTTCGAGGTCTTTCATTCCTCAATCTCCGTGAGAAGTAGATTATATATCATAAACGATTGAATTTAATGTTTTAACTTTTTTCTATATGCTGTTTATGATGTGGTTGAATTATGAACATATACTTTAAACATTGAACGAAGTGAAAAATACACCATCAAATATGGCAAAACTGGTTTTAGTTTTTGTTTTTTATGTTTAGTGTTTGAATTAATGTTTAATAGGTGTCATTTTTTTAGATAGTATCTGCTGGGTGTAAAAAATTTTATGCGTTCTACTTCTAAAACAGTTTGTTTAAGTGTTGTTGTTATAATAATATGTGGTTGTACAGGGAAATAAGAAATGCTGGAATTGTTGGACCTATTAGGCAATCTCGTAATTCTTTTTGTTGCTTTGGTTTTAATGTATAAAGCTAGTGACGTAACTATTCATCATTCTGTTAAAGTTGCTGAAGTTACTGGTTTAGGAAAAACTACTGTTGGTTTTGTTCTTATTGCGTTATCAACTTCGTTGCCTGAATTGTTTGTAGTTGTTTTTTCAGTGTTTGAACCCGCGAATATAGGTGTGTCTATTGGTAACATTTTAGGCTCTAATGTTACAAATATTTGTTTAACGTTAGGGGTTTGTTTTTTCTTGATAGCCTTGAAATATCCTGAACTAGAACATTTCATTCCCAGCATGGCGAAAAAAGAAATGGGAAACTTGTACTTTGGGCTTTTTATTGCATCGATTATTCCTTTGTCTTTATTGTTTGTTGGTTCTGCAAGCTTTTTAATAGGCATTATCCTGTTGGGGGTATTCTTCTACAATATGTATCAATTATCTAAAATAAAAAATGTGAAAGAAGAACCAGGACTTGTTGAAAAACAAAATCTTAGAAAATATGTTGTTTTAACAATTGTCGGTGCATTGGGCGTTGTAGTTAGCTCGTATTTTATTGTAGAAGCTTCTTCTTACATTGCAAGGGGGATTGGTATTCCAACAGTGATTATTGGTGCTACCATTGTTGCCTTAGGAACAAGTTTACCTGAACTGGTAACCGGTATCGACTCTGTAAGAAAAGGTCATGCTGAGTTAGTGTTAGGTAACGTAATTGGAAGTTGTTTTATGAACATTACTTTAATTTTAGGGCTAGCGTTAATTTTTGCGCCCTTTAGGGTTGAAATGGGAGCATTTTCTGATTTAATTGTGTTATCGTTAATTACTAACCTTATATTGTGGTATTTCCTATCAAACGAAAAAGTTGGAAAACAAGAAGGAACCGTTTTGCTCTTTTTGTATTCAGTGTTCCTTGTAACAAGTTTTCTTGCATAGTTCCAAAGTTTAGATTTGATGTTGAATTCTAATCTTTAACCTAAGCAGTTTCTTTTTGTTCATTAGCGTTCAATTTTTGATGCTTCGATCAAAAAAGCTGTTAATTTAATTATTGGCCATTGTTTATCCTGTTTTAGTTATGTGATTATTTTTTCTTTATCTCTTGAAAACGATGAGTAATGATGTTTTTTAGTTATATTTACTAAAAATTTTGGGTTATTTTTTAATAGCTTTCGAAGACTGAATTTTTTATATTATTATCAAGAAAACCAGAAAATACAGCATCAATAACATTTTCTAAGCCCCTTCACGCCTGCGCATTTGTAATTTTAATGTTTAAATTATGCCCTGAACATAATTATTACAAGTGTTTTCTATGGTTAAGATTGTGAAAGATGTTTTTTCGAAAGGTTTCGTAGAAGTTAATGAAAACGATACGCTTTCTTCTTGTTTGTCACTTTTCAAAGAAGAGATGCCACCTGTTTTAGCGGTCTTAGACAGCAAAGGCAATTACAAAGGGGTGATTTCTCGCAGATGGATAACCCGGTCTAGTTTTGATTCTTCGGGAACCAAAGTTAAGACTTTGATGCGATCAGCGCCTACTGTTACTTTACATGATTCTCTTAGCAAGGTCGCTAAGTTGATGATTGAAAGCGAGATTAGGCAACTTCCAGTCTATAGTGGCGATGATCTCTTGGGATTTGTTACCGATGAGGATGTTATCCATGGAACTGTAATGGAACAATGGGGTAAAACCCGTGTTGAAGAGATAATGACTAAACATCCGTTTGTCATTGAAGACGACGAATCAGTAGGAGCAATACTAAGCCTTTTTAAAAGAGAAGGAATCTCGCACGTGCCAATAGTCAGAGATGGAAAACTTGTTGGAATTGTTAGTGTTATAGATATTATTAGCAATGTTTTCCAACCAAAAAAGAGACAAATGGTTGGGGAAATAGTAGGCGAAAAAGTTCCTGTTCTTAATATGCCTGCGAAAGGAATAATGGTGAAGCCTGTGATCACTGTTTTGCCTGAAACCAACTTGCGCGAAGCTGAGGATCTAATGCACAAATTCGAGATTTCCTGTTTGGTGGTCGTTGGCAAAGGAAGACCCGTTGGCATATTGACTAAACGGGATTTTCTTGAACCTTTGGCTCAACTGGAAAAGCCGGTGCGAAGGCTTATGGTGCAGTTTTCAGTTAAAGATGTGGACATTGATGACATTCAACGCGGGTTTATTATGGGCGATTTTGAATCTTTTGCTAGTCGATATGGAGAAACATTAGAATCTGGTACGCTTTTCGTTTACATGAAGACTCATGGTACAAATTTCAAGGGCGATCCGTTAATTCATTGTCGGTTGCAATTTAGAACAAGAAAAGGCTCGTTTTTCAGCTCAAGTGAAGGTTGGGGTGTAGAGCAGACGTTCAGGTTAGCTTTGGATAGGCTTGAGGGTCAAATTGTTAAAAGCACAGAATTAGCACATGACCGTGAATTTGCAAAAGACTATTTTAAGAGACGATTTCCTTTGACGTAACAGGGTATTAGTCAGTCAAACTGACAAAAACGGATAATGTCTTGCCGCCATTATGTGGACCTGCCCCCGAATCTGTTCGTGGGGTTTGGATCTTTTCAGTATAACTGCAAATCGTAGCTTTTAGTTAACAATTTCATATTATCGCCTTTACATGAACTGTGCTGTTTGTGGTGATGATCCAATTGTTAACGTTTAACTTATCAGAAGCGAAGATG
Organism: Candidatus Bathyarchaeota archaeon; assembly: GCA_024650005.1. Lineage (GTDB taxonomy): Archaea > Thermoproteota > Bathyarchaeia > Bathyarchaeales > Bathyarchaeaceae > Bathyarchaeum > Bathyarchaeum tardum. The sequence continues at coordinate 1,254,578 of JANKMT010000001.1, read as the reverse complement.
CTGGCAGGCTGAACACATGAAATGGCTTAGTAGACCCAATAATCAACCAGAACGTCTCAAGTTGGTCGAAAGTCTACCTGAAAAACCGGAAAATAAGAATTACATCAAATGCTTTATTATTAATATTTTAGCTCCTTACAAATGGAATTAGTTGCCTTTCAAGATACCAAGTTAGGATACTGAAAAATTAGCGAAGACGTTTGTTCAAATATGCAACGGTTAAATCCTGCTACAAAACTAAAGCAATTTGCAGAATATTACCTTGTCTAGAGCATGGAATTGTGTTGTATTAACAAAGGAGTGTTAAGAGCAGTTTACTATGTTAGATTCTTGATTTCTTTGATGTTTTTTATGCCTGTTCGGTTTATCTTTCTTTTACCTACACAACTTGTTCGCTGAATATCTTCCCTTTCAATTCAAAACATTTCTAAGTGTAAATTGCTAAAAATTCAGTATTTCCTATTGTGTAATACTTTCATAAACAATCTTGCTGAAACATTATATGCTCCTAAACAGGTAACCCCACAAAAGTCATTAAATTATTATCCTACTTTGAAGAGTTATGCACAGTTGATTGAAAAGTCAACCCTTTTTATATGTCCTAAAAGGAGTTGGCGTATTCAAATCACGTAAGGCAAGCAAAAAATGATTGAAACCTTGGTTGCTTCGGTTGTTCTCTAAAAAACACTATTGGTCAGTTGAATATGGTAAAAAACTTTATAAAACATGTTAAATTAACCCCTATGAACAGTGACAAATAACATATTTATTTGTAATTCTGTATTTACAAGATAAAACTAAAAGAGTTACAACTTTTTCTTAGTTTTTTGATTTGGAAATGGTTCGCTATGGAGTATTATTTAATCTTCCTGTTATGGATTGCAGCCGCATTCTTCTTTCCTAGGCTACTGAGAAGAATTCACATACCTTGGGTTACTGCGGTAATCCTCGCAGGAATAGTTATGGGACCATACGTGTTGGGGTTAATTAACCCAAATGTGTTAATGGAGTTCCTTGCAACTCTAGGACTTATTTTGCTCATGTTTTCAGCTGGAGCTGACACAAAAATGTCAGTTCTAAAAAGTGCAGGAAAAGACGTGATATATTTTACTTTGTTAAACATGGGAATACCGATGATTGTGGGTTTCTCAGTAGGATTTTTTTTAGGGCTGGAACTATTGTCAGCAGCAGTTTTAAGCGCCTGTTTTGGTTCATCGTCTGTTGCAGTAATAATACCAACTTTGAAAGAATTAAAAACCGATGCTAGAATCGGTTCTTTAATGACGTCTTCGATATTTCTTGCAGATGTTAGCAGCTTAATTTTTCTAGCCGTTCTTTTGAAACCACTTGTTGACATGTCTCCTGTTCCATTGGAAATTTTTCCTTTTGCACTGTTAGCTTTTTTGGTTATTACATTATATTTTATGCCGAAACTTCAAAATCGTCTTATGTCTTGGTGTTCTGACTCTGATCAATTTTCAAGCCAAATCAGAACTGTTTTCATAACTGTAGCTATTGTAGCAATACTCGCAGAGTTCATAGGCATACATGCAATGGTAGGCGGCTTTTTGGCGGGTTTGTCTCTCTCGAAAATGTTGGAAACACGAAAACATCTTCAAGAAAATCTTGTAACAATAAGTTATGGTTTTCTCATTCCTATTTTCTTGCTTTATGTAGGCATGACAACAAACATTACAACTCTGTTTAATCCGGGAGACGCAATTCTAACTCTTTTAATTATTACTGCTTTAATCACAAGCAAAACAGTTAGCGGCTTTATAGGCGGTCACCTTTTAGGCTTTTCAAAAAGAACCAGCGTAGGAATGGGATTAATGACTACTGCACAACTTTCAACAACCCTAGCTACGGCAACAGTTGCTACTCAATATGGAATTTTCTCTGATGACCTACTCACAGCTATAGTCGTATTATCAATAGTGACAATAATAATCTCACCAATATTAACAAAGGCTATATTAAAACAAAAAACTAATGAAGATGTGTTAGCGTGACATTTCCCCCTAGCAATTCAAGTTTTACCCATTAATTATGATTTGCGCTCCATATGTAGATAGCTTTAGAAAATCGATAATAATTGGTTAAACTATTATGTATACACAGAAGTAAAACTGTGTACGTATGATTCGCTGAAAAAAAGAGGCTATAATTACTTGTCTGAAAAGGATAACATTTGGTATACACTAAAAGTAGATGATGTATTCAAAGCACTTAAGACAAGCGAAAAAGGATTGACCTCTGCGGAAGCTGAAAGAAGACTGAAGGAGTATGGATTAAATGAGTTGGAAAAAGAAAAAGGAATTACAAAGTTAGCCTTACTTTTTCATCAACTCAAGAATCCCCTGGTTGCTGTGCTCTTTGCTGCTGCATTACTTTCATTTCTTGTCGGAAAGATGATTGACACCTTTGTTGTTGCTGTTGTTATCGTTTTTAACACAACTATAGGCTTTTTCCAAGAATACAAAGCAGAAGTTGCTCTTCAAGCATTGAAGTCAATGGCAGCCCCTGAAGCAGAATTAATACGGGATTGTCCTGAAAGAGGCACTTGTCTTGAAATGAGAGTCAAGGCAAATAAGATAGTACCTGGAGACATCATACTTTTAGCTGCAGGAGATAAAGTTCCTGCTGATGCTCGCATTTTTGAAGTTGCAAACCTTGAAATAGATGAATCAATGTTGACTGGCGAATCAACAACTGTGAGAAAAACAGTTGAAGCTCTAAATCAAGATATGCCTGTGGCTGATCGAACAAATATGGCATTCTCTGGTACAATAGTCACAAAGGGAAGAGGAAAAGCAGTTATCACGGCTACGGGAATGAAAACCGAAATTGGAAAAATAGCTAAACTGATAAAAGAAACCAAAAAAGCAGACACTCCGCTTCAAAAACGAATTGCTGATCTTAGCAAAAAACTTGGGCTCTTCGCCCTTTTATCTAGCGGTTTAGTCTTGGTAATTAGTCTGCTTCGTGGATTTGAATTCTATGAAGTGTTTCTTTTCGCTTTGGCGACTGCGGTTTCAGCAATCCCGGAAGGACTGCCTGCGGTAATGACTATTACATTGGCAGTTGGCGTGAACCGAATGGCGAAACGTAATGCCATCATTAGAAAACTGCAAGCAGTTGACACTCTAGGATCAGCAACGGCAATTTGCACTGACAAAACTGGTACACTTACAACCAATCAAATGACGGTAAAAAGACTATTCGTGAACAACAGGGATGTCAATGTTACTGGTGTTGGTTACGCTCCAGAGGGGAGTTTTGAGGTAGACGGTAATGCAATAGACGTGACTAAGAACGAAGAGCTGCGTTTGTTGCTTCAAATAGGTGCTCTATGTAACGATGCTCGACTTAGGCAACATGAAGTCAAAGATGGATACAGTTGGGAAATTTACGGCGATCCTACCGAAGGATCGTTAGTTGTTGCAGCAGAAAAAGCAAAACTCGAAAAACATGAGTTAGAAGAAAAGTTTTCACGCGTAGATGAGATTCCTTTTGACGCAAAAGAGAGATACATGGCTACATTCCATAAAAATTCTGCAAAACTTTTGCAGGTCTACATGAAAGGTGCACCTGAAACCGTCTTGGAGTTTTGCTCAGAAATTCTAGAAGACGGACAGACAAAGCCGCTCACACAAACAAAAAAAGAAGAGATTTTGAAAGTTAGCACTCATATGGCTAGCGAGGCAATGAGGGTTCTCGCTTTTGCTTACCAAAAAATAGATGAAGAAAAGCTAAATGATTTCAAAGAAAAAGTACGCCGTAAAAACGCATCCCTAGTTTTTGTTGGGTTTGCGGGAATGATTGATCCACCTAGACCCGAAGCAAAAACTGCTGTTCAGCTTTGTCAAAGAGCTGGAATAAAAGTAATCATGGCAACAGGTGACCACAAGCTAACCGCGAAGGCAATTGCAAAAGAAATCGGGATTCTTATACCCAACTCAAAAGTCTTCACGGGACTTAATCTGGATAGCATGAATGACGATGAATTAGACAGTGTTATCGACGAAACATCCGTTTTTGCTCGGGTATCTCCAACTCACAAGTTCAGGGTTGTTGAATCTCTTAAACGCAAAGGACACGTAGTGGCTATGACCGGTGACGGCGTTAACGATGCACCTGCTTTGAAAGTGGCTGACATTGGCGTTTCAATGGGAATCACGGGGACTGATGTAACCAAAGAAACGGCTGACATGGTTTTGGCTGATGACAATTTTGCTAGCATTGTGAATGCAGTTGAAGAAGGCAGGGTAGTCTTTGAGAATGTGCGAAAAGTCGTAAAATTTTTGGTAGCTACCAACACAGGTGAAATCCTTACGATTTTAGCTGCTTTGATTCTTTTGCCTAATGCACCCCTTATTTTTACTCCCGTTCAGATATTGTGGATTAATCTTGTAACTGACGGGTTACTTGACGTAACGTTAGCAATGGAGCCAAAAGAAGAAGATGTCATGGATCAACATCCTAGAAAATCCACTGCTAAAATTATTAACCGTGAAATCTTAGTCAACACTGTCTATGTGGGCATATTCATGATGATTGGAACCCTATGGATTTTCGCTAACGAATGGAGTTACGGGAACATTATTAGAGCTCAGACAATGGGCTTTACCACAATGGCAATGTTTCAAGTGTTTAGCTCACTGAACTGCAGGTCACGCAACAAATCAGTTTTCAGTTTAGGGTTCTTTACAAACAAATATCTATTTCTCGCTATCATTGCATCTGTTTCTTTGCAAGTGTTAGCGACTGTTTTGCCTCCGTTACAAGTCGCATTGGGTACCATTTCACTCTCGGTTTTGGACTGGCTGTTAATAGTACTCGTATCAAGTTCAGTTTTTGTTGCCGACGAAATAAGAAAATTCGTTAAGGGCAAAATGAAAAAGTAACTATCGAACATTAAAATATAGAATTAGAGTCGTCGTGATACAATATAAGAGGATTAAATAATGAGAAAAACCATGCGTGTTTGCCCTAAAAAAGAGTGTGAAAAGTAATGACTCAAAAGGAGATTTTTTCTATTAGACAAAAAATTGCCTATTTCTCTATGGAGGTTGCGCTTTCAAATGGTATTCACACTTACAGCGGTGGTCTGGGCGTTTTAGCCGGTGACACAATCAGGTCGAGCGCAGACTTGAGGCTTCCATTCGTAGGAGTTAGCTTAATCAGCAAAAAAGGATATTTTAGACAGGAATTGGCAGCTAATGGAAGCCAAACAGAGCATGAAGACCCATGGAATCTTTCAAACTTTATGCAGTTACTTCCAGTGAAGGTTAAAGTGCCAATTGAATCAAGAGATGTGCATGTTAGAGCATGGCTCTACAATGTAGTTAGCCAAACTGGAGGAGTTGTTCCTGTTTACTTTTTAGATACAGATGTAGAAGAGAATACTGCAGAAGATAGAGAAATTACCTCTTTTTTGTATGGCGGAGACAATAAGTATCGGTTGAAGCAGGAGATTGTCTTGGGAATTGGCGGTGTGAGGATGCTCAAAGAATTGGGCATTGATGTTCGTAAATATCACATGAATGAAGGGCATTCCAGTTTTCTTGCTTTTGAACTGTTGAAAAAATTTGAAAGGAACATTGAAAAAGTTAGAAATAGTTGCATATTCACGACCCACACTCCTGTTGAGGCTGGTCACGACAAATTTTCTTATGATCTCGTTCAGGAAGTGCTCGGCGAAGATGCCCCTTTGGATTTACTGAAAAATTTGGGGGGACATGACCGACTGAACATGACTCGCCTCGCCCTTAATCTGAGTGACTACATTAACGGAGTAGCTAAGAAACACCAAGAATCCTCAAGAGAAATGTTTCCAGGATACGAAATTCACGCTATCACCAATGGAATTCATTCATACACTTGGACTTGTGAGAGTTTTAGAAGATTGTATGATAAGTATCTTCCAGGTTGGGCAAATGATCCTAATTTACTTGTAAGAGTAGATGTTATTCCAAGGGAAGAAGTTTGGCAAGCTCATAGAGAAGCAAAAAAGTTGCTGATCGATTACGTTAATACGTCGACGAACATAGGCATGGACTATGATACTTTAACCCTAGGGTTTGCACGACGAGCAACTGAATACAAAAGAGCAAATTTGCTGTTTTCTGATTTGGAAAAGTTGAAGAAGATAAGTAGAAAAGGGAAGATTCAGATCATTTTGGCGGGGAAAGCTCATCCCAGAGATTATTCGGGCAAGAAACTAATTGAACAGTTATTTAGTTATGCTAAACAACTAAAAGATGATATCAAAATTGTCTATTTGGAAAATTATGATTTAGACGTTGCATCCATGTTGGTTACTGGTGTTGATGTTTGGTTAAACACGCCTTTGCCGCCTCAAGAAGCATCAGGGACTAGTGGAATGAAGGCAGCCCATAACGGAGTGATAAACTTTAGTGTCTTGGACGGATGGTGGATTGAAGGTTGGATAGAAGATATAACCGGTTGGGCTATAGGTCCGCATCCTGATGAGCAAGTATCGTTTGAGGAACGTAACATTAGAGAATTAGATGACCTATACAGCAAACTGGAATACATTATCATGCCCCTATTCTACAATAAAAGGGATAAATGGATAAGAACTATGAAAAATTCCATTGGAAAAATTGCTTACTATTTTAACAGTCACAGAATGATGCGAAGATATGTAACTGAAGCTTACCTTTAACTGCACCACGTTTTGTCGTTTGAACATGACTTCAAGAAGTGACAACCTAGAAGCTCAACAGTCATAGCTGTAAACATCGAAATTACATAAGATAAATTTACGCAAAAACATGAACTAGATTCGAACCCTTTTGTTTTTCTTACCTGCAAACGTAGTGGACATTTTTTCTTCCGTTTTTCCTTTTTTTGTGAATCCTTGCTGTTCGGTTGGGTTCCCTAAACTGTAAAGTTGATTGTTATTTTCAGAAAACGGATCTCGAGGATTTATAATGCCATCATTTCTGCAAAAATGATTTGTAGATTTCTAATGTCTGTTCCGCGGCTTTTTTCCATGTAAAATACTCTAAAACTCTTTTACGCCCCTTTTTGCCCCAACTTTTAGCCATCTGCGGATCCTTTAAAACCGCGTTTATTCCCCAAGCTATGTCAGATGCTTCCTCACCGTTAACATGGACTCCATTTTGATCTGGACCTGACGGTATTACTTGTTCGCGAAAACCTACTACTCCTTTGGATCCTACCACAACAGGTTTCTCCATTGCCATGGCTTCTAGGCTGACGATGCCGAATGGTTCATAAACTGATGGAAAAATGCATACGTCTGCAGCAGCGTAATGCAGTATTCTCTCATCTTCTGGCACAAACTCAAACCGGTAAATAATCTTGTCTTCTATTCCAAGTCTACTCGCTGTTTCAACGATGTCTTTTTGTTTCTCACCTTTACCTAGAATAACAAGTTTCGTTTTTGGATATTCCTTTAAGACCATTGGCATTGCTTGAACTAAGTTATCAGCACTTTTCACCCATGTTAATCTCCCAACAAAAAGAAGCATTGTCCAATCTTTTTTAATACCATATTTTTCCCGAATCTTTTGCACATCTTCAGATTGGTAATTCTGCAGATTGTATCGTTGGGGGTTTACTCCATTCCAGACCACACTTATTTTTGATTGTGGCCAACCATGACGCGTTAAGTCTTCTCGCATTGAATGACTTACTGTAATCATTCCATCCATGTTCTGGGCTGCTGCCCTTTCAAGATGTGACACAACCTTTGAACCCTGTCCACCGCTTCTTCCCCACTCGGTACTGTGCACATGAAATATTACAGGAATCTTTGTTTCGTTTTTAATCATTAATCCTGCGATGCTGCTTAACCAATCATGTACGCAGACAACATCAAAATTGTATTCCTCTTTTTTAATTAATTCATTAATGAATTTTGTTGCACTCAGAACATTATGTATGAATATGTCGCTAAAAAAGCGGATGTTAGTTCCCCACTCTTTTAGGTCTTCAGCAACAAACATTGGAAAAACGTTGCCAGCATCCGCTATCAAGGGACGATGGACTTCTACTCCTTTCAAAATTTCTCTGGTTTTCAAATCACCCGGGTTAAGGGTGAAAACTGACACATCGTGACCTAAATTGACAAACTCGCGTGTTATATTGTCCGCATATGTGCCTAGTCCTCCCACAATTTTTGGGGGATACTCATAGACAAAAAAACCTATTCGCAAAACGCAGTTCTCCCTGACAAATATGATACTTTATTAGAGGTCCGCTTGATTTTTAAAGTTTATCAAAATTGTGTCAAAAGGCAACTTTCTGGACTTGTTTTGGTACGGAACTACTTTTTACATTTAGAATTAATAATATCTAAAATGTAGCCACTTAATGACTGAAAACAAATATAAAATTGAAGTCACAATAGTTTTAATTGGGAAAAATTTTTGGTATTACGTTCTAAAGTTGCAATATTATCTGGATTAGTAATTGCTTCCGTGGCACTTTGGTTTGCAAATACTAAATGCCCCAATATTTATTTACAGAATGGTTTCTATAGTTTTCTCGCGTTAACTGTAATCTACTTCATCTTTAAAATATTTCTAGAATCCATGGTTTCTAACAAAATCAAAGACCCTAAAACAAGGTATTCGCTCAAAAAGATTTTGTCAATATTTGACATTGCAACTTTTTTGATTGTAGTCATGGGAATATGGGTTGAAAATTTGCAGGATATCTTGATTGCCTATGGGTTAATTGGGGCAGCCGTAGCCTTTGCTTTGCAAGATCTTATCAAGAACCTGATGGGTGGCATAGTGATTTTCTTAAATGGAATTTACCGTGTTGGAGATCGGATAGAAATTAACCAAAAATATGGTGATGTAATTGATGTTAATCTTTTTTATACTACACTTTTGGAGATGAAGGATTGGGTACCAGCGGATCAAGCCACGGGTAGATTGACAAGTGTTCCAAACGGTTATGTCTTAAATAATGTTATACATAATTACACCCGAGATTTTGGGTTCATATGGGATGAAATAGCAATCCCTATTACCTATGATAGTGATTGGAACGAGGCAACAAACAAAATTTTAGAAATTGTTGAAAGAGAAACGAAAGTCAGTGCAGCACAAGCTGAAAAAGACATAGCTAAAACCGGTGAAAAATATTATTTGACCAAAAGGTCTGTTGATCCAACCGTATTTTTAACTCTGACAGATAATTGGATAAACTTTAACATTAGATATGTTACAGAGATACGAGAACGCCGACTGCTTCACGACAAACTCAGTCGAATGATACTTGATGAAATTCAGAAGTCCAAGAACATAAAAATTGCTTCTACAACCTTAAATATTACTGGATTTCCAGACGTAAACATAAAGCAGTAATCTAGTTTTAACTACATTCTGCTAATAAAAAAATATTATATTTAGTTTTCTTTTGTTTTCTTATTGCCTCTTGTAGGGCATCTTAGTTCGTCACTGACTTTTTCTGCCCAAAAACGGGTTAATCTACACTAGTCTTTAATCTTTATATCCCTTAATTCCTTAACACTTATCAAGGTGCTAACGTTGGCGACGGTTGAATTCGCTTTAGTGGCAATTTCATCAATTGTGGCAGTTATGAATCCACTTAGCACAACCGCGATATTTCTCACTCTGACAAAGGGGCAAAGCCATGAAAAAAACCGTCAAATTGCTGCTAAAGCGGCGAAATTAGGTTTCATAATTCTTGCTTCTTTCGCTTTGACAGGTACACTTATTTTTCAAATATTTAACATTGACTTGTTTTCATTTCAGATAGCAGGTGGCATTCTCCTTATTACTATTGCATTAAAAATGCTTTCAGAAAAAAACGGGTTTTCATCCGATAAGCGTGAAGATCCTTCAATTATTCCCCTGACTTTTCCTCTTACTGCTGGTCCAGGAACTATAACTACAGTTATTTTGATTTTTTCACAAGCAAGTAGTTTTTTTGAGACCATATTTGTCTTCGTGGCAATAGCCGTTGGGGTCTTGTTATCCTATGGGGGAATGATTCACGCTCATAGGCTCCTTAAAATTTTTGGAACTGATGGAACTCACGTAGTTTCTGCTCTAATGTCAATTATTGTCCTAGCCATAGCCATACAATTTGTATTCGCAGGAATAGTTGCAGCTGTTTGTCAACTTACTTTTTAGCAAACAGTTTTGGATGCTTCTTCAATTAATTGTTTCAGTTCAGTGGCGTTTATGTCTGTTTTACTTGTAATCTCCATATGTTTAACTTGACTCTTTTTTCCTCTGCCCTTAAGGTCGCCTGATATTAGTCGAGCTCCACACATGAAATCCAAATCTACATGGCCTGTAAACGGATTGATCCACACAAAATCTTTTCCAGCTACTGCATAAACAATCCTTCCGTCCCTTACTTTTTCCTCAGCGTTGGCGGAAATTTTTTTTATTAATGTTCGCAATTCTTCGATAATATCTTTTTGCTGAGGGGAAATATTATTTAATATTTCATTAACAGTTACCATACAAACACCTGTTTATTCTAGACTCTTGCTTTCTAAAAATACTTGCTTTTTTGTTGTAAACGAATTTTGTTCCAGCCTTTGGTTTGTCTTGATCAGCTTTTGATATTCAACAAGGTTTTTGTGGCTGGCTTCTGCAAAAACCCACAATCATCTGGACCAACTTACTTTCAGAGAGGGCTTAAATGTTGTTGTTGGGGGGTAGGGGGGTCAACAACAACAAATGACATACCCGTAGGCTGTCCATTGTGAAGATTTTTTGAAAGTCTTGCCAAAATATTACTGGCTCTTGATGAACCTGGACTAGGAATCCTGAAGTTCAAAGTCTCCAATCAATGATTTCTGGAATTAAGACATACAAGAGTTTGTTTGTTGATTACGCGAGTTGACGAGAAACCGAAGAGGCTTGTGGAGTTAGACCCCAAATATGCCAAGCTCATCAAACAAAAAACTAGGGTTTTAAGAGATGACAAGGTTATTCCAAATGGGATAGATTACAGCAAAGCAGTAAAATCATTGACAAAGGGGAGAAGAAAAAAGCAAAGGAAATTGTTATGCATATCCAACTAGGAGAAACACACCTTCTCACTTAATACGTGAGGGATTGAATGCAGCTACTTCATTCTAATACTCAAACTTATGACAAATAACTTAACAGTATCCTAACTTATGATCGGTTAATGATCAATCTGTGTTTTGTTCAATTATAATTGTGTAATTCTTTGCGTTTAATCCCCCTCTTATTAGTAAATAAAATGTTCCCTTTTTGAAAAGGTGTAAAGCTCCATTCGGTTTATTATTGCCAAGGACAATGTCAAAAGTTTTATTTCCAATTTCCTTCACCTGAAAGTAAAAATTGCTAAGTGAATTCACTTCATCATTAATAATTGGGTCATATTCCCATCTTATTCTCCATTCATCATAATCAATTTTGAATGATCTTGTTCCTCCATACCAACTGCTTCCAGTAAACCTATCTACTTCAACCCAATTTTTAGACGTTTCAAGATAAGACATAGACCAAAACAGGAAAAAAGAAAACAGCAATGAAAAGATAACAATCGTTTTCTTTGCCATGAATCACACCAATAAAACCTCCAATATACTGAGGATAAGGATTTTTGTCAAGAAACATTGACCAAAATCAAGCTTCAGATAGTCAAGAAACTTTGACTATTTATTGTTCAACCTATTAAAATTTCAAATCACCTATGTTTTAGATTCACACCCAAACTTGAACATTTGTCTTTATGGATTCTCACCATAATAGAGACATCTCCCATAAGATCACTTTTTTATTGTTCAGAGCCCAAAAGCTAATTTAACCAATCACCAGGTGACGGTTCAAAATCCCCTTTTTTTTGGTGATTAGGTTTTGGAGATCCAGTTTGTTGTTGACGCCCATAGCTGGAAAAGCAAGGCAGGTCAGGTTCCAGAGTACAAGGTTTCCTTGAAAAATTCTGATGGGCATACGTTGGTTTTGGTTGGCAGTTCCAGGGCGATTTGTGAAAAGTTCCCTAAAGATGAAGTTTTTACTGTAAAAATTGGTTCCACGCAGACCACTCTTGATGAGGTCCCTGAAGGATGAAAGAAGCAGCAAGCATCTGCACAGGTAGCTTATTTCCCCCTGATAGGCGCAGTTTGGCATGTTTGTTGCTTCCATCACACATCAGGGGCCATTCAGAAAGATTGGCAATTAGCATCTAGCTGAGGTTTGTTTTTTGGTTTGTCAACAATCAAAGTCTGGTTTGTTGAAAAAGCAGTTAGTACGTACCGAACCGGTTAGTCTAACTGCACAAAGTTTGAGTGAAAACGGCAAACAGATTCTTGAGTTGTTAGGATCCGGTCGTCCGCCAAGTGCAGTTGCTGAAGCAGTTGGAGTCAGCAGGCCTTCCTTGAGTTATTGGGTCAATAAGCTCAAACAGTTAGGTTTTCTTCGTTTATGTCCTCAAAGTGTTGCTGGCAGCTGGAACTATTACGAGTTAACCCAGAAGGGTTCAAAGGTTCTCACAGGGAGTGAAGAGGATACTTCGGTTATTGTTTTAGAGGATTATCCCGTCAAGTTTGATGTAGTAAGTTGGGGGCGAGCTGACGATTGTGTGTCCTGGGAAAAGTTAGGTGAACCCCGTAACTGGGTAAAGTTAGGTTTTAAACTGGGAGAAGTTCGGGTAGTTAGAACCAGCAAAAGTGTAATTGTGCATCCCGGACGGTTACGGGGAGATAATAGTTGGAATCTGGTTTTTGTTGCCAGTCAAGAATGCAACAGGGTTGCCCGTTGGCTTGAACAAAAAACTGGTTTGATGGTTCGTCCAGGTGTTCCAATTAAGCGGCCGTGTTTTCAGGTTTATGATTGTTTGTCTGAGCAGTTAACGCGCAAGTTCAGTTTTAAGAATGAAGATGGAATGGGAGCCGATCGCAGTCCTCCTGCAAAGAAAGGTCACTGGGAGTTAGGACCCGAAGCTGCTAATGATTTTATCAAATCTTCCAGTCGACTAAAGCAGGTTACCCATCAGATGCACCATTTAGGAACTGATCTGGAAAAGCTTGATACTAATTTAGAAAAACTAGAAAACGGTTTGCTTCCAGCTTTACACGCATGGACCAAAGTTGGACAGAAACTGTTGAAAGTATTATCAAAGCTGGATCAAATTGAAGAACCAGAAAAACTGACTGCTTCAAAAGCCAAAGAAGACAACGGGGAATACATTTGGTAACCAGTCATTGTCACAAAAATTCATTTAATTCTGTGCAAGGCTCAAAATGGGCTTCTTTTTGGTCTATTTTTTGGACTTCTTTTTGTAAAATAAGCTTATTTTATGCCTGTTTTTCAAGGGGGTTTTTGGTTGGTTAAATGGTCTAAGTTGGCGGTTTCAACTTTGTCTGTTCGTGATGTTGCATGTTTACCATTAACTGAGGTTTTGCTATGGAAAACGTAGAAAACAGTGTGCAAACAGGGGAAAAAACATCTAAAAAAAGGCGTTCTGTTGAAGAAAAAGTAGGACGTCACAAGTGGATTATTCGAACTTTGAAAAAAATCGAAAGGCGACAAAAGATTATAGATCGTCGAACTCGGATGCTTGCTGCTGGCCTTCGTAGTCTTTTCTCTCTGGGGGAAGATTACGTTTCTATGATTGTTTGCAAGGACGAGGTTGATGTTGCTATTTTGTATGCACTTCGGGAAGCTGAGGCTACAGGTCGGCAGACTGGAGAATTAGCAACTCAATTGGACATAGACCACAGGGACATTTCACGCAGGATTGAACGCATGAATAAGAAGATGATCCAAGAAATCGGGGAGCCAGTGATTACTAAGAAAGGCCACAAGTGGAAGATTGCTCCTAGGCTTCGAAAAGAATTCACTGAAAGCATAATCAAAGAAGAAGCTGAAGACACCTGAGAGAACCTAACAATGTAAACAATAATGTAGTAACTTTCAAAAGTTGTTTTGTAATTAGCCTAAATTCAAACATAAAAATTTGTTCATTATTTTGTTTAATGAAGATGGTCTCTGGAGCCCCTGACTGGAGTTCGACTATTTCCCGGGCTACTACTAATTCTAAAGTAAGCGACTTTTGTGTGTAGACTTTTAAAATTGTTTATCGAGTGTTTTAAGTGATTTTCAAACGCTTTTGAAAGATTGAACACTAATTCTTTCGATTTTTAAACTAAACTATCATCCATGTACAAAACAAGATTTCTTTTGTTTGACATTTGTATTCACATCCGGTTGGGTACAAATGGGTGTTTTTCTTTGTTTATTTTTGGTGATAATAAATACCGTTGATTACTTTCATATGGAGAAGCATTATCTCTAGCATATTCTAAGTTACTGTTAGCCAGTTTAATTATTCCAAGGACCGACAAATGTTCCCAAAATATAAAATTGTAAATGTTGTTACAACAGCAACGCTTGATCAAGAAATTGATTTTGAAGCAATCAGGAAATTGGATAATGTGTTTCACGATTCAGATGTTTATGGGGGTAGAGCAGCATATTTCAAAACAAATGAAATGCAGGGAAAAGTCTCAATTTTTTCTTCCGGAAAAATGATCAGCGTTGGAACAAAGACTCGGGAAGAATCATTTAGGGAACTTGAAGAAGCCAAGGATTTTTTAGTGAAAAGTGGGTTTATTACCGAAGTTTCTATTGAACCAAAAATTAGGAATTTGGTGATTAGTGTTGATTTTGGGAAAACAATTAATCTTGAAGATTTAGTGTATGTTTATCAAATAATATATGAACCTGAACAATTTCCGGGTGGAATTTTACGACTTTCTGAACCTTTTAAAGCATCGGTATTAATTTTTTCTACGGGAAAAGTGATAATTACAGGTCTAAAAGCTATGAACCAAATTGAAAAAACGATAGCACACTTGAAAAAATGCTTAATTACTTAAATAATAAACTTTTTCAGTAATTAATTTTTGTTCAAAAATGTATTTTTGATTATTATTTTACAATTATAATGCTATATGTTTTCTCTCTTGAAATCTCGAATCTATAGAACGTTAGTATTATCGCTTCATAAGTATCTGATAGTCATTATTTCTTAAATAATAACCAGCAGGGGTCATTCTTTTTTTTGATTTAATTGGAGTCTGGTATTTTTGAATGTTTGCTAAATGATACACTGAAAGATTTTGAGTTTTTCTTTCACGTCCTATTGGAGATTTTTTTGCATAATTAAAAAGTTCTTCTTGTGTTAAAAAAAGATTTTGGCCGTAGTTTTCATAAACTTCTTCTACAGTCATCCTTTCAATCTTCAGTATTTTTGCTTCTCCAATTATGGTTTTTTCTCCAGAAAGATAAAAAATCGCCCTCATTCCTTTGTTAAGCTTAACCAATTTATTATCATATTTTACAAATATTTTTTTTCCTTTTATGAAAATTGATTCAGCATGTTTCAGTTTTATTGGGAAGACAAACCCGCTGATTTCGGACATTTAAACAACTGCTCCTTTCCTAATACATTTCATATTTTCTATTTATAAAGAATGTATAACCTATAAATCAAAATAGTCATCTACAAGTTTTATTTCTTTTTTATTCAAACCATATATGTCAAAGATGAAGGCGTCAATTTTTTTATCAATTGATTTTATTCTTTCTTTTATTCTATTTATTTCATTGCATTCTGCTTCAGTTTTTCTGCTTAATTCTTTATTCAAATTCATTATTTGATCAACGTTTTTTGTTATTGCATCTACCTTCAATTTTGAAGCAGTCATTATGGGCAATGTCAGAAAATCGTTTGGATAGAATTGAATGTATTTCCCCCTTACATGGATAGAAGCAAATAATACTTGATAATAAAAGTTAATCAATTTTGAATTTAGAATCGCCATTAAATACTTAAGATCAATGTCGGATCCTCTTGGCAGTATTATTTTGATTGAATTATTGGTATAATATTGTTCATCATCATATGCAACTTCTGGACGTAGACCAAATAGAGCAGTTACAAGTTTTTCTTTGGCCTTGAATATTCGAGGATCTCTTAGAGAACCATATTCTCCTTTATCTTTATCGAAAATACTTGGATCATAATTGACCCATAGTTTGTCCCATTTTATTGAGTACCTATCAATGCATTTTGCTGTGATTAATTTTTTACAATTCTTATTTTCCTTTTTGTTTAAAATCATTTTATCTCTAATGTTTCCCGTATGAATTCCGTCTTTCATTTCACATAAACTAGTTAAAGGGATGGATTTTTGTTTAATCCGTTTTAGAAGATGCATAACTCCTGGAATTAAATCAATTGAAAAAATATTCTTAGGTGAATCAGCGAAGGCAGATTGATTTATTTCATACACGTCACTAGTGTCTCTAATTTTTCCCTCTTTGATTTCTTTTTTAATTTTAATGATGTTGTTTTCTCTAACTTTTTTATTTGGTTCTTTTTGAAAGATGAAAATGTAGGGGTATGTTGCAGCATCTTTAAACACGTTCATATGTGAAACGTCTAGAATGGTGTTTATGATGCAATTTTGAAGGATCACTTTTCTAATACCCAAACCATATTTTGAAGCTGTAAACTTGTTGGAAATAATAAACCCTAATGAATTATGGTATTTAGCAAGTGATAATGACCTTTCAATAAAGAGAACGCCTAGATCAAAACGTTTGAAAGCACCTTTAAATAAACTCTTAAAAACATTCCATTCTATTTCAGGAATGTCTCTGGATTCTAAATAAGGAGGGTTACCAATAATTATATCAAAGCCTCCTTCATCGATAATGTGGCCAAAATCAATTTTCCAATGAAATGGATTTGTACCTATATATTCTTTGAATTTTATTGGGATATCAGTTAATTTCTTTTTATCAAAATTTGAATCAATTTTTCTGTTGATATGTTCCAAAAATATAGGATTAACACTGGAATATATTGAAATTTTTATTTTTTCTAAAATTCCTTTGAGGTTTACAGCTTCCAATCCATGTGTCATGCGATAGATCTTATAGAGGATCGAATATGCTTCGATATATGATTTCAATTGGAAAGTTGAAAGCAGATCACGAGCTTTCTGTAAATCTTTTCTTATATCGTTCTTACAAAATGTTATTAACCCTGCAAATAATGCATCAACTTCGTTTGTCAAAGGTCTCTGTAACGGGATTTGTTTTAATTCTTCATTAATCCAGCCTATGAGACTGTTTCCAATACGAATGTTATATTCAATATTTGGCAATGCATGCATTTCTGAACCTTCTTTGTATTCTGCCACCAACCAGAGCCAAAGTCTTAATTTTGTAATCTCACCAGCGCCATCAAGAATATCGACTCCATAAATGTTGTTTACTATTGTGTTAAGTTTAATACGATAGTAATCTGCTCCATTTCCCAATTTATTTAATAATCTAACTTTAACTTGAAATAAAACCTCAGAAGCTTTTATTAAGAAAGCTCCAGACCCACATGCAGGATCTAAGATCTTCATTCGGTCAAGGGCATCAAGAGCTTTTTTTATGTCGTTACTGTTTGCATTTTCTACTAATTCATTTACATCATTATACTTTGAATTAAATAGATCTAATATAAAGGGGTAAATTGTATTTTCTACAATATATTCAGTTATTTCCTCTGGAGTATAATAAACTCCCTTCTTTTTTCGTTCACTAGCTTCATTAATTGCTTTTTCTGCCTCTTTTTTAAAGCCACTTCTTTCCCATTCAACAACGCTTCTTTCATATACATGACCGAGTATTTCTGGAGTAAGAACATTTTCTTTATCTTCGATGGCTGTTTCAATGTCTTCTTCAATTATCCAGTGATATTGGTTCAAGAAATCAAAAACGTCTCCCCAATCCTTTTCGCTTAATAAAAATCTCAGATTCCCCTCTAAATGATCGGGCCTGAATAAACCTCCATTCAGATAAGGAATTTTGATCAAAAAATCATTTATCTGTAAAAATCTATTTTGAGCATCATTAAACAAGTAAAAGAGATTTTTAACATTTTCAAAGAAATTATCTGTATCTAATAAAATTCTAAATAAATTTTCTCCACTAATGCTTTTTCCGGTGTTTAGCGTAATTATACCTTTATGGCAAAGAAAATATGTGAAAAAAATTCTATCAAATAATTTTTGACTTATAAGATATTTTTCAACTGGTTTGAAATCATTCTTTATACTTCTTGCAACAATATTTCTCTTTGATTTAAATTTTTCATAGAACCAGCCTGAAACATCCTTACGATGAAAAATATAATCGAATTTTGTATCAATTTTTTTTAATTTATCTAACTTTGAAATGTTATCCTTTGTTCGGTCTGAATATAGAAAATATCTCCCCTCTCCAAAATTTCTGAAAAAAATAATTTTTGTATCATGTACAATTGCACAATAAGCTAATCCTCTTTCAATGAGAAAATGATTTTTTACATCTTTTGTTTTTTCAATCTCTTTTACTTCGTAAATAACCAATAGTTTTCTTTCGTTAATCTTAAAGAAAATACCTTCATTAAATTCAGAATCTTGAAAATTCTCTATTTCTTCATAACCTTTCACCTTAAGAAAGTCACTAAGGGCTAATTTTCCTTGAAGTATCTCCTGTGGTTCCAAAATCTATTCCTCCAAAAGTGCTATTGCAAACTTGCGAGTTGTTTCATTAATTAACTTCTCTTGAACATGCTTTTGGGTAAAGCTATTCTTTATTTTATTATTCAATTCTTTAATTAGTTTATCTGAGATTTCATCTTTTTTGATTCTTTTTTCCAACTCTTTGATGACTCGAGCTGTTGTACTGCCACAAGATTCTTTTGTTCTGTTCAATGTAAAAATTAATTCGTCAATATTCGAGTATAACTGAGACAGGTTTTTTAATTCGATTATATCCAAAATATTATTGATTTTTCTATCTAATTGGCTATTATAAAAATTTAGACATAATTTTTTTCTTTTTTCAGTCTCTAGGTATTGATCGAATTCTTGGAGATAATTGTTCAGATCTTTTTCAAAATTGATTGTTCGAGTAATTTTTTCCATTTTGGCCTTGTGTAAGTATTCCTCATTAAAAACATCATTAGAGTTGTAATAAACAATTAGACCTTTTTTTCCTTTGATTGTCGTATAGTTGTTACCGAATGGCAAATTTTGGTTTTCAACATCTTCTCGAGTAATTCCAAATTTTTTGATCGTTTTTTGTAGGAAAGCTAAAGTAGGTTTTGCATATTGTATTTCAACTTCAAGATTTTCAAATTTTCCTTTCGTAAAATCTGAACGAATACTCTTCATTACCTCTTGGTATATTCGTGTATCTTTCAATCTTCTTTCTTTTAGAAGCGTTCTGATCTCATTTTCTCGATCAATCCAAACCCGATATTCTACGCCAACAAAATTGATTATGTCTTTAATTCGAAGGTCCATTCGATCTACTAATTCCAATTCTCTATCAATGTCTTCATCAGGTTTGAAATTGAATACATCAATTTTTTTTGGATTATCAAGTCGTGTTGCACGTCCAATTCTCTGAATGATTCTAACTGGATTATATGGGATATCAAAATTTATTACAACATCGGCACCACTAATGTTAAAGCCTTCTGACAATGCATCTGTCGAGCACAGTAGACTAAGTTTTGATCGCTTGTCATTGAATTTCTCGATTATCCTATTTTTATTTTCCACTTCAGAGCTAACATACTTTGCAACATCGTTGCTGATTCTACTTTTTAGGAATTTTTCAATAGCTTTTAGTGTGTCTTTGTATTGTGTAAATAACAAAATTTTCTTTGATTGATTATTCTTGACTATCTTATAGAGTTCATCAAGTTTGTAATCATTCTCAAAACAAAGGTCGGATACCACAAACGGTTGTAGCTTTTCAATTTCATTATTGATACGTTCAGTGTCACTTTTTAAATCATCTAAAATTTTTAACTGTTCTTGACCTTTTCCCTTCTTTATTTTTTCGATTACTTTCTCTAATTTTTCTCGAAAATCAAAAGTGAAATTTATTTCGACATCATCTTCATATTCTATATCTAAACAACAAACATCTCTGTTTTCAATAGCGTCTTGTATGCATTGATTTCTCTTAGCTAACCTTTTTAATGTTAGATAGTAAGCTGTTATGCTACTCTCAAAACGTTTGTACAATAACCACTTGAAAAAACCACCTAATCTTCTACCTTTCTCAGGATCAATCATCCTAAGGTGGGCAGCAGAAAGACTGCTTATGAAATCGACAATGTTATTTACGATTGGTCTGTAATTTGCATGTAAGGTATATTCTGTTTCAATCACTTCTGGATCGGGTATTGTTGTTAAATCAACACCAGAAAACTCTTTCAATTGTTGAATATAATCTTGATTAGTCTTAATCGTTTCTCGAGTAGATTTGATAAAAAGCTCCTTTTCGACTTCTTCTTGTCTTTTAGCTAACTCTTCTTTTTCATTGTTGGTTAATTCTTCAAACTCTTTTTTCATTGCTAAGTCGATTACTTTTTTCAAATCCCTTACCATTGCATCAAAAACCAAATTTTGTCCAGGCCTATGGAAAAGCTCAATTAAACTCAACAAATCATTTAAACTTGTATTAATTGGAGTTGCCGTCAAAAACATAATCTTTGAATCGCCATTTAGATCAATTAACCTCTTCAAATTCCTTGTTCTATAAGCATCATTATTTCTAAAATTGTGGGCTTCATCAACAATAATTAAACCATACTTGTTTTCCTTTTCAAGTTTTATCTTACCACTAGTAGCATAGTTTGTCACTCTTTTATCAAAAAACTCCTTAGGGTCTTTTTGGAACTCCCCCATAGAAACTAAATCTACTTTACCCCAAAGCTTAAACTCTTTCAAGTATCGAGGCCACTGATCATCACCTTTAGCAAGATTTGCAGGTGCAATGATTAACACTCTATTTCCTTCACGCATAAAAATCTCTGCAACTTTAGTGGCAACATAAGATTTTCCAAGACCCACAGAAGAAGTCAAAAACACGCTTCGATATTTGTTCTCTTTAAACAATCTCAAACATCTATTTGTGTCAACAACTTGAAATCCAAACAAACCTGACTTTTTCCAATCCTCAAAAAGATAATCAGCGTTCAAAAACTTGATTAACGATTTAAAGAATTCCTTTGGTTCCATGTATTTGTATGCTTCATCAATTTCTGCTCCAAACTTTGATTCTTCAATTGCTTTTGTTAAGGCATCAGCAACTCTAAGTTTTTCAAACTCTTCAGTTCCATGTTCCCACAACTCATCAAACCATGATTCAAGATAACTCATGCTTCGTTGATTTGTAGTCATCATATTCAGTTCTGTATTCCCCATTAACCCACTCGGAGTTAAGTTTGATGACCCAATCACACAAGCATAGTAACGGTCCATTGGGTTATCGGTTTCAACATCTCTAAGAAATAAGTAACCTTTTGAATGTAGCCTTTGTAGTTTCCCATTTTCTCCAAGGTATACTCTTGCTTTCAGAACTTTTGATTCTTTGATTAAAGTATGGAAAAGTTTAACGGCAGCGGTAGTTGTTTCATTTTTTTCAATTTCATCAAATTTTTTTGTGAAGGCTCTAATGAGCTCTTTTTTTGTTTTTGGTGAAGTGTCTCCTCCCATTAGGATTTTAATTTCTTTTAGTTGTTTGAGTGAGTTTATTATTTGAGCTAGCCCTTCAATGTAAAAATATCCAACTGCTGTTTTCAGTCCTTTTGAGCCTTCAGCCATATTGATAAGCACGTCTTTTAAAGTCACTTTTTTTCCTGAGTGGACTCGTCTGTTGTCAATTATTGAGCCTTTATCCATTAGCTCTTTAAAGCTGAAGTCTTCGGACATAGCTCACATTTATGTTTGATCATAAAATAAATCATTCGATGATAAAATTATGCTAGAGTACATCTAAAGAATAATTTCTAAACAAAAAATTCTATTTTCTAAAATCCTAATAAAATTTAGAAAAGGACTGTTGAACTTTTTTGGTATTCAGGGTGTCCTCAAAAGTTATCCTCGTGTGTTTTGGTTTTTATTTTCTAGCGGCAGCCCCATTGTGATTAGTATTTTTCTGAATTCTGGAGTAGGTATCACGTCGGAACGGTCTTTTGCGATTTGTGCGAGGACGGGTAGCAGGGTTTCTATGTCTGGTTTTTCGGGTATTCCCCAGTTCATTCGACTGTCTGCTTTTACAGGATCCAACCCTGCTTGTGTTAGGACGGGTACAAAAATTTCTTTTTCTACAGTTCGTTTGATGAATCTTTGTAGGGCTAATACTTTTCTTTCTGCAATTTCAAGAGCTGCTCGTGCTGATGCTTCGGTGAATCCTGGTGTTGTGAATAGTTTAGGTAAGGGTGTTTGTCCGCCTAGGTAAACTTGGTTTAGTATGTGATCTATGTATGCTTCGTATCTTGCTCGGGGGTCAACTGATACTGTTTTGATGTCTGCTTCAGGCTTGTTATAAACGAATCTTGCGCCAGCTTTAGGTTTGTTTTTGATCATTTTTTGGTATTCTGCAAGTTTTTTGTCGCTTGCTCCTGCGAAAACCCATAGTTCATCAGGCCCTGCGTACTTCTCGAAAACTTCAGGCATCATTTTTTCTATTCGTGCTTTCATTTCTAGAAAGCTGATTCTTGTTTCTCCGCCTTCTAGTTTGAGTTCAGATAACAGGACTTGTAAAACTCCAGTTCCGAAGGCTGAGAAGTTTACTGGATTCCATCGGAAATGAATTATTTTTTCGGGTTTAAACTTCTTTTTCACTTCGCCATATGAGTAGTTGTATCCCGTAACTTCTCCAAAGAAATCACGTTCAACCGCTTTGGATTCGTCAAAACCTGTTAGGGGTAGGACTTTTAGTATTTGCAGGTTTTCAGGGGTTGTTTTTAGCCAGAAACTGTTGCCTGCAGCCACTATTTCTCTTGCTCCGATTTGGAGTAAACTATCAAGGTTCACAGTTTCGCAGAATTTGTCGATTGCTTGTTTTGCTTCTGTTGCTTTTTCGTATTGTTCGTTTACTGTGGTGTAAAATCCCATTCCTACTGCTTGGTCTGCTAGGAAATCTACAAAGGCTTTGCAGCTGGGGTCTCTTGTGTATGCGGTTAATATGTTGTTGAATGTTACTGGTTTTGGTTCGCCGTATATTGTTCTGTGAGCTGGTAATAATGAGTTTGAGTTTCTGGATACGCCTTCACGTATGCGCTGAATAAGTCCACTCAAAAGGTAGCCCTCATTGCTGTTTCATTTATGGGTTTGCTTTCTATTTGTGTGAGGTTTTCAACCCATTCTATGTCTTTTTTTGCTGATTCAATTTTCTTTTCTGCGTTTTTGCGGGAACGGTTTACTGTTGGGGGATCTCTGTTGAGTGCTCGTGCAATTGCATAGTCTGAGTTGCCTTTTGCTCGTAATTTTAGAATTTTTCGTTCAAAGTCTGTCAATAAGCCCATTTTCTACAACAGGGTATGATATGAGCTTATTTTTCTTAAATAAGCTATTATCACGTTTAGGATAATAACAGCTTTTTGTTTTAACGCTTATTTTTGTTTTGGATTTGATTTCATGCCCCGTCATGAAGATTTTGAAAAAATTTATCAAAGTTTTATTGAGCAATATGGACCTGAAGAGGGTGAAACGAAATATTTTGCTTGGCTAAACGAACGCAGCTATGACGACTCAAAGCCTATGCCTAAAAAAGAAAGCTTCTCGTGGGTTGGTGATATTCAAGCAAATCCAGCTGAGAAGAACTTGATTCGGGGTAAAGCTCTTCATCCTGTAAAGACTTTGCATCCTGATGAGTGGCCGCAAGTTCGAGTTTATCTTGATGAAGAACTGGAAAAGTCTGCTGATACTCTAACAGGCGGAATTCTGCTTTTGGACCATGGTGTTGTTGTAGATGGAAAGGTTTTGCAATCTGCCTATGAGGATGGCGCCATTGAATATGTTGCGCAAGTGGACGATCCACGGATTCTTGACTACATTGAAACTGGAGACATCAAGCATTGCAGTGTTGAGTTTAATTGGAAGTCTCTTGAAAACGTCGAGGGTGGTGTCGCACCAAAGGGAATCGAATTTACCGGTCTTTCTCTGTTGAAAAATTTGGCTCCTGGAGATCCTATGACGACTGTTGAGGTTTGGGAAGGAATCATTCAAACTCTGAAAGAAGCTAAACTGAAAGAGAACAACAAACCAGAGACTCCAACTTTAGAGGGCAGGATTACTTTTCTTGAAACTTCTCTGTCTTTGAAGGAACAACAGTTAACGAAGGAACAAATTACTGCGAAAATTGACGAGCTCAATCAGTCTAAACAGGTTTTAGATACTGAGTTGCAGCAGATTGCGGATAAAGAGCAGCCGAAACGTAATGAGATTTGGCAAAAGATTGACTTGCTTAATGCAGAGCTCAGGGCTTATGAAGAGGCTTTGAGAACCTTATTGGCTAGTGAAATTGTTTCTCCTTCGGGAGATTCGACTGAAGAAAAGCCTACTGGTGAAGGGTTGCCGAATAGTCAAGAGTCCCAGGAACCTAAAACGCCTAAAGAACGGTTCATGAATCATTTTAGCATTAGTGAAGAATCGTTCCAGAAATTCTTTGACCTTCTAGGAGAGGAAATGTTCAAGTTACTGCCTGAACCGGGAACCAAACGTCAAGAACAAACAGCAGAATCAAAGAAGGTCATAGGGGAAGCAATCATTTCTCCGAGTCCAGGACAAGAAGAGCCTTCTGACTTGATTAATAAGAAAGAAATTTTGTCTTTAATCCCCGGTATTCAAGTCACTAGATCATGGAGTTGGGGTCCTCAAAGGCTCGTGAATGAAATAATGCACAAGTTAGGGGAGGTGCAATAGCCTATGGAAAAATCTAAGATTCGAAGTATTTTGGTTCCTTTCTGTCCGCCTTTGTCTCCAGTTCAAGTTAACGAGATTGTTTCTGCGATTGATGCTGTAGTAAATGCGACTATTGCTGAAATAACTGCAAAGATTCAAGCTGAAGCCGAAGAACCAAAAGAAGAACCTGAACCGCCTGAGATTCCTAAAGCTGATTCTAAATCAGAAAAGAAGCCTACTCAGAAAAAATCATAGTCACTTTTGACCGGGAGTAAGGAGGACGAACTCTCTGAAACCGAATGTAAAAAATGGAGAGATGTAGATGACTGATCTTTGGCCTGATGCAGAATTAGGCGAAATGATATCCGACGGGGAAGTCCTCAGTTTTGAAGCTGAAGCCCCAATAACCAAAGGGTCACCTGTTTACATTACAGCAGACATGAAAGTTTCGCCCAGTCCAGGAGGAGATAATGCAATTGGTGTTGCATTGAATTCACCTGTTGCTGGAGAGGAATGTTCGGTCTGCAAACGCGGAGTAGTAAAAGTAACTGCCAGTGGTGCTATTGCTAGGGGCTCTGCTGTTTGTTCAGCTGCTGGAGGAAAAGTGGCTCAACTTGTTGATCAAGCAGTAGACGAAGGCGGAAGTGCAACATACACAATCTATTACAATCGCAAACTAGGCTCAGCACTGCAAGCACCAACAACTGACGAAGACGAGTTTCTCATCCACGTGGAGAAGTGATCGATGTGCCAATAGAGTATCCAATTCCTAAACTTTTCGAAGCCATCCAGAAAGACAATGACATTAAACAAGACCTTCCGGGTATTTTTGAACGTTCAAAAAGTAACCCCATGATTAATGCTGTAATGCGAGAAGCAATTCTTAGTGACGTTTCCGGTGCCCTTGGAAAACTACATGACAGTGTTGTTGAAGCCGCTAAACCTGCCTTGATTGGAAGAGAACTGATTTGGGTGATGCCCACAAGCGAGAGTATGGTCAGGTTCCCTAAAGCCAAGGTAGGTAAAGCCAAGAGAACTGCTGAACTTGCCCAAACATGGATTTATGGGGAAAAATACTCGACTATTGACGTGAAAACTAACATTGAAATCAGAGCTGGTGCTGAATATTCAAAGAAGTTCTTTGAAGATGCCACTTGGCCTGTTATGGAACGTCAAGCTGCTGAAGTTGGGCGTTCAATTGCAGAACTTGAGACTGAACGGATTCTAGCCCTTTATGAAAGTATTCCTGCTTCTGATCTTGCAGGAGGCGCAGTACTAAATGGTAGCGGCACCCTTGATTGGGCGGGTGTAGTTAGTTTCTGGAATCAGCTAAAAAAGGAAAACCTCAGTGCAAAAGTGCTAGCGATTAATCCTAACCAAGCTGCTGATCTTTGGCAAGACGAGAAATTTATTCATAGTTTCTATTTTGGAGACAAAGTGGATGTTGCTCGTGGTATCCTAGGTCAGAGTTACTTGGGAATGAAAGTTGCTGTTAGTACCAAGGTAGCTGATGGAACAGTTTTTGCGATTGATACTGACGTAGCAGGAGTCATGCCGTTGCGCAGAGACGTAATGACTGAGCCCTTCGAGAATCCTCGTGATGACCGTTACGGTATTGTTGGTAGTGAACGTTTAGGTCTTGGAGTCCTTAAAACCGAGGCAGTAGCAAGAGGAACCGGATGGTAAACATCCTACTGTTGTTCAATGCTCCATTTTCTCTCTTTTTTCTTGTTTTTCGGATGTGAACAGAAATGGTTGCCAAAATAGGATTTGTACAAGGCAAGTGTGGCGCTTGTGGGAAGACTCTTTGTAGACATCGTCCTGCAGATTTAGCGGTTTGTGATTGTTACGAATATTGCCCTGTTTGTGGAACTAAAATGATTCCTTATTGGCCTGATTTAGCCCCTGGACAGTATAGGGCAGGTGACATTGACGTTTTGTATCAATGCCCAAATTGTGGTCATAAGAGTAGACAAAAACCAGTGGAAGTCAAATTGTCATGAAAGATCGAGAGCGTGAAATTCTCCGCAAAATTATCTTGGAATTCCTTACTAAAAAACGCGTACATTATTCAGAATTAGAAAAGAAAGTGTGTGCTACATTTCACTCATTTGCTACAACCAGCACTTTCAGATCGCAGTATCAGTATTTACTCACTAACAATTACATTGAGCGAATAGCCCGAGGAATTTATCAAATAAGCCCCAAAGGCAAGAAACTCCTAGAGCTATTAACAGCCTAACACATTGAAAAGATGGTCCTCTAGGAAATTACGTTAGAGATCACTGATAGAATTTGCTTTGATGAATTTTTCCAAAGTAGTGTATTTATGTCCTAAAGGTGCAACTTTTTTATTTATCAAAGGAATCGGATCTTCAAGCTTATACAATGAATTAGGTTTAAGATGAATCACCTGTTTTCCGGCCTTGAATGTGTCAAGGTCTTCTTTTGATATTTTTTTAATATCCTCTTTTGATTTTAAAGGTTGAGTTATTGTTTCGATTTCTGCAAAGTACATAACTGATGATTTAGGTCTCCCAATGTATAGCGCGAAATATTTCGGGGCTCTGTTTTTTCCGAGTTTAATGAAACCCCATGCATTATATTTTTCAAGGAATTCGATTCCTTCAACTCGACTGGTACATAGGAGTACAACAGCAGATTCTTTGTTTGATAGCATGTTCCTAGAAATTGTACTTACTTTTGACACCTGTCCAACTTGTTCTTTCTCAAAACTTACTGGCGCGTCAGCCTGATCCTCAAACAATTTAACTGTTTGTTTGCCAAGTTGGGCGGAAACAATCCTAATTCTATTTTCTAATCCGGGTCCAGTAAATTCAATTAATACTTTCTGAAATTCTTCTGCTAGTTCATTTTGTTTGCGTTTCAAATTACTGATGACTTTCTTAGTAGTAACAAATCGATTTGCAGTTTTTTCGATCTCACCTGTTAATATCGATTCTCTAGAAAGAATTCTTAACTCATTTTCTCCTGAAGGTAGTTCCTGAAGGTTAATTTCTATTACAAGGCATTCTGTTTCATTCTTTCCTGCTTTTGTGTCAAACACTTTTATTCTCTTCCCATTTGTAAGAACAACCCATTTAACGTCCTCGACTTTTCCGTAACTAATAATTTGAGAACAGAAATCATCGATTAGACTTTCATCAAAAGCTTTAGCTTCAACAAAAACTACAGGTTTATCTTCTAACATTAATGCATAATCTACGTAAGCTGTTCGTGTCCCTATTCTGACAGGATATTCTAATCTAATTTCATTGCTACGCAAATCCCATCCGAGAGATTCTAATAGAGGCTCAATAACCCGTTTCTTAGTGTTTGCTTCACTTCCGGTTAAATCAGTTTTTGAAAAATCAGTGATATAATGCAATAAATTCTGAAAGGAAGTCATTTTTAGTCATGCAGGAATTGTCATAATTAAGATAAAAGACTTTTTCAAGTAGCAGATTAAACAAGTCTTCTAGCTAGTTTGTCTAACCTGATAGAAATTTTGATCAATAATAAAGTGCTTTTTTACCAATTAATTTCTAACAGGTTCTTTTTTAAGGGTTTTTTTTCCCAAAATAGCTTAAATTTTGCTTATTTCACGATTTAAAGTATGGAAAGCGCTTTAATTGTTGCTTTAGTATCGGCTGTCTTGGCTATTGTTTCTGTGTGTTTTGGAACGAAATATCGGAAATTGTTAGCTAAAGCTAGGCTCTTCACTAATCTTCTTAATAAAATCATTTCTGCTGTTGAAGATGACAACATCTCAGGAGAGGAATTACAGCAGCTCATTACAACATCAAAAGAGTTGATGGAATCCAACTAGTAGGTGAGTGATGCTTGGCTTCTGTGACTGCTGACCGTGTAAGAGATCGGGTTAACTTGTCTGCTTCGGATATTCCTGATGCTAAGGTTTTAGAGTTTATTGCAGATGCTGAAGTCGAGGTAGAACTAGAAACTGACTTGGAAATTGATTACTCAAACTGTACTCCTGGACAAGCAGCTTGCATTACGGACCTTGCAGCACTTTATTGTCTTGCTTACATCACTGGGGGTTCGGCTTCTGGTACTAGTTTTAGTATTGGAGATTTGAGTGTCAAAGAAGTTTCTGGAGGTAATGAAGGACATTCTCCTGCTTTCTTGCATCAACGTGTTTTGAAACTGCTTGACAAATTGAAGGGCAGTTCTTTGAAGGTGTCCTAAATGACTGTGCTTCAAGATTATGCTGATTTCATCCTTGAGTATGCACCTTATTTTTACTATACTCCTGGCATTGGCGTGGATCCTGTGTGGGGAAAAGGACCAGCTGCTGCAGGTCATTCGATTGATTTTTTGGTTTTGTGTCATGCTGATTCACAGTTTGCTAGTATGCAGTCGACCATTTACGACAAGATTGTAGAGTTAGCGGATTTTCTTGTTTCGATTCAATGTACTAACAACACAAAGAAGGCCTACGGGGGTTTTCAAAGCAAAGAGGGAAGCGACTATTACTATTCGATTGATGCTCACCGTTCAATTCCTGCTCTTTTGAAGGCCTACGATTTGACGGGAAACGTGGATTACTACAACGCTGCAGTGCTGGCTGGAGATTATCTTTACACTATGCAGCATCCGCCAATTCCAACTGTTCATGACCAGTACTATGGAGGTTTTGCTCAGTTCGTTAACATCGACGACCAATGGGGCGCGAATATGTGGGTTGTTGATCTGTACGGAATAATGGGTTTGAAAGAAATCTACACCCGGACAGGTGACGCCAAATATCAAACAATTTTGGATGAAGCTTTAGCCTTTTATCGTCAAGGAATAATCGACTTGTGGCTTTATTATACACCTCTTCCTAGTGGAAATGGGGCGTGGCATCGAGCTCCCGGAACACCGCCTGAAAATCTGATTTTTGATGACGATTTCAGTTATGCCCTTCATAGTTTGTACCAGTATGAGGGCTGGAGTGAAACAGTTGAAAAGGTGTTTCGACACTGCAGTGAGATTGAACCAACGATAGATCACCCTGCTTATCAGCCTGCAGTTGGTTGGCCGGGTTACTTGGATGTAATTAACCGAAAGCCCGATTGTGATTACTACGATGCTGTGACGTCGGGAATCTTGGCTTTAGTGTTACGCAAAAACCATGATGGCATCATGTATGAGTATGCCAAGAAAATCATTGAACGGCATCCAGATTCTTTCATGTATTGGGGTCCACAATTTTCGGATTATTCACCTGTGGAAGACAAGAAAGCTACTGTAACGGTTTCTTGGCTGGGGATGTATCTTGTTGAGTATTCACCTATTTCAAACAAGTTCACGCAGATTCTTAATGCTCATGGGGAAACTGTAACTTTCTATTCGGTGATTTCTGGAGAAACCGAGTCCTTTGCTGAAGGTATCGAAATTAAGGCGATTGTTAGGCCTACAGAGTCAAAAGAAATTTTCTTGGAAGCAGGTTACACAGTAGACGATTACAAGACTTTCTATGTTTTTTCTCCTGTTAGGCATCATGACAAGTTGGTCCACAAATCAATTCCTTACACTGCTATTGGGGTTCAGGATTTCAATTTTCAAAAGGACACATTGTATTTGAAAGTGCTGTGCAGGAGGTTGCTCGAGTAATGGCAACTGTAGAGGATTCCGTGTTAACGGTTATTCGTCTCCTGGACAATAACATGAAGCTTGCAAAAGCAGACGGCAATATTGGTTCTGTTTACGTGAGTGAAGAATGGTACAACCGAACGGTTATGAAAAATCATGATGCTCAGGTGACAGTTGGCCTTGCAAACAGCACACATCGAAAGCTTGGCTTTTCTGCTACTTTACGTTTGGATGTGGGTTTGCTTCGTGTGATTTTGTGGGTTATCAACAAATCAGGTTCTGAAGAATCGCCTAGGGCTATTCGGGATAAGATGCGAAAGGAAATAAAGCGGATTATTGCCGAGAAACGAACTAAGCCCAACATTACGGAATATTCGTTCTGGAACCTTGGTACTACTAGCAAAACTCACAAAGCCTATGAAGTAGCTGCTGATGCTGAATTAGCCCCAGATAATGAGAACTGGGATGAAATTGAAGGCGAAGGCTATAACAAAATTTGGGTTAGTGACGACGATAGACACTCCATTTCTGCAGATGAGAATTTGGATTATGGCCTGATCCTTTTTAGGTTCAAAGTAGGTGCTGAATCAAACGTCCTTACAAATCTGGAGTTTGCCTTTGAGGGTTACGGAACTGCTCCTGGGGGAAATGGCGCCACTATCAAAGTTTGGAATTTCAGTTCTTCTTCTTGGGAAAATGCTCAATCAGGAACTGCTGGCACTGATGAAACGCTTACAATTGCGTTGTCTTCTGGCTTTTCGGATTTGATTGATTCTAACGGTTACGTGTATTTGCTTGCTCGAACAACGAATCCGAGCAATGGCTCTACTGATGCGGTGCTTCATTGTGATTTTGTGAAATGCGCTGCCACAGTTCAGGGCATTCATTACGTTGATGTTGTTTCTTTTGGGGATTCGGACGACGTTGAAGTAAATCCCGTTATTTGGAGGACAGATTTTGTTCTCAAAACTTGGTTGTTTGAAAATATTCCTGTTACTTGAAAAATGGAGAAATGAAAAATGAGTGAACCATACGGATCGTATGAAGCTGGAGTAGCATACATCGGTGAGTCAGTATATGGAGAAACTCCTGCATCGCCTGCAATGGTTTCGATTTTGACTGCTGAAAACGTGGAACCTACTGTAAATCCTAGTTTGCTTAAGATTCGGGGCATTGGCAGCAGAGACCTTCAGTATCTTCGTAAGGGCCTGAAGTTAGTTGATGTGAAACTCGGTTACGTGCTGCAGAACATTGAGCTGCTCAATTACGTTATAACTTTGGGTTCTATGAGTCTAGAGGTTTGGTATGAAAAAGGTGCTAACATTGTTTCTTTGTTGCATAAAGGCTGCCGGATGGACCGAGCTGAGGTTAAATGTTCAGTTGAAGACGTCGTGAAAGCAGATGTCACTCTAATGGGACAGAATCAGGTTCCAGGAGCTGCGAAGATTGGTTCTACTTACACGCCTTGGTCGGATACTCCAGTTGCCTTCTATGACAGTTACGTGAAGAAACAAACGACTACATTAGAGCGGGTTACTGATTGGAAGTTTGTTATTGAAAATCACCTAAAACGTGTGCCTGTAATCCGAAACACAAACGGGAATTTGCTCAAGTTTCTGCAGCAAAGACAAAGAAGCCTTTCTGGTGAATTGACTTTTGAGTTTGAAACTAAAGAGGAATATGACGACGTTGTAAATGATACTGCTTTCACCCTTGAAATTGGGTTAGGCAGTACCAACAAAGCTGTTTTTACTGATTGTAAATGGGACAACATTTCGTCACCCACTCGGATTGAAGACCTCGTTTCGTTGAAGGCTCCCTTCACTGCAAAAGGAGTTACGATAACCTGAGGTGCGAAAATTGAGTAAGGCTAGAATAATTCTTGTAACTGTTTTCCTTTCGGGCATTCTTTTAGGATCCATTGTTTATGCAGCTTACCAGCACTTTCAGCCTATTCGTAATGTTGGAACTGTCCGGGTTATTGGGGTTGACGTTTTCGCGGATGCAGAATTAACTTCTCGTTTAACTGAAATTCCTTGGGGTGTTATGAGCCCGGATGAATCTCGAAATGTTACAGTTTGGATACAAAACACCGGTAACTATGCTCAGAAGTTGGTTATGTGGACTGAAAGCTGGAATCCGACTAGTGCTTTTGACTTCATCAGTTTGACTTGGGATTATGACGATTCATGGATTCCTGTAAACGATGCAATTCTGGTTGTATTCACGCTTTCACTTGATGCTGACATAACTGGAGTAACTAACTTCAGTTTTGAACTTTGGGTTAAGGGGGTGCATTAGTCATGGATGAATTAACTCGTAGGTTACGTGCATTGCCGGAGACCGTTCAAAAACTCATCGCAGCGGACATGAAAACTGCACTTACAAATAGAATCACAGTCATGGAGAGGATTTGCAATAAAACAAAAAAAAGTTCAGGTAACTGAAAACTTTGGAAAAGAGTTCGTTGGAGAATACGTCTTCCAAGAAATTAACTGGGCTAAACGCAGTCGAATAATCCAGAAGTACACAAAATACCATCCTACAACGGGTCAAGTGGTTAGCAGCGATTACGTTTCGATTCAAGCAGAGACTATTTGGGCTAGTTTGAAGGTGCAGCCTGAAAGTAAACCGATTACTCTGGAGAAGTTGCTCGGAGACGTTGACGGATTCCCTATTGCTCTTGGTGAATTTTTCAGCAAATTAACGAACAGTCTTAATGGAATCAGTAAAGCAGAAACAAAAAACTGATTCGGGCGATGAGACGTGAAAAGCCTCATCCGATCCTTACAGAGTTTCGGCTGTGTAAAGAGTTTGGTTGGACCCCGAAGGAACTTGCACGTCAGCCTGCTAAGACAGTTCAAGCGTTTGTAGTTATCATGAACGAAATTGATGCTCAAACTCAAAAAGAAATTGAAAAATCCAAAAAGAAGGCCTAAAAAATGTCAGTCGACGTGGACATACAAGTAAAAGGGGTTTCTGAACTACAACAGAAACTAGGTCTGTTAGGCGTCACTCTGGAAACTAAAGTTCATGACGAACTGCAGCTCGAAGCACCCATCATGAAGAATATTGCACGTGCAAAGGCTCCAGTTGTTACTGGACGATTACGAGACAGCATTTATGCACACGTCGAAGGGCTGATCTTGAAATTAGGTGCAACTGCTCCTTATGCGGTTTTTCAGGAATTGGGAACGCGATACATCAAGCCTAAGGCGTTTCTGCAATCTGCAGTTTTTGAACGTATAGAACACTTAGTCAATCGAATTAGTCGTGCAATTGGGGACGCGATTAAGGAGGTTTCCCGTTGAGTTTTCAGGATTTAGTCATAGCGATTAACGTTGAGAATAATTCTCAGGTTCAGTTTAATCAGGTTGCAGTTCAAGCAGCTAATATGAGTACTGAAGTTGTGGGAGCAACTGAAAGTGTTAGCGTGGGTTTTCAGCAAGCAGGTGCTGAAGCTGAAGCTATGGCAGATAAAGTCAAGCTTTCAGGGGATTCCGTTAAGGAAATGTCCCGAGATTTTACTACTTTGGGCGTTGGAATTTCTTCTATTGGGCGTCTTGGTGAAACATTTGGACTTCTAAATCAAGAACAAGCTGAATGTGTTCTTACCATGGGGTTGTCCTTGTCGGCTATTGCTGGAGTTGTTAGGGCGGTTCAGATTTTTAATTCTGCAACAAGTGTGGCCACTGCAGTTCAAAACGCCTTGAACATCAGTTACGGTACTTTCTTGGCGTTAACTGGTGTAGGTATTGCCGTTATTGTGGCTGCTGCTGCAGCTATGACCTATTTTGCTTCTCAAATGAATTCTGCAACTGCTAGTGTGAAAAACTACAACACTGCTACTTCTGACATGACGTCGAGTTCTCGAAATATTCGCAGAGCTGGAGAAGACGATCTGCGACGGAGGGGAATAGAATAAGCGTTGAAATTCCTGTTGCTGCAGTTGTTTTTGGTGCTGTTTCTCCGCTTCAGGGTGACATCTTGGATTTGAAAGTTCATTTGGGTTGCACAAAAGAGGTAAGCAGCTTTGAGTGTCTCCTGCAGAATTTTGACCAAAAATACAGTCCGGGTGGAATTTACCCGATTAACGTTGGGGACAATGGAAGCATAAGTCTTGGCAGGGGTGCAAATTGTCCACTTATTATGACTCTTCGTGTGGAGGAAATTGAACCCACATCTTCGGCAGTTGAAAACTACATTAAAGTTAAAGGAAGGTGCTGGGGTGAACGCATCTTTCGTAGAGTTGTTACTAAAGAATACGAGAACCAAAAGGGTGAAGCTATCGTCAAGGATTTGCTTGACTATTACATTGGGTTAAGTCATGAAAGGGCATCTGTTGAGTTGGTTGAAGATACTGATACGACTTATACCCTTCTGGATTACGAAAACTCCCCTGTTTTTGATATCCTCAAATATGTTGCAGGGAGTTCAGACTTAAGCGGTGTAATTGAATACGATTTTAGAGTAGAACCTGATGGTAAATTCGCTTTTTTCCCAAAAAACAGCAAAACTTGTTCTGTGGACCTTACCGACAAAATTGAATCAAGCGTTTACAATAAGGATATTCATCGTGTTCGGAATCGCATAATCATTTATGGTGCAGCTGAAAAGGCTACTCCTCTGGACAAAGACGCTAACACTGAAGACCTAACACAGAACGGGGCTTATGTTGATGCTCCCGACGGTCAATGGATGACAGGAAACGGGGCTGGAAGCGTTTCTGTTGGAACTGATGAATTTATTGTTGGTTCTAAAGCCCTTAAGCATACTACAGGAAGCCCAGATTACTATGGTTGTGCAGTATTCACCTACACGGCAGGAAAAGAAGTAGATTCTAACGAGTTTCCAAGTCTTAGTTTTCAAATAATGCTCGAAGAGGACAAGAATTTTCAGGGCGCCATCACGATGGTGCTTTATGATTCTGTGGCCTCGAAAGTTTACAAGCAATTTTCTGTTACTCCGGGTGATTTTTGTTTAGAGTCTTTTGCTGCAGGTAAGAAGAACACTGATCAATGGACACATGATAAAACGAATTCAACGCCTTTTGATTGGAGTAGCATAAAGAATATCCTGTTTTATGTTGACTTTTCAGGTTCGGGCGGAGTTGGAACTGGAAGTTTCTGGATAGATAATTTGTTCTGGAATCATTGCAGATGGAAAGCAGTACGTCCTTTGAGTGGTGAAGAACCAACTGCTAGTCAAACCGCTTATGGGCTTCGGGAACTGGTAGAGGTTGACGAAGAGTTACATAGTGACAATGAATGCGATTTACGAGCAAAGGCCTTGCTTGCTCATCTTGAAGATTGTGCAGAACTGTTGACGATAACCAGCACCATGATTGATTACGGTAATACTCCTATTTTGGCTGGAGATAAAATCCATGTTACTTTACCGAATGAAAACGTTGATTCTGACTTTCGCATTATTTCTGTTGAATATCACGTAGTTGCTGAAACTCAGACTTTAGAAATTACACTGGAACTAGGGAAGCAAAAGCCCCTTTTGGCTGATTACTTGTACGGGCTTCGTTCAACGACAATTACTGCAGAAAAATTGATGCGAACAAAGTCGGGCCTTCGAAGTATTGTAAGCGGTAGTGGTGGCGGTGGTAGCAGTGGAGAACTCCCTGATTGGTTAGCCCCTGCGAATATTGGACCAAAAAGCGATGCAGCAGCAATTATGAATTTTAGAACAAAAAACATTGCAGGGGATTCCGTAGTTGACCATCAGTTTAACCCGTCGGACGATCTGCATGGAGTGTTAGGGGTTCAATCAAAGCGTTGGCTGGAATCTCATTTGGGCTACTTGTTTGTTAGTGGGTATGCTCGGTTAGCTCAGTTGAACCTAGGCAGTTACGGAGGCGACCAAATCGTAATTACGCCTGCTCGTGTTTTGCAAAATGTTACTGCAGATGTCGGCATAATCACAAGCGGTCAGTTTAGTTTGGCTCGCATGCCCAGGAGTACTTCAGGTTATGTTCTTGAAGCTCAAGGTGCAGCAGCTGATCCTATGTTTGTTAATCCTAATGGACGTTACACTCCAGCAGGGCACAATCATGCAGCAGGTAACATAACCTCTGGCGTTCTTGATGAAGCTCGATGTCCTAACGTTTACTCGAATCCTGTAACTTTCAATGGTGGCATAGTTACGAATAGCGTTAATTGTGCAAACTGGCAAGCTGCAGACATTCTTTTTGAGAACTTTTTCCGAATCACTGAAGCTGAGAAATTGGGGCTCGGTAAGGGCTTGGCCTTTCTGAGTGATAAAGACCAGATTTTGATGCTTCTTGATGGCAACGGCAACGTGAAGGTTGCTGGCAAAATTGAACATGAACAAAAACTAAAAAAGGTGAAAAAAAGCTGTCCGAAAAATCATTCAAAGAAATGCTCGAAAAAGTGAAAGTTGGCGACCTAACTTGTGTCGAATGGTGCGATGCAAGTGTCGGCAAAAGCAGTGGATCAGGAAGCATTATAGATATTCCAGTGAAAAGCTGGGGTGTTTATGTTGGTATGTTTGGAAGCCGAACTAAACATATTGTTTTGGCACAAAACAGTTTCCAGTATTCTGATGGGCTTTTTGATTTAGATTACACTGCGATTCCTGCAAGCTGGGCAATTGACCTTTCAGTAATTGAAAAAGCGCATATTCCTGACTCAATTGCAAAAAAATTAGTTAACAGTTTCTTGCTTGGCGGTCAGCGAACCTTCAAGCATCAAAGGACTTTTCAGCGGAGGTTAAACGCTCATGAAAGATTGGGTTAAACGAGCCTTAGCCCGTAAGCGCATTCAACGAGGTAAAATAGTTGTTGAAGAACCAAACGATAAACTAGTTTGGGGCGTAAAGTTCGCAATTGGAATGACTCTGTGCCTTTCAGGGTTGCAGATTGCTCACTTAGTTGTTTTGGGAACTTGGAATAACGAGATTTTTTCAACAATTACCGGGTTAATTGGAACGATTTCAGGAGTTCTGATAGGTAGTCATGCCTAGATGGTCAAAAGCTGATATCACAACTTTGCATGAACTAGTAGCTGCTGGAGAAAATTGTGAAAATATTGCAGTTACATTAAAGCGTGGTGTTAATGCAGTGAAGATGAAAGCCAAAAGAGAGGGCTTAAATGTTGTTGTTGGGGGGGTAGGGGGGTCAACAACAACAAATGACCTTCCTGAAGGGCTGCCTAGTGTTGAAGATGTTTTGAAAGTTCTTGCTAAGGTGATTAAGGCTCTTGATGAACCTGGGCTAGGAATGGCTGAGGTCCAAAGGCTTCAGGCGATGATTACTGGAATTAGGACCTACAAGAGTTTGCTTGCTGATTACGTGAATTACCGGGAGATTGAAAAGAAGCTTTTAGAGTTGGACGCCAAATATGCCAAGCTCATCGGACAAAAAAGCTAGGGCTCTGAGGCCTGACAGGGTTATTCCTACTTGGGATAGGCTGCAACAAAGCAGTAAGGTTGTTGATGAAAGGGAACATCAAAAGGCAAAGGAAGTTGCCAAGGACTATGTTGAGTTTGACAGGAAGTACTTACAGTTTGAACCGTTTGATTATCAAAAAGAATTGATTTCTCTGTATGAACAGTTTCAGTTCATTGCAGCCCGTTGGTGCAGGCAGTCGGGTAAAAGTTGGATTGCTTCGGGGTTATTTCTGAATGATGCTATTTTGAATGACGATTTTTATTTGGCTGTTGTGGGTCCGTCGTGGCGTCAAACTAAGTTGAATATTCGGCGCATATCGATGTTTGAACGTCGATTGCCTAAAAACATGTACTTGAAGCCCCAGAAAACAAAACTGGAGTTTCCAAATGGTAGCGTAATTGAGGCTTTTCCGAACAATGCAGATACTATTCGGGGTCACACTTTAGATCGTATTTGGTGGGATGAGGTCAATTTTACTGCTAATGATGTTGATTTGATGGATGCAATCCTGTTTGCGTTAGGGACTACTAACGGTAAACTCCTTGCAACGAGCACCCCATTCAATAGTGATAGTTTGTTTTGGAAGATGTGTAATCACAAGCATTATACTGATTTTGCTCGTCATCATGTTCCTTATCAGAGGGTCATAGCGCCTAACGGTCCTTGGAGTCCGTCTTTTCTGGAGAAAATCAAACGTCAGTTTGGGGAGGATCCGATGCGTTGGCGTCGGGAGATGGAGGCAGAATGGGCTGAGGACGAAGATACTTGGCTGAGTCAATCTTTGATTACGAAATGCATTGGCACAACCAAGTCCTGTGGCGAGGATCTGGAGTTGTATCAGATGGACATTGACAGTTCCTATGACGGCAATTTCTATGCGGGACTGGATTTTGCAAAACACCAGGACTATTCAGCCTTTGCATTAATCGAGGAGATAAACAAGAAGTATTTCTTGAGGTATCTGAAGATTTGGCCTCACGAGCTACCGTATGCTAGTGTTATCGGCTGGGTCAAAGTTATTCAGGACAGGGTTGGCGAGTTTCGTTGTTTGCGTGCTGACAAGACTGGAGTAGGAGATTACATCGTTGAGGATATGACAAACGCGGACATTCTGAACATTGAAGGCGTAAACTTCACTTTGCCAAGGAAACAAGAAATGGCTAGCCTCTTGAAACAAAGGATGGTAAACAAGCGCTTCTTTTTTCCATACTTTACTTGGGAAAAACCATACAGGGGTAACTATGTTGCGGAATTGAATGTAGAACGGTTTGAGCTCCGCAAAGATGGCAACATTAGTTTTAGTCATCCCCAGGGTACGCACGACGATGTTTTCTGGGCTACTGCGTTAGCATTGTATGCAACTGTTGAGATGTCTGAAGAACCTGAATTGGTGGTGGCGTATTGAGAAGGCGTGAGACTCTTCGTGTTACGCATTTTGCTAGGCGTTATGATCGGGAGTCTGGCAAGTTCACTTTTAATATTGGGTACGAGACAAGGACAGATATTACAGATCGGACTGTTGAGGTTGCTGAAGCTTTTGGGATGGGGGTTAGTGAGACTCAGCAGCATGTCCTTTATGATAATGTTGAGTTGCAGATTGGACCAAGGGACATTGTGTATTTGACGGGTGACAGTGGTTCTGGGAAGAGTGTTCTGCTGAAGGCGATTGTGGCTGATTTGAGTCCGGGCGAGGCTGCTTGTTTGTCTGAGGTTGAGGTGAATCCGGATATGCCGTTGATTGATACTGTTGGAAAGACTACTGAAGAGGGGTTGAAGCTGCTCAGTAAGGTAGGGTTGAATGATGCTTTCTTGTTTGTTCGTCGTTATAGCCAGCTGAGTGATGGACAAAAATACCGTTACAGACTAGCAAAACTGATAGAGTCTGGGGCGCAGTGGTGGGTCATGGACGAGTTTTGCGCTACTTTAGACCGGGAAACTGCAAAGATAGTTTCGTTTAATCTTCAAAAATTGGCTAGAACTCTTGGCAAAGCAGTTGTTGTGGCCACTACTCACATGGACTTGTTTGATGACCTGTCACCCAGCGTTCATATCCACAAACGTTTCGGCAAAGAAATCAGCATCAAATATTACCCGAATACAATTCGAAAAGAATGTAGTTTGCTTGACGAAATGACCGTAGAAGAAGGAACATACCAAGACTGGAAAAAAGTTGCAGGTTTCCATTACAGGAGCCACCGGATCGCGTTCATGCAAAAAATCTTTGTCTTAAAACGAAGAAACCAAGTTTGCGGAGCAATAGTTTACGTTTGCCCATTAAGTGTAGCTTCAGGAAGAAACAAAGTTCTAAAAATCAACAATATGAAAGAACTAAACGACAAATTAGCCCGAATAGCAAGAATTGTAATCCATCCAAAATATCGAACCATTGGAGCGTCGGTAAAACTCCTCAAAGAATCTTTACCTCAATGTGGAAAATCCTGCGTAGAAATGATAGCTGTAATGGCAAGATACAACCCGTTTGCTGAACACGCAGGAATGACCAAAATCTGCGAATCCAAACCCGACAAAACAATCATTAACGCTACAGCTGAACTTGAAAAACTAGGATTCACTTCATACCTCCTTGCAGTTCCCGAATATAACAAAAAAATGCTTAATGAACACATTCTAGACGTGAAAAATATTCTCAGTAGTTTCAGTTATCCGTACAATCGAAGAATAGCAGGATCTCACGGGCGCTTTACAAAAAAACATTACAAGAACTGGTTAACAAAAGATGATATTGATGAATTTGCAAATGCATTAGTGCGCCTTGCACAGCTAAATCAAACAAAAGTTTACCTGTTTTGGAAACAACAATAATAAACAAACAACATCTTCAACCTAGCCTACGAAGTATTATCTTGGAAAGTTCAGAGTCTCAATCACAGCAAAACTAGAACCATACCTTGGATTCTTATACTCAATGCAACATGGTAAACCTAGCCTAGTTCGTGACTTAATGGACATTTATCGATATTTGATAGATAATTTTCTGATTGGTTATTGTAGAAAACTGAAACCAAGAGATTTTATTGTAAAAACTAACAAATTAGCTGAAACAAAAAAGGAAAACGAGAATATTTACTTGATACATTATCTAGAAACTTGACTAAAAAACTGGAAATAAATTTC
The DNA here is from genome assembly GCA_024650005.1 of Candidatus Bathyarchaeota archaeon. Classification (GTDB taxonomy): domain Archaea; phylum Thermoproteota; class Bathyarchaeia; order Bathyarchaeales; family Bathyarchaeaceae; genus Bathyarchaeum; species Bathyarchaeum tardum. The sequence goes on along the minus strand of JANKMT010000001.1, from coordinate 1,213,656 downwards.
CAATCAAACATTGATGTTCCAAGAATCAAAAATGGAAAAAATCAGACAATTGAAGCTTTAATTAATGAAGAAGCTTTGCTATTAGCTGAACACATAAGAGGTGAAAGATTAAAGTGGACTCCAAGAACCTTTCTTCCACAAAACAATCAGAGAATCAAATAGAAGTTCCCAATGCAGAAGACATTGGCAAATTTTTTCAAGAGAAAGGATTGAAAAACACTTCAGAATGGATATTTTATATTATTAAAAACAAATTGCCTGACCCAACTAAAGACTTGGATGACATAATGACTTCACTAAGGAACGACATTCGAGTCTATATGCAGGAATATTTTAATGATTCAAATTTTAAAGAAGATTGTTTTAACGTTATTTGGAATTTTATTCGCTTGGGGCTTTCAACAGGTAGAACACGATTTAGAAATTTAACTGGAGAATTAATTCCCCTTGTAAGTAAAACGATTCAAACCGACAAATTATTAGAGGATATCACAAAAGTAGCTCAAAAACTAGACCAAAAGCCAAAATTCTACCTGATTTGCTTTTATTATTTGATGTTAATGGAAGGCAACTTCAAGAATGTAACAAAAAATCTTTTAGCAATGAAAAGATTACGCGAGGGAAAAGATGTTAGTGTAACTGAAACTTTGGGACTCGTTACTTCAGAGAAAATTGAGGAAGATAAAAATCTTAAAGAGATTTTACCCGAGCGTTTAAAGAATGGTAAACATCAGAATTTGAGAAACTCTATAGCACATGCAAATTTTCGTTATATTGATACTGAAAATAAAATGGAATTCTGGGATGTTTATCCAAGAGATCAAAAATTTAGTATGAACCCAACAAAATTAACTTTGGCTGAATTTTCCAAGTCACTGATGGAAGTTTATATCTTCTGTGAAGTTTTTGGGTTCATTATGTTAACAATACTTGCAATTAATGATCTTCTTATCCGCTATTCTTGATTGAATGTTTTTTGTTGAATAAGATCAATTTATAATCAAAAAAATAATTAATAATTGTTTAAAATAAAAATGACAACAGGTCAGGGATTATGGGGGCATTTGGGGTAGAAAAAAGTTTCAAAAAAGCAGATGAATATACAAATTTGTTAACAGTAGCTTTGTCAACACTTAGCCTTTTAATGTCGTTGTTTATTGATTCGTGGACAACAATTTTTCTTCCAACTTTAATTATTTTTGGTCTTTTCTTTATAGTTATGAGGTTAAAAATAATTCATGAAGAAGATCCAATCAAAGGTTTTAAGTATAGAATGATCTTATGTTTCGGATTAACAATTTTAGGATTTTTTCCAATCATATCTTATTTTGGTTTTCAGTTTATTGATGCTTTTTTAAGAAATTACTTTGGTCCACCTTTACATGAAATTATTGCACCTGAAGAATTAGTGAATATTAATCTACTTGATTATAATTGGGGCTTTTTTTTAGACTCACTTACAGAAATTCCACTCCTTTTACAATTTGGACTAACATATTTTTTCTCTAAGAAAATTGGAGCAGTTATATCATCAAATGTTTCTAAAGAAAACAAAAAACTTGGTTCTGAATTAGAGGAAATAAACAGAAAAATATTATATTTCTCAGAAAATCGGTTCAGCAATTATTTTATAATTCTTTATATTTTTTGGTTATTATTTTATTTTGGAATTATTTTAAGTCAATATTACACCGCAATTCTTGTCGGATCAATGGAAAATTATTTTATTGGTTTGCTTTCATTTTTGATTATTAATTCTCCATTTATTGTTTCTATGACCTTCATGATAGTCTGGATTATGCTTTTTAGCGATTTTTTGATTTCTGAAAAATATGATCGCCATTCACTAGCGTGGAATTTCTTTAAAATTTTTGTCGTAATTTGTTTTTACTTACTGTGGTACATCATTTTCCCAGATATATTGGCATTTCATCGTTCTTTAATTGGTTGATTTGGGTTTGGGGGTTAAAATTTAACTTTTTTAGATGTAGTTCATTAATGTTGGCTGGCTTCTTAGCACTATTGAGAGTAGTATCCATTTTTCTTCATTTTCAAGAGATAAAAATTCTATGTGCAGTTTTGTAGATTCTTCGTACAATTTCATTCTTTCTGCTGAGATTTCAGCATATTTTTCATTCCAGATTGAAAGTTTTTTGTTATGTTCTTCCATCATTTCATTAAATGCCTGCAATTCTTCAGTTGACATACCAAAGATTTTATCACCTGTTAATCTTCGCCGTTCTGGAACTTCAATTTCTTTTTCTTGTTGGTCAAGTCGCTTGATTTCTAAAGATATTTCTTTCAATCTTTTAGATATCTCAAGTCTCCTGACAAAATTAGCAGTCCATTCTTGTTTTTCCTTCTTGTTCGCTCTACGGATAGCTTCTTTTATTAATTCAGCAGGGTTTCTTTTCTCAGATTCTTCAGTATTTTTTTCCATGGTGTTCGCCAAAATAAAATTTTATCTGGCTAGACGTGTTCGAAATTATGATCAGACTATGGATGTGCAATGATTTTTCCACATTTTGGGCAATGTATGTGTCGTGAACTGTTTTCGGAGTTATATCCGGATATTTTTGCATCTTTTTTAGGTAAAACGTAGCCACATTTTGGGCAACAATACGAGTTTTTCAAGTCAACCCCCTCACATAGATTAGAGGTTAATTCTATAATACATATGTATACATAAATTTTTTGTAAAAGACTTAGAGATACAAAAACCGTAAAAACAAGAATAACATTATCAAAATCAGATAGTTTCCTGTCAGGGTAGGGGCTGTACTGTGCCAAGGCGCAAACAGAAGACCGGAAGAATTTCAGTTTTCAAAGGACGAGAAGCCAAACTGAACTCTGCAATCTTCCAAATCTTGGCTCTTGAAAGCCCGTTGACCATTTATGATGTTTGCAAAAAAATCAAGACAAAAAAGGGACTAATGCATACTAAATATACTAACGTTAACCGAAGAATAAAAGAACTAAAAAAATCCGGTTACCTGCAAACCAATGGAATAAGAAAAACAAAAGCAGGATTTCAAACGATTCTTTATCAGATGACTACCCGGGCGTATTTGGCTGTTGCTTTAAACATACTTGACTTGGACAACTTTATCCAAACAGTCAACGAAGAAAAAGCTACAGTAATGCTAGCAGTCTTAGCGTAACATCGATCGATATGTCATTTTTTGGACACTGGACTTTGTAATTGACTCTAAAGTATACTATACTTTGCAGGGGGCAGAAATCTCTTAACTTTTCAAACAGGCATAGATAACGGTGAAAATATTTGGTTTTTGTTGTGGAAGACTGGGACTCTTTAAAAGAGTATGCTGGCGACAAACAAGGATTTTATCAAATTCTCGCAGTTGAAAACGGCGTACAAATCAGGGTATCCACTGGCGAGATCGGTTTTAAGAAAACCTTCCAAAACAGTAAGGATCCATTGCTTGACAGCATAACAAAATTTTGCGCGCTGCTTGACTACATCAAAGTAACCCAGAACATTCCTGCTGACAAATTCTTCAGATAAACACCAGGAGAAAAAACAAGAAACAAAGGTGAAATAAAAATGATAGCGGGTAAAACAGTCCAAAAAGGTTCAGCAGTGTACATTCGTTACTTGGATCATACATTGAACTGCAGTATTGTAGAAGTGGTGGTCCGTGAAACAATGGGCTGGATTACCCAAGAAATAGGAAACTTCGTATGCATACAACACGACAGAACCGTTGAAACCGTAAACAGTTCAACTGGTTCAGCTAACGGTCAAATTTTACGCAAAAACTGCATCCTAGAAATCCGTGTTATAAAGAAAAAGGGAGAGCTAACCCAAACTGGAAGCAGCATCTGCAATTATGTGCCCTGACTGTGGAAGCACCACATACTGGAAAGACGGCGTTCGATATACTGAATGGGGTAATGTTCAACGATATGTTTGTCGAGATTGTGGTTACAGGTTCAGTGAAACTTGTTTGAACCATTTTGATGGTTTGGAACCGATAAAAAATATTCATTGGCAGTCATTAAATATGCCTTTGAGCCTACCTTTTAATCGCCAAATCGGCGTCAGCCAGCCAAAGGCGGCGAAAAATTTGGTCAAAGTGGAAACCAAAACAAAAGTCAGAACCTCACCACTTGCAGAAAAACTTGTGAACTACATCTTATATCTGAAGCGAATAGGAAGAAAAGACTCGACAATCGAGACATACCACGACTACATCCGTATTCTAAGCAAATCTAACTTAGACGATCCTGACGAAATAGCTTTGTTCATACACGACCATTTTAAAGAAAACAGTAGCAGAATCTCAGCCGTTTATGCATATGATGCATACCTGAAAAGCCTTGGTAAAACATGGGATAGACCCAAATACATAGCTGAATCAAAACTGCCCTTTATACCCACTGATGAAATGCTCAAAAACACACTAATGACAGGAAGAAAAACCAGCATAGCTTTTACAAAAATACTTTATGAAACCGGTTGTCGCACTAATGAAGCAGAACGGGTAGAATGGGAAGACATAGATTACGCAAGAAAAAGAATTTACATACGTGCTTCAAAAAAAGGGAAGGCCCGATTCATACCAATAAGTGATGATTTGATAAACTTACTCAGCAGGCAACCTAGAACAGACGAAGTCAATGTTTTTGAAAAAAGAAGCAAAGATGCACGAAGAGCTTGTTTCAGTAAACGCATGAAAAGACTCGCTAGATTGACACAAGATAGGAAATATCTAAAAATTCATTTGCATACATTCCGCCATTGCTTTGCTCTTCGGACATATCATCGAACAAAAGACATCTTACACCTCAAAATGTTAATGGGTCACAAAAGTCTATTGACAACACAACGCTATGTAGAAATTTATTGCCAACTATATGACAGTGGAAAACCAACCCAATTTATTACCAAAATTGCAACAACAAAAAAAGAGAGATGTAGCTTAATCAATGAAGGCTGGGAGTTCATAAAGAATGATGGTGACGATTGGTATTTTAGAAAACCTAAGTGAAGGTTACGGTAAACACTCAAAAGTTCACCTAAAAGCTAATTTAGTTGCCTGTTAATTTTACGGTAAACTAGCATTCACTGAGGCTAACTGATGAAAAAGTTTCCTAAAAAATTTAATTTACTTGCCATCGAGGAGAAATGGCAGCAAAACTGGGAAGAAATGGGAATTTATCACTTCAACCGGGAAGACTCTCGTCCTTCGTTTACTGTAGATACTCCTCCTCCTTATCCTTCAGGGAACTTTCACATGGGAAACGTTCTGAACTGGACCTACATCGACACGTTAGCCCGTTACAAACGTATGCGGGGATACAATGTTTTGTTTCCTCAGGGTTGGGACTGTCACGGGCTTCCAACAGAAGTAAAAACTGAAGAAATTCACAAAATAAAAAAAACTGATTTGCCTCCAGCTGAATTTGTTAAACTCTGCAAAAAAGTTATCGACAAATACATTGTTATAATGAAAAAAGCTATTATGCGCCTTGGCTGTTCGGTGGATTGGACAACAGAATACAAAACCATGGATCCCGACTACTGGCGACGGACTCAACTTAGTTTCATTGTTTTGCACAAAAAAGGGCTAATCTACAAAGGAACCCATCCCATCAGTTGGTGCACAAGCTGTGAGACTGCAATTGCAGACGCAGAAGTTGAACATGAACAAAAAACTGGAATCTTGCATTTCATCAAATTCAAGTTAACTGATGGAAATCACCTGATCATAGCTACGAGTCGTCCTGAACTTTTGCAAGCTTGTGTAACTGTAGCAGTAAACCCCGATGATGAACGTTACAGCAAATACATCGGCCAAAACATCACTGTTCCTGTAGCAAATCGTCAAGTCAAAATAATTGCCCAAAAAGAAGTAGACCCAAAGTTTGGTACTGGAGTGTTAATGATTTGTACCTACGGGGACAAAGCTGACGTGCAAGCTGTTTCTGCTCTGAAGCTTGAGCCAATTATTTTGATAGACGATAAAGGGAAAATGAACAAAAACGCAGGAAAATACTGCGGACTAACAACCATTGAAGCAAGAAAAGCTATAGTAAAAGACCTTGAAGCCTCAGGAAATCTGGAAAAAATTCAGCCTTTGAATCAAGAAGTGGGCACCTGCTGGAGATGCAAGCATTCCATCGAAATTTTGGAGCATGAACAGTGGTTCATGAACACCCGAAAATTTACTGAACAGGTAAAACAAAACACGCTGGAAGTAACGTGGTATCCAGATTACATGAAAAAACGCATGATCGATTGGACAAACAGCCTAGACTGGGACTGGGTAATTTCTCGTCAAAGAATCTTTGCAACCCCAATTCCTGTATGGTACTGTAAACAATGCCAAGAAATCATTTTAGCAGAACCCGACTGGTTGCCCATTGACCCCCGAAATGAAGAACCAAAAACTGACAGGTGTCCTAAATGTGGGGGCACAGAATTTGTTCCTGAAACTGATGTTTTGGATACATGGTTTGATTCTTCCCTTACTTGCGCAGTTCATGCTGGTTGGCCAGACAAAGAAGATTGGCAAAACTTGTTTCCTGCAGATGTGCACCCCTCAGGTTACGATATCATCCGGACTTGGGCGTATTATTTGATGGTTCGTGGTCTTGCGTTGTTTGACCAAAAACCCTACAATAGCGTATTAATCAACGGCATGGTTCTGGGAACCGACGGAAGAAAAATGAGCAAATCCCTAGGTAACTTCGTAGCAACCCCTGAAGTGTTTGAAAAATACGGCGCTGATGCCCCTCGACAATGGGCAACCAGTGGAGGCGCCACAGGCTCTGACATTCCTTTCCGTTGGGAAGACGTAGAATATGCCTGGAGATTTTTGCGAAAACTATGGAACGCTTCAAAATTTGCAGGAATGCACCTTAAAGACTATGACCCCGACAGTAAGCAGCCTCAGCTTGAGCTTATTGACCGTTGGCTTTTGAGCAAAATGGAACAAGTCACCAAGAAAGTAACTGAAGCTTTAGATAACTGCCAATTTAACGTAGCAACTGATGAAATCCGAAAATTCACCTGGCATAGTTTCTGTGACAACTACATTGAAGCCGTCAAACACCGACTATACCAACCTGAAACATATGGAGAAGAAAAACGACACGCTGCCCAGTATACCCTTTACACGGCTATTTATCGGATAATCCAGATGTTATCTCCAATTTCGCCTCATATAACTGAAGAACTATATCAGATAATTTTTGCAGACGACAAAAAACTTGAAAGCATTCATGTTTCTTCATGGCCTGAAATACAAGAAGGGCTAATCGACGAAGACAACGAAAAAAGTGGTGACCTTATTGTTGCTGTTATGGGTGAACTTCGAAGAGACAAAGCAGAAAACCAAAAACCCTTGAATGCTGAAATCCAAAAATTAACAGTATGCACCGAAGACAAACAAGCCGCCGACGTTCTAGCTAAAGCCGAAGAAGACCTAGCTGGAACCTGCAAAATAGAAAAACTGGAAATTAATTTAACTACAGGTCAAGGAAAAGAAGTCCAAGGATATCCAAAAATACAATTTGTTGCAGAATACTAAACTGCAGCTTTGTATCGAAGAATCGCAGCAACTCCACCAAATGATTTTTTGAGCATTTGACCCTCTTCAGTGTCTGCCGATATTATTTCAACATCTGTTCCAATCATTTCTGCGGTTTCAGCTAAATCGTCAATTAACTCTTTTGTTTCCACAACCGCTACTGTTGGAACTGTGCACTTTGGACATGCACTACTGCTCGTTGTCTGTTCAAACTCTGCAATTTGATGAATTTTCATTGTTTCTTGTTTAGTGTATTCGCATGAACCACATTTTACAGTAACAAGAATCGTGTCCAAGTCTTCAGAAAGCAACAAGGTTTCTACAATGCCGTTGTTTAAAAACTTTCGAACATCAGCTTCCCCGTAGGTAGCCAATCCTGTCTCTTGACCAATTTCACGCAAAAACTTTTGCATCATTTTCTTTTCTTCAAAATACCGCAGTTTCTGAAGAATCTCTTGTGAACCTTCTACAACTTCTTCTACGCCATGATCGTCCGTGTATGAAGTGTCTACTGTAGCCAAAATTTTGTCTTTTAATGTATAATGTAGAAAGTTTCCTTTTTCGAAATCTTCTTTTGTTGGTCCTGGACCCCCTAAAAGTATGCCTTTAAGGTCTTCGATGGGCAGAAAAATTTCGTTTGCGTATTCACCAATTCGAGTGAAATATTCATGAACTTTTGCTTGTCGCATTCGAACAAACCTTTTTGCGGACTGTCCTCCTGCCCTGAATTTTCCTGGAATACCTGATGTTACTTGTTTGACGATGTCAAGGTATTTTCCCCGTACCGTAGCAAATGATGCGTGGGCAGAGTCCAAAACTATGATTCCGTAGGTTTCTTTGTCTTTCAAAAACTCTTCTAGATGTTCAGTGTGGAATCGCGCATCACAACGATATAGATAAATTTGAATTGGTTCAGGCGGGGAAATAATGTATAATTCAATTTTTTCGCTTCCTGGACCGTTTTGTGGAATTGCTCCACAGAAAAGCACCAACCCGTTTTCGGGTACGGTTTTGAACATTTTCATTCGTTGCGTAACCCGGGTGATGGCGTCTTGAACGTTTTTTCTTGTAGTGTTGGATTTGATGTTTGTTGCTGTTCCGAATTCATTGTTAAGCATGGAAACTACTTCACTGACTTGTCTGCCTGGAGGTACATAAAGGGAAACTAGTTCTGTTCCTCGACCTTCTCGGGAGGCAAGTCTTTCGATATTGCGTTTTAGTCGAAAACGTAGAAGAGAATCTTGTTTAGTGCTCAACGTTCATTACGCTCTTGATTGTAGACCTAACAAATGTAACATACTTGATAAGAGTTATCTTTTAACTTACTTGTCATTCAGGATCTTGATTGCTGTATCAGTTGTAGGGCAAAACTATTCAAATCAAAGTATACTATGTGTGTAAGCATCAACAAAAAATGGTGTCTGGTGGAAAAAAATTGTTGGCAGAAAAGCTGGTGTTTGTGGGTCATATTTCCGTTGACAAAATCGAAAACATTAACGGCACCAAAATTCAGCCTGGAGGTGCTGCCCTATACGCAGCCATGGCTGCTAGAACCTTATCGTCAAATGTCACGTTAATTTCTGCTACTGGAAAAGATAACCCGTTTCTAGCTAAACTGAATCTTTTACCCCATAAAGACATCAAAATCTATGATGCGCCTACAACAAGGTTTCACATCAAATATGACCATCGATGGGAAGCAAATTACCTTAAAGTTGAGCACGGGGCTGGTTCAAGAATTACTTCTCGTCGAATTTCTAACCGTCAAGTTAAACAAAAGAGTATTTTTCATCTTTCTCCCATGACGCCTTCAAAGGTTGCGCGAATGGTAGATAAAATTAAAAAGAGTTCTCCTGAAACCAAAGTTTCTGTTAACACTTGGATTGGTTACATCAATGAGGGTAGAAAAAACCGTAAAATCCTCAAGGATATCGCTTTAAAAGCGGATTTTTTTATTGTAAATGACACGGAAGCTAAAGCATTAGCTGAAACTGATGCTATTTCTTCTGCAGTTAGGCTCCTGAAAGCTAAACGACTAATTGTTACTTTGGGAACCTTGGGGGCAATAATCAGTGCAGATGATATCGGTATGCAGATGGTTCCTGCGTTGGCTTTGCCTTCTGATAAAATAGTGGACACAACTGGAGCTGGAGATGTTTGGTGTGGCGCTTTTTTGGCAACTTATAATATTACAGAAGATTTTGCAAAATCTGTTAGTGCAGCATCTACCATTTCTAGCATAAAATGTTCTGACTGGGGTTTTCAGAGCCTAACCAAATTACGGTTTAACGAACCTAACGATGTTATCGAGTTTGTTATGGGCATGAAAGATGGTGGCATACAAAAACGGATGCCCGAATACCTAAAAAATTAACCCAATCCTGTTTCTGGTCTTAAGATCCGTATTGAACACTTGAAGTACAGTTAAAAAGAAACTATTATTAGGATTAACCTCAGAGCTAGGAGTGGAGACAATCGTTATGGCTATGGCTTATGTGCTGATTAACACGGAACCAAAAAACATGGAAGACATCGCAGCAACTCTTGAAAAACTTGATTCTGTTGTAGAGATCTTTCCAGTTTATGGAGTTTACGATTTAGTCGCAAAAATTCAAGCAGAATCTATGGAAAAACTTAAAGACATAGTCACATGGAAAATACGAAGCCTAACTAACGTCCGATCCACTATAACTATGTTAATCCTAGAAGATCCGCAGTAAATTAATGCAGTTTTCTGGTTCTCCATTTGTTGTCTAAACTTGGGGATACTGTTTTGAAGCGTGCTTTGGTTTTATATTGGTCTAAAACGGGAAACACGAAAAAAGTTGCTTTGGCAATAAAAGACGGTTTAGAATCTGCTGGATTAAATGTCTCATTAATGAAAACAACTGAAGCCGAAAACGTTGATTATTTTGATTACGACCTAGTTTGTGTTGGTTTTCCTTCTTATCAATGGCATCCTCCCAAACCGGTTGCAGATTTTTTGCTCAAAAAATTTGATGCTTACAGAAAACAAGAACAAATCAAAAAAGCCTCACCAACAATTCCAGAAAAATATGCTTTAATATTTTGTACCTATTCTGGTCCGCACACTGGCCTTCGTGAAGCGACGCCTGCAGCGTTATATGCTGGTCAGTTTTTTGAACACTTGGGATTTACAGTATTGAACGAATGGTGTGTTCTAAGTGAATTTATTGGTTCAGTAGAATTTAGTACACAGGGCAGAATGGGTGATATTCGTGGAAAACCAACTGCAGAAGAGCTGAAAAAACTAACCTTAGATGCTAAAGAACTGGTATCTGGTTTTTAGTTTGTGAATTTTTCCGTTAATTTATAAAGGGGAATTTGTTAGTATATTTGAAGAGTTTCGTTTATGGTGGAGTTTCTCTGCCAAAAATAACTGGAACCTTTTCTATGTATGCCGAGGTGAATATCGTGTCTCAAAAGAAGATGTATGAAGTCAAATGTACTGAATGTGGCAGCGCTACTACTGTTCCTTTTGAACCTACAAAAGGTAAACCAGTTTATTGTAAAAGTTGTTTCTCTAAACGTAGAAGTAAACCACGCGAAAGGACTCCATCTGAACCTATAATGTTCAACATGAAAAATGCATGGGCAAGACGAGGAAAATAACCGTCAAAAAGGCAATTTGATAAATTAAGTTTTTTTCAAAAGCCTTGATTTCCTCCAAAGTAACGATTTCTTATGAAATTGTTCTTGTTTACTTTTTTAATTAACATTTTTTGAGTTAATGTTTTGATTTTTTATTGTTACAAAGAAGCAGCAACAATTTGCTGTTGTTGATGTTTTGTAGATGCATTCACTGTTAACCAGCGTTTAATTGAATTAAAAGGCTAAAGCTAAAAAAGCCGAAATCCATTCAATTTAAATATAGTATAGATGATTTTTAGTTTTCTTTATTTTTCCAAGAAAAATTCCAGCGAAATATTCTAACCAAAATTGTTCATGTGAATCTAGATTGGCGTCTTCTTCAGAAATTGCACTTTCAAACGAAGTTGCACCTGCTTTCTTAAACTTCCGAACAATTCTATGTTCCATTTCAAATTCAAGTCCATATTTAGACAATTTTTTCTTTCCCTCCTTTATCAAATAGTTTTCAAGTAGAATGCTATAAATTAACGACAAACTTAGTTTGTCCGAATTTACAAAAAAGTCTCTACCTATAATATTACTCTTTGGTAGTTTATTAACCTACCCATTTATTTTTCAAGAAAAAAGAAAAATGTGAAAAAAACTCAAAAATTGTTATTAAACTAATAGTTTAATATCTTGGTCGGGCTGGTCTTTTTGCACTGTAGCATTCTCTGCAGTACACAGGTCTGCTTCCGTCTGGCTTGAATGGAACTTGACATTCTTTTTTACATTCAGCACAAACTGCAGTGTGCATTTCTCTTGGTCTACCATATGACATAACTTTCGCACCTCCGATTAAATGACAAAACTAGAATCTTTATAAACTAATTTAGGATATCAGTGTCATCGCTACATATAAACATGTTTAATTCCGAATCCATTTAAATGCAGAATTATTGATTAATTATTATTTAACGGTGGACAGAAAAGTCATCCAGTTTTCTATCTTGACATTTTTTAATGCCCAAACAATATATATGCAACTGTGAATTGTAACGTAATGCAGAATTTTCTTAGTAAGATCCTCAAAACTTAGTTACATATCTATTTTGGGCGTTCTTTTAGAAAATGAGGGATTCGATTGTTAAAGTTAAAGATAGACGCTGAGATGGAAAATAGGATAATTAAAAAAATCAAGAAAATTACATTTAATTTAAAGAAAAATGAGGCAACGAGTTTTTGTCCTGCTTTAGATGCACAAAGACAATACGTGATACAATATTTAATTGAAAAAATTCATGACGCTGACAAAACAGCTAATGTAAATAGTGCGTCATCTTATTGTACAATTGCATCATAATTATAATATGAAGTTTTGAGATAGTTGATAAAATAATGAAAAGAAGTCAAAAAAACGCTAAATCCAGAAACAGAAATACCGTAAGATGTCCCGTTCAAATCGGAGATGAATACAATGTGGACATAACAGACACGACACCTACTGGATTTGGCATCGCACGAATACAAGGATTCCTTGTATTAATTAATCACGCAAGCCTTGGAAAGAACAAAACCATAGTTATAACCAAAACTGATTCTCTAAACGCAGAAGCAGAACTTGTCTAGTGACATTTTGGTTGGTCCAAAAATTTTTGGTTAAACCATTAATCAGTCATCTTTTAAGATGGATACATTAACTAACATGTACTGGGTTCTAGTTTTGTAGGTGTAATTTGTTGACAAAATGGGAATATATTGTTCTTCCGTTACGGACTAAGATTGGTATTAATCGTCGTACCCAAGAAAAGAATGCTGTTATACAAAATGTACAAGATGAATTGAACGCCCTTGGGGCAGAAGGATGGGAGTTGATAAGCGTTCAAAATGTTCGCTTAGAAACAGGCAGTTTGTATACTGTTGTTTACTTAAAACGACAAAAACCATAGTTTAGACTATTTTATCAAAATGAGGTTTAGATGTAATACCTGTGGTCACAGGTCTTTTTTATACACCCAAGAAAAGAACCTGCAAAATAGTCTAGCCAATATTGTTCTTGTTCGTCCAAGTTAGCTTCTTGAAAAGTAACTGCTGTTTCCAAGGATGTAGCTCCTGCTTGTTCAAATTTTCTGATGAGTCGGTTTTGCATTTTGAATTGAATTCCAGACATAGACAATTATCAACACACCTCCCTGTTTCATCCATAATCTTGTTTAAGTAGAACACTAAGAACAAACGACAAAATGCCACAATGTTTGGCGGCAGTTCTTCAGCGAATTCTATGAACCCTCATAGTGTACCGTTAAATATATACACTGCGGGTATATAATCTGGATTTTAATCTAGAATCTGTCAATTTTTAATCTTAATTCCTTGTAACTGCATTTTTATTTCTTTTTTGTAAAATTTAACAGAAAAAAAGTTCCCAGTTAACTTAATTAAACAAAAAATGAAGGTGAAGCCCTTTTGGGGTTAACCTCCAATTTAAAAGATGCTTTAAGGCGTATTGTTTTACTGAACAGTAACCTTTACTGCTTTTCCTTCCCAGACTCCATGCAAGTTGCAGAACTCTTGTGCATGCAGGTTAGCTGACTCTTTTAGGGACACATTAATAGTTACAACGTAGCCATCTGACAATTCGGCACCAAAATCAATTTTAGAAATCAGTCTTTTTCCTGCATAAAGGGCAATCCAGTTTATCCAGTGGCTCAAAGTGTTAGGATGTTCAACCCCATCGATGCCCCCAACTTTGATTTTTACTGCAAAGGGCTCATCAGCTTTCACTTTGCTGGGTGCTTCAATAATGGGGGTGTGTTTTTTTGACATTACAGTCATGTTGTTCCAGTCTGGTCTGTTAAGTTCAGTTAACGAATAGTCTTCACTCAAAATGTTCATCTCCCAAGTAAACAACCTTGTGGCGTCTAAAAAACATTATCACAAACTTATTTCAATCCCCTTCGCGGGAATGTGAACTTTTCCTGCTGGATTCTTGAACACTTCAGGCTTTGTTGTGTGAATTGGAATCAAAAGCTTTGGTTTGATTTTGTTTATCATTTCTTGTATTTCTGGACCTGAAGCATGACCGCTTGCATGAATCTGATACGGTAAATATTCGTTTTTGGCATTAATTTTGAAGTGCTTTAACCACCGTATCATCCGATCTTGAGACAGCTCCATTCTTGGATTAAATGGTTCACACTGTGCCCGTACGAAAACCGAGTTTTCTGGAAGATTAATATCTAAAATGTTTTTGAACCTAAAATAGTCCAAATGCAAAATATAACCTGAAGGATTTTTGTTGAGTTCGATGGCGTCAATTCCTTTCTCTAGATGTTTTAAGTCCACGTTTATGTTGTCTCGTTTGTTACTCCACTGGGAAAGCGCCATGTCTCCAACCTTATGTTTGTAATTACTATAATCTCCCGGAGAATAAAGCATTGAACCACAACGTTCCAAAAATACACTTGCCCCTTCATCATACACGTTTCTGCCTAACCTCGCCAGAAGATAAGCTAAACGAGGGTCAAAAACTGGAATTTTTCCACTTTTTAGAGCGGCATCCCTTACTGTTTCATATCTGTCAATGTCTTTCCATGTGAAGCCAACCATGACCAAACCATGAGATTCAGAAAAAATGTCGGTAAGGTCGGATTCTACCTGTTTTTCGTTATCAGGTTCCGTTTTGTCGATGCGGGTTCCTTCACAAAACATTACATCCGGTCCAAGTCCATCCAGTTCATCTCCTAAATTGTAGCCGGATTTTCCATGAAAACGAATGTCACCAGTATATAGCACTTGACTATCCTTGGATTCAACAAGACACGACATCGCTCCCGGTATCGAATGGTCCACATTATAGGCTGTAACTGTTAACTCATTTTGGATTGGTTGGGGCTTTTTGTGTTCTAGATTGCAAAATTCTCGTTTTATTTCTTCTTTTGCGTAATCAACTTTTGTTTCCCCTGGAAAATAACCTGTTTTTAATTCCCCCATTTTTCGGTTTTTTGTAACTGTTAACTGTTTATCTAAACTTTGCAAGTTACCAATTTCTGCTATGGCATCCATTAATTTTTGTGAAGTTTCGGAACACAAAAACGGAAAAGCCCCCAAATACGGTGCATATCCACAATGGTCAAGGTGTGCATGGGAAATGAATAAGGCGTCAGGATGCCAGGACCCCTTTTGTTTTGCCTCTTCAAAACTTTGAATGTTAAGTTTCCAGAACTCTTTTGCGCGAATATTGTAATTTTCAAAATCGTTTGGACATAATGCATCTTGCCTGTAAATTCCGTTGATGTTTGGGAGCATACCCAGTTTTAGTAAATCGTGTATTTTGCATCCTGACCTGGGCTGTAAAAATTCTTCAAAAAACAGTCCTTCTTCGGTGTAGGATAAACCAAAATCAAGAAAAATTGAGCCCTTGCCCATTTTAACAAGGATTTTGTTGCCTCCAATGTCACCCACTCCCCCGTAACATGCGAACATAATCATGGATTCTGCCTCTCAACAAGTTACTTCTTTACAGCCAGATATAAACCTGCTAAATCATTACGTTTTCTAAGAATGCCCAAATTACTGAATCATATCTTGAAGTTTCTTTGAACGCCTCAACCGCCAAAACTCTTCGGGTTTCAACAGTAACGTCACCCTTATGTTTGTATTCGTCCAGAATCTGGCTGTATCTATCGGGATTAACAACCACAATCACGTTCTCAAAATTTTTGGCCGCTGCTCTAATCATGGTTACCCCGCCAACGTCAATATTTTCTAATGCAGTTTTAATGTCTGCTCCTTTTTTTGTTACTTCTTCAAAGGGATACAAATTACAAACAACCAAATCAACCGTGTCTATCTTGAACTTCTTTAAGTCGTTCATGTGCTTTTTGTTGTTTCTAACTGCTAGTATGCCTGCCAACATTTTTGGGTGTAATGTTTTAATTCTTCCTTCAAGTATCTCTGGGAAATCAGTTACGTCAGAAATGTGTTTGACGTTTTGTATCCCATTTTCTTTTAGGATTTTTAGTGTTCCATCTGTAGAAATAATTACAAATCCTAGTTTGTTGAGTTCTTTAACGAAATCAACTATTCCTGTTTTGTTGTGAACGGAAATCAGGGCAAGTTTCATGTTGGTTAGCTCCAATTAACTATTTTTGTATGTTTTTAATGAAACAAAAACTTTTCAATCCTAATTTTATGCCAAAAATTAAAAAGGTAAACACCATAACAAAGAATGGAAACAGGTTCAATATTATGAATCTGATTCCAAAAAATAAGACCAAGTAGTAAACTAAACAAATAAAAAATGGAGGTGTCTACCTGTCAAAAGATCCAAATACAATCTATGTTGGAACAAAACCCGCAATGAGCTATGTTCTGGCTGTAATTACCCACTTCAACGAATCTAACACCAAAATTGTCAACTTGAAGGCTAGAGGTAAAGCAATAACCACCGCTATCGATGTTGTAGAAATTGTTCGACGAAAATTCATGAAAGACCTAAAAGTTGAACAAATTGAAATTGGAACCGAAGAACTACAACGCGAAGATGGAACAAGAAATGTTTCAACAATTGAAATAAACTTGAAACGCTGAACCTACGGAAAGCTTTTACTCTTAAGAAAATCCCTTTGTTTTTGTAACTCTTTTTTCTATTTTATTATTTAGAAGCCATCTTCTCGCAGGTAATAGTCATCCCCTTTTTTTGCTCCAAAACTTCTTACACCTTTAGATTTGAGTTGTTTTAGAAGTTTTGCAGCATAATCTGGACTAATTTCTTGCCTTTTTTTCATATAGCAAATTATTTCTTCTGCTTGTTGGGTCGTGTCGCATCTCCGCAAAAAATCAATTGCATCTG